>CAMBTM010000001.1 GCA_945870825.1 Rhizobium sp. Q54
CCCAATTAGAAAAAAGAAAACAAATCAAGAAGAAAGCCTTCTCCCTCATTCAGGATATGGCAGAGTTTAATAAACACAGAGAAGGCAAAGGATTATTCCAAGCAAGTCTTAATGCCATGTATGCTAAATACCTTCTCTGGTCCTTAGGAGCGCCCACGTCCAAAACAGAATTTCTAGCAGCAAGTCTTTTTAAAGGGGGCAAACTCTATGGACAAGCAAAGCTTCTCCAAACCATTACAGAAGCATTCCTCAAAGCAGAAAAGTGTCCAGAACAACCAGGCGTCAGTATAGCTGGCGTTGAACCCTGGGCCAATGACTTAACCCAAGAATGTTTTGAAGCAGCGGTGAAGATCTTTAACATTATACCAGGACAACCAACATCTACTTTCGTTGGTAATTTAGATCAATATTATTTCCCTAATTGTACCATTGATCTTGATCTTTCCAATAAAGGTCTTTCTGGAGATAGTGTGTTCGAGATTGTTCAATCTCTTTTGAATCATAGTATCGCCATTCCCTCTTTGAATCTTTCTGGAAATGTTTTAAGAACACCTCGTGACTTTCAAGATCTTCTCCCTCTTCTCAAAGAGGTTGTGACTCTTGATCTTTCAATGAATGAGATAGAAAGCACGGGTCCTAGTGCGACGGTGGCGCTTGGGGATGGGCTTCCTCTTTTAACCAAATTGAAGTTTCTCGATCTTTCAAACAATCAGATAGGAGCACAGTCTTCCCTGGGCACAACAGCCCTTGGAAAAGGTATTTCAAGCCTAATTCAACTTACGCATCTTGACCTTTCAAGCAATAATATAGACCGCACAGACTCCACTGGAACAGTGGTGCTTGGGGAAGGGATTTCAACGCTGACACAACTCACGTTTCTTAATCTTTCCAATAATGCTATAGGATGGAAGGATTCCAGTGGAACAATCTCGGTTGCAGAAGGGATTTCAAATCTAAGATACCTTACACATCTTGACCTTTCAGGTAATGACATAGGAAGTACAACCTCTAATGGAACTATTGTCCTTGCACAGGGGATTTCCCACTTAAGATATCTCACGTTTCTCGATCTTTCATGGAATGCGATAGGTTACATAGATTCCAATGGGATAATCGCCCTTGGGGAAGGAATTTCAAACTTAACCCAACTCATCTCTCTTGATCTTTCATTAAATGAGATAGGCTATCGAGATTCAAACGGGACGGTGGCCGTTGCTCAAGGAGTTTCAAAACTGAAACAACTAAAATTTCTTGATCTTTCAGCAAACTTTATAGGCTATGATTCCATGGGGACGGTGGCCATTGGAGAAGGAATTTCAAACTTAACCCAACTTATCTCCCTTGATCTTTCAAATAATTACATAGGAACAATAGATGCCTATGGACAAAATGGAATAGCCTCTCTTACAAAGGGAGTCGAGCACTTATCCTCTTTAGAGAGATTCATTTTTTCATTCAATCCTGTGAACAGCACGGAGATTTTAGAAATCAATAGAGCTCTTGGCCAGACGATGGCACCACCTCTTCCTCTCGCTATTCATTCACCAGCCGATATGGAATTTTTTTGCAGAACCATTCCTCTTTTTGTCCACCAGCTAAATTTTTCTGGACTATTGGGATGGTCTTACGAAAAGAATATTCTTTCTCCAAATGTAGAAATAATTACGGCTTTGTTTGAGTGTATTCAAAATAGAATAGGGATCACGTCTCTTGATCTTTCAAATAATGCCATAGGTTATACAGATTCAAATGGAACAATTGCGATAGCTCATGGAATTTCAACTTTGACACAGCTCGTGTCCCTTAACCTTTCAAATAATGAGATAGGTTATACGGATTCTAATGGGATGATAGCTCTTGGAGAAGGAATTGCAGGCTTGAGACAGCTGAAGTATCTTGATCTCTCTGAGAATGATATAGGTTCTATGGATTCCGATGGGACGGTAGCTCTTGGAGAAGGAATTACAGGCTTGAGGCAGCTGCAGTATCTTGATCTTTCAGGAAATTACATAGACTCCACGGATTCTAATGGAACGGTAGCACTTGGAGAAGGAATTGCAGGCTTGAGACAGTTGCAGCATCTTGATTTTTCAAATAATGCCATAGGTTCTACGGATTCCATAGGGATGGTTGCGCTTGGAAAAGGAATTGAAAACTTAACACAACTTGTATCCCTTGACCTTTCTTGGAATGCGATAGGTTACACGGATTCCACCGGGATGGTGGCGTTTGGTGAAGGAATTGAAAATTTGAGACAGTTGCAGCATCTTGATCTCTCTGAGAATTACATAGGCTCTGCGGATTCTATAGGGATAGTTGCCTTTGGAAGAGGGATTTCACACTTGACGCAGCTAATATCTCTTAACCTTTTAGGAAATTACATAGGCTCTGCGGATTCTAATGGAACGGTGGCACTTGCTCAGGGAATTGCAAAGATAAAACATCTTGTATCTCTTGATCTTTCAGGAAATTTCATAGGATCTGAGGATTCAGCAGGAACCATCGCTCTTGGAAACGCTTTAAGGTTTCTTTTCTCTCTTCAAACCCTTAATTTAGGAGATTGTAATAATGTTCATGGTCAAATAAGGTATAATTACATCGGTTCCACGGGTCCCGAGGGACCCGTCTCTATTCTCTCAGGTCTTTCCACTCTCCCCCACTTTGATTTTGAAAACCTTAATATTCAGGGAATGACGAACGTTCCCTGGACCAACGATTCTTCTTTTCTTCAAAAAGCCAGGTTTTCAAGTTTGATCAATGCCTGTCAGCAAAGTCAGTGTTTTGGGGGAGGGCTCCAACCTGTTTCCAGTGCCAGCCAAGCGGTACCTGCTGTTAGTTATCAACAACGATCTTTAGCAGATGTTCCTTTTGGCGGTCTTCTTGACAGTCCTTCCAACACAACGATGATTGGAGAAGAGAAATCTTTAGTCCCCTATACTGAACCTGTGCCATCTGCTGAATTTGACACACTTTCAACATTAGGCACTTCTGCCCTCACGGGTGCTGTCTTTGCAGCATTGCCAGAAGCCATCGGCGATACGCTTCACCTTTCTGGTTTTGTGAGTGAACAAAATTCTTATCGTATAAAAATGGCAACCAACGCCGCCCTTGTCTTTGCCACAGGGTCTTGGATGTCTACAGGGGCCTCTTACTTGACAACCACGGGGCTTCAATACTTAGGGGTAACAGAATCCAAAGCACGGATTGGTGGCAATGCTGCAGCATTTTTTGTTAATACAGGACTTAGTCTCACCCCCACAAGAGTGGCCGCTGTTGCCCTAAACTATACGGCCGGCAGACTGGGTCTTTGGGCAGAAAAAGGATTGATGGCAAGGATGTTTTCAAAGAGGTAATCTGAATCCACAATGCAACTGTTGACCAAAAAATAAAAAATTCACCAACGCAGAAATATCTTCAAAAGGTAGCACCAGGGTGGCCCCGAGACTTTTTCTGAAAACACACTATATTCTTGAAACTCTTGACTGGAATGGTGGGCACTATAGGATTCGAACCTATGACCCTCTGATTAAAAGTCAGATGCTCTACCAACTGAGCTAAGTGCCCATTCCGACCCATACACTAGCGCGCGTAAGGGGGCCACGTCAACCTTCGTGAACACAAAATTCAACTTTTTTTGACACGACACGCATATTTCCCTTGAAAACCACAGGGAAAGACGTATATTGTGCCCCATCAAGTAGACTTCTTACCAGTGCCATTTGGAGCATTGGTTGAATGAACCGGAAGGAGTTAAAATGTCATACTATGAATGCGTGTTTGTCGCGCGCCAAGACTTGCTTCAGACTCAAGCAGAGGCTTTAGCAGAAACTTACGAAAAAGTTTTGTCTGAAAACGGTGGTAAAGTTGTCAGTAAGGAATACTGGGGACTCAAAAATCTTGCCTACCCCATCAAGAAAAATAAGCGGGGTCATTATACCCTGTTGAACGTAGAGGCACCTGCTGCTGCCATTCAAGAAATGGAACGCCAAATGCGCTTTAACGAAGACGTAATTCGTTATCTGTCCATTAAGGTGGATGAACTGGAACAGCTTCCAACCATTATGATGCGTCAGCAAGACCGTGACGGCACAGACCGAGAAGGATCAAGTCGAGGATTTCAAGGCAAAGAACGTCGCGAACGTTATAATTCATCAGAAACTGAACTAGGAAATGAGGACAGTCATGCGTCAGAATAAAACAACAGCCCCTTCAAGGGATCCAAACAGCCAACAGCTGAAGGTATTCAATCGTCCCCGTCGGACGTGTCCTTTCACAGGATCGAAGGCCATCAAAATTGACTATAAGGATGTACGGACTCTCTCTCGTTTTGTGACAGAGCGTGGTCGTATTATGCCTCGGCGTATTACTTTCGTATCTATGAAAGCTCAACGTCGTTTGTCAATTGCCATCAAGAGAGCCCGTTTTCTGGCCCTCATGCCCTACGTAGCGCAATAAGGAGACCCCCTGATGCAACTCATTTTACTTGAAAGAATTGAACGCCTTGGAAAGATGGGTGACGTTGTCACTGTTAGACCAGGGTATGCTAGAAACTTTCTTTTGCCACAAAAGAAGGCCCTTCGTGCAACTGCTGAAGCGATTGCAGAATTTGAAAAGAAGCGTGCTGTCCTTGAACTACAAAGCAAGGATCTTGCCGTCAAGGCCGAAGGTACGAAAAAGATGATCGATGGCCACGTGTTCCTCTTGGCCCGCCAAGCAAGTGATGCTGGGCATCTTTACGGATCTGTCAGTGCACGGGATATTGCAGACGTTGTGAGTCAGAAACTTGATCACATCACGCGTCATCATGTTGTATTGGAAGCCCCTATCAAATCAACGGGTGTCTATACCATTAAGTTGAGACTTCACCCTGAGGTTTTGGCAACCATTACCCTCAGCATTGCACCTTCTGAGGAAGAGGCTAAAGAGCTTTTGGAAAAAACCTTAACCGAGAAGAAAGATGCTGAAAAGCAGAAGGCTTCAAAGGCGAAGAAAGCGAAAGAAGCAGCCGATTTGGAAGCCGCTGTAGAAGTTGTAACGCAAACAGAGGCAGAGATCGCTTCTTAACTTAATGACGTATTGTTTTGTAAAGAGAAAGCCTGGATCAATAATCCGGGCTTTTTTTTGTAAGGTATCCCTGTGGATAGGGATAGGCTTGTTAAAAGGTGTCTCTTTACAAAGGGATTTGATGCAGATGATCCCCAAACACGCGAAAGAGAAACACGTGCCCTAGAAGAAGCGGGAAAAGAACTGGGTATTAAAGGACAACTTATTACTCCAGATAATTATTGGAATTTCATACTAGTTTGATTATTATGGGTTTTTTAACTGGATAGACCAGGATATATATTTTCTCGATCTTGAGCAATACCACTAAAGGAGACACCGTTATGAAAGAATATTTCACCCCCTCCTCTCTTAATCGAAAGCCGACGCACCCCGGTGAGATTATTAGAGAAGATATTCTCAAAGCCTTGAAGCTTTCTATTACACAAGCAGCTGCCCAGCTTCATATATCACGTCAAAGTTTTCATAAAATTCTTGGCGGCACATCTTCTATCACACCGGAAATGGCTTTGAAACTCGCCAAGTTTTGCGGTAATACCGCTTCTTTTTGGCTGACAATGCAGCAAACATGGGATCTTTGGCATGCAGAGAAAAAAATAAAAGATGAGCTGGCCTTGATTAAACGTCATGGGGCGGTATTGGGGGATGCCCTACCCGCTTAGTTCTCCACAAAAATACTTGCAACACCAGCGGAATCGGGATAGATTCCAGAAAATGGAAATTTCTAAAGGACTGAATCTATGCAGCTTGTTTTAATTGTGATTTTGTTGTTCGTAACCTTGTCTTTAATTGGGGTTATCCTCATTCAAAAAAGTGAAGGTGGTGCCAGTGGTTTGACCGGTGGCAGTGCTATGGGCGGGATGATGTCAGCCCGTGGGGCAACCAATCTTTTAACTAGAACAACCGCCGTTTTGGCTGCTTTGTTTATGGGTATTTGCCTTCTTCTTGCCATCCTTGCTGGACGCAAAACAGAGGCCCCGTCCATCCTCGAAAAGGCACCGTCAGAGATTGCATCATCCAAGGAAGAAGCACCTCAGTAAATCACGCGTGCTTCTTTAACCCATCAAGAAAGGAGCCCACATATGACCCGTTATATTTTTGTGACCGGAGGGGTTTTGTCTTCCCTTGGCAAAGGTATCGCAGCGGCTTCTCTTGGCTCCCTTCTTCAACAACGGGGATTTTCCCTTAAAATTCGAAAGCTTGACCCTTACCTGAACTGTGATCCAGGCACCATGAGTCCTTATCAACACGGTGAAGTCTACGTGACGGAAGATGGGATTGAGGCTGATTTGGACCTTGGACACTATGAGCGTTTCACAGGCATCCATGCATCGCGTTCTGATACCATTACGTCTGGCCGTATTTACCTTAATGTCATTGAGAGGGAACGCCGTGGCGATTATCTTGGTACCACCGTACAAGTTGTTCCCCATATCACCGATGAGGTGAAGAAATTTATCCTGGCTGAAAGCGAGGATGTAGACTTTGTGATTTGTGAGATTGGGGGAACCGTTGGGGCTGACATTGAAATCCTCCCGTTTGTGGAAGCCATTCGCCAACTCAGAAATGACCTTGGACGCGATAGGACACTTTATATTCACCTGACTTATCTTCCCTATATTGCAACAGCGGGAGAGCTGAAAACAAAACCCACACAACGCTCTGTCAAAGATCTTTTGAGTCACGGAATACAGCCCGATATTTTATTGTGCCGAACTTCAGAAGACATTGGGGATGAAGAAAAAAGAAAGATTTCTCTTTTTTGTAACATTGCGCCCGATGCTGTCATTATCGCCCCTGACGTTGCATCAATCTATGAAGTTCCCCTAAATTTTCATGCAGAAGCCTTGGATGACAAAATCTGTAAACATTTTGGATTATCCTCGAAAGATCCTGACCTACACGCATGGAAAGGATTTACGGGTAAATTGCAAAACCCCACCTTTGATGTCACCATTGCTGTCATTGGAAAATATGCAGGCTTTTTGGATGCCTACAAGTCGTTGAATGAAGCCTTTATCCATGCAGGTGTTGTCAACCATACCCAGGTCAATCTCAAATGGATTAATGCAGAAGAGATTACACCCCATAGTCTGGAAACTTTACTTGAGGGGACCCATGGTATTTTGGTCCCAGGGGGATTTGGGGAACGCGGAATTGAAGGGAAAATCCTAGCGTCACAATTTGCACGGGAGCGGGAAATACCTTATTTTGGTATTTGTCTTGGATTACAAATGTCCATTATCGATATTGCCCGTCATTGTTTAGGCCTTAAAGATGCGTCATCATCAGAATTTGGCCCCTGCAGACACCCTGTGGTTGGATTAATGACAGAATGGAATAAGGATGGAACCCTCGAGCACCGAACAAAAAACACTGATATGGGCGGAAGCATGCGCCTTGGTGCCTATCCATGCACCCTTCTTCCAGGGTCCAAAGTAGCGTCCATTTATAACGGTACAGAGATCTCAGAACGCCACCGGCACCGTTATGAGATCAATACAACCTACAAAAATGACTTGGAGCAAGCAGGAGTTGTTTTTTCTGGGATGTCTCCTGATGGAAAACTTCCAGAAATCATTGAACTCGCGTATCATCCTTGGTTTATTGCCGTCCAATTCCACCCAGAATACAAGTCCCAGCCGCTCAACCCTCATCCTCTTTTTGTGTCGTTTGTTGAGGCATCCTTGAAACATTCCCGTTTAATATGAGGTCACATTATGCAAAATTATCATATCCCTTTTAGAGATTTTAGCGTTGGCAACAATCTCCCTTTTGTACTGATTGCGGGTCCATGCCAGATGGAAAGCCGTTCTCATGCCCTTGAGACAGCCCATGCACTAAAAGAAATGTGTGCAAAACAAGGTGTACCGTTGATCTATAAAACGTCTTTTGATAAGGCAAACCGTACTAGTCTTAAAGGCAGACGCGGCATGGGTCTTGAAGAATCTCTGCCCATTTTTCACGAAATTCGAACCCTTGTTGGATGTCCTGTCATGACAGATATCCATACAGAAGACCAATGTGCCATCGTCGCCCCTTTTGTGGATATGATCCAAATCCCAGCGTTTCTTTGCAGACAAACGGATCTTTTGGTAGCCGCTGCCAAAACAGGATTGCCTATCAATGTCAAGAAAGGCCAATTCCTAGCCCCCTGGGATATGAAAAATGTAGTGTCAAAGATCGTTGAATCTGGCAATAAAAATGTGCTTTTGTGTGAACGGGGCGTCACCTTCGGATATAACCGTCTTGTGGTTGATATGCGATCACTCCCGATCATGGCCCAAACGGGTCATCCTGTTGTTTTTGATGCCACCCACGCGGTCCAAGAACCAGGGGGACAAGGTGCCTCAACCGGTGGTCAACGTGAATTCGCCCCCATTTTGGCCCGTGCTGCGGTCGCCATTGGTGTGGCAGCTGTTTTCATGGAAACCCATGAAGACCCAGACCATGCCCCCAGTGATGGCCCCAATATGATTTATCTCAGCGATATGCCAGCCATCATTGAACAACTCAAAACCTTGGATGCATTTGCCAAGGCCAATCCTGTTAAACTGTAAGCATCGGAGCACCTCATGTCACAAATCACCAATATCTTTGCACGCCAAATTCTCGATAGCCGAGGCAATCCAACCGTTGAAGTCGATGTTGAACTGGAATCGGGTGCGTTTGGTCGGGCCTCTGTTCCATCAGGCGCCTCAACGGGAAGCCATGAAGCCATTGAAAAGCGTGATGGAGACACTGAACAATTCAATGGCAAAGGGGTCTTAACCGTTGTCGACAGTATCAATAATGAAATTTTCCAAACCATCAAAGGGTTTGATGCCCACGACCAAATGCATCTGGACCAAACCTTGTGCGAACTAGACGGTACAGAAAATAAAAAACGGTTGGGGGCTAATGCCTTGTTAGCCGTCAGTCTTGCCACAGCCAAAGCCGCCGCTGATGATGTGGGATATCCCCTGTATCGATATCTCAAAGGGGCTTTTTCACATACCCTGCCTGTCCCTTTGATGAATGTCATCAATGGGGGCGCCCATGCTGATAACACTATTGATATTCAAGAGTTCATGATTGTTCCTGTTGGAACTGATAATTTTGCCCACGCCCTTCAGATGGGCAGTGAAGTATTCATGTCGTTAAAAAAGATTTTGGCGGAAAAAGGTCTTAATACCAATGTAGGAGATGAAGGCGGGTTTGCCCCTAACCTGAAATCCACAACAGAAACCCTCGATCTTTTGATGCATGCCATTGAGCAGGCTGGCTATGAGCCGGGCAATGATATCGGGATCGCCCTGGATGTCGCAGCCAATGAATTATACAAAAATCAAAAATATGCTTTCCAAGGCGAGAATAAAGTGTTTGATGCCTCAGAGCTTGTGCAATTTTATGGCAGCCTTGTTGAAAAATACCCAATTTTGTCCATCGAGGATCCTTTGTCGGAAGACGACTGGGAAGGGTTTGTTCACATGACAGACGTTTTGGGCAATAGTGTTCAAATTGTAGGCGATGACCTTTTTGTCACCAATATTGAACGTATTCAAAAGGGTGCTGAAATAGGCGCTGCAAATGCTGTCTTGATTAAGCCTAACCAAATTGGAACCTTAACTGAAACCATGCTGACTATTGAGGCGAGCCAGCGTATGGGGTATAGCACCATCATTTCCCATCGGTCCGGGGAAACAGAAGATACCTTGATTGCCGACATCGCCGTTGCAACAAACGCAGGACAAATCAAGACAGGGTCCCTTTCTCGTACAGACAGATTGGCTAAATACAATCAGCTGTTGCGCATTGAAGAAGAACTCGGCCATATATCTTCGTTTCCAGGCATTAATGCGTTCCCCAGAACCTATTACCAAGAATGAATAGGCGCTTTAGATATTTCACATCAAAATTGATATTGCCCGTCGTTGGGGTGGGCCTCTTGGTTTATTTTATTTACCATATTTTCCAAGGAAAACATGGGTGGATTGCCTGGCGACAGCTGGAGCAAGAATTGGCACAATCCAAAAAAGAACTCGATATTTTGAAGATCGAGCATGAGGCCCTCAAGAATAAAGTCACCCTCCTGCGTCCCGAGTCTTTAGACGAAGATATGCTGGATGAACGCGTGCGTACTATGCTTGGCACCGCCAAGGAAAACGAGATTATCATTATTGATGATGAAACAGTTAAGTAAAAGGGTTTTGCATGCCACTTAATGACATTGTTCATATTGTGGGAATCTTTGGGCAGACCTAAAACATACCCAACATTTTCCAAAAAAATGTTCCACTTTTTCAGCAAGAACTAGATCGATGCAAATCCTCACTAACCATAGAGGTAATACCCGTTCCCACTTTTAGCCTTCATCATCCAAAACTTCCAAAGAAGGTTTAAGTCTTAAAACACTCCCCATCCCACGTCCAACAACCACTTCAGAAATTTGATGAGAATTTCCAAGTGCATCCGTCCACTGGCTTGTCTTTAATGTGCCCTCAACAAAAACCAGGTCTCCTTTTTTCAATGATGGAACAATTGTTTCAAGAAATTCTTCATTAAAAATTGTGACTGTGTGCCAATCCACATTCTGTGTGAAGTCCCCATGGGTATCGTCCCAAAAATCGTAGGTTGCAAGGGACAACTGAGCATACTCCCCCTTTTCAATCTTTTTGTCTTTACCCAAAGTTCCCATCAAGGTCACACGGTTTAAAGTATTCATTCTACTTCCTATAATCATTAGATAATCTAAAGTGCCATATAGGGACAAAAACTGGATTTACAAGGACGCGGAGAAAATTTTTAATAAAAAATGTTCCTTTATTTTTTTCAATGGATATAATAATATCAATTATTGCCTTAAACGTCACATAAAAGATACTATAATGTCTATATTAATGATGACACCTCGTGAAGTAGCCATGGATTTGGCACACAAAGTCAAAGCCAAAAGGTTGTTTTTGAACCTAAGTCAGCAGACACTTTCTGACCGTTCTGGCGTCAGTTATGGGGTGTTGAAAAAGTTTGAACGTACTGGGAAAATTTCTTTGGAATCGCTCCTAAAACTTGCCCTTAGTTTAAGGGCATTGGACGGATTTGACCCTTTGTTTGCCAAGCCAAAGCCTGAAGAGGCCCTCTCTTTGGATCAATTGATGGCTCAAGATAAAATCCGCAAACGAGGAAGAACATGACTTTTATCCGTCACAATCTTCTGCATGTGTCCCTTTGGGAAAAACCCCACAAACGTCCTATGGGTCGTCTTTTTCTTAAAGATCGAAAGATATTCTTTGAATACGATACAGAATTTCTTCAATCAGGACTCGAACTATCCCCTTTCAAACTGCCCCTTAGCAGTGGCATCATCCATGAAAATGATGCTACATTTGATGGATAAGAATGGTACGTGGACCGTATCACCGGCGTATGACCTCACATTTTCTTCTGGTCTCAATGGAGAACCTGCAACCATGGTGATGGGGGAAGGGCGTAATCCAAAAATAGACCATCTTTTAAGACTTGCGGCTATTGGAGAAATAAGTCCATCCAGAGCCCTTGAAATCGTCCATCAGGTCCATTCCGCCGTTAATCAATGGACAGAGTTTGCTCAAAATACTGGCGTCTCAAAAATGAATATCAAAAGAATTCAAGAAGCCATCAATTGCGTTTCCATAAAAAGCGTGTAAAAAGAAAAAAACCTGAGGACACTTATGGAAAAAACATTTTGGATTGATCCCTATCAACAAATTCTTGCAACACGTGTGCAAGCGGTGCAGGGGAATGACGTTCTTTTAGAAAAAACCCCCGATCCACAAGGGATTTTCTGATATTGCAAGCCAAAGACGGTTTTGGAAAATTGATGGCTTTGCCGAAGTTCCCTGTGGCGGCACCCACGTCAAATCCACAGGTGAAGTAGGACTTGTCACGTTAAAAAGAGTGCGCCCTGGAAAATCAGTGGAACGCATTGAGATACGACTTGTGGCAGCAAATTAAATTTTTCTCCAGTTTCTATCTTGGCGAGACAGCACCAAAAACCCAATGGTTCCAAGACCCAATGATACAGGAATCACGGCAATACCATAGGCCAAGGCCTCTGGCACACTGGTCCCCCCATACATATTGATGACAAACCCAATCACTGTATGGAAAGCATACCCAAAACTCATGCTAATCATGTTTACCAACGCATTGGTAAGACCCGCTACGCTCTCTGGTACGTAGGTGGACGCTTTATAAATGGCGACAATTTGGTAAGAACAGCAAATCCCAACCACGATAAAACTAAAGGTCATGCTAGAAATCGTTAAAAAGCCTGCAACCAATAGCGCAAAGGTTAAAAACATAAGAGCCCCTGCCCCGATAATGAAACCTAAGTAATGCCCTGTCTTTTCTGCCATCATGCTGAAAAAAGGCCCGCCGAAACACATGCCCATAAAGATAATAGAGGGCAGATAATTAGCCGTACTTTTTTCAAATCCGTAGACCTCTTTCAAAAAGGCAGATCCCCAAACATCGGCAAATCCCTCAAGAGGCCCCACCATAAGACCTGTAAAAAAACAGAGCCATAAGACTTTCTTATTGGTCAAAACTACCCGGATAGAGGATAAAACAGGGGTCGTTTTTTCAGCCTTAATCTCCGGGATGATCCAATAGGTTAAGCAAGCCAAGAAAAGCCCTAGGGCAACGAAAATTCCTATCACCATTTCATACCCTAAATGGCTGTACAGCCCACTCACTGGCCCTCCCCCATAAATAGCACCCAAAAGACCGATAGTTACAGCTAAACTCAACATTTTGGTAAACCGGCCTTTATCAAACCCCATGTGGATGATTTTGAATGTCCCCAAAATAGCAGCAGAAGACCCCATGCCAATCATGCCACGTCCAATGATGGGATAGATCCAGGATTCTGCAAAAACGACGGGAAGCAGCCCCATAATACTGAAAATGATGCACCCTGTCATGATTTTCCTTGGGCCATAACGATCCAGTAGGATGCCAATGGGAAGATGCATCAGGGCATATCCAAGATAATAGACTCCTGAAAATTGGCCAAAAAGCCCCGCATCAATATGGAATTTTTCCATGATATCCACCATAAAAATGCTGGGCATCACCCTTAAAACATATTGATACGCATAGAACGTAGACGCAATCGCCCACATAAACCAAGCGATGTTTTTAGATTTAGGCTTAGATTTAAACTGTGACATAATTTTCCTCAAAAATTTAAACGATTGATAGGTATCATATTGAAAATATATTGTGTATAGGAATTTAAAAGGTTCTTATGCAAAACGAGTGGGTAAGCATTTAAAAACACCCCCGCTGCCCGTCATCCAGAGCTGAACCAACGCCTATGAAATTTATGATAAAGAAAAACCCTTCTCTCCATCGATCATTCAGACACCGCTAAAGCCCCACCAGTGCCGTCTTCCAGAGCCCACCGAAGGTGGGCGTGGGATCCAGAAAAATAGCCCGTTAGGGCTACTCAAGATTTGACTCCCTCACCATTTTAGAGGGTTGAAAGGGGGCATTTTAGCCATTCGGCTAACCTCCTGGGTCCCACGCCCTGCCTGCGGCAGGACTCTGGGAGACGGCGTCGGGGTGCTAAAATACAGTATTTTCAAGGACTTTAAAACCAAAAAAAGCCTACATTTCTCTCACACATTTCGTAGGCGATGGTTCAGCTCTGGATGACGGGCGGTGAGGGGGATTTTTAAAAAGTGAGGTCGGATATATGTTTGTAGATTTTTCACTTACCCACTCGTTTTGCATAAGAGCCATTTAAAAGTTCAGCGTCAAAGACCTGATGTATCCCAACACCGTTGAAAAAACATAATTTTTCTCCCCGAATTGTGTTGCTTTTACCTCAAAAGGCGCGTATGGATTATAGTATGTTTGTTTATTGGTCTCTCAGAAGGGGCTGACTATAGAATTTAAATAAATCCTTTTGTTTGTTTCTTAGTACATCAACAACCTGTAAGACAGGACCTCTACAAACCCCTCTCCTCCGATAATTAAGATCGGGGAGGGTTTTTACAACACCATAAATGATGAAGGAAACGATCAAATGGAAACAGGTACAGTTAAGTGGTTTAATCTCAGCAAAGGTTATGGATTCGTTGCACCCGACAGCGGTGAAAAAGATGTGTTTATTCACATCAGCGAACTTGAACAATCCGGTCTTTACAAGCTTGATGATGGACAAAAAATCAGTTACGAAATCAAGAACAACAAAGGAAAGTCTTCTGCTGCGAACATTAAAATCGTTGGCTAAAGCTTCTCTTTAGAGATTCTAAAAATCCGAAATGGCCTTGTTCTCAAGGCCATTTTTTTTGTCTTTCACGTTACCCTTCAATAGGAAGGTCTAACTGCTTCCTTACTTCAACAGAAGGAGACGGGATCTTAAAAAATGCAAGAGCCCCCAAACCTAATACAATCAACACAACCAAACCCAATAGAACTTTTTTCATTGATTACTCCTCTAACTATTATTTATTTACCATAAATCATGCCAAAACGGAAGACAGTGAGTCTTTAAACCCACCCCAGCATCTTGATCTTTTCTAAAACCATTTCGACCGTTATTTCGTTAATGCTTTTATGATCAAATTGCAATCCTTCTACCTCAGCGTACTGATGAATAGGAACTTGGGATTTTCCGAGCAGTACTAACCCTGGCGTCGCGACCATGGGCGCTGCATGCAAAATCCCTGTGTCATTGCCGACAATAAAATCAAGCTGTTGGAGAAGAGCCAAGGATTGTGTAATGGGGAGATTTGTTGCCGTGAAAGAGTCTATATTTTCCTGTCTAAAAGAATCCATCATCTTCTGGGCTTCATTGTTCTCAAGCCCACCCCCCATGATAAATAACGTCCCGCCTTGTTGTTTATGCAACGCTATCCCTAGAGATACATATTTCTCCCAAGACCATTTTTTGTGGGGTTCACTAGAAGCAATGCCAAGACCCACCCAAGGCTTTGGGTATTTTTTGATCTCTTTTGGAACTTTTTCCCCCACAAACAAAGGGGCCTTTTCTTGATCCAACGTAAGCCCGTTTCTTTTTAAAAGAGCTGTCCCCCGACCAATGGGATGCATTGTTTGTTCTTCTTTTGATAAAGGCACTGACTTGCGTAACAAGTACTTTTGTAGACCTATACCCGGCCCATAAATAACGGGAACTCCTGCCAATCGGCACGCTAAGGCATACCGCAGACTGCGGCTATGAAGAATCCAGACTTTTTCAAACTTATAGTGACAAATCAAACGGGATAATAGAACAATCCCCCACAATCCATCATGACGCCCAGGTTTGATATCAAGCCACAAGACCTGCTCAATGAATGGATCATATTGTAAAATCTGATCCGCCATGGACCGAGAACGGGTGAGGATCGAAACCTTCTTGTCTTGTGTTGCTTTGGCAATAGCATGATAGTGCCGTATAAACCAGACGGTATCCCCAATTCCTTGAAGATTTTGGATAATCAATGTTTTTCCCATCAGCATTCCCCTCCATATAATAATCCTGTTTGCCGCAAAGCCTCTCCCAAAACCATCGCCGCTGCAACCGCGACATTCAACGACCGCATGGGGGGGTGCATGGGAATAAAAACCTGATGATCCATTGCGTTATAAAGAGAGTCCGGCACCCCGTCACTTTCACGTCCAACAACCAAGCGATCTGTTGGAAAAAATTGAAACGACGTATAGGAAATATTGGCTTTGGTATCCAACAAAATCAACCGCCCCTCCATAGAATGTTTATATTCTTCAAAGGAATCATAAAATGACTTGTCAGCCTGAACGGCATAATCCATGCCGGCCCGTTTCAATTGACGATCACTGATAGCAAATCCACAGGGTTGAATAATATCAATAGGGATATTCATGCAAGCGCCTAAACGCAATAACGTTCCAGCATTTTGAGGGATCTCTGGTTGATAAAGACAAAGACGCAAAAACTACTTCCCGCCAAAAGGAATATGGGGATAACACGCCTTCATATATTGATATCCTGTAAAAAGAGTTAGGATCGCTGCAATCCACAATAAGATAATACCCAGCCCATGGAGGCCCCAAATAAGACTTCGCATATCATCAGCCAATAGAAAACTGAGGGCCGCCATCTGAATAGCTGTTTTCCATTTTGCCAGAAAGGTTACAGGAACCGACACTTTGACTTCTGCCAAAAATTCCCGAAGGCCTGAGACAAAAACCTCTCGGCATAAAATAACAACCGCTGGGATCAACGAAACCCCACAAAGACGGTTGGTCCCAGCCAGCATGAGGAATGTCGTAATGATCAATAGTTTATCTGCAACGGGATCCAAAAACCGCCCAAACGATGATTCTTGGTTGCGTTTCCTGGCCAAGAACCCATCAAAATAGTCTGTCATGCAGGCATAAAGATAAAGAAAGACAGCCGTCCAATTGGCCCACGCATGGGGGATATAAAAGAGAAGGACATAGGGAATGAGGATCAAAACCCGGGAAATCGTCAAAATATTGGCAATGGGCATGGACGTCAGCATTTCATTTCCTTCTATTATTATCCTCTCTCTTAAAAAAATTTATTATTGAAATATTTCCTCGATCCTCATACGATAAAGAAAAAGTTATATAAATAATAGGGGATATTTCATGAAAAAAGTTTTACATATTAGTTTTTTGGCTCTTAGTGTAGTTCTTACCAATAAAGCTATGGCAAGTGATTGGTATGTAGGCGCTGGTGCCGGATGGCTCAGTGGATCAGCCTCAACTGCCACAGAAGTAACGAATGTGGGAGCAGGGGGAGCCCCTTTTCAGCGCATTCGTTCTCAATTATCTGACACAGGAATCATGGGGACCGTGTTTGCAGGACACACATTTCACGCCAAGCACTATGATTGGTTTATTCAAGCGCGTGGATTTTTAGATAACAGTGCCTTTACCGAAACGGTCCAGTTTAATCCCGCGACGGTTGCTGTAGGTCCTGCATCAGTAAAATTAGGTCGCACCGGAAGTCTTGCTTTTGATGGTGGTCTTTCCAAGTCCTACGGTCTTTTTGATGTATCCCTGCAAGTCAGTGCGATTGTCAGTAAATTTGATATAAAATTTGATGATATAGATGGCCGATTCTCTACGAAAGGGAGCCGATATGCTTGGGCAATCGCCCCAGGCGCAAAAATTGAACACAATATGGGGATGGCCGTCATTGGTTTGGGATATGAATATCAAATTTATGAACCTGTAAAATATGGCGGTACTGATATAATGCAACAGCGCCTATCCTCCGTCCGATCAGCCCCACGGTACCATTCCATGATGGTCACCCTTAAAAAATCTTTGTAAACCCCTACCAAAAGGCCAAAAGGAGTTCGTCCCATGAAAAATTTATTCATTACTCTATGTGTGATGGTTTGTTTTTCTAACAGTGTGTACGCCGTCAATTATGGATTTAACAATGCAATTATAGCTGCCCGTTCTCAACTCGCAAGTGTAGAGAACATAGAAACAAAGTGGGATGAATTTATATCTTATTTACAAAAAAACGGTACATATGCTGCTATGGAACAGAAAAGAGACAGTGAAACAAACTACATAAACAACCTCACAACTGAATTTGACCAGTGGGCCTCGAACAAACTTGTGGCTAACTCTCAAGCGCTTGATGAGGAGACGCGTAAAACCTATGATCCAGAATATTCATCACAAGAAGAGGCAGATGAATCCTCATCTACTGCTGCAGCAGGTGGGGACGCCTCTTCTTCACGCAGCATACTGTCAAAACGTACTGCCATTCATTCACTGACATCCCCAACTCGTGGAATGCACCGTACCAAGGATTTATTAGGGGAAATCACTACACGAGATCGCCGAATAATTGATCTTAATGCTCAGTTAGATTGGGGAAATGACTCCGCTATAAAAACAAGAGCTGAGGCACTGAATGCTGCAGATGAAGTTGTTCGCAAACAGAATTTGAAGGCTTTTTTGGATAAAGATGCCCTAAGAGCCTCTTATATTCAGGCACTTCTCCTTGATACAACCCACAGAAATGAGATTGCACAAGCTTTGGTTGACAATGAGGCCTTTAGAAAGGAACTCATCGGTCGCATGGAAGCCGGCCACCATGCTATCGATGCTGGGCGCATGGACTGGTTCGATGTTGATACAGGTGATAATCATGCGGATTTTTGGGCCAATGCTCAAAACAAAATAACGACAAGAGCTGCCTTTGACCATCTTCTTTCTAAGACTAGAAAGGGATACGAGGCGATTACTCACTTCACCTGGCAAAGAGAAAAATTTCGCACAGCATTTGCTGCTGGCAATCGTCTTGGACTGACTGGACGAGACATTGGGAGTAGCCAAGCTGGTGGATAAAATAAACCTAAGAATCCCCATGCCCTTGGTGGAAAAAGTGATAAAGATGGGTTGCGATTTTCAAACTAATCCCCTCTACCTTTTGTAATTCTTGGATAGATGCATTCTGAATTTCTTTAAAGCTGCCAAAATGTTCCAATAATGCCCGACGCCGTTTGGGACCAATGCCATCAATCTTTTGAAATGACGACTGCATCATATTTTGACTGCGCCCTCGGCGGTGTGTCCCGATGGCAAACCGATGGGCCTCATCTCGAAGGCGTTGAAGATAATAAAGGATAGGATCTGTTGTTTCTAACTGAAAAGGTTCTTTGCCGACTTGATGAAAGATTTCCCGACCAGCATTGCGATCAATTCCCTTGGATATGGCAACAACTGGAACGGTCACGTCCAATTTTTTAAATACATCCGCACCAATAGACAAATGCCCCTTCCCCCCATCAAGCAAAACCAAATCAGGCAAAGGTAAATCGTTGTTGGAAAAACGGCGTGTTAAGACCTCTTCCATCATGGCATAGTCATCCCCCCCATAAATAAGGGCCTCTTGCTTTTGATTTTTAATAGAAAATGTGCGGTAAGATTTTTTATCAAATCCCTGGGGTGTTGCAACAACCATGGCCCCATAAGGCATCGTTCCTTGGGTATGGCTGTTATCATATACCTCAATTCTTTCTGGACTAGTCTCTAGGGCAAAAAGCTTCTGCACTCCCTCTAGCAAAATGGTTTGGGATGATTGATGGGCTAAGTGACGGGCCAAAGACTCTTGTGTATTATGCAAAGCCATGGTGATAAGGCCTTTTTTGTCACCGCGCTCTGGGACACTGATAACAACTTTCCGTTGCGCTTTTTCTCCAAGGGCATCGCGCACATCTTGACCTAAAGGAATATTGGTCAAAATCTCTTTGGGGATGGGTTTATTTAAATAAAACTGCATCACGAATTTTTCCAAAATAACCGAGGCATCGTCATGGGGGTCATGGGATGGGAAATAGGATTGGTTGCCATAGTTCCAGCCATGGCGATAGAAAAAAACTTGAACAGCCGCAATGCCTTGGTCTTTTACCAATGTCATAACATCAGTTTCTTCCAACCCATCCACGCGCACCCCTTGTTCTTCTTGAATTTTATTCAATGACTGGATCTGATCCCGGTAAAGGGCCGCCTGTTCAAAGTCAAGATCCTGACTGGCGGCAAGCATTTGTGTGCGCAAAACTTTCTGTATGTCTTTTGTCTTCCCTTCGAGAAATTGGCGGGCTTGGGTTACGGTGTCTTCATAAGCACCTACAGAAATTTTTCCCACACAAGGTGCTGTACAGCGTTTAATATAGTATTGAAGACATGGCCTTTTACGATGACGATACACTGTATCTTTACAAGTCCTCAGTTTAAAGGTTCTCACAAGAAGGTCAAACGTATCATGTACCGCCCCGATAGAGGCAAAAGGTCCAAAATAATCCCCCTGCTTTTGAACGGCCCCACGATAAACCGTGAGACGCGATGGCAAGTCCCCACCCGTTAATAAAAGGTAGGGATAGGCCTTATCATCTTTTAAAAGAACGTTATAAGGCGGCTGGAATTTTTTAATAAGGGTTGCTTCCAAAATTAAGGCTTCTGATTCACTTTGAGTGAGAACAAATTCCATAGAATGGGTAAGGTGAACCATTTTTTTCAAACGGACTGATAACCCCTCAAGATGGGTATAGCTGGTAACACGATTTTTAAGACTCTTGGCCTTGCCCACATAAAGGACCTTGCCTTCCTTTGAAATCATCCGGTAAACCCCCGGCTTTAAAGGGAGTGTCTTTACAAAGTCTTGAATGATGGAAAGGCCGGAAAGAGTCATCAATTAACCATGTTGTGGAATGAAAATAAAACGACGCACTGCCCAAACACAAAGATAAAAAAACGGAATACTAAGAAAAGTTGCAAAAGCTTTAAAAAGATAACTCCCGATAATTAATGTCCCCATCTCTGCACGGGGGAGAATATGAAAGAATGTCAAAATCCCAATCACAACGCAGGTATCTAGAAATAAAGAAATGGCCGTACTCCCACTGCTTCTGAGCCATAAAAATCGATTGTGTGTGAACCGTCTGATCCAAAGATAAAGGACTATGTCCAATTTTTGGGCTATATACAAGGCCACAATAGATCCAAAAAATGCCAACCCATAAAGGCCGTAAACCTTGTGAAACGTTGCATCATCCACCACAGACCAAGCGGTCGCCGTCAAAGAATCCATCCCAAAAATAAGTAATGCACACAGCACATTCATTCCCATAGACAAAAGAATACACAAGGATGCTTTTTCCCGACCAAAAAATTCTGTCATCAGGTCCATCACCAAAAAGGTAAAGGGATAAATAATGGCCCCAACAGATAGCGTGAAGGTATGAAAACTCCCCAAAGGCAACGTGACAAACTTCTGGAATGTCACATTGCCAATGACGGTCAATGTCGAAAAAAAGACACAAAATAACGTATAAAGTTTCTCAGGTCTTGTCATAAAGAGCCTCTATCTTGCGAGCCAGAATAAAATCATTTTCTGTTAGGCCATTAATTTTATGAGTCCAAATGTCAACCTGACACCGTCCCCATGCAATGGTGATATCTGGGTGATGGGCTTCTGCCTCTGCAAGTACCGCAATTTTATTGGCATAGCTCATAGGACCCATAAAATCTTTAAAACCGTAGATCTTTTGAAGATGCCCCTGGCCTGTGACTATCCAACCTTTCCCCAATTCATTCAAAAGTTCTTGTACGATTTTTGAATCTAAAGGAGGAACATTCCCCTCACAGGGAATACACCTTTTCTCTATTAAACAAGTGTTCATCATCATCTTTTTTCCATCATATCCCACTCCAATATCTTAAGGGCCCCAAACAATTCATGTGCCTCAAATCAGTTTATCCTCATTGACAGAAAAACTGTGTTCAACCCACTCTTTTTCTTCAAAAGATAGCCCATCTCCCAATACCCTAAGCAATCTTTGGTGATAGTCTTTAAGCCACTGTTTTTCTTTCAAAGACAACATGCCCATGTCGATAAGATTCATATCAAAAGGCGCCCAGGTGAGATTTTCAAATTCCAAAAATCCAGGAAGATCGGGACATTCACGCACTAACACCAGGTTCTCCAGCCGGATGCCATAGTGTCCCTCTCGATAAACCCCAGGTTCATTGGATAAAATCATTCCCGGCATCAATGGCGCCTCCACCAATCGTGGTGTAATGCATTGCGGGCCTTCATGAACCGACAGATAGCTCCCAACGCCATGACCTGTGGCATGGGGGAAATTCAGTCCAACCTCCCAAAGATATTGGCGCACCAAAACATCAAGATGGACCCCACTGGTTCCCTTTGGAAACTTGATGGTATCGAGCGCAATATACCCTTTCAATACCCGGGTGTAATGATCTTTTTGCTCAGGCGTGCCATGCCCCCCAATCACAATTGTACGCGTAACGTCTGTCGTTCCATTTAGATATTGTCCCCCAGAATCCACCAAATAAAGATCCCCTTTTTTGACAGACGTATTGGTATGCTCTTTTGTGTGGTAATGGCACCAAGCACTGTGGGGGCCAGTCGCAGAAATAGTTTCAAAACTATCCCCTTGGTAGTGCTTCCCAATCGCCCTTAAAGACCTGAGTTTTATTACCGCCTGGGCCTCATCAAACCCATCCTCATAATGATGGTGATAAAGAAAATAGAGAAACTTGGTCAAAGCCACGCCGTCAACAACGTGACACTGGCGCGCGCCTTCTTGCTCTGTCGTATTCTTGCAGGCCCGTGGCAAAAGACATGGATCATTTGCTTCAATGCCTTTGTTCAAAGCTTCCACAATAGCTTCAGGGGTTGTTTTAGGATCAAACCCTACTTGATCGAATTTTCTAAGAAAAGGGATGATATGGTCCAAAGGATGGACTGTCACATTCGGCCCTAAAAAAGAGGAAACATCCAAAGATACTTTTTGGGGCTCAATAAAAAGGTCCATATCACCCTGAGTGTGAATGACACCATAAGAAAAAGGAATGGGGGTCCCATCCACATCCCCACCACGTATATTCAAAAGCCAAGCAATACTATCCCCCATGGTCAAAACAAAGGGATCTTTTACCGCCTGACCAATCTTTTTTCTTTTCGATTGAGAGGATTCACCTGCAAATTCCTCAAGGTGTATTTTAATGGGGGCCCACGGCTCTAGGGGACGATCCGTCCATACCTGATCAACAGGATTTTCAGGGCATGGGATCCATTTTATCCCAAATGATCTTAGATGCTTCATGTGAGAAGCCGTTAATGTCCAAGGGTCAAACCCAATCGTAAGAGATCCTTTTAAGAATGATTTAATATGATGATACCAATGTCCCTGCACTTCAAAAAGGCTTAGATCCACTTCTTGATGGGCTTGGGTTGTATAACGCCCATCAGTAAAAAGAATGGCTTTATCTTCCAACACAAGCACAACACCTGCGGATCCTGTAAACTGACTGATAAATCGTACACGATTGAAATGGGGGGAAACGACCTCATTTTGGAAAGGATCATCCATGGGGATCAAAAAACCATCTAGCCCAAGGTCCTTGAGGAGTATCCTTAAAGCTTTAATATTATTTTTCATGGAATATATTCCCTACTTTTCTAAAACAGCCGTCACCCATCCATCATAACTGGCGGAAGAAACAAAGGTCAAACCTTCTTGAATATGGGCCGCAATCACGTCATCAGCTTGATCATCTAAAAACCCAGAAAGAATAGCCTTGCCGCCTGGATTCAACGCACGTACCAGAGAAGGTGCCATGGTGATCAACGGTTGAGCCAAAATGTTAGATAAGATCAAATCAAATATTTCACCAGAACCCAGAGCGTCGTATCCATCCCCAAGACGTACATCAACCCCAGAAATCCCGTTATTCAACATATTCAATTGGCTCATGGAAACAGAATCTGGGTCCATATCAGAGGCGATCATGGGGACCTGTAATAATTTTGCCGCTGCCAAACATAAAATGCCAGACCCACATCCCATATCAAGGACACTGGACGGTGATCGGTCTTGGATGATTTTCTCTAATGCCAATAGGCATCCCCGGGTCGTTGCATGTTCCCCACTTCCAAAAGCTGTCGCTGCATCTAGGAGAAGAGGGATCTTACCCTCCGGCATCACGCCATCGTAATGGGAGCCATAGATAAAAAAGGACCCAATGGTCAAGGGCGGAAAACTTTTTCTATTATCAGCCAACCAATCGCGATCTTCCAATTTTTCCAAGGTAAAGACGGGTGGAAACGGTAGGGAAAAGTTATCAAAGAACGTTTTAATTAAGGGCTCCCCCTCTTCATCCCGTGGGGTTGGAAAAGTGACATCCAATTGTACAGTATCCCCTGCCCGATCATGGTCGAAAGCAACAGATGCCCCAAATTCCGTCAAGACATGGGAATAAATCTCTACATCCGTGTCACAAACAGAAAACCGCAGTTGCCATATTTGAACATCTAATTCACGCATTTCAAAAATCCTTCCATAATTTTTTTCATGCCTGTGTGGTCAAAGTTGACCGTCACCCGGTCCATATCCACCTCTTGCACTTTTCCATATCCAAACTTGATATGAAAGACACGGTCACCAACATTAAATTTTGATGGATGATGAACCCGTTGACTTTGAAAAGAAACCTGGGGCCTCATCCCCATGCCTTCAATAAAAAGAACATGCTCAGGGGGAAGTTCTCGCAAAAACCGGGAAGGAATACTGGACTGCCATTGACCGTGAATACAGCGACTAGCCGCAAAAGTAATATAGGCCTGTTGGCGCGCACGGGTGAGCCCCACGTAAGCTAACCGACGTTCTTCTTCCAAATCCCGGTCAGACCCTTCCCCTAAACTTTTTTGACTGGGGAAAACACCTTCTTCCCACCCAGCGAGGAAAACCACTTCATGTTCCAATCCCTTGGCCCCATGCATGGTCATAATGGTGATATTTTCCTCGTTAGACGATTTAGCGTTTTCCATAACCAGACTGACGTGTTCTAAAAATGTCGGAAGGTCTTGGAACTCTCGAATAGCCGCAACCAACTCCTTGAGGTTTTCTAATCGACCCGCACTTTCAATGGATTTATCTTGTTTCCACATGTCTGTGTAACCCGATTCATCCAAGACTCTTTTCACCAATTCATGGTGGGGGGTATGATCCAAAAGCCCTTGCCACCGTTCAAGATTTTGCACAAATTCCAAAAGAGAAAGGCGCGTTTTACCTTTCAGTTCATCGCTTTGAATCATGCGTTTGATGACCAACAACAGCGATTGCCCTTGATTCCTTGCTGTGACATGCAGACCTTGCAAGGTCGTCTTCCCAATGCCGCGCTTTGGCACATTGATAATCCGTTCCAGGGCCAAATCATCGTGGGGCTGAACAATAAGACGCAGATACGCCAAGGCATCGCGAATTTCTTGGCGTTCATAAAACCGCAGGCCGCCGATGATACGGTAGGGAATCGCAAGACTCATGAAGGCTTCTTCAAACTCACGGGTTTGAAATCCAGCACGCACTAAAATAGACATATGATTATAAGAAAGGCCTTTACGATGGTAGTGTTCAATAGTGTCGCCAATCCAACGCGCTTCTTCCCTGGCATCCCGAAGACCTTTGATGATGACCCTCTCACCGTCCCCTTGTTCTGTCCAAAGGGTCTTTCCAAGGCGGCTTTTGTTATGGGCAATTAATCCAGAGGCGGCCCCTAAAATATGCCCTGTTGAGCGATAATTTTGTTCAAGACGAATGACCTTGGCGCCTGGAAAATCCTTTTCAAAACGAAGGATATTGCCAATCTCCGCCCCTCGCCAACCGTAAATGGATTGATCGTCATCCCCCACAACACAAATATTGCTGTGCCCTTGGGCCAGAAAACGCAAGAAAAGATATTGGGCCACATTGGTATCTTGGTATTCATCGACAAGAATGTATTTAAACTGTCGTTGGTACTGCGCTAAAATATCAAGATGGTTTTGGAAAATCGTCAACACGTGCAAAAGAAGATCCCCAAAGTCCGCAGCATTCACAACCCTGAGCCGTTCTTGATACTGGGCATAAATATCAATGGCTTTTTCTGGCATCCCTTCGCTCGGCAAAACCTTGCTCGGCGTTAGACCCCGGTCCTTCCAGGTATTAATACAATAGGCATAGGGTTGGGCTGTTTGTTTCTTGCCGTCCAATCCTTCTAGTTCTAAAATCTGTTTTAAAACCCGCAGCTGATCATCGGGGTCAATAATCGTAAAGTTATCTTGAAGACCCACAAGACCGGGATGGCGGCGTAAAATACGTGCCCCGATAGAGTGAAATGTCCCAAGCCAAAGCCCTCGGATTTCTTCGCCCATAATGTGTGTCAGCCGCTCTTTCATTTCAAGCGCCGCTTTGTTGGTAAACGTCACGGATAATACTTCTGACGGCCAGGCTTTTCCTTCCGTCAAGATATGCGCCAGCCTCGAGATCAACACCCGCGTCTTCCCCGTCCCAGCGCCCGCAAGAATAAGCAGAGGGCCCTCCAGAGAGGCTGCAGCCTCATGCTGCTCTGGATTCAGATGGTCAAGATAAGACGATATATGTACTGGGGATAATGTCATGAAGGTTTTATATCATAGCAGACTAAGGGACGGTATTGTTTTTTGGAAAACCCCTTAATACCCCTTTGAAGAACTGACCCAAACGTCATAGGTTGGGTGCTCGAGGGCTGAGATACCAGGATTTGACGCAAACATCCAACTGCTGAAAAGGGTATGGCAATCCCCCTCCTTGCTTTCTTTAATTTCTAGAAAAACGGTTGTTTCTGGAACCTCTGTATCCAAAGATTGATCAACGTGATGGGCCGTGATTTCAAGTGTTCCAAAATGAATGGGTTTTCCAACAGGAACTTTAAGATCATAAACCCGGCCTGTAACCTTATCGAGCCCCTTTAAAGAAACCTCAGACTGACCCCGGCCTAAGGATAAAAAAGGCAGGAAACAAAGAAAAAAAATGACGACAGACCTAAGCAGCGTCATGGTCCTTATCATCGTTTTCATGGGTATCTTTCTTATCATTTTTATTATTGAACACCATCTGACCGATGAGAGACTCGAGAATAATGGACGATTGAGCATGGGTAATTTCTGCCCCAGGCTTTAGATATTCATCATCCCCCCCGGGGGTCAAAGCAAGATACTTACCCCCAAGAAGACTCTCACTGACAATAGCTGCTGATGTGTCTTTTGGAAATTGAACCCCAGCGTTAATCAAAATATGGGCCACAGCTTGATAGGTATCTTTGTCCATCGTTAAAGATGAAACACGCCCCACCTTAATGCCGCTGACCTTGACATCACTGCCTTCCATGAGTCCATCCGCTTTTTCAAAACGAATGACCAAAGGGTATCCTTGAATTCCCTCTTTTTTATGACCAAGATAGGCATAAACCAGAATAAACCCTGCAATAGCTAATACAATAGACCCAACAAGTGCCTCAAATACATTATCTTTCATTTAAAAATCCTAAATTTTTTCAACTATCCGTCCACTATATACGAAAATCAAGAGGGGGTCCAAGGTTGATAGGAAAATTTCTTTACAGGCAACCCCTCCTTAATAGGTAAGGCCTTAGAAGGATCTATCGGCAAAGGCACTGACGCGTAATGGTGCATCCATCCGTGCCAAAGAGGCGGCACCTTACCATAAATAGTCCCTCTCGCATAAATCACCCAACGACGGGGATTTTTCGGTGTTCCCATAAAAATATTACGGGATTCGTAGTACGCATTCCCCTGCGTATCGCTTCCTGATAATTTGGCAATTTTGAAAAAAACGCGCAGTGCCGTTTCTAACTTTTCGATGAAACCCTTCATAAATACACTTGGTCCATAAATGGGAAAAGTTTTCAAGAAAAAAATTTAAAAAAACTAAAAAAATTCCCTTGCGCCTTTATTGGGAGAAAAGCTACATTGGTGCCATATGTAGTACGTTAAATCTTTAAAAGGTGCCATATTTAGTATGAAATACCTTTTTGAGATAACAGCCTTCTACTCGAAAATTTCATAAATATTATTACTTTAAAGGACAAATTATGCGCATCGACAGACGATTTACGAAGGACTCTTTAACAACTTATGCAGGCATCGCCTTCAAAAAAACGTCAAGCGAAATCAAAAATCCTGATGGGACGATTGTTTTTAGCCTCAAAGATTTTGAAGTCCCTGAATCATGGTCCCAAGTTGCTGCCGACATTATTGCCCAAAAGTATTTCAGAAAAGCAGGCGTTCCTGTTTGTCTTAAAACGCTAGAAGAAGCGGGGGTTCCTGAATGGCTATGCCCTTCTGTCCCCGATCAAGAGGCTCTTGAAAAGCTCCCCCTTGAGGCGCGCTATTCTTCTGAGACATCGGCCAAGCAAGTATTCAACAGGCTCGCCGGCACCTGGACCTACTGGGGCTGGAAGCATGGGTATTTTGATACCGAAGCCGATGCCAAGACTTATTATGACGAAATGTCCTATATGCTTGCAACCCAAATGTGTGCACCAAATTCTCCGCAATGGTTCAACACAGGTCTTCACTGGGCCTATGGCATTACAGGACCTGCCCAGGGACATTCTTATGTGGACCCTGAAACTGAACAATTACTGCAATCCACCAGTGCCTATGAACGCCCCCAACCCCACGCCTGCTTTATCCAAAGCATTCATGATGACTTAGTCAGTGAGGGTGGGATCATGGACCTTTGGGTCCGAGAAGCCCGTCTTTTTAAATATGGTTCTGGAACCGGATCCAACTTTTCAAACCTGCGGGGCAAGGGCGAGTCCTTGTCAGGTGGCGGAAAATCTTCTGGCCTCATGAGTTTCTTGCGTATTGGTGACAGGGCTGCTGGGGCCATTAAGTCGGGTGGCACCACAAGGCGTGCCGCCAAGATGGTCTCCGTTGATGTGGATCACCCCGATATTGAAGAATATATCAATTGGAAAGTTGTTGAAGAACAAAAAGTCGCAGCCCTTGTTGCTGGATCTAAAATCACCAAGAAGTACGTCGACACCATCATGACGGCATGCTATGCCGTGGATAGTGACAAAGCCGAAGTTGATCCCCATAAAAATCCTGCCCTCAAAGCAGCCATCAAGGATGCCAGAAAAAGCATGGTCCCTGATAGCTATATCCAACGGACCCTGCAACTTGCATCCCTTGGAGAAAAGTCTATTGATTATAAAACCTATGATACCGACTGGGATTCCGAAGCTTATGGAACTGTATCGGGACAAAACTCCAATAACTCTGTGCGCGTCTCTAATGATTTTTTGGACCGTGTGGAAAAAGGTACTTCTTGGGATTTGATCAACCGAACAGATGGAAAAGTATCAAAGACTATTCCTGCAAAAGAACTTTGGCATAAGATTTCTTACGCAGCTTGGGCATGCGCTGACCCTGGCATCCAGTATGATACCACCATTAACGAATGGCATACGTGCCCCCAACATGGGCGGATCAAAGCATCCAACCCTTGTTCTGAATATATGTTTTTGGATGATACAGCCTGTAACTTGGCATCTTTAAATTTGATGAAATTTTATCAGCCTGCTATCAATGGAAAACCCCAATTTGATCTAGAAGGATTCGAACACGGAACACGTCTTTGGACCATGGCCCTTGAAATTGCGGTTCTCATGTCCCAGCTCCCTTCCAAAGAAATTGCCCTCGGAACTTATAAATATCGGACACTGGGCCTTGGCTTTGCAAATATTGGCGGCCTTTTGATGGCTTTTGGTATCCCTTACGATAGTCCTGAAGGTCGGGCTATCGCAGGGGGTATTGGGGCGTTGATGACAGGGGTTTCTTATACAACCTCTGCTGAAATGGCAAAGGAACTAGGTGCCTTTAAAGGGTACGCAGGCAATGAGAGGGATATGTTGCGGGTCATGCGTAACCATCGGCGTGCCGCCTATGGTAAAGCAGAGGGATATGAAAAATTAGAAATTGCTCCTGTCGCCCTTGATATTGATCATTGTGCCATTCCATACTTGGCAGTTCATGCCCAAAAAGCCTGGGATGCTGCCCTAGATCTTGGGGAACAATATGGCTACCGCAACGCCCAAACAACCGTTATTGCCCCAACAGGGACCATCGGCCTTGTGATGGACTGTGACACGACAGGCATTGAGCCAGACTTTGCTTTGGTGAAATTCAAGAAATTAGCGGGTGGCGGATACTTTAAAATTATCAACCAAATGGTCCCCATGGCCTTAATTAACCTTGGATATACCCAAGACCAAGTGGATGAAATCATTCAATATGCCGTCGGTCATGGATCCTTGAAAAATTGTCCTTCTATTAATTACGACCTTTTAAAGCAAAAGAAGTTTGGGGACAGGGAAATTGACATTCTTGAAAACAACCTCAAGACAGCCTTTGATATTAAATTTGTCTTCAACAAATGGACCTTTGGGGAAGATTTTTGCACAAAGACCCTGGGGTTCACCAAGGAACAATTGGATAAACCGACCTTTAACATCCTAGAGGCTTTGGGCTTTTCCAAGCAAGACATTGACGCGGCTAATGCCTATTGCTGTGGCACCATGACCTTAGAACAAGCCCCTTACTTAAAGGCGGAACACCTGCCTGTCTTTGACTGTGCCAATCCTTGTGGTCGCATCGGCAAGCGTTTCTTATCGGCTGAAAGCCATATTCGGATGATGGCTGCTGTTCAACCGTTTATTTCAGGTGCCATTTCAAAGACCATCAACATGCCCAATCATGCAACCATTGAAGACTGCCATGAGGCTTATATGTTGTCCTGGAAGTTAGGTCTTAAGGCCAATGCCTTGTACCGCGATGGATCAAAATTATCTCAGCCGTTGAATTCCGCCCTTCTCGAAGAAGAAGATGAGGAAGATAACAATATAGAAGAAACGTTGATGTCCAAAACACAAACAGAGCGCACAACCCATGTTGTCGAACGCGTGGTAGAGCGGATCATCAATCAAGCGGCAAGACGCAAACTCCCCGGACGACGCAAGGGATACACCCAAAAAGCCACCATCGGGGGCCATAAGGTTTATCTTCGAACCGGTGAATATGAGGACGGCCGTCTTGGGGAAATCTTTATTGATATGCACAAAGAAGGGGCGGCTTTCAGAAGCCTCATGAACAACTTTGCCATGGCCATTTCCATCGGTCTTCAATACGGCGTACCACTAGAAGAATTTGTCGAGGCCTTCACTTTCATGCGCTTTGAACCCGCAGGTGTTGTAAAGGGGAATGATGCCATCAAGATGGCGACATCCATTTCTGACTACGTATTTCGAGAACTGGCTATTTCATACCTCGGCCGAACGGATTTAGCCCACGTCCAAGCGTCCGATCTTTTGCCTGATAGCGTTGGAGGTGATTCACAAGGTGAATCTTCATTAGCAACGGAATCCATCACACCGATGGCCAGCAATGGGTATATCCGCCGGAAACTTTATGTTTTGCATAGTGATACGCAGCAACACGATGACAATCCTTTTGTGACGAGCGCTGTGTTGAAACAAACCGAATCAACGGTGCGAAAAACAGATGCAGCCCAAGAACAAAGTGCGGACGAAAAAGCTGAAAAAATCAAAGCTGCCCGCCTGCAAGGCTATGCCGGAGATGCATGTGGTGATTGTGGAAACTTTACACTCGTTCGTAATGGGACATGCCTCAAGTGTAATACCTGCGGCAGTACGACGGGTTGTTCTTGAGGGGAGCAGAGAAAGATTTCATACACTGCGTGTAAAAAATATTGAGAAATTTATAGATATTTTGTTCATGCAGAACCCTCTGCATAATATGGCAAATGAACAAACTAACTTTCTGAAAGTGTGGAAAAATCTTCTTGTGGATTATGGAAAGAGTCATTATGCAGAGGGTTTGAATGGTTTTTACCATTAAACGGAAACTGCCTTTATCCCAATCGCCACGGCATTCAAAACCGTGGCGATTTTTTTACCCCCATTTTTTCATATCTTCAACACATCCTTCATGGCATAATTCTTAAAGGACATTACGGTGACTTGTAGATAAGCATTCATGAACGGCAAAGGACGATTTTTAAAGATTTTGACAGCCCTTTTTATTTTCTTAGGGTTTTTTTTCTTGGCCGGCGTTTGGCGGTTATCCGAAAGCCCCTTAAGACTTCCGGTCCATTTTGCAAAGATCCGCACATTTGTCCAACAATACGGCGTGGACTTTGAAGAAATCTATCTTTTTTCCCCGTCCCTTTTCAGTCTTCCTGGGATCCTTATACAAAAAGGCTACTTTGAGAATGAGGGCCTTGATTTTCGAGCAGAAAATATTTTTATGAGTTGGAAATTAGGGTCCCTTTTTTCCCATAAAAAATCCTGGAAAATAAGCCAAGTAACCTTGGAGGCACCCCATATTCTCTTTAAGAATAATCAATCAAGTGCTGGCGTGCCCAGTAATATGGATATTCCTGCCATCACCATTAAGAATGGAACTTTTGGCAATCTCCCCAATGGCACAATCTTGCCACCCCACAGTGTCAACGGTACTTTTTACCAAGAAAAAGGCCGCACCCTTTTGCATTTCTATATCGAAAGCAACAAAACAACCATCAATGGCACTCTCAGCATACAAGGTGATCATATCAAAATGACTGGGGCCATTCGTCATTTTTTGCCCAAAGATTGGATTTCTTTCATACCCGAAGAAAGTCATGGGTGGTGTAACTTTTTTGAAAATCATATTCCTCTCATAGACTTTAGTTTTAATGGTCGTCTTCGTGATAGGTGGCCAGAAGGATTTTTAACCATTAATATACAAGCCCCCTTTAAAGAAAATAATCAGATAAAGACTGTTCCTGTGCGGTGCCACCTAGGCCTCACCCATACAGAAACCATGTTGAAAATCTCTCTTGCGACCAAGACCGAGGCCTTCCCTTGGGCCGGCCTTAAAGACCTCTGGCCCACCTTTCTATCCCCCAATGTCCGCAGCTGGTGCATAGACCGTATTCAAGGGGGAGAAGCCCATCCTGTGGATCTTGTGGCTAACCTTTCGTGGAACAAGGAAACTCATGATGTTCGCTTGGAAGATTTGAACGGAACCCTTGGGGTCAGTCACGGCAACGTGCGTTATATGGACAGCATGCCGCTGGTTGAAGATGCCATTGCAAATGCCACCTTCACAGCTGATGAATTCATTATTCAAATCCCCCAAGGATCCACAGAAAATCTCAATGTCACAAAAGGGACCGTACGCTTTATTGATCTTCAAACAGATGATCCCCAAGGTGTTATTGATCTCACGATTGAAGGCCCTTTGACCCAAGCCCTTTGGGTGGCAGACCATCCCCCCTTCCGCTTTGCAAGTCAATATCATTTTGACCCACGATCTGTATCTGGCCATTCTAAAACCAAGTTAGTCATGAAATTTCCAACCACAACGGTACCAACGTTGGATACCATGAAGCCAACGGTTGTGGCCCATATACAAGACTTCGCCATGAAGAAAAAGATTGCGGGCCAACAAGTACAGTTAAAAAAGGGCAGCTTTACCCTCAACATCACTAAAGATCTTTTGTCTCTCAAGGGAACAGCTTTTATCAATGGCACACGAGGATTTATTCACTGGGAAGAGTCATTTGCGAAAAACCCAAAGTTTCTGAGACGGTATCAGGTGAAACTGCCCATGACTGTTACAAAACTTCTGTCCTTCACGCCCCCTGCTGTTCAAGACTTTGTTAAAACAGCGCCCGAGTTTTCTTTCAAAGACCAAGTCCTTCTAAATTTGGATTATATGGATGTGAATCCCCAGGATTCTCTGCTCATTTTAAATCTGGATCTGAAAAACAGCGCTGTCACACTGCCCCTCTTCCAGTATGAAAAGAAGATGGAAGAACCAGGGACCTTGTTTTTACGTCTTCTCTTTAAGAAAGAAATCATTCATGCCATCGATAGGTTTCACTTAACGGCAAAGGACTTAAATATAAAAGGCACTTGTACGTTCAATAAAGCAGGAAATCTGACACATATGCAGTTTCAGGATATTCATGTGAATAAATCTCAGTTGACAGGCTACCTCAAGAAAGAAAAAGATCTTTGGAAATTAGCCCTCAAAGGCCCTGACATTGTTCTTCCCCCCATTATTGCTTTTTATAAAAATTTGCCTGATACCCCAGAAAACAAAAGCCAAACAAATCTTGATATTGCCTTTGATTTTCCAAGTGTTTTTTTGGATAATGATATCGTCTTTTATGACATTAAAGGCACTATGGCATGGAGAGAGGGCGCACTCCATCACTACGACTTTAGGGGTGGAAGTGTCGAAAAACCAACTCTTACCCTTCAATATGGTCCTCAAGGGAATGAAATGAAACTCTCCCTTAAAACATCCGTCATGAACGACATTCTTAAAGGCTTTGATTGGACAGAGACCATTACCGCAGGAGATGTGACGATTAATGCAACGAAACCGTTGAATGCCACCAAAAAACCCCTGATTGGCAAAATGGATGTCCGTAACTTCCGTATTAAAAATGCGCCTATTTTGGCAAAACTTCTTTCTCTCATTTCCATTGAAGGACTTCTCAGTACTTTAACAGGGGAAGGGATCCTTTTTGTAACAGGAGAAGCAGACTTTGAATATTTGGACAAAAAAATAGCGATCCCCCATCTTGAACTGACCAGTAGTTCTCTTGGTATTACTGCTAAAGGATATGTGGACTTAAAAGAGAATAGGATTGATACAACGGGTTATATTATCCCCGCCAATCTGTTGAATCAAATCATCGGTAACATTCCTCTGATTGGCAATATCTTGTCTGGAGGGTCAAAAGAACACAAAGGACTTGTCTCCATGTCTTACAGCATGAAGGGTCCCCTTGGAGACCCAGAGGTCTCATCCGACCCCCTTTCCGTCCTTGCCCCCAATTTTGTGAAAGGCCTTTTCTCAAGCCTCACTGGCAGTGGGAAAGAGGTGCCATCGCTGAGTAAGACGCCGGCGTATAAGAGCCAAGTTTTTTAAACATGTTGATTGTTTTCTAATGTCTATCTGAACTTATACACAGCCTAATCCAAAAAGGGCTTCAAAAGTGCCATTCCCTTTTGGATTTGGGGCTCAAGGTAAAGACCATAAGCGCCCTTGGGACGCCTTGCTTTTTGGCGTTCAAGTTTTTTAAATCCTTGACGTACCAGATAACACCCAAAGTGTAACCGGTTCAATAAACGGTATTTCTCAAGTTTTGCCAAATTTTCCGGTGTAACGGCCCCAAAATAAGCCTCCACCATTTGGTGTTCTTGCTCAGCTGTAAAGTCCATCTGTTCGGCTAATGAACCTAAATCCTCAAAAACATCCCCATGACTCACTTCTGACCAGTCGATCAAGGCAACGCTACCTCCCACAATAATGTTGGACGCTTGAATATCACCGTGCACCACGTGGGTAAAAGAAGGCTTTAAAGAGTCTAAGAATTTTTCAGCCTTCACTAATCTTTCTTTCATATCAGGGGCGACTTTCAACAGTTCCCTCAATCGCCTCAGGGAACGATACCGCAATGATTTATTATCAAAATGAAGAGGCAATGTTGGAAGCAAGGCATGAGAGGCCTTTAGTTTTTCCATAAACACCTTGAGCGTCTCTGGATTCTTAAAATAATCTTGATCCGGATGATGCCCTTCCAAAAACTCTGTGATCATCACTTGGTAACGAGGATCATGCCAAAAAAGCTTGGGATAACCCCAAACAGCCCCTAAGGCCTTTGTTGTTTCAATGGTCCGTCGACGTTCTGCAATAGGTGTTTTTTCATAGAAAATCTTGATAAAAAGTGAATGTTCCTGGCCTTTCACATCCAAAATACGCTGTTTGCGTTTCCCGTGGGATGATTCACCCAAAAAATTTGAATGCCCCTCTAATGATTGATGCCCTGGAAAAAGATGCTCGGTCCCTTGTATAATGTGGGTCCGAACAGCGTTAATAAACCCTGGCCTTAAGGTGCGAGGAACCGGATAACTCCAGCAAGGCAATAACAGGATGAGAACAAAAACAAGCTTAAAGGGTGCGCGCCACCGACTTAACTTCAGAACACTCAATGATATCTCCTTCACGTAAATCATGATAATTTTCAAAGGCCATGCCACATTCTAGATTATTCTTCACTTCTTTTACTTCATCTTTGAGCCGCTTTAGGGATTTCAACGGACCTTCATGAATCACAACATCGTCTCTCAAGATACGCACCTTAGCACCGCGTTTAACAACACCTTCTGAGACATAACATCCAGCAATGGTGCCTACTTTCGAAATCTTGAAAATTTGACGTACTGTCGCACGCCCCAAGAATTCTTCTTGAGAAACAGGCGACAACATGCCCCCCATCATCGCTTTGATATCGTCAATAATCTCATAAATGATCGAATAATACCGAATATCGAGATGCTTTTGTCGAGCAAGCTCCCGTGCTTGGGTATTGGCCCGTACGTTAAACCCAATGATCAGAGCACTGGACGCAGATGCCAGGGAAATATCAGTTTCATTAATACCACCCACGCTGCAATGCAAAACACGCACACTGACCTCTGCTGTGGCTAATTTCTGCAAACTTGCACTGATGGCCTCAGCGGATCCTTGAACGTCGGCCTTAATGACCACTGCCAATTCCTTAGAATTGTTTTGTGTTGAAAAGAAGTTCGCAGCGGTAGCCGTTTCTTGAACAGCTGCTTTTTCCCGCTTTTTCAAACGACGATGGTCAGCAACTTCTCGGGCCTGAGCCTCATCTTTTACAACAAAAAAGGTATCGCCTGCCAAAGGAACGCCGTCAAACCCAAGGACTTCGACGGGGAATCCTGGACCAGCGCCTTCAACACGATGGCCCTTGTCGTCCACCAAGGCTCTGACTTTTCCAACTTCTATCCCTGCCACAAAAATATCGCCCGTCCGCAAAGTTCCTTTTTGAATCAAGATGGTCGCAACAGGTCCACGGCCTTTTTCAATTTTAGCTTCAACCACAGATCCCACCGCATCGCGGTCCGGATTAGCCTTCAAATCCAAAACATCCGCTTGAAGCAAAATAGCATCCGTTAGCTTATCGAGATTCATTTTTTTGGTTGCAGAGACTTCAACTGATAAAACATCTCCCCCCATTTGTTCCACAACAAGTTCGTGTCTTAAAAGCTCCGTCCTGACACGATCCGCGTCTGCAGCGGGCTTATCCATTTTGTTAATCGCAACAATGATTGGAACCCCTGCGGCTTTGGCATGGTTAATCGCCTCAATAGTCTGTTCTTTCAGTCCATCATCGGCAGCAACCACCAAGACAACGATATCCGTCACATGGGCCCCGCGGGCCCGCATTTCTGTAAAGGCAGCGTGACCAGGGGTGTCAATAAAGGTAATCTTATCCCCAGAATCGAGTGTCACTTGGTACGCCCCAATATGTTGGGTAATCCCTCCAGCTTCGCCCGCAACCACATCCGTTGTCCGCAACGCATCCAGCAAAGACGTCTTTCCGTGGTCCACGTGGCCCATAATAGTCACAACAGGTGGACGGGCTTTTAAATCTTCAGGCTTATCAATCGATCCAATTAACGCTTCTTCAAGGTCCGTATCTGACACACGTTTCACTTTGTGTCCCAAATCTTCTGCAACCAATTGGGCTGTGTCGGCATCAAGAACGTGGGTGATTGTTGCCATGACCCCAAGTTTCATCAAAGACTTGATCACTTTAGCCCCTTGTTCTGCCATACGGTTGGCAAGATCTTGGACTGAAATCACGTCAGGGATAATGACTTCTCTGGATACTTTCTCTAAAGGATTAAATTGTTCTTGAAGTTTCTTTCGTTCTTTCTCGCGGGCCCGTTTGATGGACGAAAGACTGCGAGTCCGTTCATTTTCTTCTTCTTCCAAGGCCTCTTCAACGGTCATCTTTCCAATGACACGCTTGTTCTCGCGGCGATTGACGGTAACTTTTTTGACTTCATAAAGCTGATGCTTTTTCGTCTTTTCACTTTCTTCTGTTGCGTCATCATCAAGATCTTTTTTTGTCTTGATTACTTTCGCTTCCAATGGTTTCTTAGCATTTTCGGGCAACACCATCGGGTCTTGGATTGCAGGATCTTGCACCGGTTGGTCTTCAACTGCTGGAGGCTCTGGTGTTTGCTTCGCGTACTTTTCTTCCATCAATTTCTTGATTTCAGCATCCCGGCGCGTCATCTCATCCCGCCTAGCTTCCTGCTTTTGAACAAACTGATTGGCCCGCTGAAGCGCTTGAAGACGGGCATCTCGTTCCTCAGATGTCAAAAATCCATCATTTCTTTTGTCTGTCGATGGTCTTTGGTGGGGCTGTGAAGGCTGAATAGTGGACGATGTTTCTTTTGACGGGTCAGGTTGTACACCTTGGACAGGTGACTGCGTAGACTTTGTTCGTTTCTTGACTTCAACGACAACTGTTTTGGATCGTCCCACCCCTGTTGTGCTGCGTTGTCCCCGATCAGCCCCTACAATATCCTTCAACACTAACTTGGATGATAGTGTTAAAGGGGCCTTACCTGAATCCTTTTTAACAGAATCAGGCGCAATGGAACCGTTGTCGTTTTTATCACTCATAGTGAATCACAATCCTTTATTTTTCTTCGAACCAGTGTTCACGGGCCTTCATAATCAAGGCATTCGCATCGTCAAGACTGATCTTATTTTCACCCAAAATTTCGCGCAGTTCATCACCCGCAAGATCGGCAAAATCATCCAGGGTTTTAATATCCCCTTTCGCTAAGACAAGCCGTTGATCAGACGTAAGCCCTTTGAATGAAAGAAGATCCTTCTCCATTCCAAGATCTGTACATTCCTTTTCAATACGTTTTTTCTTTTCTTTAACAGCAACAACCGCACGGGCATGAAGCTCTTGCGCTACAGATTCATCAAACCCTTCAATGGAAGAAAGATCTTCCAAATCACAGTCCGCCACTTCCTCAACAGAGGTGAACCCTTCTGCTGCCAAAAGGTGGCCAATGACCTCATCCACATCCAAAGACTCAATAAAGTCCTGAGCACGCCTTTTGAACGTGGCTGCACGATTTTTCTCATCATCTTCTTCTGTCACAATGCTGATATCCATGCGGGTCAAGCCTGAGGCAAGACGCACATTTTGACCGCGGCGTCCAATGGCCAAGCTCAATTGATCAGCCGGCACAACCACCTCGACCTTGCCTTCGTCTTCATCAATGATGACTTTGCTAATTTCAGCAGGCGCCAAAGAATTCACAACAAACGTCGCAAGGTCCTCAGACCAAAGGACGATATCAACCTTTTCACCTTGGAGTTCATTCACAACGGCTTGAACGCGGCTACCGCGCATTCCCACACAGGACCCAACAGGGTCAATAGAAGAATCCCGTGCCACAACTGCAATCTTTGCGCGGCTCCCCGGATCACGCGCCACAGAAACAATTTCGACTAACCCATCTGAAATTTCAGGCACTTCTTGACGAAATAATTCTGCCATAAAGTTAGGGTGTGTTCTGGACAAAAAGACCTGAGGTCCCCGTGGTTCTGGGCGCACATCCATGATGTAGACCAAAATCTTGTCTCCTGGGCGGAAGTTTTCGCGCGCGATACATTCATCACGGCGCAACAAGGCCTCGCACTTTCCGATATCAACGATGTAATTACCATATTCATTGCGGCGGATAATGCCCGTTGCAATGTCACCCAAACGGGACTTGAATTCATTATATTGACGATCACGCTCTGCCCCACGCACCCGCTGAGAAATCACCTGGCGAGCAGACTGAGCGGCAATACGACCAAACTGAACGGGGGGGAGCTCAGTAATTACAAACCCGCCAACCTCAGCCTCTGGGTCAGATTTTTTAGCATCCGCCAGAAGAATCTGCAAAGAAGGTTCCGTAACCTCATCCACAATTTCTTGATACATGCCCAGATTCACAACCCCGGATATCCGGTCGATATACGCCCGAATGTCATTTTCAAGACCATATTTTGTGCGGGCTATTTTTTGAATAGCCTCTTCCATCGCCTTGACGACTTCCTCGCAGTCAATGCCTTTCTCACGCGCAACCGCATCAGCAATCTGCAAAATCTCACGACCTAGTGTAGCGCTCATCTTCGATCCTCGAACCATTAAACTATCTTAAAAACAAAAGGCGGACCAACGTAACGTCTCGTCCACCCCTCTTACGTACAATTTTTCCAGATTATAAGGCTTTTCCAAAAACCTTCAAGCAGAATTTCATCAACCACTAAGAGAAAGATTTTTGATTTTAACCAGGGAGGCGGAAATCTCTCACTCAACACTAAATTACATTTAGTGTAACTTAGTGTTGAGTGGTACAAGTATCACGCTCTGCGTCATCCATATGGGTAAGCCAAAAAATCACATTCACTGCAGTTGAAAATATAAATAAAAATCCCTACATTGCATTTATGCGCTATTTACTGACATTTATTATATTTATATTTTCCATCCATAGCCACGCTATGGAGGATTTAGCTGCATTGGTGCAGGCACGGTTTCAAGGCCGTGTGCCCAATCACCTTTTACCCTCTCGCTTTGCAGGATATGAACGTATCGCAACAAACATAAGGCTTTTAGGGGGTCGAAGCGTCCTTGAACCTTCGAGTAAAGGGATGATACCCTATCCTATGCCGCAGCCAGCGATTATGTTATCAGATCCTGTCTTTGGAACACCCCTTGTCCCCAGAAATGCAGCCGATGCTTTGCTTTTCTTCCTATTCCCTTATCCCAATATTTTTCAAGCGACCACCCTTGGGTCTGATCCAATCTCTAGGTTAGAACCAAAAACCTTGGGCCAACTGGCAAGACTTTGTGAGGAATATGAAGGGAGTCTTGCTGCCACCTACTCAGATACCCAAGTAATGGCTTTGGAAGAAGACTTCACAAAAGCGTTATTAAAGGCCTTAAACTTTGATGCCAAAAAGTATGAACGTCTAGAGCCTAAACTAGATGCCTTTAATCGATGGATAACGGTCCAAGCTTTTGCAAGGAAATTAGATACAATGGCTGAAACAGTATCAGATGATGAGAGAGCAGTTGCAGCCCTCGAACACCCTGATTTAACATTGCCTCAGTGCGGTTTGCGGAACATGTTCAGAGGTTCACAAGAATTTTGGGGCATTTCTGGTATTGAACTTGAAACCTTAAGGCATCCATCCAATGAACACTCAGAGGTTCTCCAGTCTTTTGCAGAAAACGTTTTGAATGAAGCATCCGTTAGTTTTTCCACCTTTGAAAATAGGGTGAAGGATTTTGGGAAAATGAGGCTCATTAATCTTATGGTCCGTGGCGTGGTGGATCAGCATTATGAGGCAGATATGAATGGTCTTAATCTTCAATCGCGCTTGGCCCTCTTCTTTTGGAAGAAGTACCAATGGGCTTTGCAAGAAGGAAATACAACCCCCATGATGGCGTTTTATGCGCACAGACTTGGCATTGATCCAATAGAAGGGCCTATGAACATCGTCCTATTACCCTTGCCCTTCTTGACCTTCGACGATATAAAAAGGGATCCAAGACAATTTTTCTTACTTTCTTTGCCTGAGCAGGAAAAAATTATCAAAGAGTGTGCCGGCGCTTTCATCCCTATCAACATGCACGAAGGGAAAGTTGAGGACAAAAAATTTTCTGATTGTATGGAAACAGCCATTTTTAACCTTGCAACAGCAATGATCCATAGGGTTGAAGCGGGGAAAGTTATCCTAGACCCAAGCTTTTTGCCTGACTGCCCTTTGAAAACCTATTTAGTAAAAAACCCTGGGGATTTCCATGAGTATGCGACCAAGCATTCTGAATGGGCCAACGCTGTTGCAGGTATTCCAAGCGTTAAGTATCTTAAAACAACCACTGATGGGAAAGGATGTGAAGTCCGTCCTGGTCTTATTTCAACCCTTAATGCTTTGTCTTTTCTTTTTGGCATGAAAGACCCTCTTCCCTATAAAAAAGATGCCTCCATTATGGAACGGTTGGCGCAAATTTCCACATTTATCCAATCAACAGGTTATGCTGTGACACTTGTACTGGATGAAAAAAATAAACTTGAATGGTCTCCTTTAAAAAATGACTTTTCAGGACTATTCTCTTTAAAAAAGGATACAGATACCGGGGTATTTGATACCTCCTTTGGACATGGTTATCTTAAATGGGTAACTGGCAATAGCAGTCGTGTCATCTCTCTCTTTGATCACGCCAAAACTCTTGATGCCCTATTAACCACAGCCCCGCTTGTTAACAATCGAGATGCCTTTGATGCCTACATGAAAAAGTTCAGGATTCTTAGCGGCAGAGTTCATCATTTAGAAGCCCATCTTTTTCAAATGGACTTAACGAGCCTTGAAATGCAAAAGGCTGTTTTCTTAGAAACCTACAATCAAAAATCTCTTGAAAGCCTAGCTCTTTCCATTATTCAACGGTTGGATGGAACTAACACTTGGCCCGCGGCTTGCGACTTTAACTTTCTGGACGGCGGCAATGGCACGCCATCAGATGAATTCCTTCATGCATTTGCTACAATACATCCAATGACTTTTTCTATCTGGAATATATTCCGGTCATATAGAACACCTGATGCTTCCATGTCTTTTTGGCATTGGTGTCGAGATACCCACAAAGAATGGATGATAGAAGCAGCGCTCCCCCTTCTCAAAGATTTTGGCACACAATGTGTGCCAAATAACGCTCAGGATCCTAGCCTTCTGTTACCCTATTTAACAAGGATGCCATCTCTTGAAACAGCACAGTTTTATGGGTGGGATGGGCCTTATTGTCTTAGGATGGAAGATACAAATCCTTTCCATACGCCTGTCTTTGATTTTTTAACAACTAAAAATTTCATAAAAGATATTAGGGGTATTAGCCTGTCTCCAAAAACTGCTTTTCATATGATGGCACAATCTGCGAAACTCAGTCGACTCAGATTCGTCCCCCTCAATGAGACTGGATGGACAGAAGAAATTTTGAGAAAATTTATTGATCGATTTTTGACACGTAATACCTACGGAGAGAGTAAATATCTAGAAGTGTCTTTTTTCTGGGAAGAATCAAAAATTCTAGATTTCATGAGATCTTTAAACCCGCAATACTTAAAAGATAACCTCTTTTATGCTAATAGCATGCCAGCTCCTTTAGGTGAATACGATCCAGAGACAACTGTGTATGCAAGAATCCTCAAAGAAATTCAAGACAGAGAATCCACTGCTGCTACCTCGGCCGAAGGAAAAACAGAAGACTAAGTCCCTCTCCCCTTCTGGGACGCCAGGGCATGGCATGAAAAAATCTCTTTTTTGCCAACGCGTACCCATTCTCCTTGTAAATCAACCATGCGATAGCTGATTTACAAGGAAACCCCCTATGAACCTGTCCAAATTTGCAATCAAAATGCAAATTTGTCCGGCTTTTTCTGTTTTTTCTTGCAATATGGCATCGCTAATGCCATATTGAGACTCAAAGTGGCATTTCAGGTGCCATTTTGCGTGTAGCAAAAAAGGGAAGACTATGCACTTTATTCCAAGGTTTTTTAAGGATCCAGGCCAAAGTTTCTTTCTTTTTGGCCCCCGTGGCACAGGAAAATCAACCCTCATCAAGGCTCTCTATAAAGACGCCATTTGGATTGATTTATTAAAACCTGATGTGCTCCGTAGTTACCTTGCGTACCCAGAACGTTTGGGAAATCTTATTGAAGGTCAACCAAGTATAAAAACCATCGTCATCGATGAAATCCAAAAAGCCCCGCAATTATTAACGATGATCCATCATCTTATTGAAAAGAAAATAGGACTCAAGTTCATCCTCACAGGATCCAGTGCCAGAAAGATTAAACGGATGGATGCTGATCTTTTGGGAGGGCGCGCTATTAAACGAGAGCTTTATCCTTTTATGGCAGCAGAACTTGGCGATCAGTTTGACCTGAAGAGAGCTCTAAACAGGGGCCTCCTCCCCTTGTTAACAGCCTCACCTAATCCTGAAGATACGCTTACAACTTATAGTGCCCTTTACATCCACGAAGAAGTTCAAACGGAAGGATTTATAAGAAATCTAGGGGATTTTTCAAGATTTTTAGAGGCTATTTCTTTCTCTCATGGCGCCATATTAAACACGGCGAACATTGCAAGAGAGTGTGAAATCAAAAGAAAAACCGTTGAAAATTATTTAAACGTTCTTGAAGATCTTTTATTATGTTTTAAGGTGCCAGTATTCTCGAAACGGGCCACACGTATGCTGAGTGTTCATCCAAAGTTTTATCTTTTTGATGCAGGTCTTTATCAAGGGCTAAGGCCCCGGGGTATACTCGATAAGCCTGAGGAAATCGAAGGTGCTGCACTCGAAGGACTTGTTGCGCAGCATTTAAGAGCCTGGGTACAGTATACAAGTCAAAAACATAGTCTCAATTTCTGGCGAACACGATCAGGATCAGAAGTTGACTTCGTTGTATATGGAACCCTGGGATTTTGGGGAATAGAAGTTAAAAATACGACAAAAATCCGTCCCGAAGACTTAAAATCGTTGGAATCTTTTTTGGAAGAATATCCAGAGGCTACAGGATTCCTTCTCTATCGTGGGTCAGAACTTTTTAAAAGAAATAATATCTTATGTGTTCCTGTCGATATGTTCTTAAGAAATCTTGTTCCTGACATAGGACTCTGGGAACATATCCCTACCCCTCTTAAACCATAAAAATCGGCTCACGCGTCCAGCCCTCACGGCTTTTTCTTGAAACCGTGTTTGGGTCCAGAGGGGTGGAAAATCGGTCCAGGTGTTTGGATCATCGTTCAATAAAACAAGATCCTTAGACGCAGATGCATGCTCTAAAATCCATTCAAAGTAATCGGCATGATCCGTTGCAATCAAAAGCTTGCCTTCTGTGGACAATTTCCGGGCCAGCAACGTCAACGTTGCGTGCTGAACAAACCGCCGTTTATGGTGGGCTTTTTTGGGCCAAGGATCTGGAAATAAAAGAAAGATATGATCAAAGCATCCATCGGGTACGGCCTCCAAAAGGTGAAGGGCATTGCCTGGATAAATCCGCACATTGGTCAAATGATCTTTATGGATATGCTCTAACAAATTGGCCACCCCATTGATGAAAGGCTCACACCCCACCATCAAGATATTGGGATGATTGATCGCCTGAAGGGCCAAGTGCTCACCCGAGCCAAACCCGATTTCCAAAAAACATCCCTTATAGTTTTCAACGTCAAATGCGCCGCTTATCCCGTCTTCTCCGACATTGATTTGAATTCTTGGCAAAAGGGTCTCAAGAAGGTCTTGTTTAAAGGGCTTGAGTTTGCGACCGCATCGTCGACCATAGGTGTTATGGGGCAACATGACGTCTCCTCAACACAAACTTTAACGCCATGAGAAGATAGATGATCCAACAGATGATTGGATAAGGATCCGCTTGGCTAACCAGGGCATAAAATGGCTTTTCTTGAAGTGGGGCCGGGAGGTAGAAGTCAGCTGTTTGAGCCTCTCCATAAGGCAATTGCAGCAGAATTTGTCCCAGCGGATCAATCACCGCTGAAATACCCGTATTGGCCACACGCACCACAGGCACACCCGATTCAATGGCCCGCATCTGGGCCATAGCCAAGTGTTGATAGGGTTCTAGACTATGCAAAAACCATCCGTCATTGGTCAGGTTGAGTATCCACTGTGCCTGCGCCGTCTCTTTCGTCTGGAATTTTCCAGAAAAAATGGCCTCATGACAAATAAGGGGCATAAAACAAGGAAGGTCTTTGCTGCACAAAAGTTTTGGGGCATCCCCTGGGGTAAAGTCCCCCAGGCCCCCACTCATCTTATGAATTTGTCCAGGCAGGATACTGTCAATAAAATGCCGGAAAGGAATGTATTCGCCAAAGGGCAGGAGACGGTGTTTGTCGTAAAAGGTAATCCCATAACCGTCGTGGTCAAAGGCCATCATGCTGTTATACACTTTCCTATTCCCATAGCGAAACCCGTTGGTGATCAACACACCTGCTGCAGGACATGCCTTTTTGATATAATCCATCATCCACCCATGCCGCTCTGGGCTTAGATGAAAATCAAACTCTGGCCATATAACCGCCTTCAAAGGATAATCACTGGGACGCGTGGAGAGTGTCACAAAATGATCCAGTCCCTCTCTCATGGCTTTTTTTGACATCATGACCCCTTGGGGGAAATTAGGCTGAACAAGGCGAAGATAAGGCGGATGAACGGCGGCCCGTGAAAGGTGGTTTATTCTGTGAGATCCATACCAAAAAGATCCTATAAAACTAACAACAACAAAGATCCCATATAAACCCTTGTATCTCTTAGTATAAAGAGGGCTCAAAAGAATATAGGGCGTTGCCAACCAGCAAAGAGTAATCCCGCTCAAAAGGTAGGGGCCCATAAGGGACGCCAACTGGGAAATGGGAAGACACGTTGTCCACATCGTCCCAAGGGAAGCCCAGGGAAATCCTGTCAGGAATTCTGCCCGTATGATATCAAGCAGAGCCCAAAGAAGCGCCAACCAAAAAATACGAAAAGGCAGCCGATAACGATACCAAGGAATAAACCAAGCCCCAACCCTATAATAAAAACTGAAAAAGAGGGGAAGTCCCAACAGAGCAAAAGGAATCAAATAACCATACTGAGTCCAATTCACATGAAGCGAACAGGGAATCCAATGTAATGCCATCAAGAAATACCCAAAAGCAAAGGACCCCATCGCAGGAACAGGATGGGGGGATGTTTCCCCTTGAAGCAGAAAAAAAGAAAGTCCCAATGAAAAGAAAAGTTGAAAGCCTGGAATAGGAACTGTACCAAGCCCTGCCACAAGGCCCAAGAAAATGATCCGGAGAGTCTTCATTGACGGCATATGCTAGTCTTTGTTCTTAATCAAAGCGCCCACATTGTAAAGACGCATGCGACGAATGCCACGATTATGGACTTCGAGGATTTCAAAGGTTACCCCGCTTGGATGCTTGATAATTTCGCCCCGGTTGGGAATACGGCCTGCCAAAAGCAATACCAGCCCTGCCAATGTTTCTGGATCACTGTGGCGTTCTTTATCCGTTAACAACGTCCCAAAGTTTTCTTCAAACGTCTCGATAGAACAACGTCCATCAGCCATGACACTGCGGCTAGCTGCATCGTAATCATAAAGAAGAGCATGATCCGTCAAAGAAAATTCCAAATGGCCCAACATTTTTGCAACGACCGTGTCCCCTGTCACCAAGCCATCGACGCCACCAAACTCATCAACCACCACAGCCATATAATTTTTTTCTTCTTTCATCTTCACCAAAAGATCAAAACAAAGCATGGTCGGGGATACAAAAAGAATTTTTTCGATATACTTCTTAAGATTAGAACTTTCATCGCGTTGAAGAATAATTTCCTTGATATGGATTTTACCCAATATGTTATCAAGAGTCCCATGACAAATAGGATAACGGGTATGGGAAAAGTCTTTAATCTTATTAAGATTTGCTTCAAGGGGCAGGGCCAAATCTAGCCATATGATATCACTTCTGGGCACCATCACATCTTCAACTGTTAATTGATTTAAGCGAATGATATTATTTAAAATGAAGTGTTTTTCAGATGAAACTGTTGGCAAATCGACCAAAGGTGTTACTGCTGCCGAAGTGGTTTTCTTCCACGGTAGTATTTTCTCAATAGCCTCAACTATTTTCTTGATCAACATCATGTCAGCTCATAGGGGTTAGAAATACCACATTGGGCCAGGATGAAAACCTCCAAGGCTTCCATTTCTTCTGCCTCATGCTGATCTTCATGGTCATATCCCATCAGGTGCAAAAAACCATGAACCATCATATGAAGGACATGGTGGATAAAATTTTTACCCTGTGACTCAGCATCCCTCTTAATTGTTTCATAGGACAGGATAATATCGCCTAAATTCAAATTTTCAATGGATAATACATCCCCCTTGGAAAAATTCTCCTGGGGAAAGCTTAAAACATCGGTCGGTTTATTCTTTCCACGATACTGGTCATTCAAACTTTGAATAAAAGAATCATTTGCCAACACAACGGACACTTCGAATGCCGGAGAAATCCCTAAATGATCGGCTGCTGCGTTAATAACGCCTGCAATATCTTCCTGTGAAAGACAGTCCTGCCACAAAGATGACTGGTAAAGACAATCAATCGTTCTAAGATTATGCATAGGCCTTCACAATCGCTGAAACGAGGGGATGGCGCACCACGTCATCGGCACCAAATTCGACAAAAGAAAGAGACGGGATATTTTTAAACCGACTCATCGCATCCAAAAGCCCTGATTGTTGGGAAACGGGCAGATCAATTTGGGTTGCATCCCCCGTAACCACCATCCGAGATCCTTCCCCAAGACGCGTTAGAAACATTTTCATCTGAAGAACCGTTGTATTTTGGGCTTCATCCAAGATCACATAGGCATCACAGAGGGTCCGACCCCGCATAAAAGCAAGGGGTGCAATCTCGATCACACCTGTTGCGATTAGTTTTTCAACCTGGGGCCCTGGGAACATATCATAAAGGGCATCGTAAATGGGACGTAGATAAGGATCCACTTTTTCTTTTAAGTCACCTGGAAGAAACCCTAGCCGTTCGCCTGCCTCAATCGCAGGACGTGATAAAATCAAACGCTCCACCTTGCCAGCCATCAGCATGGATGCCCCCATGGCAACAGCCAAGTAAGTCTTTCCAGTGCCTGCAGGACCAACCCCAAAAACAAGCTCGTCTTTTTCAAGGGCTTTGATGAAAGTTGCCTGGGATGGCGACCTTGGGAATATAAATCGATTAGACGTCTTGAGATGAATTTTTACATCTCCTTCTTTGACAGGCGCCTTGGACATGCGTACAGATCCGTCAACATCAGAAAGGCTAATCGTCTCTCCCTTTTCTAACCGCTTAATCAACGCGTTTAAAACACTGGTTGTTTGAGAAATATTATTTTGTTCGCCTTCAATAAGCAGAACATTGCCGCGAGAATGAATATGCACCTGCAACAAAGATTCAAGGCGTTTAATATGTTCGCTTTGAAATCCAACAAGCTGTTGGAGAATTTGATTGTTAGAAACGATGAAAGATTCTGTTGTTATTGTAACTCTCCCTTTAGGCTATTATCAAAGGCTTCTATGACCTTTATCTCATGCACCTGCCCCATTATGTTATCACCGTTTGAAAGGATATGTACAGACTGCATATGAGGACTTTTTCCCAAATATTGATCGGCTCGTTTCCCTTGCCTTTCAAAAAGAACTGGGATGCTTTTACCAAGGAAACTTTGATTAAAAGACTCTTGTTGGGCATGTATCAATGTCTGCAGTCTCTGGAGACGTTCTTTTTTAATCTCTTCGTCCACTTGGGTTTCAATGCCTGCAGCAGGCGTCCCGGGTCTGCGACTATAGGAAAAACAATAAGCCTGGCCATATTGGACCCGTTCAACAAGGGATAGCGTATCTTCAAAGTCTTTCTCGGTTTCTCCTGGGAACCCTACGATAAAGTCAGAAGAAAATCCGATGTCGGGGCGTACATGGCGCAACTTTTGAATAACCTCTTCATAAAAAGCAACTGTGTGTTTCCGGTTCATCAATTTCAAGATGGCATCCGACCCTGATTGAACAGGCAGATGCAGAAAGGGCATTAACTTAGGTGAATCCCCATGGGCTTGAATCAAGGCATCGTCCATGTCCTTGGGGTGGGATGTCATATAACGTAGGCGTTCTAGTCCCTCGATATTGGAAAGTTCAAGGCACAAGGGCCCAAGCCCCCATACCCCCTGACCACTTTGAGAAATACCGTGGTAAGCATTCACATTTTGACCCAACAAGGTAATCTCTTTCGCCCCTAGCGCTACATAACGCTTAGCTTCTGCAACAATATCCCCAACGGGTCTTGAATATTCAGCACCCCGTGTGTAAGGCACACAACAAAAGGTACAGAACTTGTCGCACCCTTCTTGAATCGTTAAAAAGGCTGAGACGCGTGGGTTATCGCTAACAGCTGGGATGTGGTCAAACTTGGATTCAACGGGAAAGTCTGCATAGACGATCTTATCTTTTCTATACTCTTTTCCTTTTTTCTTATCCATCTGATTGATATGAAAGGCACGGGTGGCGCGCTCAATCATTTCTGGTAATTTATGGTACGCTTGGGGACCCAAAACAATATCCACATAGGGCGCGCGTTTGATAATCTCGCCGCCTTCTGCCTGACCGACGCATCCTGCAACGGCCAAAATAAACTGACGCCCCTCTGCGGTACGCTCTTTCTTCAAAGATTGATAACGGCCTATTTCACTATAGACTTTTTCCGTCGCTTTCTCCCGAATATGGCACGTATTCAAAATAACCATGTCGGAAGAAGTCGGATCATCCGTCAACTCATAACGATGAGGCCCCAAAATATCCGCCATCTTCTCAGAGTCATAGACATTCATCTGACAGCCATAAGTCTTGATGTAAAGTTTTTTAGGAGATTCTGACATGATTCAACCCGCTTATCGGGATGCCGTGCGCTTAGGTGCTGAATAACGACCGATGTTACCAAAGAGTTCAGACACAAGACTTGGATCACGCCCCTTAACAGGCGTTGCCCCAGATTTCACCTCAACGTCATAATGATGGGAAAGGTCCCTAATTTCGTAACCACTCACTGTACCATCTGGTCCAAAACTAACGGCTAAAATTTCACGTTCCAAAACCTTTGGATCAAAGAAAGCCTTTTTCTCCGTCTTGTCGCCAATATAATACCAAACGTCCCCACCAAAGAGTTCTTTGCTAGAAGGAGGCCCCAATAATTCTTGAAGTTCTGGTTTCTTTGTTTTGTTTAACTCAATTTTCTTTAGTTCATCCATGTCAAAAAAATTGCCACGCACATACTGCGTTGGTGTACAAGAAACCAGAGACAATCCCAATAAACCCAAAACAAAAGACCAATAATATTTGTATGTCATTTAAAACCCATGATGCTGATGAAGCATGGCATAAATTCCCATAACCCCCACCCCCTGTCAATGCTTGTTTTTTCTTGCTCCATATAAAATAATTATTTAATATAAAATAAAATATAAAATAATTAACAGGGATTAAAAAGATGAAAAATGAAAGAATACACCGATCATATGCTTTGTTTGTTGTGCTCATTTGCTTCCTCGGCATCTTTTTTTGGACAATGCAGGATTCCAACGCTGCACAAACGTCCATAGAACGGCCCCGCAGAGAGATCCCCCTCAACAAAGCGCTCTCAAAATTGCTGCCTGCCCCAAAAACTGTTGTGGAACAAGAAAATATTGGCAATAAATATCGCATTGCAATGACCGATGTGGAATTCGTTAAAAAAAGAGATATTATCACAAAACTATTTACAACATACCCCAATCTTGTGGCGGTCCTGGATGTTGGGGGAAAATTTGTATCAAAGAAAGGTGTGTTGACCTTAACAAAGAAAGAGTTCAACCCTGCCATACATCACCTAATCATTACCAACCATAAAAACAACGTCAAAAGAATTGGGGCTTTTTTCTTGGCAGAATGTCGTAGCCTGCTTTCCCTAACCCTTTATCCCCTCATCAACCTGACCAGCATCAATGGATATTTTCTTGCTGAATGTACAAAACTGAAGACGTTGAATCTTGGATGCCTCCACAGCGTTGAGTCCATTGGACACAGTTTCCTTGCCAACTGTCGTGCACTGATGCATCTGGATCTAAAACCCCTCCAAAATGTGAGGAAAATCGGTCAATTATTTCTCTCTGGTTGTGGGCACCTTAAAGATGTTGATTTCACGCAATTGCACAAAGTAAAACGTGTGACACACCCTAAACCCAACACCTCTGGGTTTGAGGTCATTAAAGATTAGGTAAAATACACATCTTGCACTCCCTTCCCCCATGGACTATGCTACTTTAAAAACATGGTCCTATAATGTTCGTACTCTTATTGATTATATTCGGGTTATCCACCCTTTCCCTTTGTGCAGAGGGTCATTTAGACGGATCCACCCTCAGTCTATGGTGGGGAGCGCCCTTTTCGCTGATTCTTTTATCTCTGGCTGTAGGCCCTACACTCTTGGGACGTTTTTGGCATCGACATTATAGTAATATTATCCTAGGGTTTACCCTTGCGTTTCTACTGCCAGCATGCCAGTTTTTTGGCTTCCAGACTATTATTCATGAGGTCAGACATTACCTGTTTTTGGAATATATCCCCTTCGTTACATTAATTGGGGCACTGTTTATTGTCACTGGCGGTATTCGTCTTAATGCCCAATGGGAAGGAACACCTAAAAGCAACTGTATGGTTTTAGGTCTTGGCACCCTTGCTGCAAGTTTCATTGGCACCACGGGGGCGAGCATGCTGTTGATTCGACCCCTCATTCGCGGTAATGCTTGGAGATCCCATAAAGCCCACATCATCATCTTCTTTATCTTTCTCGTTGCCAATATTGGTGGCGCCCTGACCCCCCTTGGAGACCCCCCTCTTTTCTTAGGTTTTCTTGAAGGGGTTCCCTTTTTCTGGCCCATGACCCATATGGTGGGCCCCTTAGCCGTTACAGCTGGCACAGCCCTTGGCATATTTTATTTCCTTGACCAGTATTTTTATAAAAAGGAAAAAGGGCCGATACACTCTGCAGATAAAAAAGTTCATGCCCTTTCAATCTCTGGAGGTCTCAATCTATTTTTTCTTCTCTGTATTATGGGTGCAGTCCTTCTCAGCGGCCTTTGGAAGCCAGGGATAACCCTGGGGATTTTAAAACTCGAAAATATAACCCGTGATGGGATTTTGTTGTTAATTACCCTACTTTCTTTAAAATTTACGCCCCAGTCTATACGACAAAAAAATCAGTTTTCCCTTGATCCACTAAAAGAAGTTGCACGTGTTTTTCTAGGCATTTTTATTACGGTTATCCCTGTCTTAAGCATTCTAAAAGCAGGCACAGAAGGGGCCCTCGCGCCTTTTATTGCCCTTGCTAACCATGATGGAGTCCCATGCAACCCAGCCTACTTTTGCCTGACAGGTTTCTTTTCCAGTGTCCTTGATAATGCCCCGACTTATTTTGTCTTTTTCAATATGGCAGGAGGAGATGTGACAGCTCTCACTACAACCCTATCCCAAACATTGCTTGCTATCTCAACGGGGGCTGTCTTTATGGGGGCCCTGACCTATATCGGCAATGCCCCTAACTTTATGGTCAAAGCTGTCGCTGAAACCCATCACATTAAAATGCCTACTTTCTTGGGCTATATGGGCTGGTCTTTGGTTGTCCTCACGCCTATTTTTCTTCTCGTGACCTGGATTTTTTTCATCTCATAGAAGCGTATATATAGCGATCTAAATCCTTGAAAATCTGATAATTGAGTATTATAATCCCTATATATCGGATATTTGTGGAATATAAAAATGCATTTTAAGCGATATTTGACCTTTCATTTGCCTGACCAACAATCTGCTTTTCTTTGGGGAGCAAGGAAAACTGGGAAATCAACCTTCCTAAAAGAGAAATTCCCAACAGCAGTTTACATAGACCTTTTAAGGGCTGATGTTTATCAAGGATATCTTCGAAAACCAGAAAAACTGAGGGAAGAATTTCGTGGATTCACAGACCCCCTAACCATCATTATTGACGAAGTCCAAAAAGTTCCCATCCTTCTGGACGAAATTCATGGTCTCATCGAAGACAGAAAAAATCTTCAGTTTATTCTATGCGGATCAAGTGCTAGAAGATTAAGACAACCAGGCGTGAATTTATTGGGTGGCAGAGCCTGGAGGTTCATGTTTTTGCCACTTTGCTATCCCGAAATTCAAGAACTCAATTGGTCTCATATTTTTAACAGAGGTCTTATCCCAAGCCACTACGTGTCACCATCTTGGGAAAAAAATCTTGCAGCTTATCTTTATGACTACGTCTTAACAGAAGTTCATTTAGAGGCAGATATCCGGAAAAAAGAGTCTTTTGCCAGATTTCTAGATGTTCTTGGATTTTGTCATGGAACGCTTATCAATTACACCAATATCGCCCGAGACTGTGGGGTCAACAGCAAAACAGTCATGACCTATTTTGAGATTCTGGAAGATATGTATTTAGGTTATTTTCTAAGGCCATTTCGATCAAGAAGCAGTCGTCAAATTGTTCAAAAAACACCCAAATTCTACCTCTTTGACACAGGCGTTGCCAATTATCTTAAGCGATATGAATTCAAAGAAATGAGAGGGGCTGACGCTGGCGCAAGTTTTGAACATTACGTATTTTTGGAATTGATGGCATACAAACTGCTGACAGATAAGCGGGATAACATTTTTTTCTGGAGAACAAAAGAAAAGCATGAGGTAGACTTCATTGTTCAAGATATGGCTTTTGAAGTCAAAATTTCAACACCTATCGAAAAAAATGACATAAAAAACCTTCTCATTTTTGCCCAAGATCATGCAATGTCTCTTCACATCATCTCTCTGGAACATCGAAAAAGAGTCATGCGAGAAGGAACCAAAGAAGTAACCGTATGGCCAATTCAAGACTTCCTAGAGGCCCTTTGGGGGGGAGATCTATGGAAATAAACCTGCGTATCGTTTTCAACCCATCATAAAAACGGCCCCGAAGGGCCGTCTTTATACTCTGGTGAAGTTATGGTTAATTTAGGCAACAGCAACTTTCTTAATACGGCGGCTTGTTCCAAGACCGATGGTCTTTGCCAAACGGCTCCGTTGCTTTGCATAGTTTGGTGCAACCGTTGGGTAATCTGCTGGAAGGCCCCAACGTTCACGATATTCTTGAATGCTCATGCCATAAACAGCTTTCAGATGGCGCTTTAACATTTTAAGTCTTTTTCCATCTTCAAGACAGATAATATAGTCTGGTGTGACGGATTTTTTGATCGCAACGGCAGGTGTTGGACGCCCTGGTCGGCCTCTTCCCTGGTCGTGAACTGCAGCAAGAGCTGCATAGACTTGTTCGATGATCCCTGGCAAATCAGAAATCTGAACATCGTTATTACTAACATGTGCTGAAACAATATCTGCTGTTAAAGTAAGTACTTGATCCACTGTATTTAAGTTTTCGTTCATCTTACGCTCCATTATTTTTAGATTTTCTTGATATATAGCTTATAAGTTTAAAACGCAAGAAAAAGTTTAAAATTTAGATAATTCAATGCTAAAAAATAACTTTTACATTAAGCTTATTTTTTCTGCATCAGTAAGGCATCGATTTTACCTTGAGAAGATTGATAGTAATTTGGTCTGAGTCCAACAACGATGAATCCTTGCCGCTGATAAAATAGATGGGCTGCCTTGTTATCCGTAGCCACCTCCAACGTAATTTCCAGCACCCCTTGGACTGAACAGTCCTTTTCCATAAAAGCATAGAGTTTTTTACCATACCCTTGGTAACGACTGGATTCATCCACCACAAATTCTATCATATCAGCAGATCCAGCAATCACTTGAATAAGAATAAAGCCCAGCAGGGTGTCGTTCTGCCAAAATCCCCAGCCCTTTATTGTCGGGTCATTCATAAGGCTTTGGGTTGTCGTAAAAGTCCAGGGAGTCCCCGTCGATTGATGTTGCAGATGCATCATGAAAGAGGCATCATCTTGGGTTAAAGAACGGATCATCATTCATTACTCATAGACTTTAGGGGGTCTTAAATAAAAGGGGTCTTGAGAAAAAATGGTCGGGGAATGATGAAGAACATCACAGGCAGCTGAGGCTACATCTTGGGCTGTTAATGTTAAATCAACAGAACCCTCGGGAAATGATGCCCCTGCATCGGTCACAAAAGATCCTTTGAACATCTCAAGGCGTTTTAGAACGTCATCCTTGGTCCAAATCCCCATCGATAAACAATTCCCTCCCTCATAGAGGGCCCCATAAAAATCATTCCGCTTGGTATCAAAGGCAAAAAGATGGCTATCTGAGGGAAATTTATGACGGGCCACCTCAAAGCATGTTAGCCCTAAAAGTGGAAGATTGCCCGCCATGGACAACCCCTTAGCAATAGCAAGGCCTACACGAATGCCGGTAAAAGAGCCAGGACCCCTGGTAACTGCCACATGGGTTGCGTCCTTTAAAGAAATCCCTGATGATATTTGGATTTGTTCCAAAAGGGCAAAAAAGGTGGCCGCATGACCAAACCCTACATTTTCTTCAGCGTAAACGACTGCCCTACCCTCATGCCAAAAACAAAGGGAACAAAGACGTGATGACGTCTCAATGCCAAGGATAAGGGGTTTCATAAAAAATCTTAAACAGCTGCCTCTGACGTCACATCGCCATCAGCAAGATTGCTAATCACATTGCTTTTTTCCCGGATGCTTTTTTCGATAATATCTGCCACATCAGGATTGGCCTTCAAATATGCCCGCACCGCTTCTTTTCCTTGGCCCAACTGCTGACCATTCCAGGAATACCAAGATCCTGCTTTTTCAAGAATTTCAGCTTTCACGCCTAAGTCAATCAACTCACCTATTTTAGAGATCCCTTCCCCGTACATGATGTCAAATTCAACCACTTTAAAGGGCGGGGCCACTTTGTTTTTAACCACTTTGACCCGCGTTTGGTTACCAATCACATCTTCCTTATCTTTCACAGCACCAATACGGCGAATATCAAGACGGACAGACGCGTAAAATTTCAAGGCATTGCCCCCCGTTGTGGTCTCTGGGTTTCCAAACATCACACCAATTTTTTGACGAATCTGGTTGATAAAAATTACCATACATTGTGACCGAGAAATGGACGCCGTCAATTTGCGCAAAGCCTGGCTCATGAGGCGCGCTTGGAGACCCATGTGGGAATCCCCCATGTCACCTTCAAGCTCTGCTTTTGGAACAAGTGCCGCAACCGAATCCACAACCAACACGTCAATAGCCCCAGAACGGACCAATGTATCCGTGATTTCCAATGCCTGTTCGCCCGTATCGGGTTGGGAAATAATCAGATCATTGATATTCACACCCAACTTCTTGGCGTACAAAGGATCAAGCGCGTGCTCTGCATCCACAAAGGCACAAGACCCGCCATTTTTTTGCGCTTCTGCAATGACGTGAAGCGTCAAACTGGTCTTTCCAGAACTTTCTGGACCAAAAATTTCAATAATACGCCCGCGTGGTAGGCCTCCAATCCCTAGGGCCATATCAAGGCCCAAAGATCCAGTTGAGATCGCCTCAACCTCGGCTTGCGTTGCCCCTTCGCCCAACTTCATGATGGATCCTTTTCCAAAGGACCTTTCAATTTGTTTGAGTGCTGACTCTAACGCTTTCTCTTTATCAACTTTACTAATGCTCATTTTATGTAACTCCATACCCCAGAAACTGTATCAAAAGAGTATTGGTTTTTATTGGGAATTTGTAAATGGGAATATCTAGAAATTTTGAACTAAATCATGAAATCCTATTATCAAAACCAGATCATTTCTTTTCTATTTTCTTATTGAAGAAATTTTCGAAGACCATAGCATGCGATTTTAATCAGGATTAACAAGAAAAGTTTAGGTATCATGAAAGAGCCCTTACATATGCTAGATCAAACCCTAGTGAAAAAAGCCTCCAAGAAAAACGGGGGAACCAACTATGTTGAAAAAATGCAAAGGCGTTCATCGCTTCATAGAAAAGCGCTTTATCTCATCCGTGTGAAGAAAAAATTACTAGGACAACCGTCCCTCATCCATTCTTAAGATACGGTGACACAGAGCATGCAGGACATCTTGATTATGGCTAATGATGATAAAAGATGTGCCTTGAACTTGGTTAATAGTCCGCACAAGGGTGAGAAAATTTTCCAGCGATGATGGATCTAATGATGCTGTGGGTTCGTCCAGAATCAAAAGCTTTGGTCTTAGAACAAGAGAACGCGCCAAAGAAACCCGCTGGGCTTCACCCCCTGAAAGAGTCTGTGGATAATGAGACAAAAGGCAAGGACCCAACTGAACATCCCTCAAAACACGATTAACACGTTGTGTCCGTTCGTTTTTTGATAGATGGGGCTCATGGCACTTTAACCCTTCTTCTATAATATCGCTCACCGTCCACATTGGATTCAATGATGCTATAGGGTTTTGAAAGATCATTTGCATATTCTTGCGCTGGCGGCAAAGTGCTTTGAGAGAAAGTTTCCTTAAGTCCTGGCCTTCATAAAGCACATGGCCTGTCATGGGGATCAAGTGCAAAAGAGCCTTGGCAAGGGTTGTTTTCCCAGCGCCGTTCTTTCCCTGAATTCCTAAAATTTCTCCCCGATAAAGGATGAGTTCAACTCCCTTCACCACTGCATGGCGGGTATCAACATGGACATGAATATCGTTTGCCTCCAAAAGCGGAATCAAAGGTTTTGCAAGGGGTTTGGGGGGTGTCCCCATTGTTTTCTGGGGCCGGACAAAAGAATGGATTATCCCATTGTCCAAAGTCACAATCCGGTCAGCAATACTTTCCAAAAGATCAACATCATGACTGATGAGAAGGATTCCCATCCCAAATTTTTTCTGCAGATTCTTTAGTAAACCCACAATTTCACCTTGCACAGCATTATCAAGAGCCGTTGTAGGTTCATCAGCAATAATAAAGGGAGGATCATTTGCAATTGCAATCGCAATCATCACCCGTTGGGCTTCTCCTCCTGACAACTGGAAGGGATAAGCCTTTAAAAACCGTTGGGCAGACAGATGAACGCATCTGAGAAGTTCTTCAACTCGGATTAAAGCTTCTTTTTTAGAAATTGTTTGATGGTTCAAAATGCTTTCTAAAAGATGGTCCCCCACTGTTTGCAGAGGATCCAGTGCCAAAGTCGGATCTTGAAAAATGAATCCTACATCACGCCCCAAAACCCTTTTGAATAAAACATCCCCTTCCATGTGGAAAGAATCTTTATGGTCCAAAAGGCCCAACATACTAAGGGCCAAGGTTGTTTTTCCAGCGCCATTAGCCCCTTGAAGACCAACGATCTCGCCCTTTTTCATAGAAAAATTCCCGTTTGATAAAAGAATCTTGTCTTTCAACGTAATCGTTAGATTCTCAAAACTTAAAAGGGTCATTGCATCCCTTTCTCTATCAACATTTTTTGTAATGTTTCCCCCAAAGACACCAACACCGTCAATAAAAGCATCACTCCCCCCAAACCGCCAAGAACAATCCATGGAGCATAAAGATGCTGTTTTCCTTGAATCAAAAGACCTCCTAGTGACAGCATGGATGATGGAAGAGAAAACCCAAAAAACTCAAGAGTGGTCAAGACTGACACGGTGCTGACCATCATGAATGGAAGGCGCGCAAGAGGGTAAATAATAATTGTTGGCAAAATATGATGCAGAATAATGGTCCAAGGCTTTTGTCCCATCATCCGGGCAGACTCAACAAAAGGTAAGGTCCGCCCTCGAAGAAATAATGGGCGAACAACTGGCACAAGTGTTCGCCATTTTAAAAAAACAAGGGAAAAAAATAGTGTGATGATATTAAAAGAAAGCAAAGATCCAATCACCATCATCAAAAAAAGAACCGGGATACTGAACCAAATTTCCACAATCCGTTGCAACACAAGGTCACACCACCCCCCCCTATAGCCTTGGAGTGCCCCTATAAAAAAGCCAATAACCGCACTCAAAAGCGTCACAGAGAACCCAAAGAAAAAGGAAAACCGTAAGGCGTAAAGAACCCGTGCTAAAACGTCACGACCTTGTTCATCCGTCCCAAGCCAGTGTTTCAAAGAAGGTTTTTGGGGTCCTGACCTGTGCAAGCCATAGTCTACAGTCAGTGGGCCATAAGGAATAGGCGGCCACAGAGTCCAGAATTCTTCTTCAAGGCGTTCATCGTTAAAATCCGCTTGAATCAGTGAAGATCCCCCCATGTCTTGTTCACAGTAATAAAAAAAGATGGGGAAAAAAACCTTCCCTTGACGAACCATACACAAAGGATTGTGATTAGCAATCAAAGGCAGACAAAGCAATAGAAGGCTTAATCCTAAAAAAATCTTCAAAGACCAAGTTTTAGTCATACTGGCGTCCTCCCTTAAAATGAAGACGCGGATCAAAAAAAGTCATGGCAATATCAACCAAAAGCTGCACCACAAGCCCTATCAAGATAAAGATAAAAAGCGTTCCAAAAACGACAGGATAGTCCCTTTTTAAAATAGCCTGAAAGACTAAAAATCCCATACCATTCAAAGAAAACACCAACTCAACCACCAGCGTATTCATGAAAAAAATACGGGTAAACGACTGAGGAATATGGGCGATGATAAGAACCACAATATGTTTAAGGGCATGTCCATAAAGTGCTTGATGGGAAGTCCCCCCTCGGGCATAAACGCCTTGGATATAGGGTTTTTTCAGTTCAGCTTGGAGGGCATTTTTGATAAAAAAAGTAAAACTGCCAATACTACCAAGAACGATCGTTAAAAGAGGCAAAACAAGGTGATGAAGGGAATCCAGAATTTTGTGAGACCACGACAATTGATCCCAATAATGCGAAATTAATCCTTGCAAGGGAAACCAATCCACATAAGTTCCTCCTGCAAAAACAATAATGAGAATAACCCCCAATAAAAAATGAGGGGTGGCGTAGAAAAATGTGAGAACTAGCGCACTGAATCGGTCGACAAAAGACCCGTCATGGGTTGCTTTAAAAATGCCAAGAAAGACCGCAATAAGATAAGAAATAACCATCCCCAAAAGACCCAATGACAGGGAAACAAGAAGAGATTCTTTGATTAAGGTGATAACCGTTTTATCTTGGAAATAGCTTTTGCCAAAGTCAAAGAACATGTACCGACAAGTCATGGTCGTAAACTGCTTCCACAAAGGTTCCTCTAATACATCGATAGAAACAGTGGGTGGAGAGGCAAGGAAGTTATTGGTGGTATTCACATGCCCTTCTTGAAAGGGACTGCCATAGACCTTCCCAGCACTATAATCATCAGGACTCCCCGGCAAAAGCTTGAAAAGTAAAAAATTGAAAAGAAGAGCCCCCACAATCGTCGGGATCATGAACAGCAGTCGCTTTAACCCATAAAATAACAAAGTCTACCCCTTCATCCACCAGGCGTGGGGGTAGACAATATTCTCAGGAGCAGGCACAAAAGCAAACTTATTCCAATAGGCCACATGAATCAACGGTGGGCTCCACATGGGAATAATATAATACCCCCAGCTCAAGACACGGTCCAAAAGACCACTATAAAAACGCAGCTGCGCCCGTGTAGTGGCCCCTATAATTTTTTGTACTAAATCGTCCACAACAAGATTCCTAACACCTGCCAGATTGAAGCTCCCAGGCAAAGAAGCCGCTTGGCTTCCCCACATGTTTTCTTGTTCTAATCCGGGAACGTGGAACGAAGGCATGAAGTAAAGAACTGCATCATAATCAAAATTTTTAACCCGTGACATAAAGGCCGTCGGATCCATAGACTGGGCATGAACCTCAATCCCAAAACGTTTCAGGGTTGAGAAATATTCTTGATACTGTTTTTCATAAACGGGATTTGAAAATAAGAATTGGAGATGGAAAGGCCCCATGACCGGATGGGTCAAAACCCCTTTTTTAATCCGCCACCCAGCTGATTCCAAAAGCATTAAGGCCTCTTCAAAGTGGCAACGCATAATGCCCCCTTGTGAATTCATCGCAGGGGTAAATTCCAAGACAGAGGCCTCGGGGGGATAAAGATCCGTTTCATAATTCTTAAGGTACGCTTTCTCTTGGGTAGATGGCACCCCCTCTGCCCCAAAGCCTGTATCCATATAAATACTTTTGTTGCGTCGATAGTGTTCGAAAAAGACCGTATGATTCAGCCACTCAAAATTAAAGAGCAGATTCAAGGCTTTGCGCACACGCCGGTCTTGCAGATGGGGTTTGCGGGTATTTAAAAAGATCGCATTTAATCCATGGGGATAAGGTTTTTTCACATCTTTTTTAACGACCTTCCCAAGGGTTATCGCTGGAAAATTATAGTTATTAAGCCACCGGGCGATGCCCCATTCCCAGTTATAGTCCACAAGATTTCGCGCTAACGCTGCAACAATTGCGTCTTTATTTTTAAAATACCTAACCATGACTTTGTCGAAATTATATTGTCCCCGCGCAGAAGACAGAGCCCGACCCCACCAATGTCTCACCCGCTTGTACGTAATAAACTCACCCGCCCTGAAGGAATCAATTTCATAAGGACCACTGCCTAAAGGTGGCACCAAACTTGTTTCTTGGAAAGGATAGGATTTGTAAAAAGCCTTGGACAAAATAGGTAGGCGCGCAATCAAAAAAGGTAAAAGGGTAGAGGGTTTTTTAAACGTAAACTTCACCCGGTATTGGTCCAAACGTGTCACCTGGGCAACATCTTTTAATCCTGTCGCATATTGAGGAGCCCCCTCTTTCTTTAAAAGATCCATGGTAAAGACAACATCTTTGGATGTCACAGGTGACCCGTCATGAAATACCGCACTTTTATTCAACGTAAAAATCACAGACATATTATCGGTTGCAATCTCAAGAGATTCAGCCAAATAGGGATAAGCCACCGTCGGATCATCCAACGCAACCGTCATGAGTGTGCCGTGCACCAGTTCAATTCCTTCTGGCGGCGTGCCTTTGAGAATATAGGGGTTGAACGTATCAAAATCAGACTGCCGTGCGGTTAAAATAATCCCCCCCCCTTTTGGAGCATTGGGATTCGCATAAGAAAAATGTTCAAAATCCTTTGGGTACTTAGGATTAAAAAAATCCCGGTGACTTACGTAATGCTGCTGTGCCACAGCCATAGATGCCGTTACAAAAAGAGAAACGCTCAACAAAATAGAATAGATTTTTTTCATATATGACCCCTTTAGGGTTTAAATCAGGCCCCTAAATATGATATGTATACGCCAGAAATGCAACAACAAGGTGAACCATCTATGAACCCCATTATTATGATCCCAGCCCGTCTCAATTCCGTCCGGCTTCCCAAAAAAGTCTTAGCTGATATTCACGGCACACCCATGATTTGCCGCGTTGCAGAACTGGCGACGCAATCACATGTGGGCCCTGTGTATGTGGCCTGCTCAGAAGTTGAGGTCAAAGAAATGGTTGAATCTATGGGGTATCAAGCTGTGATGACAGACCCGAACCTTCCTTCCGGAACGGACCGGATTTTTGAAGCGGTTCAAAAAGTGGATCCCACCAAAAAATTTGATGTGGTTATTAATGTTCAAGGCGATTTGCCGAATTTTGACCCCCTTATTTTAAAAGACCTTTTGGTCCCTTTTGAGACAAATCCAGCCTACCAGATCTCAACACTTTGTTTTAAAATTACCAACGATGATGATTTAACGAACCCTAATGTGGTGAAAGCCATCCTCAGCAAAAAGACCGACGCCATTGCTGAATCTCTTTATTTCACCCGCGCAACCCCACCTGCATCTCACCGAGAGGGAACATTCTATCATCATGTGGGAATTTACGCCTATAGACGTGCGGCCTTGGATCGCTTCGTCACCCTTCCCCCCTCCCCCCTTGAAAAGCAAGAGAAGTTGGAACAACTTCGGGCCTTGGAAGACGGCATGCGCATCGGCGCTGCCTTGATCCACAGCCACCCCATAAGTGTCGATACCGTGGATGATTTGGAAAGAGTGAGGGACGCTATTGGGGGATGAAAGCCTACGGGGTCTTTAGACACCTCTTCCAGGTATGCTGCTCAAAACTGCACAAATTTGTGCAGTATACCAACCAAGATTGAACACTATGTCCTGTCGTAAAAAAGATTCTCAGCGGCAAGGATAGCCTGCATACCCTCTTTAAGGACCGTCAACCCCTCCTCTGACAACGCTTCAGCGCGCGCGATAAGGACAGCCTCTGTATTGGAGGCCCGAAGCAACCACCAACCCTCGTCAGTTTCAACACGGACGCCGTCAATGGTAATAAGACCAGGACGCCCCTTAAGCCGCTCAAGAATCCTATCCATCACATGGAATTTTTCTGCGTCATCGCAAGGGATGCGCATCTCCCCTGTTTTATAGATAACGGGAAGACCCTGAAGAAGTTCCGTCACTGTCTTTTTTTCAAGACTTAAAATACTCAGCAACCGCACAGCGGCGTACAGAGCATCATCATACCCATAATAATCATCCGCAAAAAACATATGGCCGCTGAGTTCACCTGCAAGCAGGGCCCCGGTTTCTTTCATCATGGATTTGATGGACGAATGGCCTGTGGGTGAAAGACGGGGATCTCCCCCGTGGGACTGAAGGTCCCTCACGATAAAAGAACTGGTCTTGATATCAAGCAAAAGGGTTGAACCCGGATGCCGCTTTAAAAGGTCCCGACCATAAATCACCATCAACTCATCGCCGTAAATCATCCGACCACTTTCAGCAATGATGCCAATTCTGTCCCCATCACCGTCAAACCCAATCCCAACATGGGCCTGATACTGTTGAACGGCTGCCTTCAAATCATCCATATTACATTCAACCGTCGGGTCTGGATGATGGTTCGGGAACGTCCCATCCACCTGGTCGTGGAGCACATAGTGTGTGCCTGGTAATGCCGCGACAAGCTGATGAATAAGATGACCAACAACCCCATTGCCACAATCCCATACCACCTTAAGATTGGGATCAATGACAATCTTATCCGTCATCCGTTTGATATAAGCCGCTTGTATATCACGGGTTGAAACCGTCCCGGTTTTTAGAAAATCATCTGGTTGAAATGCCGCAAGTTGGTGGTGAAATTCTTGGATTTCTTCACCCCAAATAGGACGACTATCCAGCATCATCTTCAGTCCATTATACCGTTCATCATTATGGGACCCAGTAATCATAGCGCCCCCACCAATATCATGTTGTGATTTTACAGCATAGTAAAGCAAGGGCGTGGGCCCCATACCAACCTTCACCACATGGATACCTACAGACGTGATCCCGGCAATTAAGGCTTCTTCAAAGTCAAGGGAACTCAATCGGCCATCGCGACAGACAGCCACGGCCTCTACCCCATTTTGCCTGGCTAAAACCCCAAAACATTGCCCTGCTGCGTGAAAATCCTCGGCCGTGAGGGTCTCATCCACCAACCCGCGAATATCGTATTTCCTCAGAATGCTTGGATGAAATTGATGCATGAATTAAACTGTTGGCCGGCCTAAGGAAACATAACGAATACCAGTCGTTTTCATTTCTGACAGTTTGTAGATATTCCGCATATCAATAAGAAGAGGCTCGTTCACCCGCTCTTTAAACTTATCCCAGTTGATGGACCGAAATTCGTTCCATTCCGTCAAAATCACTGTGCAATCTGCATCATCAAGTAAATCATAGGCGTTGTCAGACCACGCAATCCCCTGCAACATCGTCTTGGCATGATCCATACTTTCTGGATCATAGGCCGCAACGCGCGCGCCTGCTTTTTGAAGCAACGGAATAATCGTCAAACTGGGTGCATCTCGCATATCATCCGTATTGGGTTTAAAGGCCAGTCCTAGGATGGCAATCTTCTTACCCTTCACCGATCCCCCACAGGCTTCAATAATCTTATGGGCCATGGCCGCCTTGCGTTCCTCGTTATAGGTCACAACCGCGTCCACAATGGATGTTGGGGTCCCGTATTGTTTGGCTGTTTGGGCCAAAGCCAGGGTGTCTTTGGGGAAACACGATCCCCCATACCCAGGACCTGTATGGAGAAACTTATTGCCGATCCGTTGGTCTAGCCCAACGCCTTTTGCCACATCACTGATATCAGCCCCACACTTTTCACAAAGATCGGCCATTTGATTGATGAAAGAAATTTTAATGGCCAAAAAACTGTTGGATGCATATTTGATCAGTTCCGCACATTCGGGCGTTGTAAAAATCATGGGCGTTTCCAAAAGGTACAAAGGCCGGTAAAGCTTTTGCATCACCTCTTCTGCACGTTTAGTGCGTGCGCCAACGACGACCCGATTGGGACGCATGAAGTCTTCGATGGCGGATCCTTCCCGTAAAAATTCAGGGTTGGATACTACGTCAAAGTCAGCCGTTGGATTTTCTTGTCGCATAAGTTCTGCAACCCGGCGGTTGGTATCAACAGGCACCGTCGACTTTGTAACGATCACTGTATAGTCCTTAATAGACCTTGCAATTTCCTTGGCCGCTTCAAATACATACGTCAAATCTGCATGGCCATCATCTTCTTTGGGCGGCGTTCCAACCGCAATAAAAATGACTTGGGAATTTTGAACAGACTGATGTAAATCGGTTGTGAAAGAAAGGCGCCCTGCCCCCACATTTTTTTGAATTAACAAATCAAGACCTGGTTCAAAAATAGGAACTTCGCCGCGGTTCAGCATGGCAATTTTGTCGAGATTCTTGTCTACACAAAACACCTCAAACCCAAACTCAGAAAAACAAGTGCCCGATACCAGTCCTACATATCCTGTTCCAACAACAGCAATCTTCATAACGTAAAATCCTTTATAATTCTTTGGCTAATTTTCTCATAATTTTTAAGGTGACCTCCCGAAGATCATCACGCTCTAGAGAGAATGCAATATTGGCCTGAAGAAGCCCTTCTCGGGTACCACAGTCAAACCGCTCTCCTTCAAACTGATATCCATGGAAAGGGTGGGTCGACAGCATCCGTTGGAACGCATCTGTAATCTGCACCTCACCCCCAGCGCCTTTGCGTTTCTTTTCCAGCTCTTCAAAAATATCAGGCGATAAAATATACCGACCTAAAATCGCAAGCGTTGAAGGTGCATCTTCCACGGTTGGTTTTTCCACCAACCCTTTGGCTTTAACCAACGGATTATCCAATGCCCCTTCTATATCTAAAATCCCATACCCCGACGTTGCCTCTTTTGGCACATTAGTCACAGCGGCCATATTCCCGCCAACCGATTCATAATGTGACATCATTTGTTTCAAACAGGGCACGTCCGATAAAATCAAGTCATCAGCAAGCAATACTGCAAAAGGTTCGTCATTTACCAAATGCCGGGCACACCAAATGGCATGACCCAACCCCAAGGGCTCTTGTTGACGGGTATAAACCACCTGACCTGGGTCCAACACAAGGGCGTTTACCAGATCGAGATCTTCCTTCTTTCCCCGCCTTTCCAACATGGCATTGAGTTCATAGGAATAGTCAAAAAAGTCCTCAATGGCTTCTTTCCCGCGACCTGTCACAAAAATGAATTCTTCAATCCCTGATTTTTTGGCCTCTTCCACAGCGTAATAAATCAGGGGTTTATCAATGACGGTCAGCATCTCTTTGGGCATGGATTTTGTTGCTGGTAAAAACCGTGTCCCAAGACCTGCTACAGGGAAGACTGCTTTTTTAATTTTGCGCATTAAACTCTCATTTTAACCTAAGAATTGGCAGTATAGGAGGATGGATAATGGATTGCAAGGGGGGGGAAGAAAGAGCGTAGAGAACCTATACGATGGGTTTGTCCTATATCCCCCTATCAAGGGCATTTTCATAAACTTTGCTTTTATCCCTTTTGCCAACGGCAATCACTTCAATTGTTAAACACTGATCTTCCACTTTATAAACAAGCCTATAAGGCGGTCTCATAATTTTAATTTTATAACAGTTGGGCATCCCCCTCAATTTATTTTTAGGGTTATGGGGATTGAGCAATATTTCCTGAATCTTTTTTTGAAATATCTCTTTCAAAGAAGGTGTTAAATTATTCCATTCCCTTTGAGCTGATTTTTTAAATCTTAGTGAGTAAATCATTTATATCAACAGGTATGGTTTCTTCGTTTTCTCTTTCTGTAACAATGGCTGCTAATTGGAGGTCCTCTATCATTTCCATTAAATATTCAAATAATTTGAAAGGTACGCAATAAAAGACAGGTTCATTTCTATTCAAAATAGCAATCGGATTACCCTCAGCGTTATTAACAACTTCCATGGGGTTTTTCTTCAACTCCGTTATGCTTGCAACTGTATCAGCGTATAGGGTATGCATGATTATTTCTCCTAATAAACTATTAATAGCACCTTTAAAAGACCTATTCAAGAGTTTTTAACCACCCCACCAACCGGACATTTCTAAATTGCGTTGATCGTCATACAATTTTCTTGACAACAATATCCCAAAAATAGTCCTATACCTTCAGATCGTAATTAATCTAAAAAAATCACTTAGTTTGGTACTTTGACCTCTTAACGAAACGCCATGGAACCGAACATGATACTCGAAAACAAGTTAAACATCACCAATCAGGTAGAACTGGCCAAAGCAGAAGAAAAAATCAGCAAGCGAAAAGCCAAGCAGCTTTTTGACTCCGGTGATATTGCCAAAGTGGAAGTCTGCACCTTCGCCGGACTTGCTTTCATCCACGCCTATTTGTTTGAAGATATTTATGACTTTGCAGGCAAAATCCGAGAGGTTAACATCGCCAAGGGAAAATTCCGTTTTGCGCCACTGATGTATCTTCAAGCCTCTCTGGAACATATCGACACTATGCTGCAAGGCAGCGTTGATCAGATTATCGAAAAATATGTGGAGATGAATATTGCCCACCCCTTTCGTGAGGGCAACGGACGCGCTACCCGCATCTGGCTAGACATGATCTTGAAAAAAGAGAAGAAGCAGGTGGTGGATTGGAATTTGGTCGATAAAGATGAGTACCTTTCCGCCATGGAGCGCAGCGTGGTGAAGGATGTGGAAATCAAAATCCTGCTGCAAAAAGCACTGACTGATCAAATTCATGACCGCGCCCTCTTTATGAAAGGCATTGATGTCAGTTATTACTACGAAGGATATAGCGAGTTCAAAACAGAAGAGCTTTAGAGCCGCTTAGAAAATAACTATGACAAGGCTCTGTCGCATGTAAAAACGACACGTCTGAAAGTAGCGTGAATATTGAACTTAACATTTCCGACCCCTACAACCCCGCCTTGACCTTTTGATCCAAGTCCGGGAAACGGATATGGTTCATCAAGTTCCGAAGCTCTTGTTTTGCTGCCACATGAGATAAGGTCAAGGGACGTCCCACGTCTTGAAGGTCCAATAACGTTAATCCAGACAAAAACAACTCCCGAAAGATCACGCGTTCACTGAATCCAGGGACCTGACGGAATGCAAGACGTTTGGACAAGGTGTTTAAAACCGTTTCCATTTTTTCTTTGTTATTAGCATGAATATGGGATAAGCGGTTCCGTAAAACAATCCAATCGATGGATCCTCGGTCTCTTACAGCCCTGTTTTTCTTTTGTTCCCACACCCAATCAGCATAAATACTGGGACGGTCCAACTCCAAAGAGTCCGCCTTTAAATGGGCCAACACATCCAAATCGATGAAACTATCGTTCAACGGTGTAATAAGGGTATCAGCATAGGAATGGGCAAGCCTTGACAGATAAATATCATGGCCAGGGGTATCAATCACCACAAAGTCACATTTTTGAAGGGATGAAAAAACTTTTTCAAAAGCGGCCGTGTCTTCTGCCTCGGCAACTTTTGTGGAATCCGCTTGGGACCGTTCAATGCGATGGTGTTCCGGCATAGGCAATTCAATATCATAGTTATTGGCAAAAGTTTTCCTGTTTTCAATATACCGTGACAAGGTCCCCTGGCGCGCATCAATATCGATACTTCCAACCTTATACCCAAGCCTCAGCAAAGCTGTCATGACATGCATGGCAGTCGTTGATTTTCCGGTTCCACCCTTTTCATTGCCAAGTACAATTACATATGGTTTTTTTGACATAGTTATCCTCTTTTATTTTCTCTTATTATATCGTTCCCACAACGCATCCATTTCAAAAAGACCTTCTTGAAGTTGGATGGCATGGCAAGCCTCAAGCACGTCTTGAAACGCCTCAGGCGACAACTCTGGACACCATTTTAGCAGGTGACGTCCTTTGATGATAGGGCGTATTTTTTGAAGATCAAGGGCCCCTAGCCTATCAAAAGAAGCACGCAAAGCATTGGGACCCTTGAGGATATCCATCATGACAAAGAATTTTTCTATGGCTATGCTACTTTTATCAAAATCAAATGCCATTTTTCTATAAACATATTCAGATGATGTATTGAGTTTGTAAAACGTCTGGTACAAAAAAAAGACCTGTTTAAAGACCTGATGAGAGACCTTAAGTCCCTGCAAAAAAGGCTTTGGATCTTTCATGGGAAGGGTCAGTAACGTGATCATCAACGAGAAATCAACATACATTGATCCCTCAAGACGTTTCCCTGCCGCTTGATCCACCCATTGTAAAAGATCCTCCGTCAGGGCAAGATCTTGAAAAAACCCCAAAAGACCAGCATCCCTTAAAAATATCAAGCCATAAGAAGGCTTTACGCCTTTGATCAGAAGCTTCTTCATTTCTTCCAAAACGCGCTCTGATGGAAGTTCTGATAAATCTAACTGAGAACAAAGGGTTATTAATGCATCCGTTGGCGTCATAACAAAGCGCGCCGCAAACTGGGCAACACGTAAAGCCCGCAAAGGATCTTCCCCGAAAGACTCAGGATTTGTGGGCCTTAAAATGCCAGCCCTTAAATCAGCTTCACCCCCCCAAGGATCCAAAATCTCATTTCGCAGGGGATCATACCCCATGCTGTTGATCGTCAAATCACGTCTGGAAGAAGCGTCTTTAAATGAAAGGGTTGGATCCAATGCAACATCAAATCCCTTATGCCCCTGGCCTATTTTCTTCTCAACTCTTGGGATAGCCACTTCAATCCCAAGATGCATGGGATAAAAAATACCAAACCGTTTACCGATGATCTTGAGCGGCCCAAACTTTTTTAAAAGAATCTCTAACACCTCAGGGGTAAGCCCATACACCTCTGCATCAAAATCTTTAGGCGTTTGGTGAAGCAGAAGATCCCGTACACATCCCCCTACAAAAACAAGGTTCCCACCTTGCTTTTGAACCTCTATAATAAGGTCATGAAACTTTTGCGCGAGGTCTTTAAACGTCATGATAGTCCTATGTTTTAATTCACGTTACATCATCTCATGAATATTGTCTCCTACCCCTCGCCCAATTTTAATGAGCGCCTTCCTGAAGCTGGTGGGAAGCCGGATATGATCATTCTCCATCATACTAATATGGCCTCTGCAGAATTGGCATTAGAACGTCTTACAGACCCTGCAAGTGAGGTCAGCTGCCATTATCTTATCCATAAGGATGGAACGATTTATCACCTTGTCCAAGAAAAAGAACGCGCATGGCATGCAGGTCGGGTGAGTCATTGGAAAAACAGAGAAAAAATAAATTCTTATTCCATCGGGATTGAAATTGATAGTTTAGGGGATATTTTTACAAAACCCCAAATGGAATCTCTTGTTGCTTTAATCCAAGACATCCGCACCCGCTACGAAATCCCCAACACCCACATTCTAGGGCATTCTGATATTGCGCCAGACCGAAAAGACGACCCTAGTGAACATTTTGATTGGGAGTATCTGGGGGAAAAAGGAATTGGGTGCATGCCAGATCATGTTCCACTCTTAGATCAAATCCCGCCCACGCTAGAGATTCAAAAGATCCTACAAACCATTGGATATGCCATTCAACTGACGGGCCTTTTAGATGATCAGACCATCAATGTCATCAAGGCCTTTCAACGGCATTTTAGGCGTACAAAAGTGGATGGGGTTGTGGACCTTGAAACAGCTGGTCGGATGGTGAGAATTAAAGAATTATTTTAAAGTTTCCGCTCAATGCGCTTAACCGTACGCCCATGAGGGCCTTTAACGTGCGCAAAGGTATCCTCCAAGGACTCTAAAAGCTCTGGCAAGATTTCATTAAAGTCAGAACTATACGTCTCAAGGTTGACAGTAAAAGTCATAGACTCTTTCTTGCATCCAATATCTTCAATAATGATAATCAGCTGATGATAATAAAGAGGACCCGCGTTCGGCGCTTGTGGAAGTCTATTGTCATCTTGATCTTCTTCCACTTCAACCCCTGGAGCCTTTGCATCCAAGACCTCATGGTTAATGGTTACAAGAACCGTTGCCTCTTTTGTGGCATCAAAAACATATCCTTGGGTTGTTAAATTTTTCTTGAGCCACTGGGTGGTTGCTGCATAAATCTTTCCATCTACACCATAAATATTGGGGCTAAAGGCTGTGAGCTTTTCAGTCCCACACGAAGACTTTGAGAGACTTGTATAGGTGGCCATGTCGTAGCTACACATTGATAGCAACAGTAAGATCAATAAAGAATAACAATGCCGCATCTTAAAGGCTCCTTCATATTATCGTTCTAGACGCCATAGGGTTAATCTTACCAAAAATAGAAAGACTCCGCAAAACTAAAAGAAGTTCACAAAAAAACTGCCCCAGAAGGGGCAGTGTGAAAAATTTCTTAACGCTTCGAGAACTGGAAGCTCCGGCGCGCTTTCCGACGACCGTATTTCTTACGTTCAACAGTACGGCTATCCCGTGTCAAGAACCCGCCAACTTTCAAGGCTTTGCGAAGTTCTGGCTCAAAATTAATCAATGCCCGGCTGATCCCAAAACGAATGGCACCCGCTTGACCAGAAAGCCCACCGCCCTTGACGGTACAAATAACGTCATAGCTGGCCTTGCGTCCTGCCGCCAAAAAAGGTTGATTCAAAATCATCCGAAGCGTTGGCCGACCAAAATAACTTTCAAAGTCCCGCTTGTTAACGGTAATCAAGCCTTTTCCAGGCTTGATCCATACACGGGCAACCGAGTCTTTACGACGTCCTGTGGCATAAGCCCGCCCTTGTTTGTCGATCTTTGGCTTTACCGGCCCATCAGCAACGGCTGCTTTTTCTGCTGTAACCGGCTTTGTTACAGTTACTTCTCTCTTGAGGCTGGAAAGGTCCATTTTATTTTCTACCATGATTTAGATCCTTTTATTTTTTGGATTCATGCCGGCAACGTCCAACACTTCTGGTTTTTGAGCACCATGAGGATGGTTTGGACCTGCATAGACAAAAAGATTACTCATCTGTTGACGCCCCAAGGGCCCCTTTGAAATCATACGTTTTACAGCATTAATAACAACTGTTTCTGGATTTTTTCCTTCAATCAATTGGCGCATCGTGCGCTCTTTAATACCGCCTGGGTGGCCTGTGTGCCAGTAGAAAATTTTGTCATGGAACTTATTGCCTGTAAGGCGCACCTTCTCGGCATTAATCACGATGATATTATCACCGCAATCAAGATTGGGTGTATATTCCGGCTTATGCTTACCACGAAGACGCGTTGACAAAACAGCCGCAAGCCGCCCTAATACAACACCTTCTGCATCCACAACATGCCAAAGCTTGTTGATGTCTGACGCTTTTAATGAATATGTTTTCATTTTCTTTTAAAACCTCTTTACGATTTGATGGTCCATATATAGGGGGTTCGAAAACTGTTGTCAATGTTCTAAGACGATTAAATTTACTGGATGATTGGAGGAGGTGTTATGATACCGTCCCTGTGTTCATTCATCCATAACAGGCCATATAGATGATAGAAACTAAGCATATTCCATGAAATTTTTTGCAAGACAACGAGGACAAACAGCAAAAATGCTATTAGTAGTAGTAAATTTGGCCAACTAGTTGATTTGAAAGGAAAAATAGAAAAATTCAAATACCCTAAAGAATTCTCTTGCAGGCCTGTTCTCATTCACGTCGGGGGTATCCATGAGCAAGTCATCAATAATGGATATTTTTCAGAAATTATTAACTTCGCAGAACTTCTTGAATAAACTCCAACAAAGCCTCAAGAATGGTCGGAACGGCGGGATTTGAACCCACGACCCCTACACCCCCAGTGTAGTGCGCTACCAGGCTGCGCTACGCTCCGTTACCATGACGGAGACTATAGACCACTTAGGACTTAAAAAACAAGAAAGAAGTGAAGAAAGAAACCCTTAAGACTTTTTACAGCCACTCGCGACAGACGCCTTCATAATACGGGACGGGCGAAAACCTGTCACACGACGGGAAGAAATGACCGCTTCTTCAAGGGTCCGGGGGTTGCGTCCAATACGCTCTTTCTTTTGACGGGAAAAGAAAACACCAAAGAGAGGGATTTTGACTTCTTTGTCTTTTTTCAAGGCATGGGTGATCTCATCAAAAACAGCGGCAATGATATCCATGGATTCTTCCCGCTTAACGTCATGTTTTTTCCGCAAGATGTTAGACAAAGCCAACCGCGTTAATGTTTTCCCATTCATGAAAAATCTCCCAAAAATAATTCTTATATTTAGAGTATCGGGAATAGGGAAAAGTGTCAATTACCCCCAACGCACCAGCGCAGATCCCCAGGTTAATCCGGCCCCCAAAGCATCCAATAAAACAAGATCTCCTTTTTTGATGCGCCCATCCATAACGGCAGCATCAAGGGCCAAGGGAATCGATGCTGCAGAGGTATTCGCATGCAAAGAAACCGTCTTAATCACTTTATGGGATGGAAAATCAAACCGTTTCACAAGCGCATCAATAATCCGCTCATTAGCCTGGTGTGGCACAAACCAGTCGATATCGTCAGCCGTAAGGCCTGTATCAGAAAGCATTTCTTCAATCGCCCCGCCCAACTTTTCAACAGCATGGCGAAAAACATCCTGGCCCTTCATGATCATAGTTCCAAAACATGTACCAGACCCAGGACCTTCGGTCATTTGCAAAATATCATTCAACTGCCCATCTGAATGGAGGAATGTCTTTAAAATCCCAAAATCGGCCAAAGATCCAGCCCCATCCCTTGCCTCTAACACAACAGCCCCTGCACCGTCGCCGAAAAGAATGGCTGTGGAGCGATCGTTCCAGTCCAAAAGCCGTGACATAGTTTCAGCCCCCACAACAATCCCGCGCTGGGCCTGACCTGTCGTAATAAAGTTATTGGCAACTGCAAGGGCATAGATGAAACCCCCACAAACCGCCTGAATATCAAAAGCAAACCCCTTGCTCATCCCAAGAAGCCCCTGCAACCGCGTACTGGTAGACGGAAATATTTGATCAGGGGTAGTCGTCGCACAAATGATAAAATCTAAATCATCAACTCCCCTTCCAGAACTCTTCAGGGCTTTTTTGCAAGCCGCTAAGGCCAAATCAGAGGTTTTCTCATGATCCCCTGCCACATGACGTTGGTGAATGCCCGTGCGTGACACAATCCAATCATGGGTTGTGTCTACAAGTTGGGACAGATCATGATTGGTGATAATTTTTTCAGGAAGGAAGGAACCAACCCCAATAATAGCGGATCTCTTATTCATTCTTTTCGGCGTTTTCCGCAAGATCTAGGGAAAGGGCATGGAGTTTTTCTTCGATTTGTTTTTGAAGACCATGGGAAACCATCTGGGTTGCCACTTTAATGGCATTGGCATAAGCCACCCCATCAGCACCCCCGTGACTTTTGATAGCAATGCCCCCAAGACCAATCAACATGGCACCGTTGTGAAGCTTGGGATTCATACGATCCTTCATGCGCTGCAATGGCTTGAGGATCAAAAGACCACCAAGTTTGGATATCCAAGAACTGTGAATCGACTCTTTCAAAAGGCTTGTCATAAATGTCGCCATACCCTCAGAAGCTTTCAAGGCAATATTACCACTAAACCCGTCGGTTACAACGACATCTGCTTCGCCTTTAATAATACGATCGCCCTCGATAAATCCTTGAAAGTTCAACGTACGCGTCGCCCGCTTAAGAATCGCTGCGGCCGTTTGGACCTCCACATTCCCTTTCATCTCTTCAGCACCGACATTGAGAAGGGCAATCGTTGGGTTTGCAATGCCCATCACGTCTCGGGCATAAATGTCGCCCATGACAGCAAACTCAACAAGATTAGAACTATCGCAGGATACATTGGCCCCAAGATCCAACATCACACAACTACCTTTTGCTGTTGGAAAAGAAGCCACAAAGGCGGGGCGCGAAATCCCCGTCATCGCCTTGAGGACAAACTTAGCAATAGCCATATAGGCTCCTGTGTTTCCTGCAGAAACAACGGCATCTGCCGTTCCATCGGCCACAGCGTTAACAGCAAGACGCATGCTGGATTGACGGCCTTGCCTTAAAGCAACAGAAGGCTTGTCTTCATTTGTAATGTAATCTTGAGTATGGACAATTTGAGAAACAGCCTGAAGGGCTGGGTAATTTTCTAAAAAAGGCATCAGACGACCCTGATCCCCAAAAAGAATAAAACGAAGGGATGGATTGTGCTTAATGGCGAGAGATGCCCCCTCTATCACCGACAAGGGGGCATTGTCTCCCCCCATGGCATCTAACGCAAGCGTTATGAAAGGGCTAGGCGCCATCTTTATTCTTCTTGTGCTGTCTCTTCGACTGCTTCCTTGAAGACAAGGACTTCCCGCTTGTTGTAATACCCACAGGCATCACAAATATGGTGAGGACGCATATGTTCCCCACAGTTTGAACACTCTACATAACCAGGAATCGCCAAGTGATGGTGAGACCGACGCATATTGCGTTGACACTTGGACGTTTTTTTCTTTGGAACTGCCATTACAATTCTCCAATCTCTAAAAGGACATGAACGGTTTAAACGTTACATACCAAAAATTCATAAAATAATCCCAAAACAATATGGGACACAAAGCTTTTCATTTCAAGTTTTTGAACACTTAAAATATCTCACTAGACTTAACCATCGTCTAAAGGAACAAAATGGCGGGAGTGACGAGACTTGAACTCGCGACCTCCGGCGTGACAGGCCGGCGCTCTAACCAACTGAGCTACACCCCCGTTTTGTTATTAAGTGGTGGGCGATGACGGGATTGAACCGCCGACCCTCTCGGTGTAAACGAGACGCTCTACCGCTGAGCTAATCACCCTAACCACATGGATATATAACAAATGACCCCGCCGGGATCAATCTTTAAATTTTAAAAAAATAAGATCTCGTTTTAACCAGCAATTTGATCTTTCAGTGTTTTACCTGCACGAAACTTTGGAACGCATGTTGCAGCAATCTTCAAAGGCTCACCTGTACGAGGATTGCGGCCTTCTGTCGCCTTACGCTTTGCTGTCAAAAATGTCCCAAATCCAACAAGACGCACTTCGTCGCCCTTCGCTAATGTACTTGAAATAACTTCAAATACACTGTCAACCGCTTGACCAGCGGCTGCCTTTGTAAGGCCTGCGCGTTCTGCAACTTCTGTGATCAATTCATTTTTATTCATCATTTTCCTCTTTATTTGGAATATTGGTTAAACATCCGCGCATACTAGATTGATTCCCCAGAATTAGTCAACAATCCTTTTCGAAAAAGCATTTGATAGCATAAACAATTGGAAAGGTGGAAAAAGTAAAATTTATCAACTTGACGGAGACTAAAAAAATACCACACTCATTGGACGCACAGGCGTTGTAGACTTTATCCCACCCCATTGACGCAGTGTCGCATTGTAATTATTATGTGATCACATTTGGGGGAATGAAGCAATGATGCAGGCAAAGATTATTAAAATTGGTAACTCAAAGGGACTCAGAATCCCAAAGGCAATCCTGGAGCAATGTAAAATGGAAAACATCGTTAATTTAACCGTAGAAGAAGGTAAACTTGTCATAACACCCTACAAAAACCCTAGAGAAGGATGGGAAGAGGCGGCACGTAAACTTGCTGCGAGTGGCGATGATTCCCTTCTTGATGCAGAATATGTGGGATATCCCTTGGACAATGATGATGAATGGGAATGGAAATGATAAGAACGTCTCGATTTGACGTTTTTCTTGTTTCTCTTGACCCGTCTCATGGACATGAAATACGTAAAACACGTCCCTGTGTTGTCCTATCCCCTAATGAATTAAATAACCACTTGAAAACTGTCATTATTGCTCCTATGACCAGTAAGGCTAGAGATTTTCCAACAAGAATTCAGACAACCTTCCAAGGAAAAAGGGGCAATATCATGCTTGAACAGATTCGCACCGTCGATAAAACAAGACTCATGAAAAAGCTTGGAACATTAGATCCCACAACATCTTCTCTTTCTCTGATTGGTTTAAAAAGAATGTTCGAATGATGAAATTCCATCAGACATCCTTCTCCCTCACCCTTTTCCTCACATGGTTTGGACTTGGAAAACTTCCCAAAATGCCAGGCACATGGGGGTCCCTTGGTGCGTTACCGTTGATTTGGCTCTTACACGATTCTCTGCCTCTTTCTATCACAGTTATCATCGGCCTCTTTGTCTTAAGCTGGATTGCCATTGCCTTTTATATAAAAGATACAAAAATCCAAGACCCTCAAGAGATTGTCATTGATGAAGTGATTGGCCAGTGGATCGCCCTTCTAGGGGCCCCTCAAAGCGTAGGGTGGTTTACGGTTGGTTTTATATTATTCCGGTTTTTCGATATCGTGAAGCCCTTCCCCGTTTCCTGGGCAGACAATTTAAAGGGATCCCTTCCTGTTCAATCCCTTGGTATTTTACTCGATGATCTGTTGGCAGGACTTATGGCACTGGGCGTTTTGAACATATTGCTTTATTTTTTAGCGTAAAAGCCCGCTTTTCAAAGGCCTCCATCAAATGGCTAATCCCCTCTTGGAAAAAGGTCTCCATCACCTTTTGAAGAAAGCCGGACCGAAAGGCAAAATCAATAAAAAACTCCACCTCCGTCTCGTTTTCAGAAAGAGGAACAAAATGCCAATAGTTTTTTAAATGCTGAAAAGGGCCCTGTTCATAAACAACCTCAATATAGGTCTCCGGCGTCAACAACACCTTTGAAGTATAACTTTCTTTAAAGACGCCGTAGCCGATCGTCAGTTGCGCTCGAAGACTCCCCTCCCCTTTTTCCAAAATCTCTGCAGCCATACAGCCTGGCAAAAAAGTTGGGTAAGACTGAACATCTGCCACAATGGCATAAAGATGATCTGCCCCGTAGGGAAGGATTTTTTTATCGTGGAAATGACAACTCATCTGTTTTTCCCATCCGGGCGATTTGGAGTTTCTTGAAGTCATCGCCAGCATGATAAGACGACCGCGTTAAGGGGGAGGCTGAAACCATCAAAAACCCTTTCCCGCGGGCCATACGCTCATATTCCATAAATTCCGCTGGGTCCACAAACCGCATGACCTCATGATGATTAGGTGTTGGACGCAGATATTGACCAATGGTCATAAAGTCCACGTCTGCACTGCGCAAATCATCCATCACCTGAAAAATCTCGCCCTTGTCTTCCCCAAGCCCCACCATGACCCCCGACTTTGTAAAGATGGAAGGGTCTAACTCTTTAACGCGTTTAAGCAAAGATAATGAATGGAAATATCGGGCCCCTGGCCGGACACTCCGGTAAAGCCGAGGCACCGTTTCCAAATTGTGATTATAAACATCAGGCCGGGCTGCCACGACTTTTTCCAAGGCCCCATCTTTGCGTAAAAAATCTGGGGTTAAGACTTCAATGGTTGTCGTTGGTGAGGCTTGTCGAATGGCCTGAATGGTTTGGGCAAAATGTTCTGCCCCCCCATCATCCAAATCATCTCGGTCAACAGAAGTGATCACCACGTGAGAAAGTCCCAAGGTGGATAGAGCCGCCGCCACCCGTTCAGGCTCATGGGGATCCAACAAATCAGGTCGCCCCGTTTTGATATTGCAAAAAGCACAAGCCCTGGTACAAACACTGCCTAAAATCATGATGGTTGCGTGTTTCTTAGCCCAACATTCCCCAATATTAGGGCATGCCGCTTCTTCACAAACGGTGTGTAACTTAGACAAGCGCATCAGATCCCGTGTTTCATTATATTCTTTCGAAACAGGGGCTTTGACCCGAAGCCAGGATGGTTTTGGAAGTATCGTCATATGTCCCTAAAAATGAATAACGCGACCATAGGCGTCCAAAACCGATTCATGCATCATTTCAGACAAGGTGGGATGGGCAAAAATTGTTTGCATCAATTCCGCCTCCGTTGTTTCCAATGTCTTTGCGATCACATACCCTTGAATCAATTCTGTGGCCTCAGCACCAACAAGGTGCGCCCCCAAAAGCTCGCCCGTTTTTTCATCAAAAATAGTCTTAATGAACCCTTCAGCTTCCCCCAAGGCAATGGCCTTGCCGTTTCCTTGATAGGGAAAACGCCCGACTTTGATTTTAAGACCTTTATCTTTTGCCGCTTGCTCGGTTAATCCAATGCTCGCTACCTGAGGCAAGGAATAAGTACATCCTGGAATATTAGATCTAGACAATGTGTGGCTTGCAAACCCTGTGATCTTTTCAACACATAGAATCCCTTCATGACTGGCCTTGTGGGCAAGCCACGGGGCCCCAGCCACGTCACCAATGGCATAAAGACCTTTTTCAGCCGTTGCACAAAAGGCATCAACCTGCAGCTGGCCTTTTTCAACTTTAGCCTTTGTATTTTCAAGGCCCAAGCTTTCGATATTGCCCTGAATACCCACCGCCACGATCACCCGGTCTACCTCAAGGGTATGGGTTTTACCCTGCTGTTCAAAGGTTGCCGTTACTGAATTTTTATTCTTCTTCAAACCTTTGACTGTCGCATTGGTCTCAATGGTCATGCCTTGTTTTTCAAAAGATTTCCGCATAAAGGCTGAAACCTCCGCATCTTCCACAGGTAAAATCCTGTCTTGCACCTCAACGATGGTAACCTTGGTCCCAAGGGTTTGATAAAAACTCGCGAACTCCACGCCAATGGCGCCAGAGCCAACCACCAAAAGTGAGCCCGGCAACGTTACAGGCGTCATAGCCTCTTTCGATGTCCAAATCAGGTGACCGTCAGGTTCAAGCCCAGGGAGAATCCGAGGCCTTGCCCCTGTTGCTAAAATGATATGGGGGGCCTTCAGGTTGTGGATTTTACCATTCGGTTCTGTGACACAGAGTTTCCCTGATCCTTCCAGCTTCCCCTGCCCCATGAAAACCGTAATTTTGTTTTTCTTCATCAAGTGACTAATGCCACCAGCCAACTGCTGGGCAATGGACCGGGACCTCTCCACAATTTTCTTCAAATCAATTTGGACATCACTGACTTTTAACCCAAAGTGACTAGCTGAACGAATCAGGTGGTAAATCTCTGCCGACTGCAATAACGCCTTGGTCGGGATGCATCCCCAATTTAAGCAAATGCCCCCTAAATGTTCCTTTTCCACAATCGCTGTCTTAAGGCCTAACTGGGCACCACGAATGGCTGCCACATAGCCCCCTGGCCCTGCACCTACGACAATAAGGTCAAATGTATCCATTATATTAATCCTTTCGCCATCATCTTCCAGGGATTTTCTAGATAATCCTTGATGGTTCCCAACAATTCCGCAGCTACTTTGCCATCCACCACCCGGTGATCCACCGACAAAGTGCAGGTCATCATGGTTTGAATCTTGATTGCTCCGTCTTTAACAACAGGTCTTGATTCCCCAGCGCCAACAGCCAAAATGCAGGCTTGGGGGGGATTAATGATAGCGTTGAAACTTTGAATGCCATACATGCCAAGATTAGAAATACTAAAACTGCCCCCTTGGAATTCCTCTGGCGTCAGCCGACCCTCGTGGGCTTTTTTGACCAAAACTTTCACGTCATCTGAAATGTGCACAATAGTCTTCAGGTCCGCATTTTTTACAATCGGGGTAATAAGTCCCCCTTCAATAGCCACTGCAATTGAAATATCCGCCCGGTTATAATAACGGATCTGGTCATTACCAATCCAAGACGCATTCGCTTCTGGATGATCTTTCAACGCAAAGGCAGAAGCCCAAATGACAAAATCGTTCACGGTTAATTTTTTGCCTTGAGCCCCAAGACTCTCATTCAGGCTTTTTCTCGCCTCCAAAAGAGCTTCGATATTGCAATCAACGGTAAGATAAAAATGCGGGACCGTTTGCTTGGATTCCACCAACCGTTCGGCAATAACACGGCGCATGGTGGATAGCGGCACATCTTGAAACGCTGGGCCAGCATCTTGGCGGCCATTAAACCCTTCCACGTCACGTTTAATGATCCGCCCATAAGGGCCTGATCCTTGAATTGTTCCCAAAGAAATATTGTTTTGAAGGGCAATACGTTTCGCCAAAGGACTGGCAACAATACGATTACTCGTTGATGGAACAGTGGGTACTTGGGGCACTGACTTTGTCTCAATGGGTTTTGGTGCTTCTTTCACGACTGGGACATTAATAGCAGAAAGATCGATATCACTGGCCGTTTCGCCCTCTTCCAGCAGAAAACCAATGACTGCATTCACATCCACATTGTGGGTTCCGTCTGGTACGACAATTTTTCCCAAGACCCCCTCATCAACGGCCTCGACTTCCATGGTGGCTTTGTCCGTTTCAATTTCAACCAACAGGTCGCCAGAAACAATAAGGTCCCCCTCTTTCTTATGCCATTTCGCAAGGGTTCCTTTAGTCATGGTCGGCGATAAGGCTGGCATCAAAATCTTGATGGGCATGGTTGTGTCTCCCTTTAGTTTTTATAACATACTTTACGAATGGCTGCCGTGATATCGTCCACTTGGGGGATCGCCAATCGTTCTAGGTTAGCCGCATAAGGAAGGGGCACGTCTTTTCCCGTCACCCGCTCAAGAGGAGCGTCCAAAAAGTCAAAGGCGTGGGTCATGACTTGGGCCGCAATTTCAGCGCCAATTCCTGACTGGGGCCAGCCTTCTTCCACTGTCACGATACGGTTTGTTTTTTGGATAGAGGCCACGATGGTGTCGATGTCCAAAGGACGGAGGGTGCGAAGATCTATCACCTCCACATTGACCCCCTGTGATGCTAAACGATCCGCTGCCTCTAACGCTTTTCCAACCGCCAACGAAAAAGTTACAATGGTCGCATCTGTTCCTTCACGCACAACAGAAGCTTTGCCCAACGGTACAATATAATCCGGATCATCCGGCACTTCAAAAGAACGCCCATACATCAATTCATTTTCAAGAAAAACCACAGGGTTGGGATCACGAATCGCAGACTTTAACAACCCCTTGGCATCCGCCGCACTATAAGGCGCCACGACTTTTATGCCTGGACAATGGCTGTACCAGCTAGCGAAACATTGGGAATGTTGGGCCCCAACACGAGACGCCACCCCATTGGGGCCCCGAAACACGATAGGACATGTCATCTGCCCCCCTGACATGTAAAGAGTTTTAGCTGCCGAGTTGATAATATGATCAATCGCCTGCATGGAAAAGTTAAAGGTCATGAATTCCACAATGGGCTTCAACCCTTTAAACGCAGCACCCACACCAACCCCTGCAAAGCCATATTCTGTAATGGGTGTATCCATCACACGTCCCTCACCAAATTCCTCCAGCAACCCCTGGGTTACCTTATAGGCCCCTTGATACTGGGCAACTTCTTCCCCCATGACAAAAACCTTGGGATCCCTCCGCATTTCTTCTGCCATGGCGTCGCGCAAGGCTTCTCTTACTGTTAATAGGGCCATTGTTTATCCTCAATCAAAACATCTGTGTACAGTTCATGGGCTTCGGGTTCAGGAGAGGCCTCACAGAAATTCACAACTTCATCCATCTCTTGCTTGACCTTTTGTTCCAAGACCTTCAGTTCCGCTTCAGTTGCAACCCCATGGGCCAGAAGATCTCTTTTGCAATTGGAAAGCGGGTCATTATCCTGCTTGATGGTATCGACTTCCTCTTTACTGCGGTATCGGCCAGGGTCCGACATGGAATGCCCCTTATACCGATACGTATCCATCTCAAGAATATAAGGGCCTTTCCCAGCGCGAATGTGGGCCAGCGCCTTTTCAGTTGCCGTCTGCACATCAAAAAGATCCATCCCATTTACCAATTCACCGGGGATATTAAACCCAGCGCCCCGTGAATAAAAGTGATCCGTGGCAGAATGGCGAGCAACGGATGTTCCCATACTGTAATGGTTGTTTTCGATAATATAAAGAATGGGAAGTTTCCACAAAGACGCCATGTTATAGGCCTCATACACTTGCCCTTGGTTCGCTGCCCCGTCCCCAAAGTAAGCAAAGACAACCCCACCATCATTTTCATACTTGTGGGCTAATGCGAGACCTGTCCCCAAAGGCACCTGGGCACCAACAATTCCGTGCCCCCCATAAAACGTCTTCTCTTTGGAAAACATGTGCATAGATCCACCCTTGCCCTTAGAAAGACCGTCAATGCGTCCCATGAGTTCGGCTAAAACACCCCGAGGGTCCAATCCACACGCAATCATATGCCCATGGTCCCGGTATCCCGTAATAACGCTATCACCTTCTTTGGCCAAACTTTGGATCCCTGTGACGACAGCCTCTTGACCAATATAAAGGTGGCAAAACCCAGCGATTTTCCCCATGCCATACAGCTGACCTGATTTTTCTTCAAGACGCCGGATCAACAGCATCTCATAGTAAAGCTTCAAAAGCTGTTCTTTGCTTTGACCGCGCAGTTTGTTTTTCATCATCGTCCCTACAGCTTTTTCTTCAAAATATCATTGGTCATCTGGGGGTTGGCCTTCCCGCCCGTCACTTTCATGACTTGGCCCACAAAAAATCCAAAGAGTTTATCTTTGCCCGAGCGGTACTGTTCCACCATCTGAGGATTATCCCCTAACACCTTGTCTATGATCCCTTCAAGTTCCCCAGCGTCACTCATCTGGACTAACCCTTTTTCAGAAACAATAACCGAAGCCTCTTTGCCACTTTGCCACATATCTTCAAGAACATCCTTGGCGGTACGTCCTGAAATCTGCCCTTCACCAATAAGATTTAAAAGACCAGCCAACTGTTGCGGCCCAATGGGGGAATCAACTATAGACAAATTGTGTTCCTTCAAAAGGGCAAAAAGTTCCCCTGATACCCAGTTGGATGCCATCTTGGCCCCGTCTTTTTTTGCCAAATGGGTAACAACTGCTTCATAATACAAAGGCGTTTCCATATCCGATACCAACACCGTCGCATCATACAAAGAAAGCCCATAGTCCTTCATGAACCGTGCCCGCTTTTGCCCTGGAAGCTCCGGAAGACCTCCCTTAATCTCATTCACATAATCCTGCGTCAGCATAACTGGCAAAAGATCTGGATCTGGAAAATACCGATAATCAGGCGCATCTTCTTTACTGCGCATAGACCGGGTTGTGACCGTTGAGGCATCGAAAAGACGGGTTTCTTGATCAATCGCCCCCCCACTTTCAAGAAGGGTAATTTGACGGTTCACCTCATAATCAATGGCTTGGCCGATAAACCGAATGGAGTTCACATTTTTAATCTCAGCCCGAGTCCCAAAAGGGGTCCCTGGACGGTGGACTGAAACGTTCACATCAGCCCTGAGACTGCCTTCATCCATGTTGGCATCGCTGGAACCAAGGTAGCGCAAGATAAGCCGTAGCTTTTTGACAAAGTCCATGGCCTCGTCGGCACTGCGCATATCAGGCTTTGTCACAATTTCCATTAACGCCGTCCCGCATCGATTCAAATCAATCAAAGACTTATCGGGGTGCACATCATGGATACTTTTTCCAGCATCTTGTTCAAGATGAATCCGTTCGATCCGGACCCGCTTGGTGGTCTCATCCGCCAAGTCGATATCGAGATATCCCTCCCCCACAATAGGGTGATAAAACTGGCTAATTTGATACCCCTGAGGCAAGTCCGCATAGAAATAGTTTTTACGGTCAAAAACAGAATAAAGATTAATTTGGGCATTCAGCGCAAGCCCCGTCTTTACCGCTTGTTCTAAACATACTTCATTCAAGACAGGCAGCATCCCAGGCATCGCCGCATCGACCAATGACACCTTGGTATTGGGTTCTGCTGCAAAAGATGTGGCAGCACCTGAAAAAAGCTTGGTTTTGGATTTGACTTGGGTATGGACCTCAAGACCAATAATGACTTCCCAGTCGCCTGTTGCCGTTGTTATCAATGTGTTGATCATTGTCCAATCCCCTTAAACTGGGCCGCTTGTTCCACCACGCTTGCAAACTGGAAGAGACGTTCTTCCTGAAGTGCAGGGCCGATAAATTGCATCCCGATGGGAAGCCCCTCATTGGACAACCCCACAGGTACAGAAATCGCCGGTAATCCCGCCAAATTCGTCGATACCGTAAAGACGTCTTGCAAATACATGGCAAGCGGATCCGTGATATTTTCCCCAACCTTAAAGGCCGTATTAGCGGTGGTGGGTGCTAAAATCACATCCACTTTTTTATACGCTTGCGTAAAGTCATCGGTCACCCGTTGGCGCACGCGCTGTGCCCTTAAATAATAGTCTTCGTATTTGCCGGAAGACAGCACATAGGTCCCAATTAAAATCCGGCGCTTCACCTCGTCCCCAAACCCTTCTGTTCTGGTCTTGGCGTAAAGATCATCCAAACTGCCGCCTGGCACCCTAAGCCCGTACCGCACCCCGTCATAGCGTGCTAAGTTAGAGGACGCCTCCGCTGGCGCAATAATATAATAGGCCGGCAAAGCATACTTGGTATGAGGCAAAGAAATATCCAGAATCTCCGCCCCTGCGTCTTTCATCCACTGGATGGTTTTGTCCCACCATGCGGCAATTTCGGCATTCAACCCAGCGGGTCTATATTCCTTGGGAATCCCGACCTTCATGCCTTTAATGCTTTGCCCCAGGGCTTTGGTATAGTCAGGCACCGTATAAACCAAAGACGTTGAATCCTTGGGGTCATGTCCTGCCATTTCACGAAGAACCAGTGATGCATCTTCAACGGTCCGGGTAATAGGGCCTGCCTGGTCTAAAGAGGATGCAAAGGCAATAATGCCATACCTGGAACAAAGTCCATAGGTAGGCTTCATTCCCACAACGCCGCAAAGTGCAGCCGGCTGACGGATGGACCCGCCCGTATCAGTTCCCAAAGCCCCAAGGGATGATAACCCCGCAACGCAGGCTGAAGAACCCCCTGAGGACCCCCCTGGGATCAAATCAGCGGTGTCGCCTTTGATTTTCCAAGGATTGATGCTCGGGCCAAAATGGCTTGTGATGGTGGATGATCCCATGGCAAATTCATCCAAGTTTGTCTTACCAAGCACAATGGCGCCCGCGTCTTGGAGGCGTTTCACAACCGTTGCCGTATAAGGTGGGATAAAATTTTCTAAAATTTTGGAACTGGCCGTTGTACGCATGCCTTCAACACAACAGTTGTCTTTCACAGCCAGAGGAAACCCTTCCAACGGCCGGGCAGTCCCTGACTGGATCCGTCTATCGGCTTCAGCTGCCTGATTTAACGCCTGATCAGTATATTCTGTGACGAAGGCATTCAAGGGCTGAGTCTGTGCCATACGTCTGACGTATTGCGTCACAACGTCTTGAACAGTCACTGATTTGGACAATAGTTTCTGGCGTAGGGCCCCATAACTCAAGGCTACAAGATCTGTCATCTTTGATTTCCTTACTCAACAACTTTTGGAACAGTAAAAGACCCATGTTGGGCCTCGGGGGCATTGGCCAAGATCTTATCCAGGCAATCCCCGTCATTGATTGTGTCATGGCGCAGTGGTGTTGTTTGGATGCCCATCTGGAGCAAAGGTGTTACCATGGGCGTGACACCCTCTATATCGACTTCGCGGAGTTGATCAATCCATCCAAAAACCTTGGTCAACCGTTCACTGAACCCTTGCCGCTGATCTTCTGGAAGGGTAAGGCGCGCTAGACGCTCGATCCGTAAAATATCTTGCTTTTTAATTTCCATCGTCTTCGAGGACTCCTTTAAAGATTAACAGCAAAATACCCTAAAACCATAAAATCTGTCTAGCATTCATATGCCATCTTCTGGAAAAATTAACATGTACAAGATTACATTCAGGGCCCTCAGCCCCTTTCCGCATCATCACAAAGACGGCGCAGCTCAGGGACATAGCCTTGGATTCTTTTAAATATCTGGTCCGCTAGTTGTTCATCGTAGGTATGGGAGGTCATATTACGATCCGTCAGCATTTGCACCCAAAGGGTTTCATTGTCGATCATACCAACGCTGAAAGCCTGCCCGATGACTTCTTTTGGATAATTAAGGGCTATATCTTTTTCCAGGAAAAAATCCTTAAGAAACTTCCAACACAGCTCAAAGGTGAATTCAAATCGTTGAATGGTGGCATCTATATTAGAACGATCTTTCCGCGGGAGTTGCAGATAGATAGCCTCAAGCGATGTCAGAGCCTTTTTAAACTTTTCAAACTTAATGTGTGTTTTATCTTTCATAGATCACCTTTTTATCTGTCACAATATTTTGTCTCAATTGGCTGTCTACCGGCAGTTTATCAAATCTCACACAATCGATTTTAAGTAACGTATCGGCATTTTCGATAATGGTTGAAATTTCCAGCCATTGTGCATCCGTTGCGGTTGGACAAACCACAGCCAAGTCTATATCAGCGCGTGCGGCATTGTCATTTCGTGCCCTTGAACCAAAAAGCCACAGGGCGTCAACCCAGGGCAATAATTGCAATTGTTTGATAAATTTGTAATTTTTCATAAGTTATCCATAACGAGAGTCTACTCTACCGCGCCTTCACTTTTTTGTCACTTTTCATTATTGTGTGACTTCAACTAAGTCTATGCTACGTGACGGCACAAAAGACCCGTTGCTAAGACAAAAGAAACTTTCTTCTTCTTTTGTTTTTTAATCCAGGCGCCCAATTTTTTCAGGGGATTTTTGTGTAATGCCTGAACTAAAATCTCTGGGCCAACTTTCAGATAAAGGGCCAAAACCTTTTGGGAAATCTCTGACCCCATGCCATGTTCTGCTGTATCCAGAAACACAAGCCCCCGGTGTTTCACGTGAAGAATTAAAGCTTCTGCAAATTCTGGGTTATTCGGAAAAGTGCCCATCACGCCCATAATATGGGACTTTCCTTGCAACAGCTTGTCCAAATAGTCCCCCAATTCTTTAGAAGAAAGAGCGGGATCTAAAGGAGGAAGAGCCAGAAAAATACTGTGCCCGTGCGCTGCAGCCCAAGCATGAACTGTCTCATAGGTTTTCTCATCAACGGCCAGGGTTAAGGGTACATCTAACTTCTCCAAAGTCTCCAGGTCAAAAGGTGAAACGGTCTTGGTACCATCCACAACAATAGAAACTGCCGGCCCTGACCAGACACATTGTTTTAACGGCCATTGCCAATAAGGGAATGTATGACCTGGATTTTCCAGCATTTTATAAAGTTGGACAACTTCGGCGTCAGAAAAAATATCATCCATAATGGATTCTTCATTGCCTTCATCCCCCAAAGAGGGGATTTCTTGTGGTTCTTCCACCACCGTTGGTTCTATGATTTTTTCTACGGGAGATTGCGGATAAAGAAAATAATAGCCTCCCAATACCATGAACGTCATGACAACAACAATAAACATAACAATAGGGGAGAAATGTCTTTGGGACTTTTTTGTTTGAACACTATGGGGCAGGCGACGTTGCTTCATGGAAGACGTTTTTTCAAGGCCAAAACGCGTCCATAGGCTTCATCAATACGATTCTCAAAGATATCACCCCGCTTCACGGCAGCAACCACCCCGTCAATAAGGATTGGCAGAATTTCCGGTGAGGGGACAAACGTTGAAACGCCTGCCGCAGCGGCCTTATTATTCGAGAGAATCACCATATCGCAGCCTGCATTTAACGCCTGAAGGGTTGCATCAATCACATCATAGTGGTCTTGAATCGCCCCCATATGCAAGTCATCAGAGATAATAATCCCCTCATAGCCCTGACGGCGAAGAAGATCTAACGTCTGCTTGGAAAAACTCGCCGGCACCGCCGGATCAAGATGAGCATTAAAAATGTGGGCTGTCATGACCATATCAACGGTTTTTTGGCGGGTAAGGTCATAAAATGGGATCAGTTCCCGTTCATCCCAACAGTCTGTGACGTCAACAAAGCCTTCATGAGAATCCCCTTGGGCACTGCCATGGCCAGGGAAATGCTTAATCACCGCTAACAAGTTTTCTGCGTGGAACGCATCAATCAATGCCCCCGCATAAGAAACAACCTCACTTGGATTTGTAGAATAACTGCGCTGCAGGTCCCCAACGACGGGACATTTATACCCCTCAGGATTAAGATCCACACAAGGGGCAAAATCCAAATTAATCCCATGAGATACCATTTCCTTGGCCATGGCACGGTAACAGGCCGCTACTTCTGAAATAGGTTGGTGGGAGAGCGTTTCTGCCGAAGGGAATCCCTGAAAACCCTGGACCGGCGCTAGTCTTTGTACACGCCCCCCTTCTTGATCCACGCTGATCAATAATTGATCATCAAGCTGATTAAAAAAACCTGTGAGCTCTTTTAATTGAGCCGAATTTTGAATGTTATAGGAAAAAAGAATGATGCCCCCGACCTCGCCCAGCTTAATCTGACGGGCTACGTCGTCAACCCAAGGGTCTTTTGAATCTGTACCATGAAACCCAGCAATAAAGAGTTGGCCTACTTTTTGTCGAAGAGAAGGAGACATGTTTTACCATCCATATTTTTGAGCATGCATCATCATATACTTCTGCATTTTAGAAAAGGCTCTATTTTCCAATTGGCGGACACGTTCTTTAGAAAGATTCAGGTTTTGAGCCAAGGCATCCAAAGTCGCTGGGGGATCTTGAAGACGCCTTTCTTGGATAATTCTGAGCTCTCGCGGTGTTAATTTTTGAAGGCTTTCTTCCAACAGTTCCCCACGCTTATACGCATCATCTTTTTGGATGACTTTTTCTTCTTGGGAAGCATTAGTATCAACAAGCCAATCTTGCCACTCAAGGGATTCCCCATCCCCCCCAACGCTGGCGTTCAAAGAATAGTCCGCCCCTTGCATGCGTTGTTCCATGCTTTGGACTTCTTCTTCAGTGACATCCAATTCCTTGGAAATGGCTGTACGGTTTTTCGCTGTATTCTTCTGGCCACCTTCTAAGGCATTTAATTCATGGGTGAGGCGCCGAAAATTAAAGAACAGTTTCTTTTGGGCAGCCGTTGTACCAAGGCGCACCAACGACCAGGACCGTAGAATATAATCCTGCATAGCCGCTTTAATCCACCACATGGCATAGGTTGAAAACCGATACCCCTTGGAGGGATCAAATTTTTTCATGGCTTGCATAATGCCGATATTACCTTCCGCAATCAGTTCAGCCACAGGAAGGCCATAACCCCGATAACCCGATGCGATTTTGGCAACAAGACGAAGATGACTGGTGATCAAAACCTGGGCAGCATCCATGTCCTGGTGTTCCACCCATTTTTTAGCAAGGGTGAATTCCTCTTCTGGCTCGAGAAGGGGATAATCTTGGATTTTCCGCATATAGGACTTAACGTCCTCTGCACCCGATTGAAAATGGCCTGTGGGCAGTGTACTCATAGTACCCCTACTGTTTTACCAATACCTTTGGTAAATAGGTCTGAAGATTAAGAAGCATTTGCTCATCAAACGCATTCATAAATGTTTGAACAAACTGTTGCCAAAGTCTACGACGGAACGCTAATTTCACATCGCTGGCAATTTCAACTTTTCTCTCTAAGAATGCTTCTGCTTGTCCTTTTGCATAAGACTGGGTTCCTGCAATTTCCACTGAAACCAAAACCTTGGCGCCAAAATAATCGGGTTTATCACTGTTGAACAACACATGAATGTCTTCTTTTCTCTTCAACCCACCGCTCATGGTGTGAGATTGCTTAATGGTAATGATGGCCTTGCCTTTGGAACCAGTGGCCACAAAGCGGCTTTTTGCCCAGTCTTCAAGGGTTTGAGCAATAGATACATCTAAAAGAGCATCCTGCTTTTCAACCGCACCGGCATTTGCCACAACTTGAATTTCCGCCACATCCAAGGAGATGGTATTGGAAACATAAGAGAATCCTGGCAATTCAATCTCTGATGTTTGGGCACACCCTATAAGGCCCAACAACAACAAGCAGCTTATTCCCTTTAAAAAATTCTGCATCTTAAGCGTTCCTCTGATTTAAAATTTTATGGACCGGCTGATGAACCACAGGCCAGGCATCGTCCACATCCTTAAGCCGTACGTTAATTTCCCCAACTGTGAGGCGAATTTGAGCATCCGCTGCGAAAATCAGGTAAACATAGGGATCATCATAGCGAATTGCCAAAAGATCTAGGCTGTGGCATTGATTTTCAGAACGTGTGAAACCCCTAAAGGAAACGCTTTGGACTGTATGGAATGAAAGTCCGGCATGAATCCGTTCTAGGTGCTGATCACCTTGAAGCTTAAGATCCCACCGGAACCGACTGGCACAAAGTTTAAAAACCTCAGCCTGTTTGTCGAAATCCATGCCATTTAAAGGAATGATGGCATCTTGCATAAACGCAGAAAGAACCTCCAAGTCCTCACGGTCGTGGGCCACAATTTTAAGAGGCTTAATATCTGTCTTTTTCATGTAATCCTTCAGCCTTATTGATCACGCTATAATATTTATTGTAACGGCTTTAAACAATTCTTTCAATAGAGGCTCCACAATTGTTCAATTTGGTCTCCATCATCTCATATCCTCTATCCAAATGGTAAATACGATTGATGATTGTTTCACCTTCTGCAGCAAGGCCGGCAATCACAAGGCTTGCAGATGCGCGAAGATCCGTTGCCATGACAGGGGCCCCTTTTAGGCGCTCAACCCCTGTTACCACCGCTGATGACCCATGAATTTGAACGTTGGCCCCCATGCGTAAAAGTTCCGCCACGTGCATGAATCGATTTTCAAAAATAGTTTCTGTCACCGTGGACGTTCCTTGGGCAACAGTCATCAATGTCATGATTTGGGCCTGAAGATCGGTCGGAAACCCTGGATAAGGCTCCGTCTTGATATTGATACTTCTGAGTGGCTTGTTTTTATCAGCGCGACAGACCCTGACCCCACGACTGGTCGCTTCAAAAAGCATCCCTGCATCGATCAGTTCACCCTTCACAACAGAAAGCATATCCAGATCAGCTCCAATCAGCTCCAGGTCCCCATTGGTAATGCCTGCTGCTGCAATATAAGTTCCCGTCTCAATACGGTCTGGAATGATCGCATGGGTACACCCCCCTAACATGGAAACCCCTTCAATGGTCATGGTTTCAGTCCCTACCCCAGAAATTTTTGCCCCCATGGCATTAAGAAACTTGGCGAGATCCACCACTTCCGGTTCTTTGGCTGCATTGATAATACGCGTTGTACCTTTTGCAAGGGTTGCCGCCATCATAAGATTGGCTGTCCCCGTGACCGTGATAAAAGGAAACGTCACATCAGCACCATGAAGACCCTTTGGTGCCGTCACTTGGACATCCCCCCCCTCTAAGGTAACGGTTGCCCCTAAACGCTCAAGCCCTTTTAAATGAAGATCGATAGGCCGCGTCCCAATAGCACACCCCCCTGGCATGGAAACAGTCGCACGCCCATACTTGGTCACAAGAGGCCCCAACACTAGAATGGACGCCCGCATTTTGCGGACCAAATCATAGGGCGCATCTGTAATCGCCTTACCAGATGGTTTCAAAGAAAGACTATACCCAAAAGAACCAGGTGTTGCAGAAGGCATACTAAGATCCAACCCACAGTGCATCAACAGATGGGCCATGGTTGTAATGTCCGCCAAATACGGCACCCTGGATAAAATGACTTCACCTTCTGACAAAAGACTTGCTGCCATAATGGGAAGGGCTGCATTCTTGGCCCCACTGATGGTAATTTCTCCTTGAAGGGGAATCCCCCCAATAACTCTGAGTCTATCCACGCACACCCCCTAAAATCTTCGGCAATGTTACACCGGTTTGCCCCATATATTTTCCCGCACGATCTTTATATGACACCATACATTCAGACTCAGCCCTCAAAAAAAGAAACTGACAGACACCTTCGTTAGCATAAATCTTGGCCGGCAAAGGCGTTGTATTGGAAAATTCTAATGTCACGTGGCCTTCCCACTCGGGTTCCAAAGGTGTTACATTCACAATAATCCCACACCGCGCATAGGTGGATTTCCCAAGGCAAATGACCAGAACATCTCTGGGGATGCGAAAGTATTCGACGGTGCGCGCCAAGGCAAAACTGTTAGGCGGCAAAATACAGACATCTGTGTCACGTTCGACAAAAGAAGATTCAGAGAAATTTTTGGGATCAATAATGGTATTATCCACATTGGTGAAAATTTTAAATTCCCGGGCCGCCCGTGCGTCATATCCATAAGACGAAACGCCCGATGAAATGGTGCCACTTGCCACCTGTCTTTCTGAAAAAGGGTCGATCATCCCTTTTTTCGCTTGTTCAATAATCCAATGGTCTGGCAGTATACTCATAGCTTTTTAATCTCTTTTTGTTTCATTGATATGTGTTTCATTTGTTTGAAGACGGGCACGTTGTTGTGCTTTTCTTTTCAAGATATTCTCACGCAAAGCATTAGCCAACGTCTTCTCACGGATCGGAGAACGTTCTTTTTTTTTCTGCGGTGTTTTTACGATGTTTGACACGATGGAATCATATAATTTTCCCCCACCTCTTGCAAGCGCAATTGGTCTATGGCATCTTGCGAATGATTATCAGTTTCCTAAAGATAAAATATTTCCGCCGCCGTGGCTCAGTGGTAGAGCACACCCTTGGTAAGGGTGAGGTCGAGGGTTCGATTCTCTCCGGCGGCACCATCGCGTTGCATGTGCGCAACACTTCTCTTTTAATGATCTCCTCACCCCTAAATCTTCTCTGGACGATCCCTGCAAATAATTCTATGCTGTCCTTAGATAACTTAAAATTTTTAGGAGAGTTTCGATGAAGAAATTAGTTGCTTTAACAACACTTGCGTCAGTTCTTACTGCAGCAGGCGCGTCTGCTTATCAAAATGGTTTCCATGCTGGTGCGAATTTGGCTTACGTCAACACCACATCAAGACAACAAGTAACCGGAACACGATCAGCGGGATACACATTTTCTGACCAATCCCCTGCGCTTCTTTTAGAAGGCAATTACGGTGTCTTGGAATGCAACCTTTACAAGGCCGTTGATCTGAGAGTTGGCTATATTTTTTCCAAGAAGAAACGTGCTGGGGCTCAACTGAATCAAGGATTTTCATCCGGCGTTGGCTTCCGTTTGGGAACACCTGTCAGTGAGAAAACTATCCTTTTCGGACGTTTGGCACTAGACGCCAATCAACAGAAGTTTTCCTATAACTTTACTGACGCTAATGGTACCTCTCGCCACTCCGATACATTCTTCGACTACGCGTTAGCGCCAGGCGTTGGTGTCATGTGGGAACTTTCAGACAAGACGTCCTTTAACGTCCTTTACCAATACACTATGAGTTTTGCGACACGTGGATATAACGGAAACGAACACAAGTTCTCCGATACTCCTTCTGCGCACCATCTTGGAATTGGTTTCTCCTACGCAATTTAATTGCTTAAATACATTCTCTGTGCAAAACCGGGCTTAATGCCCGGTTTTTTTTGTGCCCTCTAAAGCGGACCGGGGTTCTCAGAACCCTCCATTAAAGAGAAATGCCTATTGCTTTGATTAAAGTTCCAAATATGAAATAGCTAAAAGATTTTGGTTGAGAACGATTGTCTTTCCTTTATAAACTAGGAAGTTCTTTTCCGACCCTTGTATAATACCAAATCCGCACAAAAAACATAGAGATTCGTGGGGTGCAAAGAAAAAGATTTGAGAAACACCAATTTGAAGAAACATGGAAACGTTACAATAATAGTTTTTCTTCAACACCCCCTGAAAATGCCGTCCGTGCCGTCCAGTCATCATTCAAGACTCAACCCTTTCTTCAGGGCCGACTAATAAGGTAAAAAATTTCTGGGGCGTTTTGAACTTCATCAAAACATGTGTAAAATTTAACATCAGATGTTAAATTTCTCAAAAAAAATGCTTTTCCCCCTTGATCTGGTACATACCAAAGACGACTGTCAAAGATTAGCCGGGATTACTGCCCGGTTTTTTTGTGCCTTCTAGAACTTGCTGGAGTTCTTTTAAATCCTCAGGCAAATCACACTCAAAACAAAGATGCTCGCCCGTGATCGGGTGATTAAATTGAAGTTTATAGGCATGCAATGCTTGACGGTCATTTTGCCAAAAATGGCAGTCATGTTCCTTCATGAGCCGTTCCAAAACCACTTTTTTTCGGTGACGCCCATACGTTGGATCCCCTAAGACCCCGTGCCCCAACGAGGCTAGGTGCACACGAATCTGGTGGGTACGGCCCGTTTCCAGGGTACACTCCACAAGACTGGCTAAAACGGCTTGTCCCACGACAAAGGGCTTAATCGTTCTATAGTGTGTAATAGCAGGTTTTCCTTTGATATCAAAAACGGCCATCTTTTTCCTGTTTGAATCACTACGCGCAATGCTTTTATCGACCGTTCCCGATAAAGGATTCAAAAGACCTTCCACAAAAGCCAAGTAAGACCGAGAGAGTGAACGATCTTCAAACTGCGCGACCAGCCCAGCATGGGCCTTATCGGTCTTTGCAACAATCATTAGTCCGCTGGTATCTTTGTCAAGTCGGTGCACAATCCCTGGACGATCTTTGTCCCCAAGGGTCGACAGTTTCTTCCCGCAATGATAAAGAAGCGCATGGACCAAGGTCCCTGAATGGTTGCCTGCCCCCGGATGAACAACCATCCCAACGGGTTTATTAATGACCATCACATAATCATCTTCAAAAACGATGTCGAGCGGGATATGTTCCCCCTTCAAAAGAGAGGGATGTGAAGTATGGGCCTCCAGATCTACATGAAAAACCTGTCCCATCTCTACCTTTAAAGATGGATCGCTCAAAACCTTGCCATCCCGGGTCACAGCACCAGCACTGATAAGCTTTTTAACTTTTTCTCGTGAGACGTCTCCCATCAGGAGGCTTAACGCCTTATCGAGGCGTGCATGATTTAAATCCTCTAAGACAGTCAGTAATTTATGCATTTTTTTCCCGTTTTATTTTTCCCAAACACTCTAAAATCCACACAAAAGGATCCTCAATGTGCCAGCCTGAATTGGCCAGAAAAGGATGTTCCTCTGGATAGGTAAAAGACTGACAAAAAAGTCTGTACCTCAAAAAGTACCGCTTTAAAAGCTGCAACACATTTGCCCCAAACCAATAGCCTGTGTAGGCCAACATGTCAGATGAAATCCTTTCACCTTCTTGTTTTCTAGAAACACTTGACCGAAAAAGTGGATGGGTCGACGGTAATGTCATGGCAAGGGTTTCAAAACAGCTATAAACCAAAGCAACTGGCATTTTAATCTTCTTCTCCATTGCCATAGTCAAAGCCTGAATAGAATTTGGCACATATGGCCGCCCTTCTGTCGCATGATCTTTATCACAAAAAAGAATGAGTCCGTCAAAAGAATAGACATTTTTGGGCAACGCATCTGGATGCAAGGGGTAAAAGCGCACATGAAGAGTCGTAGGCCGTTGCCCCTTCTGCCCTGCTCTTTCTAAATAAATATCCCATTTTGTTGCTGAAAGCTCTGGTTTGAGGCCATATCCTATATCATCCGCCACGACCTTTTCCAACCCTTTGCGAAGATAAGTGACATAGGTATCAAGATCTTGGGGCCGTTCAGCAATAAACCCAAGGGCCACAAAATCTGCCTTAAAGAAAACGTCTGATAAATTGTGATGACAATGGGGACAAACACGCTGACGGGTAAGACGTGCACATATTTCACAAGGGATAGACTCTTTGTCCCGTCTCAAGAAATGTTCCAGTTTTGACAGGGTTTTTTGGATAATGTGTCCTTGAAGGGACAAAGGACTTTCATGAGATGTATTATAAGCAATGTCTTCTTCATGGGAACACACCTGCGCAATAGACCCGCACCGAAAAAGAGCTTCATGCTTTTGAAACGGGTGAAAACAATGGGGGCATTTATACATCACGATCCTCCTTGAGAACGGCAAATAAGATCCACACCATCCAATCCGCTCCCTTCTATACGATACTGTTGCGCTATGATATCCCCTTCCAGGAAGAAAGAAAGGGTTTTCTCCTTCCTCGGGTCTAGTTTGAAAGGCGGGATAGAACAAACAAGCGTTGCCCGATCATCGTGATGGATGGGCATTCTGTCTTGTACCGCTTTTATTTGAAGGGATGGCAACACCAAAGACTCCGTTGCATAAAACTTGATATCCATGCGGGGACCAAATTTTTTAATCCACCCCCGCCACACAAATTTGCGAAGATGCATTTTATAAAAAACTTGCTTAACAGGCTGAGTTTCAAGAATAAGGGGTTCTCCAAAGGTTAAGAGTTCTCCACAGATTTTTTGCGCTGCCCATACCTGGATCTTGTCTGTCTTTAAATAGTAGTTTGGAATCAAGGCAGATCCTATGCTCCCCCTTCTTTTGACAGTATAAAGTGTCCTAAAGGCCTTTTTCTCTTGAATAGAGGATTGCTTTTGAGGACTTATCCCGACCACACACAGTGATGCCGATGACAGAAGTGTCGGCCAATGCCAGCGCAATTGAATAAAATGTTTATGGTTTTCCATGGTTAAGATCTTTAATGTGGGAAATTGTGTGTTGGCATAGGCCGATTTAAAGATTGTTTTCACCCGCACAGCAAGGCCTGCTGTCTTGGCTGGCATTGCAAAGTGTTCTTCATCCCAATAGTTGATTACAACAGCGTTTTCATCTTCAAGAATGGCGCGCTTAACTTTTTCCCACGTCCCGTAGATCTCTTGAGCACGCGCTACCAGGGGTGCAAAAGAAGAAAAGGCCTTGTGTCCCTCACAAAGTTTTGGGTCCCATAAGGTCGAAAGGGCTTGAAAATCACCCCGATTGGAAGCCTCTTGAATGTCTTTGAGAAGAGTTAAGGAACGCTCTGCCCGTTGGACGTGATGATCGATGGACAGCCCGGATACCATTTCATGGCGAAAAAATGACCGATGGAAGAGAGGGTTTTTCTCCCACCATCCCAAAAGAATACCCTGATTATCTTCATTTTTGATAATGTTTTGAGCCTCTTCCACTTTTTTGGCCATTTTTTCAGCCATGGTTAAGGCTTGTTTTTGATCCCCTGTGCGTGAAAATTTTTCAAGGGTCAATCGCTCTGCTTCCCACAAGGCAAGGAGTTTCTTGTCGTCTCCTTGGGCGTAGGCTAGGTTAAAAAAATGCCAGACTTTCAAATTGTTTTTCGCATCCTCTACGCGTTGAAAAACTGTCTCATGCTTGAGTACAAAAGATTCTGGCCAGCGATAGGCACTCCATGCATTAACAATTCCTTGTTCTAAAGACTCTTCCACATGAGGCGCCCCAAATTGATCGACTTGTGACGCATTTTGGATGGCTTGTTGAAGAAGATCCATCGCGTGAGTTCGTTCCCGAAGGTCTTTCAAAAACTCATGAACTAAGCGATTATTAATACGCTCATGGGGATTGTGGGGGAAATATGCCAGGGCCTCGTGCTCTAACCACCAGGAAAGAATTTCGCCATCATTGATGGCATGCTCACATACGTCCTTGAATTGATCCAAAGCCGTCACATAGGCAATAGCCCGACGGATAAAAGTCTCATGCTTTTGAAACCGTGGGTTGTTTTGAAGATCCATGTGCATCTGCCACAACCTTGAAATCTCCCTTAAATCTTCCGTATCAATAGCTTTTTGGAAACGGAAGTCCACGTTCAATGTCCTCACATGATGTCCTTCTGAAAAGACATCAACCCCGGTTTTTTCCAAACGATCACACCAAAAACAGAAGTCCCCGAAATAAAAATGCTGCATGGCCCGTTCACATTGTTTGATCTCCCCTAGAACAGACTGAAGAATAGTTTTCCATGTCTCAGCTGTTGGCCGCTGCGATGAATCCTTTAATCCCTCATTAAAACACTGCATAAAGGCATCCTGGATTGCTGGATGAAGGGCTTGTTTTCCAATAACATAAGGAGGAAGAACGCCGGAAAAACCCCGTGAATACAAAGAAAATCCTTGGGCGATTGCTTCATCGCGTGACAAAGGGGGAATGAAGTTTTGGTCGGAAAACCCACTGGAAAAGGGATGGTACCCCAAAAGCAAAAGGTGGATCAGGATTGCCAACCCAAAATCATCTTGAAAAGGGTGGCGTTCCACTGACCCCAGGTCAACGCCCAATAATTCTGGAGGCGTAAAGCCTTCTGAACCCACAGGGCAGGAAAATAAATGGTCTTGGGTTTTAATTTGGAAAGAATCCGTATCAATGATGGATACAAGGGCCCGATCCGTCACCAAAAAATTATCCGTCTTCAGGTCACCAACCACATAACCTTTTGCATGAAGGGCCGCCATGATGGACGCCACATTCATGGCTGTCACATGCAGGTAGTGCCAGGTAAACCCAGGAGCACTAATACGTCTCAATTTCGCGTTATAGATATGGTTTAGCTGTAAGGCCCCCGAGACCCGCGGCATTAAAAATCCCTGGAAGAATCCTTTGTCGTCAAAAAGTAACGCCTGCGGCCAGGCAATAGCCCTGTGTCCTTTAGATTCCATAGGGTCATGAGGCGGATGGGCCACCATATGGCGGATTTTCTCAACAGAAGCCCCATCCACTTGATGATAAATTTTTGCAAGAGTTTCTGAAAGATGGGTCAGCCATACAGCCCCTTCACCCCCCATATCAAGGCGTTGCTTTAAAAAAATTTCCTGGCCGTCTTGTGTATAATACTGGGTCATGCGTCTAAGGCCTTTGCAATGAAAAGGGTTTTGTCATCCCTTGACCGCTCCAAAAGGGCAGGAGACGTTAAGAAAGCCCGCAACTCGTTTTGAATATCGTCAGAGGTTGGACCGGACGCCAAATAGGTATCAAAAGGTTTAAAAAATCCTTCAAAAGCCCTTTTCTCTTTTCTTTCAATCCCCACACTTTCCAAGCCGTCTGTGCCAATAGCCAAAAAATCTAGGGGCTCTTCGATCACGAGGGTTTGGACCTTCAAGGTGCTATCTGTGAGGAAATTTGTTTCATTAACATGCTGGCCCTTTGGACCCAAAAGCTTCAGCATATAAGACCCTTTCCATCCTGTCACCACAAAGCCATCCCCCACCTGAACCAAAAACAATGCCCCTTTTTTCATGAGGAACAAAAGGACCGTGCATCCATAATCATCCAAGGGGAGGCCGGATATCTTTGCTTCAAGGCGGAGTCCTTGTTGTAAATTTTCCAGGCAATGTGTGGCGATTTTTGAAAAAGAGGCTGAAGAAAGACCTTGAAAAGAATCCTCTAAAAGATCCATCCCTTCTTTTACAACCCACTGGGCTGCAAAGGATGCCTGCTTGGCAGAACCCGCCCCATCAGCAATAACTCCGTAAAAACCATCCCGTCTTTGGTGATAGGCATAAGCATCCTCTAATGCTAACTTATGAGGATACCCAATTGCAGATTCTGCGCCCATCAACCATTGTTTCAAAAGGACCTCACGCTGCCCAATCAGAAACAGGAGGAAGCGCCATCATATCGCCACTCCCAACACGTCCCGTGGAAACGCGCTTGACGGATGCTGAAACCCATCTGAACAGTTCTTTAAACTTAAGATCCTTCAAGAAAAAAGGTGTGCGACCTGGCGGCGTTAGTTTTTCTAGAATCTCTCTGTCTGCCCCTTCAACCCCAACTGGGAAAAAGGTTAGACGATTTTCCTGTTCCAAATGATGAACCTTCCTGACGGCCTCTTCCCAAATATCCAAGTCCGTTGGGGCACCATCTGTGATGAGAAAGACCCAGGGACGATAATATCCAATCCCTTGTTCATGATAGGTTTTTTTGCGCTCCGCCAAAACCTCAAGCCCCATTTCAATAGCTTCACCCATAGGGGTTCTTCCAGCAGGCGTCAAAACAGGGGGTGTGAAGTCATCAATTGTGACAAAAGGCTGCAATGTTTTCACAATAGCCCCAAAGGTCACTAAGCATACTTCTACCCTTAAAGAGGCAAGCGCATCTTGTTCCACATCAAATTTAAATTCCGCCAATCCCTCATTTAATGCTTCCATAGGCGTCCCTTGCATGGACGCAGAAACATCTAAAATAAACAATACTGGACAGCGATTTTCTGGATTTTCCAAAAACTCAGGAACCTGAAGACCCATTTGTTTTGCTCCTATTCCGTGTTAAACTCATCTTAATATACGCCTGTTTGACTGTGTTCTCAACAGGCTTAAAAAAGTAAAAAAAATAGTCTTTTCAAAAAAAGATTTACAGACCCCCCAAGATCATGGCATCCTGTTTATAAGAAATAAAATATAAATCGAGACAAAACGGGGAGATAAAGTTATGTCCGAAAGTACTCAACATAAATTAGGCCGTGTGCGTCCTCCGCGCGTCCAGATTACCTATGACGTGGAAATTGGTGATGCCATCGAGATGAAGGAATTACCTTTTGTCATGGGTATTATGGCGGACCTTTCAGGAGATCGTGATCCTGATCGTGCGATGAAATTATTGAGGGAACGGAAATTTGTTGAAATTGACCGTGATAACTTCAATGACATCATGGCTGATATTGCCCCCAGAGTGGCGATCCGTGTACCTAATAAACTAGGTGGCGCTGATGCTGCAGCTGGCGGAGAAGATTCTCAGCTTAACGTTTTATTAAACTTTCGTCATATCGACGATTTTGATCCCGTCAAAATTATTAAGCAAATAGAGCCCATGAGTAAGCTCTATGAAGCGCGGACACGTCTTAATGACTTGCTCGGCAAGCTTGATGGTAATGACAACCTAGACGCCTTATTGAGGAATGTTCTAGAACATACAGAAGTACGGGATGAACTAAAGAAGAATCTCAGCGACGCGAATCCCGCGCCTGCTGAAGATGCTAAACCAAAGAAATAAAAAAAACCTAAAATAATTAGGTTAAGGGAGGCTTAAGAATGGCAGAAAAAACGCCTGATACAGCAAAAGCACAGACAGAGACTTTGTCGGTTCTTGATCAAGTATTGCAAAAAGGGAAGTTGGTACGTACAGAGGACCAGGCCCCTTATGCTCGCAGCTTAGTCGATGAATTTGTTTCACAAATTCTTGAGGCTGGAGATACGGTGAGTACTGATACCATCGCCTTTATTTCAAAGCGCATTCAAGAGATTGATCTTCTTCTCAGTCAACAGCTCGATGAAATTCTCCATCATGACAATCTTAAGAATGTTGAAGCATCTTGGAGAGGCCTTCACTATCTTGTCATGAATACAGAGACGGGTGAAAAACTTAAACTAAGACTTCTTAACGCGTCACGCAAAGAACTGCGTGATGACCTTGAGAAAGCTGTTGAGTTTGACCAAAGCGTTCTCTTTAAACACATCTATGAAGAAGAGTATGGTACCTTTGGTGGCAGCCCCTACTCTGCATTGATGGCCGACTTTGAATTTGATGGTTCTGCCCCTGACATGTCATTGCTGACGAAGCTTTCGAATGTCGCAGCCTCAGCCCATGCACCCTTAATTACAGCAGCATCCCCACACATTATGGATATGGATGACTTTACAGAATTAGGGAAGCCCCGAGACCTTGCAAAGATCTTTGAGGGGACAGACAAAGTGCGTTGGCGTTCCTTTAGGGAAACGGAAGATTCACGGTATGTGGTTCTGACACTTCCACGGGTTTTGATGCGCCTTCCTTATGGTCCAACAACCAATCCTGTTGAAGGGATTATGTATGAAGAACATGTGGATGGTTTAACGCAGAAGACTTTCGTGTGGGGTAATGCAGCCTATATGCTTGCACAACGGATTACCAATGCATTCTCCCTTTATGGGTGGACAGCAGCCATTCGTGGCGTTGAGGGCGGTGGTCTTGTGGAAGATCTTCCAGCCTATACCTTTAAGACAACAGATGGTGATATTGCATTAAAGTGTCCAACACAGATTGCTATCACTGACCGACGCGAGAAGGAACTGAGTGATCTTGGATTCATTGCACTGTGTCACTGTAAGGGTAGCGATAAGGCAGCATTTTTTGGGGGTCAAACAGCCCAAAAACCAAAGAAATATAATACGCCTCAGGCAACCGCCAACGCCAACACATCGGCACGGATTCCATACCTTTTGGCAGCCTCTCGCTTTGCGCACTATATTAAGGTAATCATGCGTGACAAGATTGGTTCCTTCATGACAAAGGACAACGTCCAGAAATACCTCCAAACATGGATTTCTGAATATGTTCTCTTGAATGACGATGCGGGACAAGACTTAAAAGCACGTTACCCCTTAAGAGAAGCCCGCGTTGACGTATTTGACATCCCAGGAGAACCTGGCAAATACCGTGCGACAGTCTTTTTAAGACCACACTTCCAACTTGAGGAATTGACGGCATCCCTAAGACTTGTGGCCGAGCTGCCACCACCAGCAAAGTAAGCATGGTGGAAACGGATAGAAGATAAAGGATATAAAAAATGGCTTATAATAGTATAGTTCCTGGCATAACTTTTGAATCAAAGAAAGTTGTTTTGACAGCTCCTGGATCAGAGGTCCTGAAAGGCAGTGTCAAGTGGGATGGTGGTAAAGATGCTTTTAAACAAGGTATTCCCCTTATTGACTTTCCATCTTTTAACAGCAGATCCCCAGGAGAAGCCTCGTCAACATCAGGGCATCAGACTTCTTCTTTGAGCTATCAGCCTGTTAAAGCTCACATTGTTTTTGATAAAACAACAGCACGTGTTTTGAATCCGCTTGTTCAAGGGAATAATTTACAAAAAATTGTTATCACTGAGACAGGCCGTGCCAGCAACGTTGGTGAAGTCACGCTTAGAACTTTAACGTTGACGAATGGCTATTTGGTACGCGTAAGGTGGTATTGGGATGAGACATTGTCTACTGCCATTACGCCTGGCGGTGTCTTGGAACTTTCTTTTATCTATACAGCTGTCAATCTGACCGCAAATCAGTTTGATGCTAGTATGAATCCAACTGGTGTCAGCACCAGCGGCGCCGATATAACAAAAGCAGCTGTTATTGCTTCATAAAGAATAGGAAAATATCATGGCCAACCCTAACATTACACCCACATCGACGGCAAATGCCCACTGTTTATTATCTTTCACTGGTATTCCAGGGCCTGTTGTGAGCACAGCAAGTGGACTCACAGACCCTTCATTCCATGTCGTTTGGTACGAATTTGATATCATGCATCCAGCTGTCAGTGCCGTTGCAGGTGTTCACCAAGGAAGCGGTCGCATCGCCCAAAGTGCTTTTAGAGTCGTGATTCTTGACCATAACACCACTGGACTTTTTAACGCTTACACAAATGGAAACATTAACCCGACCGTTAAGATTGGACTTACACAACGCGTAGGGCCTACGGTATCTCCTCTGCTTGTATTTGAATTAACCAATGTCCGCATATCCGAATTCAGTCAAATGGAATGGAGTCAAATCAAGGATAGGAAGCTAGAGTTTCCTTTTATCCATGGGCTCAATCTTGAAGATGCACCCAGCTTCAGAGGATCTCGTGTGGTAGAACTATTCCTTGACCCACAACAAACAACTGTCTCCTATACACCGATTGGAACAGATGGTACAGTGGAGGGCGTGCTTTCTCAAAAGTATAACGCACTTACATTGGCTATAGCATAAAACAAAATGACAGAAAAATGGTCCAAAAAAGGGGCGATTGCGCCCCTTTTTGATAGGCTCACCGATTTTGAACCAACCATAAAGGAGGAAAAAAACCCCTTTATTACCTATGATGAAGAATCTGTGAAAGCATCAATTCAGCGGGAATGTCTGCGTATCTTGAATACCCGATGCATGTTAACAAAATCCGAATATGCTGCCCTTGATCCGGATGCCCCTCATTACCGCTTTCCCCGTTTTTTTGGGCTGCCTGATGGCACCTATGCAAATCCTAAAAATGCATCAGATGCTTATGAAATGGAAAGAACCATGGCAAAGGCTATTGAAATTTTTGAGCCACGGCTCCAGAATGTCCATGTGTCCATCCATCAGTATGAGGAACTCGAACAAACTCTTTCGTTTTCTGTGGATGGTGATTTATTAATCGGAGAGGTCAAGAGGCCTATTTCGTTCCCCATTTCTCTTGATAATTTGAAAGAGCAAGGAGAACGTGAGCAAATCGCTTATGACACACGGCCCACCATAGAGTTTAAAAAAGAATTATAATAATGAAAAATTTGCACGAAAAGCATCTGCTCTATTACCAGCGCGAGTTATCGTTCCTGCGTCATATGGGGGGACTTTTTGCTGCCAAATATCCAAAGATCGCAAAACGTCTAAACCTTAACGAATATCAATCCACAGACCCCCATGTAGAAAGGCTGATTGAATCGGTTGCTTATCTAACGTCTTATCTTCAAAAAGATATTGATGACCAATTCCCAAGGATTTCTTCTGCCATGCTTGGTGTTTTATACCCCCACCAGACGAGCGTCATCCCGTCCATGAGTATTGCCCATTTCGATGCCCATTTAGGGACTAGCCTGACGGATGCTTATCGTATCGAACGCGATGCAAAGCTTTTTTCAGAAAGTGAAACGGGTGAAATGTGTCGTTTTAAAACATGTTACCCTGTGGAGCTTTGGCCTATTGAAATTGATAATGTAACACTTGAACCCTTGAGTCATTATGACTTTGCAACCCATGCCCTGCAGAAATACTCCCACGCCTTTAAAATCTCTTTAAAGGCTCATGTCCCCCTTGGGTCATTGAATATGAAAAAGCTTCGGTTTTTTATCAATGCAGCCTCGAAAACAGAAACCAATGCTCTTTATAATATCATCTTTGAAAATGATATGCCCATCGTGGTTCTAGGCGATCATTCATCGCATTTCTTGCCCCAAGGGTCCCTCAAGCAAGTCGGATTCAACCGGGATGAAGAAGTGATTCCATCCCCTAAAAACGGTCATCGAGCCTATGGTCTTTTGCAGGAATATTTCATGTTTCCCCAGCAGTTTATGTTCTTTGATGTAGACAACTTAAAATTTGACGAGACCTCAACAACCGCCCATATTTTGATCCCCATTCTTAACTGGGTGGATGCTAAAGAGATTTACATCCATAAACGTACCTTTCTTTTGGGTTGCACCCCTATCATTAATCTTTTTTCCAAAACCTCTGAACCCATTCGGCTCAATCACCAAAAAATTGACTACCGTCTGATCGCAGACCATCGCCGTGAATTGACAACTGAAGTTCACAGTATTGACAAAGTGTTTAGCTCAGGCATTGATGAGGCAGAAGTCAGAGAAATCAGCCCCTATTTTTCTTATGATCATCACGCCCTCAAGTCAACGGATCGCTGTTTTTGGCACGCCCACCGTAGACCCAGTGCCAACCCCAGTATACCGGGGACTGATATGATGATTTCCTTTGTTGATCTGGATATGTCGCCCCAAAATCCTGCCGTTGATGTGGCGTATGCCCGTATTTTATGCACAAACCGTCACCTTGCCACGACATTACCGGCCAATACATTATTACAAGAAGAAGAAAATAACGCCCCCGTCAGTGCCATTACGTGCTTGTATCAACCAACAGAACCCGTTTACCCTTCCGATGAAGGGGCCACCCAATGGCAATTAATTTCACAGCTTTCGTTGAATTACTTGTCTTTTTCATCAGACAAAGAAAGCCTAGGTGCCTTAAAAGAAATCTTGCTTCTTTATGCGGGAGGTCAAGAAGCTGAAATCAATAGCATCAAAGAAATGACCTGCACCCAAACCATGAGACGCTTTGGACATGATGCTTGGCGGGGATTTGTTAAGGGAACAGAAATTGCCTTGACCATCGAGGATGCAGGGTCTTCTGCCATGGGGTCTTTGCTCTTTACCGCTGTTTTATCCCATTTCTTTGGGCTTTATACGTCCATCAATTCATTTGCAACGCTCACTGTTAAGAATACCTCAAAGGAAGGAATCTGGAAGCAATGGCCCCCCGTCACCGGCGTTCAAAAACTCCTATAATCGATATCCTAAAGAAGGAGGCGGACCAGTTTGAATTTCATGCCATGGTCAAGCTTCTGGAGAATATCAATAAAGAAGCGACCCCTCTTGGTGAAGGAGTAGACCCAACCAAAGAACCAGTGCGTCTTCAAGCCCGTGTCACCCAAGAATTTCCAAGCACCGATATCCACGCATTCCTTCCAACGAAGGATGATCATGTACCCCCGTTGCTGACAACGAACTTTTTTGGCATTGCAGGACATCAAGGGCCCCTGCCCGAACCTTATACAACCCATATCATTCAGCGTGTTCTTCGCTATGATACAGCGCTTAGAGATTTTCTTGATATTTTTAACCATCGTCTCATGTCCTTGCTTCATCGTATTCGAAAAAAGTATTGGATTGGCGTGTCAGTCGAAAAACCTGAGTACACGTTGCTTGGAAAATGTTTCAAATCCCTTTTAGGACTTGGGACACCTCAACTGCAAGAACGCCTTGGGATCCCTGATAGAAGCCTTGCCTACTATGCAGGAATTCTGTGGCAAAAACCCCGTTCAGCAGAAGGTCTTGCGGTACTTCTTAAAAACTTTTTTAGAATGCCTGTCACCATAAATCAGTTACAAGGGAAATGGGTCCATATCCCGCTTCCACAACAAACGATGCTGGGAAACCGCCATCATGCGCTGGGTCATAGTGCCTTTGTTGGCCCCCGATACTGGGATCAGACATCTTATTTTATGGTGACCTTAGGGCCTATGTCTTTAGACCAATATATTGATTTTTTAAAACCCGGCCCGGCTTATGAAGAAATAAAAAATCTTATCACCTATTATAACGGCCACACACAAGACTTTCGGTTGAACCTCATCCTTCAAAAAGAACAATTTCCCCATCCACGTCTTGGTTATGGGGTTGCACTTGGCTGGACATCTTGGTTAAATAGAACAAAGAATACAAAAAAACAGGATGATGGGCAATGCGTGTTAACGACCCTGCCCCTCAGGAAAATATACCAGAGGCTTTAAATGCAAAATCTTAGTTCCCTTATCGAAAACCTCAATAAGACCTGCAAGCGGTCGTTGGAGGAAGCGGCTCAATTTTGCGTCTCAAAAACCCATTTCACCATTGATCTGGAACATCTTCTCTATAAACTTCTTGAACGTCCTGATACTGATCTTACCATCCTTTTAAGGTATTACGAGATTGATACAGACAAAACCCTTCAACAACTCAAAGCAGCGCTGGATCAATTCAAGCGGGGCAATAATAAAACCCCAGGGCTGTCCCCTTCCCTTGTAAAATTATTGGAACGGGCGTGGATCATGGCCTCACTCCACCTCAAACAACCCCAAATTCGATCAGGGGCCTTGCTTTTGGCCCTGTTAAAAACTGAAGAACTTCTTGGAACACTCGTGAATAATTGCCCTGAACTTCTGCGTATTCCCCGCAATCAGTTGGAAGAAGACATCAAGGAATTGATCAAATCCAGTGCAGAAGAAATCATTGATAAGCATCACCCGGATGAACCTAACCTCCCCGATAGAAGCTCAACGCCAGCGTTGGACAAATTTACGATTGATCTGACAAAACTGGCTGCCCTTGGCAAAATTGACCCCATCGAAGGCCGGGACAACGAAATCCGTCAAATGATCGACATCCTGAGCCGCCGCCGCCAAAACAATCCTATCCTTACAGGCGATGCAGGTGTAGGGAAAACGGCCGTTGTCGAAGGACTTGCCTTGCGTATCCATGCAGGAACTGTCCCTGAGAGTTTAAAGAATGTTTCGATTAGAACCCTTGATCTTGGTCTTTTGGAAGCAGGCGCTGGGATGAAGGGAGAATTCGAACAACGTCTTAAATCTGTCATCGAAGAAGTACAGGGATCTTTGAGGCCCATTATTCTCTTTATTGATGAAGCCCATACCTTGATTGGGGCTAAAGAAAAAAACAACGATGCGGCCAATCTTTTAAAACCTGCACTCGCCAGAGGTGAGCTACGAACCATTGCCGCAACCACCTGGGGAGAATACAAACGGTATTTTGAAAAGGACCCCGCCCTTACCCGCCGGTTCCAAGTCGTTAATGTGCGTGAACCTGACGAACAAACAGCGATTCGTATGCTACGGGGTTTGACCCACAAACTAGAACAACACCATCATGTCTTGATCCTTGACCAGGCCCTTCAAGATGCGGTCAAACTTTCTAACCGCTATATTGGGGAACGAAGACTGCCCGATAAAGCTGTCAGTCTTTTGGATACTGCCTGTGCCAGGGTCCATGTCGCCCAACATTCTGTTCCAGAAAAGATCGAAGATCTTACCCAAACGATTCAAGCCTTAAAACGTGAAGAATCAATGCTGAAAAAAGAAGAAGAACGCGGTCACGGAACCCATAAAGAAAAGTGCCAAGAAATCCAAGCCCAGATCAAAGGGTACGAAAAACAACTCCAGAAAAGTCAGACACAATGGCAAGAAGAACTGTCCCTTGTGAAGAAAATTCAAACACTAACGGATAAAAAACAGATTCAAGCATTACGCAAACAGCTGGAAGAGAAGCAAAAAGAAGAAACCATGGTGCCCCTTTGTGTAAACACAGAGGTTGTCGCCCAGGTTATATCGTCCTGGACTGGCATTCCTTTGGGGAAAATGATTCGAGATGAGGTGGATACCCTTCTTGCCTTAGAAAAAATCTTAGGCCAACGGCTTATTGGCCAAGAAAGCGCCCTCAACACCCTTGCAAAGCATATTATTACCTATCGTGCTAATTTGGATGAACCAGGCAAACCCGTCGGCGTCTTTCTCCTTGCAGGCCCCAGCGGTGTTGGAAAAACAGAAACGGCTTTGGCCCTTGCCGATAGCCTTTATGGGGGGGAACGAAATCTCATCACTATTAACATGTCCGAATACCAAGAGGCGCATAGTGTATCAGGCTTGAAAGGATCCCCTCCAGGCTATGTTGGCTATGGCCAAGGGGGAATTTTGACAGAGGCTGTGCGTCACAGTCCCTATAGTGTCATTTTGTTGGATGAAATTGAAAAGGCCCACAAGGATGTCCTGGAGCTCTTTTATCAAGTTTTTGATAAAGGTACGCTGGATGATTCCGAGGGCGTCACGGTCGACTTTAAAAACACCATTATCCTTATGACGACTAACCTTGGAACACAGACCATCTCACGCATGCATGATGAAAAGACGGATCAGCTCATCAAGGCACTTCGTCCTGAATTGATCCAGCACTTCAAACCAGCCCTTCTGGGCCGCATGGTTGTGGTGCCCTTCTTGCCCTTATCACAAGATAACATCCACGCCATCGTGAAGCTAAAAATGGATAAAATCGCTAAACGGTTCCAAGACAATCATCGGGCAAAGTTTTCCTATAATCAGGCCGTTGTTGATAGAATCGCCGAGCGATGTGAAGACCCTAGCAGTGGGGCCCGTAATATTGATGCTATCATTAATCAGAACATTTTGCCCCTTTTATCAGCAGAAGTACTAAAACATGTTGCAGAAGAATCTCCTTTTGATAATATTACCTTGGCCATTAAGGGAGATGCGTTCACTTGTTCCTTTAAATTTGGAAAATAGTGCAACGCTGCAGCAGGGATGATTACAAGTCAACAGAATGCCTATCTATCGATCACGACCAAGTTAGGGAAAGACAAAATTTTCCTCAAGAACTTTCGTGGCAGAGAAAGCTTGTCCGATCTTTTTGAATTTCAACTAGAACTCTACATTCCTTTTGCCATCAATGCCCAGGCTATGAACCTAGACTTTTCAACCCTTATTGAAACACAAGCCACTGTTACCATCACGGTCAACGGCAAGACTCGCTATTTTAATGGCATCATCACAGAGCTCGTCCAAGGCCCTACCTTGGCTAAGAATAAAGATGTTCCCAATCGAAAAGATGAACGAACTTTTTTTTATGCAACGCTTCGTCCCCAAGCTTGGATGATGACACTGACAGAAAACTGCAGGATCTTCCAAAAACAAAATGCTATTACGATTATTAAACAAGTTCTAAAGGATCATGGGATTACGATCTCAGACCAAACCAGCACCTGTGGCACAACTGTCAGTGAGTTTTGTGTACAATATAACGAAAGTGACTTTAACTTTATTTCACGCTTGATGGAAGAAGAAGGCATTGCGTACTACTTTAAGCATGCGGATGGATTACATACCATGACGCTTGTGGATGGAAGTCAGCCTTTTGAAACCTTGCCTGACTTTGCAACCATCCCCGTTTCTCCTTATCCTCAAAATCCAACGGTCGGCGCTTTTTCTTTCTATGATGTCCGGACCACCCAACAAATTGTGCCCTCAAAGTATACTTATACGGATTATGATTTTCAAAAACCCGCCACTAACTTAAAGGCCGCCGCTGCAGGCAAAGGTAAACTCAGGGAATATTACCATTATCCAGGACGGTATATCCTAGCCAACAGGGGAACTTCTCTCACTAATATCAGAATGGAAGAACTTGAATTTCCAGCGGGATCTTTTACAGCGCAATCGGATATTCATGGACTTGAGATTGCCTATACATTTACGCTTTCTGACGCGTTACATCCAAAAGCGATCCGTCAAGATCTTAACAATAGTCAATTCACAATATTTTCCATTGATCACCAAGCAACATTGGATGATAGTTTGTCTCAAAACGTTTTAGACGCTGCCACTTACGCATTAAACTATACAAACACTGTAACATTTTATAAAAAAGAGGTCCCTTATCGCCCAGCACGACGTGCCTATATTCCGCGCATCTATGGCACACAAACAGCCACGGTCTGCGGCAAAGATGGTGAAGAAATCTGGACTGATAATTATGGACGCATTCTCGTTAAATTCCACTGGGATATAAGCAGTACAACGGCTGAAAACGTATCCTGTTGGATACGGGTTGCCCAAGTATGGGCCCATAAAAACTGGGGTGCTTTTTTCACGCCAAGAATCGGGCAAGAGGTTGTCATCTCTTTCCTCAATGGCGACCCTGATAAACCTTTGGTCACAGGATGTGTTTATAACGCCACCAATATGCCTCCTTATGGGCCTGATATGGCCACCAAGAATGGTTTTAAAACCAACTCGTCTAAAGGAGGAGGCGGATTTAATGAACTCCATTTTGATGACAAAAAGGGCACAGAAAACTTCTTTATGCAGGCCCAAACCGATATGACCACCATGATTTTAGATGGTCAGCGCGTGACAACAATTAAGGGGACCAAGGGGAAGGGCCATGATACCTTGACCATGACCAAAGGAAACCGAACAACCACGCTTACAGAAGGAAATGACTCCCTGACTCTTGCAAAAGGAAATCGCACAACAAAAATCAGTGATAACCTTGATCTAAGTGTTGGGAAAAATGCGACCATTAGCATTGGAAAGGATTGTAATATTTCTGTTGGGGGAACTCTGACCATTACAGTCACCAAAGATTGCATCATCAAGACTACTGGAAAAATTGATCAAGAAGCTGTTGACGCCTTTTCAGCAAAGGGGATGAAAATCAGTCATGAAGCAGAAACTGAGTACGATGTGAAAGCGCTCCAAATCAAAATGACCCCCGGCGCCATGTATTCTGTAAAAGGTCCCATGATCAACCTTGAAGGAGCAGCGACCATAATCAAGGGACCTGCTGTTAGTATTCTTGGGGGCATGACAATCATCAAAGGTTGTATGGTTGTGTTAGGATAAATCATGTCAGATATCACCCCCGAACTTCTCGAACAAATTCGCCTCGCTCAGAAAAAACCTCAGCCCATAGAGGATACGAGCCCTGAAAAACCAGCATTATCACAAACCCCAGACCCATCCCTTGTCGTCCATGAGATCAAAAATCATGATGGCAAGGTTATCCAAAAAATTCCCCTTAAGAATGGTGTGATTGATGGAATATTGGAAGTTTTTGATGAAAAAGGAAATCTCAGACAATCCATTCCTTATGAAAATAACCTAACCCAAGGCACCATGATGGGGTATGACGACCTTGGCAACATCCTTTATGAAATACCCTTTAAAGATGGGAAAAAAGAGGGGCTCGGAACTTTTTATATGAATGGCACCAAATCATCCGATATCACATTCCAAAATGATCAGATGGATGGCTCCTTTACTGCATACCATGGCAATGGAGCCATCAGCATGCAGGTGACCTATAAAGAAAGCCATATGGATGGGGAACTATCAGCCTTTAACGAAAGGGGAACACTTGTTAAAAAAGAAACCTATGCCATGGGGAAAAAGAACGGCCCAAGTCAAACATTTTATCCCAGCGGCAACCTGTATGAAGAAGCAACCTTTGAAAATAATATTCCCATCAATCAATCAACGACGTATCATGAAAATCAAAAACCCATGACGATTAAGCACTATAAGGAAGGTAAAATTGTGTTAACAGAAACCTACGATGACAATGGGGGTTTGAAAAAAAAGGAAGCTGGAACCAATGGATAAATTCGTCATTTCAGGGGCTATGGCTATGTGTTCCAAAGGAATGGCCCCCTCTGCTCTGAGCTTTCTTCCAACGCCCCCCGTCGTGGGCCCTGTGCCTCTTGGCAATATTACAGCCATGGTCCCCAACCTTAACGTTATGCCCTTTGGCATGTGTACCAGCCCAGCGAATCCGGCTGTTGCAGCAGCCACAGCCGCAGCCTTAGGGGTCCTCACCCCTATGCCTTGTGTGCCAGCACCTGCAGGTCCTTGGGCGCCTGGGTCGAAGGCCCTGATTGGAACTAATCCCGGCATTTTAGCATCCAGTAAACTCATGTGTTCTTACGCTGGCAACATTAGTATAACATTTCCAGGACAATCCATCGTGGTTGGAGAGTAGTCATGTCTGTTTTAAAAATAGTCCTTATGATTTTTATATCACTTGTTATTGGGATTGGTGTATCGGGATACTTAACGGGGGTTAAGAACCCTTCCCCCCTTGCCTCTTTAGGAAAAGTTTTCACATCAGCCAAACAATCTATTGGGAATGCCTTGTTGACAACCGTACCGGAAATTCCAGCCCCCAATGCCGTTCCTCAAGAGGGTTACCCGACACCTGGTGTTACTATGACCCCTACGGAAATCAGCAGTGCTCAGTTGTATTTCAATCAACTCGCGGGCGTTGATATGGCCGAAAAGAAGAAAGAGGAAGAAAAGGCCCAAAAAGAAAAGGAAAAAGATGCAAAAGAGAATAAGGATAAAATCCCATCCTCCCTTTTTCCTGTTCCAAAAAAAAGGAGAAGTTTGGAAGATACAGAGACCCTTGAAAAAGGCGCTGTTTACGCACTTGGAACAAATCCTTATGGTCCCCCTCCCAATGTGAAAGAGGAAATTTTTAATCTCGATTCCCTCCTTTATATCGATAATGACCCCCATGCCTTGCCAGAAGACTATCTTAGTCAAGATGCCCCCTATGAAAAGCAAAATGAACGTTTTCATCAAGAAGAACCCGTTCAAGAAAGAGTATCCCCAGCCCCCCTTGATCATGGCCATGACTTTACGATACAGTTAGGAGCCTTTTTAAAAAAAGAAGGCGCTGAAAATCTAGAGAAAAAACTTTCTAAAGAGGGATATCACGTGCATATCGATCCAATACATAATGAACATCATGTCTTGTATGCTGTCCGATTCAAAGAATCCATGACCCATGGAGAAGCAAAGCACCACAAGGATATTCTGATGAAAAAAGGTATCCAAACTGTTATCGTCCCCTTCCATAAGGAATCATTATGATGAACCAACTTTTTAAACATTGTATCGCAGCAATCACACTCGTATGTCTTACCCATTGTTCCGAGATGACGGACTATATTTTTGAAGAAGAAGATATTTTCTTTATTGATGAATTAATCCTTTCTGCTTCCCCAACAATGAATAAGGGCATGCCTTTACGTGTTGACTTCGTTATCGTAAAGGACCCCATTATTGCTGAGCATGTGGCAAAACTAAGCGCACGGCAGTTCATGAAGCAACGCAAGCAATTGAAACTTGATCATCCAGAAAATATTAAAATTAAATCTTTTGAAATGATCCCCAATCAGAGTATCGTCACGCCTCTAAAATATCTAAGAAACCAAGTAGCAGCGGCTTTTCTCTTTGCAGATTATAATAATCAGCACAAAAATCGTTGGAAGATTTACACCTCTGATGTTGTCACGGTAAAGCTTTTGGATAAAACCTTAGCCATTAGTTCCCATAAATGGAATGAAAAAGAAAAGTCTGTCCATTCGCGCGAAAATGACGGGATTGTTGTTTTAAACTAACATTTTCCCATAGCATTTTCTTTAAACAAAGACTGAAGGCCTTGGTTTTTCGAAACCATTTTCATACCGTATTCTCTGACTTTTTCTAATGTCTTCGACTGATTAGAGAATAGTGCATCAAAGGCATCGGTCATGACTGTCATGGACAAATTATCAAATCGCCGCTGGGCCTCATAGTTTTTATGGAGCGTTGCATCCGTCAAAGAAAGACCTAGAGAGTCGCCTTGTGCAAAAATTTCTATCAAAGCTGCCACGTCCCGAAAGCCCATATTCACCCCTTGCCCTGCCAAAGGGTGCATCACGTGCGCCGCATCTCCTATTAAAAGAATACTATCCTTCACATATTGCTTTGCAAGACGTATACCGATGGGGTAAGTCCAGCGCTGACTAACGCGTGTTAATCCTTCCAAATAGGGTGTCATCTTTTCTGTGATAATGGCATTAAACGCTTGGTCAGAAAGATCCATTAAGGCTTGGGCAATATCTTTTTGAACACTCCAGACAATAGACGATCTATTTTTTGTCATAGGCAGAATCGCGAAAGGGCCTTCGGGCATAAAGATTTCCCATGCAATGCCTTGGTGATCATTGGTGTGAGAATACGTACAGATAATGGCCTCTTTGCCATAATCCCACGCGATAGTGTCAAAGCCCCCCAATTGTCTTACCTTGGAATTCTTTCCATCAGCCCCAATCACAACACCTGTGTCAAATCTTTCGCCCTCTTTTAAAATAACGGTTAGAGTATAAGGATTCTTTTCAAAACTTTCCAATTCCCCAACCACCCATTCTATTATCCCTTGGTGAACAAAATGGGAAACCCGTTGAGCAAAAGTCTGCCTTAAAAAAGACATAGGGACGATATAACCGACACAATGACCTCCGTTGTTGAAAGAAACCCCAGAACCTGTCGATCCATGGACTGTTTGCACATCCAAAATAGGCTGGACGTGTTCCTGGATACTCTGCCAAATACCTAAGCCATCTAAGAGGTTTTTGGACGCCGGCGACAGCGCAATCGCCCGATGGTCAGACGTGGTATCGGACAAAAGGGTTTCCAAAGAAACCCTATCAACAAGACGCACAGCAATGCCATGAGCCGCAAGCCCACAAGCCAAAAGTGAACCGACAGGCCCACCTCCGATGATGGTAATTGGAATCATTTACCGGGATAAATTCTTTTCAACAAAATCCCAGTTCACCAAATGATTCAAAAACGTCTCTACATAGTCAGGACGCTTATTTTGATAATCCAAATAATAGGCATGTTCCCACACATCACAGGTTAAAAGAGGGGTGATATCTTGAGTTAACGGTGTCTCTGCATTGCTGGTTTTGACGATTTTCAATGTGTCCTTGTCTGCCACAAGCCATGCCCAACCACTGCCAAATTGCGTCAAAGCTGCTTGCTTGAAAGCCGTGAAAAAATTCTCGTAAGTACCAAAGTTCTCTTCAAGGAGAGCCAATAAATCCCCCGATGGTTTGCCGCCGCCATTTTGCTTCATGCAATGCCAGTAAAAGGTATGATTCCACACCTGAGCGGCGTTATTAAAAACACCCCGAAGATCTGGATCATTTTCTGTCTCACGAATCACATCTTCCAGTTCCATCCCAGCAAATTCAGTCCCCTCAACCAATTCATTTAGTTTTGTGACATAGGTTTGGTGGTGTTTATCATAGTGAAAGTTCAACGTATCCCTTGAAATATACGGTTCAAGAGCGATTTTCTCATAGGGTAGTTTGGGCAGGGAAAATGTCATGGGGTTGGTCTCCTTGTTTGATAAATTGTCATGGGCCTACTGTAATGATTTTGAAGAGGAGATTCAAGGAGTGTCTATGAAACTCTACTCGACACTTTTTGAATCGTTGCCCCCGCCTTGTCATCCCGCATAGCAATTTAATAACTGATCCTTTTAATTAAATATCTCCACCCTTCCCTAAGGGTTGAAAATATTTCTTTATGATTCCCTTTTCAGCCCAGAGGCCAAATCTACCGGCGGCATAGTTTAGAGCAATGGCAGCGAGCCTTGTGGGGGTTAGACTAAGTCCTGTATTAACCAAAAGGGCTGCGGCGTTTCCGCCAATCCTTGCTTTGGATTCTGTTACCCCCAAGCATTGAAGTCCTGTGGTTGTCAAGTAAGATGCCCCTGTGGACATCCAGGATCCTGTTGCAAACACAAGGGCGGCGTTACTGGCCATCTTTATGCGATATGCATTTTGTTCGCTCACAAGGCCAGAAAGGTGAAGAGTATCGCCGATGGCTTCGGGTAATGCTGCAAAGACAGCACCTGCGAGAGCCGAAGATCCAAGGGTGGACAAGATATCAACATCACTAGAGAGGATAGGTTCATTATAAGGAACCAAGGCCCTGCCTTCTGCTATCAGGGTTGTATTGGAAGGCATTTCAAGAAGGCCCCCAAAAGGAACATCTGCTAAATACCGTGATTGAGAGACACTCGAAGGGAGCGTTTGGCTGAGACTGGAAACAGGTTGGATCCCTCCCCCAAAACAGGTGCTCGTTTGACAGGCTGTCATCATCGCTTGTGACTGAAGATTTTGAAGATAGGATTCCGCTTGGGACCAACTCACATTAGCCATACCCTGAACATTTAAGTTTTCTAACGTAAGATTAGGCAACCTTAGTAAACTAGGGATGAGGACCTGAGGACCATCAGGACCTGTTGAGCCAATGTTGTTACCACCTAAATTAATAAACTGTAAGATATTCATTTGACTAATCCCTTTAGCAAGGGATATTTCCCCATCTTTCCCCCAAAATCCTATGTTATTAAGGGATAGATCCAGATATTGAAGCTGTGTCAAATCTACCAGACTTTTTCCCAGCTCTGACGAACTAAGACCATCTGTATAGTCGATTCTATTGCTTGAAAGATCCAGAAAAGAAAGATGTTTAAGTGTTGAAAGTGATTGTGCAATTTTTATGACCCCTCGTGAGTCTATGTTCCCCATTAGATTAACAGACAGATCAAGAAAAGTAAGTTGGGAAAGATTAAATAGGGCATCACCCAATGCAACAACTCCATTAGAGTTGATGTATCCCATGGCATTTCCTGATAAATCAAGATAAGTAAGCTGAGTAAGTCCAGAAAGACTATTGCAAAAAATAACACTCCCCTCAGCCGTCACTTCCTCCATAGCATTTATAGAGAAGTCCAAATAGGTAAGGTTCTTTAAATGAGAAATTGATTGCCCAAAAGCAGCTATAGTTGTCCAATCTAGTGTCGCCATATTATTATTTGATACATCAATAGAGGAGAGCTGCAAAAGAATTGATAACCCTTGAAATAAGGCTGTAATATTATTTGTATCTCCTCCCATTCCTATATCATTCCATGAAAGATTAAGAAAAGTAAGGTTTGGAAGATTCCAAAGTTCTTCTCCTACAGCCGACGCCCCACCGACACCTAACAAATTATTTGATAGATCAAGAGACCTAATTTCCTTCTTATTTCCCAAACACCCAAACAAAACTTGTACGACGGGGAGTGTTGGTGATGGAAATATCCCAGAAAGATTGCAGTTTGAACCAGAAAAGCTTTGACAAAAAGTTTTTGCATCATCAACTGATTGAATAATATGCGGCAGTGGAGGCACAGCAGCGTGGCTGAGGGCTTGATTAATTTGTCCGATGTCCGCATTCGTAACGGGATTTGGCAAAAATTGGAAATCTGTTAGTTCTTTTAAATTGTACAATGATTCTACAAGGGGTTGTAATCCTTCAGACCCTATGAAATTTTGTGAAAGATCAAGAAACGTCATCTGCGTAAGAAATCGCAAGCCTTGACCCAGGGCCAAAACACCATATGAATCTATCATACCTATACTATTGTAGCCCATGCCCAAGAATTGAAGGCTTTTAAGGTTGGATACGCTGTGCCCCAAGGATTGAGTGCCACGAGAATCCCAAAGACCTATCTGATTTCCATAAAGATTCAGATATTTGAGGTTCATAATGTTCGATAATCCATTACTAAAAGGTATTGTTCCGTTAGAATCTGTCCACTCTATCGCATTAACTGAAAGATCAAGATATTGGAGTTGTTTTAATGACGGAAGGCTTTCACCTAGCGCAGCTGTTCCACGAGAATCCGTATAGCCTATGAAATTATTTGAGATATTTAAAAAAACAAGCTGTGTTAGCGCAGAAATTGATTCAGAAAGTCCTATCATTCCCTCAGATCCCCATCTGCCTATTTGATTATTGGAAAGGTCCAAAAACCTAAGTTGGGTGAGAAAAGAAATCCCATGGCCAATATTTAATGTGTTATTTTCATTGAGTACCCCAATATAATTATCTGATAAATCAAGATGAGTAAGTGATGTAACGTTTGACAAAAGATGGGATAAAAATCGAAGACCATCTGAGTTTCTTCCAATGTTATTATTGGACAAATCAAGTTTTTTTATGTCATACAGAAATGGAAAAATTACTTCAAAATCTTCTGGTGTAGTAATACTATTTCCTGAAAAGTCGACAGAAGTAAAAATCACACTCTGATTAACTAAGGAGTCCATGATGCTTGCTGCCACTTGGCCAGATACGCCTCTGTTTGAAAGATCAAGATCAATGGTACAATTAGGGAAATAATATTTATCTAAGTTTCCAACTAATGTCTCTGCCGGCTGTCCTGGTATCACATTAAAGATCTTCACGGCTGCTTCAAAACATTCTTGACTTAAATCACTCGCCCAAGGTTCGACTCCCGCCACGCTGACGCCTGGCTGTTCAGGACATTTTTCTGCTTTGAGGAAAGTCTCCACAATAGTCTCAAGAAGTTTTGCGTGCCCATAGAGTTTCCCCCCTTTAAAAAGAGTGGCAGCTAGAAACTCTTTTTTAGATGTCGGCAATCCCAAAGACCAAAGAAGGTATTTAGCATACATAGCATTCAGTCCCGCTTGAAAGAATCCTCTGCCTTCTTTATGTTTATTAAACTCTGCCATGTCCTGGATAAGAGAAAAAGCTTCCTTCTTGATCTGTTTTCTTTTGTCCAGTGGATCTTGAACAAAAGGTTCTTCTGCATCGTCTCCTGCTTGTTTTATGGAGATGGAATCATTTCCAAAAGCTTTAAGATCTTTTTCATTCAACCCATGGGCTATGCGCATGACATAAGATAAAGCATTAATAGGGGTATACCCTTGATGACCCTTAACGAGGGCTTGAAGGGTGCCCCACACACTTTCTAAATCATCTGAACGAATGGTTGCATTCCAAAGAAAATTCCACACCAATAAATTAAGTCTGTCTCCAATGGGATTGTAATAAGAGGGAAAACACGCTTGAGATATAAAAGATGGGATCATCCATCCAACAAGACCCGTTTTAAGGGTAGGTTTTACCTTGCTAATGGTTTGAAGGGCTTCTTGAATAGCATCTGTTGTAATATGACTATCTCTCGTATCCCAAAGACCCATCCCTGCCCCATAAACAAATGGAACAATCATAAGGAATTTAAGATTCGATAGAACTTCGCTTTGTTTTCCCAACACGTCATGGAACATTCCCAAAAGAACTTGATCTTCTGAATTTGCTAGGAAGGAAAATAAATCCCTCAAGTCTCTGGAAGAGTCGTAATGCTGACAGGCCAAAGGCGCGGCTTGATGGAAAAAATTATAAAGCTGATAGGCTGTAAGTGCTGTGATACCAAGGTGGATCGTGTTAAAAATCACAGATTCTGTTCCTTGACGAAACCCATCAACAAAGAGGACTCGTTTTCTAGCACTGTTGGAAACGATGGGAAAAGATCCCCCTGATAACCAGACTGGACGAGAGCACCCTTTTTTTTCTAAATGATACATATGGGGGCCTCTTAGAACAATTGCATACCCAATACGTTGGAATACGTTATCCACATTGGCCCACCGTAGTTTACCTTTCCAAGATGACGTTTCAATATTAAGCACTGGATCTAGATATTCAGATTCACTGAGTCCACTGTCATGGTTAGAAGAAAGGGAAGAATCATCCTTTGTTGTTCCGTAGCCTTGTCGGTTCTGTTCATCCGAAAGAAGTCGCTGACCTTCTTCGTTTATATCTTTATCAGAGAAATTGATACTTCCTGTCAGTTGTCTTGTAAATGGAAGAACCTCATTTTCAGGCTGTTCCTCCATGGCCCACGAAACCTGGTTAAGATAAGTCGTACATATGAGGACCAGACAACAGATCCTTTTTATCCAAAGAAAGGGGGTATAATTTTTAAGACAGATGAATTTTGCTTTCACACATTTTTTTTCTGCAAACATTTTCAATGCCCCTCTTTAAAAACACTCTAATTTATCAATAATTTTTTTATACGTGATGTACTTATAAGTACTCCACAAAAAATAACAAGCTTCTTTAAAAAATAGACTCTATAAAAAAACCACGGGAACCATTGGGACCCGTGGTTTTGGTTTGTGTTAAACAAACGCCTTATGGTCGTTGAGGACGCCGTGCGACGGGCTTATCGCTCCATGTTTTTCTGGGTGCTGAACCTGCTGGTCTTTGATCCCGGGCATGGTCGCGACTCGGGGTTCTATTGGGGTCTCGACTCGTTGTCCTGTTGGGATCCCGTCCATAGTCCTTTTTTGGGGTCCAGCTACTTGGGGTCCTGTTTGGATCACGGCTTGGTGCCGCGCTTGGTGCGCGATTCGGATCCCGACTCGGCACTCTATTTGGATCGCGGCTTGTCTCACTGCGTTGGTCCCGGCTGTAATCCCGACCTTGGGATCCTTTGCGATCTCCTCTAAAATCTCCACGTGGTTCAGATCTGGGTGCATTCCCTCTGGACTCACTACGGTGATCTCCACCTGGTCCACGCCCCCATTTCTTAGGACCACTTCTGCTGGATCCCTTTTTATGATCCCGTGGAGGAGCTTCCATAGGCGTATTGGGATTCATCAAACGGTTAATGGCATACCATTTTCCCTTATCCGCAGGCGTCACGAAACAGATGGCCTCACCCTCAGCACCCGCACGCGCTGTGCGTCCAATGCGGTGAATGTAATCCTCTGGACATTGTGGAAGGTCATAGTTAATCACGTGTTCAATATGGGGAATATCAAGACCGCGCGCTGCAACGTCAGTTGCAACAAGAATACGGTATTTACTGTTCCGGAAGGCTTTGATCACACTTTCGCGCTTGTTATGGCGCAAATCCCCATGAAGGGCATCCGCACTATGATGGTCATCTTTCAAGCGCTTGGCCATCTTTTCAGCACCATACTTAGTTTTGATGAAGATGATCACGGATCCTTCACGTTTTTCAAGCTGTGTCAAAAGCTGTGGATATTTGTCTACTTCAGACAACGCCACCATTTCCTGCTTAATCTTCGCTGCTGGGTTCGAAGTTGATCCAACGGCAATCCGCTCAGGTTGCGTCAAATAAGACTCTGCCAATCGCAGAATATTTTGTGGCATGGTTGCTGAAAACAACATGGTTTGGCGTTCTTTTGGAAGATGTTTGCGGATCTGTTCAATCTGGATAGAAAAACCCATATCCAACATCCGGTCCATTTCATCAAGGACAAGGAAATTCGTATCATTGAGTTTCAATGTACCCCGACTCAAATGGTCGTTGATACGTCCAGGCGTTCCAACGAAAAGCCGTGGGTTTGTCCTGAGTTGTTGGAATTGCTTACCCATAGCTTCCCCCCCAATAATAAGGGCCGTGCGAATAGGACTTGTTTTACCAAGAAGATCCCGAAGCGCCTGCATGACTTGGGTAGCAAGTTCACGCGTTGGTGTAATAACCAAGGCAGAACCCTGGGGGTTCGCCAAAAGTTTTGCAACCAGTGGAATCCCAAAAGCTGCAGTTTTGCCGGTTCCTGTTTGGGCAGAACCCAAAATATCCCGGCCTTTTAAAGCCAAAGGAATGGCTGCAACCTGAATAGGGGTTGGTGTTTTAAACTGTAATCGATCAAGCGATTGCACGAGAGATTCTGGCAGTCCAAATGAGTAAAAATCGTTCATAATATAATCCTTTATGGTTTAAGAAATTCTTGGCCTTTTAAAAACCAATCCTAAAAGAAGAATCTCTTGGGGGTTATTTTTTAAATGTTATGGGGTTGAAAATAGATGTCCCTTGTCGGGCTGTTATAAATTGCATGCACAATGCATGGTGTTCTCCTTTATTCAAACACGGTTACAATAAGAGTCATCATCCAGGGCTTTAAAGCCTTTTGTGTACTCTTAATCCTAGCCGCTTTGATCATCCTTTCGGAGATCCTTTGCCCTTCTTATCTCGAAGAAGAACTCTCACTTTGAGAGTCGCAAATGAAAGAGTAATAGAGAACTCATGAAAGGAATATAGGTGGTATGAGAGGAAAAATCAAGGGGCGATACGTTATACTCCTCATGCTTCAAGTTCTAAGTTTGAACCATGAAAAGTATAAGCCCCCTGGAATAGGGGAAAAATGCCTATATTCCTGAGACTTTTAAAGACTTGGCCTGTCAGGACGTAGGGGATTTTCTTCTTCTGGCAAATGTTCTCCTTGGATTTTCTCAAAGAACAGACTGACATCTTCTTTAAGCGATCTGGCCAATTGATTGACCCGTGACCCAGCCTTGCTAAAAAGTTTTGCAACCTCAAGCGTATCATCCTTGGTACGAAGCAAACTATTAAAACGCAGCCCTAATGTTTGGGACTCCACAGCACCTTCATGGGCCAAGGAAAGGACGTGGGCCAAAGACTCTTTCAAAGAATCGAGTGTTTTTTTAGATACTTTAGCTGGATTTTTCTCAACTTGTTTTATAAGGGTTTCTAACGTCTTATGCATCTCCTCACATCCATGAACCATGTGGCGAAAATGAATACGACTTTCATCATTAGCCATATAAATAGACGTAAATTTTTTGTCAAAGATGGTTGGGATTTTTGCAATATCTGCAGACACTTTCCCCAATTCCACAGCAGAACTTGCAAGCATATTGAGTTTACTTTCAATGCGCTGATTATCTTCTTTAAGGGTCGTTTGGAAATTTGTCCTTAATTCTTTGGCAATATGGTTCTTAAGGGCATCAACCGCTTCCAAAATATCTTGGATTTCTTGAAAGCTTTTCTTAAAAGAATCTCTTTCTTGGGCATTAATGTTTGTTAAAACAGTGGCAAGGCGCGTCAAAGGTCTTTGGACCTTAAACAAAAGAATCATTAAGAACAGAATAACCATTAACATCATCATGGCGGAAGAAAGAAGACTATTGCGTTTAAGTCCCTTGCTTTCTTTGTAAACATCTTGAAACACTTCTTTTTGATTTTCTTTCAAGGCAAGGGTCAAATCATTGATAAAATTCACAAAAAGCTTTTCTTGTTGCAACAGATTATCGACCAATTTTGGTCTTTCCAGTAAATGATCCTTCATCTGGTGAATGGCGGAAAAGTAATTGATTACAAGGGTTTGAAAGCGTTCAATTTCTCCATGAAAATCGGGTCTATGATCCGTTAACGGCAATAACGCTGCAAGCGTTATGGTGACAGATTCCATCGGTTTATTAAGGGCTTCAAAATCCTGGGCTTTGTAAGAAGGCTTTGCAAGAATCTCCACAAGATAGGTATTAATAGCGTGGATCCCCCCTATAAGAGACTGAAGGTGTGTTTGTTCTTGGGGTTTTTGGGCAAAAGACTTTACCTCTTCCAAAATATCCACGATGGGCTTGACCGATTTTGTTGTCAGTGTTCCCTTAAGGGTGTCAAAGCTTTTGGCGCTGACCAGAATAGACTTTATTCCAGCACTATAGGCGTCATGAAGATCCCGCAGGGTCTGATAGGCACTTTTCCATTCATCACTAGGCCCAAGGGTTTTAAGCCGCTCTACATGAGTATTAATAGTATCATCCATTTCCATAATGTTACTGATGGCTTCTTCTGTTTCATAAGAGATGTCTTGAACCAGTTCATGAGATCGATCCACCATATTGGCCAAATCTTTAAGGAGTTTGTCCTGCTCGATAGATTGACCGTAATGATCAAGACCAGACCCCGTGATGTGATTGGGGTCCACGATCATATAGATCTGAACGATAAACAGAATGCTTAAGAAAAGCCCAAAACTGAGAATTTGTTTTTTTATGGAATTGCCGAAAATCAAGTTTATCTGCCTTTTTTAAAGAAATGTCCCACCATTGCTGGATGCATTATTCTTCATTATAATGAAACCAAAACTAACGAGGATAATATCACTGTGTTAACCAAGCGGCAACATGAACTTCTGGCTTTTCTGGTGGATTATCAAACACGCAATGCCCTTTCTCCCTCTTATGAAGAAATCTGTCGCGCCCTTAAACTACGGTCTAAATCGGCAGTGCATGGTCTCGTGAATGGTCTTGAAAAACGAGGGTATTGCAAACGTTTCCCCAACCGTGCCCGGGCGATTGAAATTTTGAAAACGGTGGATAGTGATATGGCGGCACTGGGGACTCTTTCTCCCTCTTCTTCGTCATCGGATGTTCAAGTCATCCCTTTCTTTGGGATATTGGGTTCTGTGGGATCTCTTTCCACTATGGACATGCCCCAAAGAACAGTGAACGTTTTGAAAGAGTTTTTGCCTGAGGGAGATCTAAAAGCGTTTGAGGTCCAAGGAGATTTCTTAAAAGACTGGGGTATCTTGAACGGGGATCAGGTTATTTTTCAAGCGACCACTGAAGGGATGCATGACATGGTGATGCTTGTGTCCATCGACCAGAAACTCATGCTGCGCAAATGGGTGAATGAGGGCCATCGCGTCACCCTTAAAACCGCCAATCGCTATATGATTCCAGAGATTCATTTTAAGGAACAGGTGAAGGTCCATGGGAAGATGGTGTTTTTATGGCGGAGTATTAAATATCCTTTAAGCTAACTGGCGCAACAGGTTTTAAGGGAATTGTCAGATGATAGCGCGCTGCCTTTAGATCTCCAGTTCGGCATAAAACCCCCTTTTCGACAAGATCGCTTAAGTCTCTCGTTGTTGTTGCAGATGAGGATCCTGTAATTGTTACGTAATTTTTAGCACTAAGCCCCCCCTTAAATCCTTCGGGTCCTGCCTGAAATATCCGCAGAATAACTTTTTCTTGGCGCGGATTAAGCGATTTTTTTACTTTATCCATTAGCCGCGTTTTGTCTAAAAGAAATTCTATCTGGGCTTGGCTGCGTCGTTGAGCCTCAATCACAATCGATGCAAACCAAAGCAACCATGTGGTTATATCCAAACGCTGACTTGCTGACTCAAGGGCTTGATAGTATTCTTTCCGTCTTCTATGCAGTGTTGCTGATAAGCCTGTTAATGTGGGAACAGAAAGACGCTGGGCCAATGCTTTTTCAGCAATCATCCGTCCTATACGACCATTCCCATCTTCAAAAGGATGAAGGCTTTCAAACCACAGATGGGCTATCCCAGCACGCGTAATAATAGGAAGAGGGTTCTCAATATTCGTTTGATCGAACCAGTCTAAGAATAAATCCATCTCACGGGGAATTTGGACGGAAGGGGGTGCTTCATAGTGAACTTTGCGTTCGTAGTCTGGACCAGAAACAATTTGCATCGGATCTACATGGGTCCTGTAGCACCCAACATCATCTAAATCATGTCGACCATTCATGACCATTGTATGCCATTTGAATAAAGTTTCATGCCTCAGGGGATCCGTCATATGACGATATAAATCAACCATCATCTCTGTAACACCTATTTCTGCCGGTGTTGCTTTGCTGCGATCCATGGAAAAACCCAGATGGCGACGAATAGAGACTTGTACGCTTTCTCTGTTGAAGATTTCTCCTTCAATAGCGGAAGTTTCAAGCGCTTCAGAGCTCATAATATCTACGATGAGGGTTTTTTTGTCGGTATCACTGAGGTGGAGAGAAACACCGGCCATAAGTCCGGTCCCTTCCATGAACAAGGCCTCTGCACGGGCAAGCTTGTCTGAATCCCATGAAAAATGGGGCCAATTTTTATCTTGCCAATTCCATGTCATGATCGATAAACTCCTTCTTTATCAATCATAATAACACGATTTTTGATCGATAAAAGGTATTTTTATCGATCACAGCCTATTAGGCGCCTAAGTACCGTGCCATGATGTTTTTCCAAAGGGTGGCTGGAATATTGCCACCAGCGACGCGCGTCATGGGGGTTTCGTTGGGGTTCCCCATCCAAACGCCTGCGGCGATAAAGTCTGTGAACCCAATAAACCAAGCATCCCGGAAACGTTGGGTGGTCCCAGTTTTGCCTGCGATAATTTTGCCTGGAATCTGGGCCAACTTCCCAGTTCCTTCTTGAACGACATCTTCAAGCAGGTGGATCATAGTTTGCATAATAGCTGTATCAATAAATTCATCAATCACAAAGGCTGGACGTTTATAGAGAATTTTCCCGTCCGGCGTTCGAATTTCCAAAATACCATAGGGTTGAATGCGGATCCCTTGGTTTGCAATCATGGCATACGCCCTGACCAATTCAATTAAAGACGTCTCTGCTGTTCCAAGGGCAATACTTAAGTTCCGAGGTGGCTTATGGCTAAAGCCTAAACGTTTTGCCATTTTGATAATAGGATCAATCCCAACTTTTTCAGCCAACCGAATGGTTGCTGTGTTAATGGAATAAGTCAGCGCCTCTTGAAGGGTGACAGTCCCTTTTGATTCCCATCCAAAATTGTTGGCTGTCCAAGCGCCTCTCTTGTAGGGGGTATCATCCAAGACGTAATCCAGAGGATAGCCTTTTTCAAGGGCCGTTAGATAGACAATGGGTTTAAATGCAGACCCCGCCTGGCGTCGTGCCTGGGTTGCAAGATTATATTGCATGCTGAAGTAATGGGTGCCCCCCACCATAGCCCGCACAGCCCCATCCAAGGACATGGCTGTGAAAGCCGCTTGTGCGATCTTATGGGATTTTTCATATTGATGGATCGTTTGGGTGATGGATTCTGTTGCAATAGTTTGAAGATTGGCATCCAACGTGGTTGTAACGATAAGGTCTTGGGATGTATCAACAAGGTTTTCAAGTTCCGTTGAAATCCAGTCTGTAAAATAGCGATAACTGGGCATGCGTTTATTGTTAAAGACCATCTGTTCAATGGTTTTTTTGCCGTTTTTGTACTGCTTGGGGGTAATGCTTTTGGTCTCTAGCATATTGTGTAAAACGACAATGCCCCGGGCTTTTAACTGGTCATGTTTTTGGGCATAGCGATTTGGCGCCTTGAGAAGGCCTGCAATAATGGCGCATTCAGCAAGCTCTAACCCACCAATCGGTTTTCCAAAGTAAAGTTGAGCTGCCGCATCGACGCCAAAAGTGCCGCCTCCCAAATAAACACGATTCAAATAAATACTAAGGATTTGTTTTTTTGTGAAATGCTTTTCAAGCCAAACGGCCAGAATCAACTCTTTAATCTTGCGGCTAAAAGACCGTTCATGGGTCAAAAGGATATTTTTCACCAACTGTTGGGTTAAGGTGCTTCCTCCTTGAACCACATGCCCTGATAAAAGATTTTTAAAAGAAGCCCGGAAGAGGCCCTGAACATCAACGCCCCCATGTTCAAAAAAGCGGCGATCTTCTGTTGAAATCAACGCTTTGATCAGATAGGACGGGACCTTGTCTGCAGTAACCGTTTCACCGTACACATGGCCCTGGGTTGCAATCTCACGGTGATCTTTCGTGAGAAAAATAATACTGGGTTTTTTATTGGCAATATCAAACCCCTGGATTTCGGGCAGTTCCTTGGCGTACCACGTAATGACTGCTGCCACTAGTGCCGCAAAGCAAAAGGCCGTAAAAAAAGCCCAGCGAACGAGCCGCCACACCCAAGACTTTTTGTGTTTCCGGGTTTTTGGTATTTTTGATTTCTTCCTAGGCATCGATATTTTGAACGTTCAGCGCATTGTTTTGGATAAATTCCCGGCGCGGTTCCACCACATCCCCCATAAGGGTTGAAAAGATATCTTCTGCTTCGTCGGTATGGGAAAGTTTAACTTGAAGCAACGTGCGTTCCTCAGGATCCAAGGTTGTCTCCCAAAGCTGATCGGCATTCATTTCGCCTAGACCTTTATACCGTTGGATAGTCATCCCCCGGCGTCCTTCATCCATGACATGGCCTATTAACTGGGAAGGCATCAGAATTTTGTGGGTTTTATCTTTAACGGTCAGATCTGAGACACCCTCTGCGTAAAACTTCAAAGAGGCAATCAGACCACTGAGGTGCCGTGCTTCATTGGAATAGGCCAACGCAGGCGTTAACTTGACACGTTCTGGCACAGAATTATGCATGCGGCGTAGAAGAATCGCTCCGTCATCTTGCAAAACAGCAGACCACTTTTCATCACCCGATAACGCGTAAACTTTATTGAGGTGGGTTTCAAGGAGTGTCGCCTGAGCTGTTGTGAATTTACTGTCTTCTAATGCATCCGCGTTCAAAATATTCAAAATAGCCGCATGCTCCAAAATATGGGGCGCATTCAACTTCTTTGAAAGGCGTTCGATAATCAACCGGACTTGGCACGCAATACGCAGACGTGATTTAAGGTCTTCACCGGCAACTTGTTCTTTGCTCGGGAGGACTAACATGGCCTGATGAATTCCCTCATTAATCAGATAATTTTCCAACGCTTCATCATTTTTGAGATAAAGTTCAGACTGTCCGCGCTTGACCTTGTAAAGAGGCGGCTGGGCAATATAGAGGTATCCCTTTTCAATGACAGAAATCATCTGACGATAGAAAAAAGTGAGAAGAAGTGTACGAATATGGCTGCCGTCGACATCCGCGTCGGTCATGATGATGATCTTATGATAGCGCAGCTTTTCAATATTAAAATCGTCCTTACCGATACTTGTCCCAAGGGCAGAAATCAATGTGCCGATTTGCTCAGACCCCAGCATTTTGTCAAAACGGGCCCGTTCTACGTTGAGGATCTTTCCTCTCAAAGGCAAGATCGCCTGATTTTTACGGTTCCGACCTTGTTTTGCGTTACCCCCGGCAGAGTCTCCTTCCACAATGAAAATCTCACTAAGCGCTGGATCTTTTTCTTGACAATCGGCCAGCTTTCCAGGAAGGGATGAAATTTCTAAGACGCTTTTGCGGCGTGTCAATTCACGCGCTTTGCGGGCAGCTTCCCGTGCCGTTGCGGCTTCCACAACTTTTTGCATCACAAGCTTTGCTTCCGCTGGGTTTTCTTCAAACCATTGCCCTAAACGATCCCCTACAATATTTTCCACCACAGGACGCACCTCAGAGGAAACAAGTTTATCTTTTGTTTGGGACGAAAACTTAGGATCAGGAACTTTAATGGATAAAACACACGTGAGGCCTTCACGGGCATCATCCCCCGTTAACGCAATTTTTTCTTTCTTTGCATTGCCACTTGTTTGAGAAAAGGTATTTGTAAGACGCGTCAATGCAGCCCTGAACCCTGCAAGATGTGTTCCGCCGTCTCTTTGGGGGATGTTGTTCGTAAAGCACAACATGGTTTCATGGTAACTGTCGGTCCACTCAAGGGCGATTTCAAGAATAATTCCATTCTTCTCACCCTTAACATAAATGGTCGGCTTGTGGACGGGGGTTTTTGTACGGTCTAAATATTCCACAAAGGCCTTTACACCACCCTCATAGTAAAGTTCTGATACTTTTGTTTCATCAGTACGATTATCTGTTAAAACAATCCGCACACCTGAGTTAAGAAACGCTAATTCCCGCAAACGGTGTTCCAAGGTTGTGTAGCTAAATTCTGTTTGGGTAAATGTTTCTGTTGAAGGCAGGAACGTGACATGGGTTCCAGTCGCATCAGAAGGCCCAACGACGACAAGCGGCGCCTCAGGTTCTCCGTGCTTAAACCGCATAAAGTGTTCTTTGCCTTCACGGAAAATCCGAAGGTCTAATTTTTCAGACAAGGCATTCACAACAGATACGCCCACGCCATGAAGACCCCCGGAGACTTTATAAGAATTCTGGTCAAACTTACCGCCCGCATGGAGTTGCGTCATGATGACTTCAGCGGCTGAAATGCCTTCTTGGGCGTGGATGGAAACGGGAATACCCCGTCCATTGTCTGTCACAGTGACTGATCCATCAGGATTTAACGTAACGGTGACAAGCGTACAATATCCAGCTAAAGATTCGTCAATGGCGTTATCTACGACTTCATAGACCATGTGGTGGAGACCCGAACCATCATCCGTATCCCCGATGTACATTCCCGGACGTTTGCGAACAGCCTCAAGGCCTTTGAGGACTTTAATAGAATCCGCATCATAATGATGAGGATCGTGGGGTTGGTTCGTATTATCGCTAGACATTTCTTTATTAACCTTCTTTTAATACGGCATGATCAACTGTTAAAAAATACCCACGTCCCCTGAGGGGTTCAAAAACGTTTGTGTGGGTTCCGGTGAGCCACGCTTGAGCATTCAACGCTAAAATCTCTTCGAACAAATGGGCCTGCCGTTGGTGATCCAGATGAGCCACCACCTCGTCCAACAACAAGATAGGAGCAACACCACATACAACCGATTGCAATCGACAGTTGGCAAGCATCAAGGACAACAACAACGCCTTTTGTTCACCCGTCGAGCATACCTCAGCTGGGTAGTCATAATCAAGGTTTATCACACGAATTTCTGATTGATTAGGGCCAATTTTACTCCCGCCTTTAAGTGTATCATCGGCTCTATTTGCAAAAAGCATCTCTTGTATTTTATCTTCTACCCAAAGGGCCGGATTATTTTCTAAAAAGTCCTCCACATACCCATGGGTTGCAAGGGAAAATTTGGGGAAATGGGTCACGTTGTTAAGCCCGTAGATATTAAGTTCTGCAATAAACTCCTTACGGGTGGTCACAATCACAACAGCCTCTTGGGCCAGCGTTTCTTCCAAAACCTTCATCCAATTGGGATCGTAAGAACCTTCCTTTAAAAGATGCGACCGTTCCTTGAGAGCATGGTCATACCGGGTCAAATGCTTTGAATAGGTCGGATTGATTTGGGTAATAAGGGTATCTAAAAATTTACGCCGCACACTCATTCCCTCTAAAAACAAACAGTCCGATTGGGGGGTTTGCCAAATAATACGGAACCACTCAGGCAAAGCTGTTTGGGCTTGGGGGGCGCCATTGATTTTAACCACCCGACGTTCCTTTTCTGCCGTTAAATCAAGGCCTGTACTAAGGGCAATAGACCCATCAGGCAACCTAAGCGTAGCATGAATAGCCCAAGGCATCCCTTGATTTTGATACCGAGTGAATTGCGAGAGTTTGCATTTTCTAAACCCCCGGCCCGGCGCTAAAAGGGAAATAGCCTCAAGAATATTGGTTTTGCCCGCCCCATTGGGACCCGTTAAAATGACAGGAGAATGATTATGGCACTGAATATTTAAGGCATCATAACAACGAAAATTGCTTGCCTTAAGGGAGGATAACCAGCAGGAAGGGGAAGATAAAATGGGTGTCATACACGCATGGGCATGAGAACATACAACACATCACTGCCATCAATACCCTTAATAACCGCAGGGGTATCCTCATTGGACAGCTTGAATTGGATCGTCTCTCCCTTAATCTGTTGGGCAATTTCCAAAAGATACCGGGCATTAAATCCCATGCTGAGACGCTGGCCATCATAGGTCGCATCCAATTCTTCTGTTCCACTTCCTTGGTTATTGGTCGAGGCAGAGATCGTAATGCTTTTGGGCTCTACAGTCATTTTAACAGATCTGGTTTTCTCTAAAGAAATGGTTGAAATACGATCAACGGCTTCTGAAAATAATTTCCGACTGAGCGTCAAGGATGACTCATTGCTTTGAGGAATGACTTTTGTGTAATCAGGAAAAGCCCCATCAATGAGGCGCGATGCCACAAGGGCCTTGCCGAAATTAAAGGTGATTTGGGTATGAGATAGAGATATTTCCACATCTCCCTGGGCTTCATCCAAAAGTTTGGAAATTTCCCCAATAGTCTTTTTGGGAATAATCACGTCAGGCATACCGTGGGCCCCTTGGGGTTCTGGCACTTCTGCCAGGGCCAACCGATGGCCATCCGTTGAAACAGCAGACAACACATGTTGTTGATCTGCTTCCCGGGTGTGAAAATAAATACCATTCAGGTAATACCGGGATTCGTCCGTTGACATGGAAAACCGGGTGGACCCAATGAGATGGGATAACTCGCCCGCCGAAATGACAAAGGAATGAGGCAATCCACTGGTTTTAATATTCGTAAAATCCTTGGCATTTAAGGTGGGGAGCGAAAACTTTGCTTTCCCGCATTTTAAGGTCAAAGAATGGCTATCAGGCTTTTCACTAAGCTCAATGTCTGACCCTTCCGGAAGTTTCCTCACGATATCGTAAAACATATGGGCAGAAACAGTTGTCGATCCTGTATCGGACACCCCAGCGGGGATGGTTTCAATGATGGAAATATCTAAGTCCGTGGCTGAGATTTTTAAGTGCGCCCCTTCTGCTTCCAAAAGAACGTTGGACAACACAGGAGTCACCGCACGGCGCTCAACAACCGTTTGGGTATGGCTTAAAGCCTTTAATAATACAGACCGATCAACTGAGAGTTTCATGGATATAAGCCTTTAATTTCTGCAACAAAAATACATCTTTGCACTATATCGTCTTTGAGAAAGCCACGCAAGGCGCAAAAAGAGTCTATGGAAATTTGCAGGTTAGTGATATACCCTTAAAAATTACAAAAAGGAGGAACATAAAATCATGAAAATTAGTCTTTCCGGAAAACATCTTGATACGGGTGATGCCTTAAGAGCACACCTTGAAAAGCACCTAGTTCATGTGGTGGATAAATATTTTGGAGATGCCTTAGAGGCCCATGTGACCTTCAGCAAGGTAAAGCATTTCTTTAAAACAGAGATCTCTATTCATATAGGTCATGACATTTATGTGCGGGGAGAAGCGGAAGCGGATGAGCCTTATCCATCGATGGATCAAGCCATTCATATGATCGAAGGAAATTTGAGGCGTTATAAAAGGCGCTTACGCGATCACCATAAAGAAGGGGCCCGAGAATCCATAGAGGCTAAACAATATGTCTTGAGCGGCGATTATATGAATTTCGGGGAAGAAGAAGAAACTGAAGACCATGCAGAAGCAACCATTGTTGCAGAAACAACCAAAAGCTTGCCGACCTTAACGGTTAGCGAGGCTGTGATGCGAATGGATTTGGAAGGGGAAGATGTGCTTCTTTTTAGGAACAAAAAAAACGGAGCGCTGAACGTTGTTCACATGCGCCCCGACGGACATATTGGCTGGATTGATCCTCACAATGGATGATTCCTTAAGCATTATATGAAGTATCGCTAGCAGCAATAGCGCTAGAATTAATACCAAATGCGATTTCTGTGGTAATTGGTTTTGTAAGCTCGTATTGGGCAGGGTTTAGTGTCACACACCTATTAAAGAATGGCCACGACAATCCGTGCATACGCGGAGAATAGGCGCCGTAGGTTGCAGACCCGTCCACAGTCGGTGCGGATCCCTCACCAGTGGATCCCCCAAGACTAAGCGCTGACTGTGGTTTTCTCCAGTAACTGCTGTCAGGCACTTCTTCAATATCTGTTACACAATACCATCCTACAACGCCTAACGCACTATTCAAAGAACTGGACATTTGCGGGACAAGACGAAGGGTAACGCCATTGAGTCCATGAACACGATGATTCGCTGCAAATTTAATGGTCACAAGGTTTGATGTGTTTTCCTGAATAGTAGAATTGGAAACGTTTGTAATATCAAGGTTCCCAACATATATACGCATACCTAGATCAGATGCTGCTTGATCAAGATCACTAGGAAGTTCGCTTGGAGTCCAAGCAGCACCTGTTTGGGAGTTTACACTGGTATTATCTTCAATGCTGCGTAACAATCTGTAAATAAGCGGGGCGACAGACTTATCCAAAAACTGTTGCATCTGACGGACCTTGTGGTTTTCACTGTAACGCGTGATCTGATCCGTGGTAGGGGGGCTGATTTCCATAGCCCGCTCAACCATTTGATAGGGCTGAAAGTTAGACGCACTTGTCATATTAGAAGGGGCTGCGTGAACATAAAACCCAACCAATAAAAATGTTGCAAAAAAAACTGAAAATAACTTATTCATTATAGACTCCCTATTAGGGCAGAAAAATGCCCTTTTCTTTAAAGACTACACCTCAAACAAGCTGCGGTCAATAAAAAAAGGGAATAGGGATCTTGCGCTAACCTTGACGGGCTTTGAACCGGGGATTTTTCTTGTTAATAACATAAAGGCGTCCACGACGGCGTACAACGCGACAATTTCTTTCGCGACACTTTATAGTCTTAAGGGAACTGACAACTTTCATTTTCTTTAAATCTCTAAAACTGTTTGATATGATCCATATAACAAGCTGATCGTATAAAGTCAAGAATAGCGTTATGGATTTTTACCCCATTTTTCGGCGGGATCGATTTTTATGATAGGTGTCGACTGAATGGTTGGAATCACTTCGTCCACTGTTTCAACAAAATGGCAGAGTTGCGTATCCTTGTTGGAAATAAATCCACCGTCTTTTAGACTATCAAGAACGGTCTTTAAAGGATCCCAGAACTTTTCATAATTTAAAACCACCATGGGTTTGGCATGAAGACCAATTTGCTTCCACGTCAACACTTCAAAAAATTCATCCAATGTACCAAATCCCCCGGGAAGGACGATAAAAGCATCAGATTCTTCAAACATCAAGTGTTTGCGAGCATGCATATTGTCAACCACCTTCAGGGTTTTTAGGCCATCGTGGATGCCCTCATGTTCGCCGAGATACTTCGTTGTAACACCCAGTACAGAACCATTTGATTCCATCACGCCATCAGAGACAGCGCCCATCATGCCAATACGCGCGCCCCCATAAACGAGGCGGAATCCGGCATCAGCGATACGATGCCCCATGTTTTTTGCGACAGTTTTATAATGATCGTCAACTTTGACAGACGCACTACAATAAACACAAATGGATTTTAATCCCCCCATTGTGTGATCCTTTCTTTTGAAGTTTTTTGAATTTGACTTTTATTTGACTTATACCCCATTATCCCCTATACATCAACCGTCAATTCAAGATAGGAAGATACCACGTGTTTAATCGCATCGCACCCATTCACCCTGAAGGTGTTGTTTTTGGCGCCATTTTTTTCATTGTTTCCATGGTGCTTTGGCACATTTTTGTCCCCCTTGGATGGATAGGATTTATTTTAACGCTTTGGTGTTTTTATTTCTTCAGAAATCCAACACGTGTCACCCCCTTAAGAGAAGGCCTTATCATTAGCCCTGCTGACGGTGTTGTGCAAGCAATCACAGAAGTCAGCCCCCCTGCTGTTCTAGGCCTTAAGGGAAACCGTATCCGTGTCAGCATTTTCATGAATGTCTTTAATGTTCACATCAACCGTATTCCCCTTGGTGGAACCATTAAAAAAATACACTACCACCCAGGTAAATTCTTTAATGCGTCTTTGGACAAGGCGAGCGAACATAACGAACGCCAATATATGGTAGTAGAGGCCGAAGATAAAACTGTTATTGCCTTCACCCAAATTGCGGGCCTTATTGCAAGACGTATTCGCGTTGATGTTAAAGAAGGCGACCTTGTGGAAACGGGGCAACGATTTGGTTTGATCCGTTTTGGCAGTCGCGTGGATGTCTTTCTCCCCCTTCACATTAATCCCCTTGTGATCGTTGGACAAACAATGGTTGCAGGAGAAACAGTGATTGCAGATATGTTCTCTAAGGAGGATAGCCGCGATGGCGAAACCCGTTAAAAAGAAAAAGATACCAACTTCTACGGGAAAAAGTGTCCTTCAAAAGAATATCAAAGAACTCCCTTTTAATCGCTTCATTCCCAACCTTGTAACGCTTTCAACACTTTGTGCAGGGATGAGCGCTATTCGTTTTGGGCTTTCTCAAAAATGGGAATATGCTGTGCTCTGTATTGTTATTGCAGCTATTCTGGATGCTCTTGATGGGCGGCTTGCCCGTTTTCTTGGAACATCTTCACGGTTTGGGGCTGAACTTGATTCGCTTGCAGATTTTTGCAACTTTGGGGTAGCGCCCGCTATTCTCGTGTACCTTTATCAACTTGAAAATCTTGATCGCTTTGGTTGGCTTGTTTGTTTGTTTTTTACCATCTGTATGGCCCTGCGCCTTGCAAGATTTAATGCCTTTCTTGATGAAACGCCCCCCCCTCTTTTTGCCTCTGGAAAGTTCTTTATGGGTATTCCTGCCCCTGCAGGGGGTCTTCTGGCTTGCTTCCCCATGGTCTTGGACTTTCAGGTCCCTTCCTTTAAAGCCCCTGCGTTGATCCACATTATTGCGGTATTTTGTATCGCCCTTATGTTAGTAAGTCGAGTCCCAACGTTTTCTTTTAAAAAAGTTTCTATCCCCCGCAGTCTTGTGCTGCCTGTCTTTATTATAGCAGGTATTACGGTCGCAGGCTTTGTGATGGCCCCTTGGACTGTTCTTAGTATCATTGGGACTGTTTATGTTGGATTGATCGCCATCAGTGTGCGCTATTATAAGAAACTTGAAAGATCCCTTTAAGCTTTCTTCAAAATAGCCTTATAAACCATACAACTTGTAATGACCTGCAAGACGGTCGCGATAGTTTCTATGATTTCCCCTAACAACGGGTAACGTAGATAATGGGAAATGACAAAAAAGCACAGAAAAATTCCCATGGTCGCAATAAAAATTTTGATAACTTGTCCCCGTGTAAGCGTTAATGACTCCTTAAAAGAGATCGTTTTTTTATCGTAAAAGCTAAGTAATGTCATGAGAAACCGGTTGATATGCATCATGTAAAGCATAATAAGAACGATAAAACATATGAGAAGAAAGAGCGTCCCTAGGGTATCTTGCACTGACCCTAGAAGAATTCCAAGCAGCAGCAACAAAGCTATCGTTGCAAGAAACATCACCAACAGCACACAGTTCCAAAGAAAGTAACGCGTATCCCCTTTGGACCAGGTCATTCCCAAGACATTTGGACGTTTAAAATTCTTTTTTACAATCATGTTGAAAATAGGGCGCGCATAAAAGGGCGATAAAACAAGTAAGATCAAGGGGCGCAAAAGATCATTGATCCAAGTGCTCCAAGAATCACCCAGACTGATTCCTTCTAAGTCCATCCCATAATTGATTAAAATGTTGAGCGCTACAACAACCCATAAATTGCGGACAATAGAGAAGAAGTTGTTCTGTAAAAAAGAAAAGGATTCTCTTGTAACTTGCCAAATGGAAACCATTCTTTATCCCTCGTTTTTTATTTTCATTATACCATAAGGATAATAGACGTCACCAAAAAAATCTGCGTTGCTAGAATCCATTTTATCATCTATTGATTTTTCAGTGAAAAGCTCCTAGGTTAGCGGAACGTTCAGCAATAAGGAGTGTGGGTTTTATGCGTCTCATTCGGTCAGCATTTTCTGTGGCGACACTAACGATTTTGAGTCGTATGGCAGGATTTTTAAGGGAAATGCTTCAAGCCCATTATTTTGGGGCGGGCGCCATCAATGACGCTTTGAAACTAGCCATTAGAATCCCCAGCGTTTTTAGACGGATTTTCGCAGAAGGGGCTTTCAATGCTTCCTTTATCCCCATTTTTTCTAAGATCCTTACCAGCCAGGGAAAAAAAGAAGCAGTTGAATTTGCCCAAAACATTTTTTCCATTCTTGCCATTACCCTTTCCGTTCTTATTATTCTGGTTGAACTTTTTCTGCCCCATTGCATTAGTCTTTTGTACCCCGGACTTTTGAAAACGCCTGATCGCTTATCCTATACCATCCAATTTACCCGTATTATGTTTCCCTTTTTGATGTTCATTTCTCTAACTGCTTTTTTTAGTGGTATCTTGAACTCTTTCGAACGTTTTGTGGCAGCAGCGTCTTCTCCCGTTGCTGGAAACTTGGCGATCATTGGGGCTTTGTTATATCTCAGCCCCCATCTCGATAATATGGGTTCTGCTTTTTCATGGGGAATTTTTCTTTGTGGCCTTGTCCAATTTCTTTGGGTCTTTGCTCCGTGTTCTTTAAAAGTTGCCCTGGTGCTGCCTAAAAGTCCTAAACTAACCAAAGATGTCCGCCTTTTTTTCCAAAAGATGATTCCAGCGGCCCTTGGGTCTGGCATTGTTCAAATTAACCTTTTTTTGGATATGATGATCGGCTCTTTTTTACCAACGGGTGGTATTTCCTATATGGGCTATGCTGATCGACTGAACCAATTGCCCCTAAGCACCATTGGGATTGCCATCAGTACAGTTCTCCTTCCTTTGCTTTCAAAGCAAATCAGAAAAGGCCATCTTCAAGCGGCCCAACAAAGCCAAAATCTAGCCATTGAGTTTTCTTTGTCTTTATCCATGCCAGCATTCATTGGTCTTATTCTGCTAGCGCCTCTTTTGATTGAAACGATCTTTCACCACGGGGAATTTAGGGCAGAAGACGTCATGCCAACGGCCTATACCCTTATTGCTTTTGCATCAGGTCTTCCGGCGTATGTCCTGTTGAAAGTCATTAGCACCAGCTTTTTCGCCCATGGGGACACGAAGAATCCTATGATTGTTGCGGGAATTTGTCTCACCTTGAATGTGGTTTTAAATCTTTTACTGATTAAACCCTTGGCTTACGTGGGCCTTGCCCTTGCAACATCTTTTTCAGCCTGGGTTAACCTTATTATCTTGACGATTATTTTGAAGAAAAAAGGATTCTTTACATTTGATGCCATGCTCCGTGAGTCACTTTATCGTATCGGGTTGGTATCCACGCTGTTCTTTATCTTCCTTTATACATGCCGAGAACCTATGGAGATGTTCTTAACCCATATTAGTCCCAACCGCATATGGCTCCTTGGAGGCATGATGACCTTATCCCTTGGAGCTTACCTTGCCATGGCATACCCCCTTAAAGTCCTTCACTGGAAAGATATCAAGACGCGCTTAGACACAACTGTCTAAAGCGCACCGTGACATTGCTTATATTTTTTACCTGATCCACAAGGACATTCCGCATTTCTGGAAACACGCCCCCAGGTACTCGGATCTTTTGGATCAATTTCCTGGGTTTGACGACGCACAACAGGGCCCTTAGGCTTTTCATCTGCCGCTTGTTCAAACGCAGGATCAAGGCGGCCTTCATGAGTGACTTGGGGCGTTTGGGGAATAATATCTTCACTTTCCTCTGGGCGGAAATTAAACTGGGATAAGATCAACATGACTTCTTCCCTAAAAGACCAAAGCATGCCTTCAAAAAGCTCAAAGGCTTCCTTCTTGTATTCATTTAAAGGATCCCGTTGGGCGTAGGCCCTCAGGTTAATACCTTGGCGCAAATGGTCGAGGGAAAGAAGATGATCTTTCCAAACCTGATCCAGAACCCTTAACAAAACAGATCTATAGAGGTGGGATACAAGATCGTCTGGGAATCCTTTGAACTTTGCATCAAACTGTTGGAGAATAGTTTTCTCAACGCGTTCTTGAATTTCCCTGTCTGCGATTCCTTCTTCCGCAGCCCATTGTTCTACCGCAAGATCCAATCCAAAAATACGTCGTAATTCTTCATGAAGCCCCTTCATATCCCAATCAGTCGCGTAGGCTTTTTCAGGAATATGGCGATGAATAAGGTCAGAAATGACTTCTTCACGTATTTCATCAACAAACTCTGTGACGTCTTCTTGACTCATTAATTCACAGCGTTGATCATAAATCACACGCCGCTGATCATTCATCACGTCGTCATACTTCAACAAATGTTTGCGGATATCATAGTTACGGGCTTCCACACGTGCCTGAGCTTTTTCAAGGGCCCGGTTGATCCAAGGGTGAGTAATCGCTTCGCCTTCTTTAAGACCTAGTTTCTGGAGCATAGAGTCCAATCGATCCGACCCAAAAATACGCATCAAGTCATCTTCTAGAGAAAGGAAAAACTTAGACGCCCCCGGATCCCCTTGGCGCCCTGAACGACCACGCAGCTGATTGTCGATGCGACGGCTTTCATGGCGTTCTGTTCCAATGACAAAGAGACCCCCTGCCGCTAAACCAGTTTCTTCATCAACCTTAATCTGATCTTCGATCTTCTGTGTTAATTCGTTGCGCTTTTTCTCATCTGAAATCCCCTGGAGTTCCATTGTGAGACGCACTTCCAAATTGCCCCCAAGTTTAATATCGGTTCCACGTCCTGCCATGTTTGTTGCAATGGTAACAGCTCTGGGATATCCAGCTTCTGCAATAATTGCTGCTTCTTGCTCATGGTGGCGAGCATTCAAGACATTATGGGGAATCTTATGTTTTTTTAGTTCTAGTGAAAGCTTTTCTGATTTTTCAATACTGGCTGTACCTACCAATGTGGGTTGATTGCGGGCATAACATTCCTTAATCAACGCGATCACCGCATCAAATTTTTCACGTTCTGTGCGATAAACCTCATCATCATAGTCCACACGTTTTACAGCTTTATGGGTTGGTAAATCCACAACGCCCAGCTTATAAATATCCATAAACTCTTGGGCTTCTGTCATGGCAGACCCAGACATACCTGCAAGCTTTGGGTAAAGTCTGAAGTAATTTTGGAATGTCACGGACGCAAGCGTTTGGTTTTCCATCTGAATGGTCACCCCTTCTTTTGCCTCCAAAGACTGGTGCAATCCATCGGAAAAACGACGCCCTGACATCATACGTCCTGTAAATTCATCAATGATAATAATCTTGTCATCCATGACAATGTAATCTTTATCTTTTGTGAACAGGGTGTGAGCTTTGAGTGACTGGTTGATATGATGAACAAGAGCAATATTTTGACTATCGTACATGGAATTTCCCTTCAAAAGACCATGTTTTTTCAGCAGAGATTCAACTTGCTCCACTCCTGCTTCTGTCAGGGTAACATTGTTATGCTTTTCTTCCTTTTCATAGTGTTCTTGTTTCAAGGATGCAACAATCGTATTAGCAGAGGCATAAAGGGAGGAAGAATCTTCCGCAGGCCCTGAAATAATCAAGGGTGTCCGTGCTTCGTCAATCAAAATACTGTCGACTTCGTCAATAATGGCATAATTATAGGGCCGTTGTACCATTTCATCGAGGTGAAACTTCATGTTGTCTCTCAGATAATCGAACCCAAATTCATTGTTTGTTCCGTAGGTAATGTCGGCCGCGTAGGCTTTTTTCCGTTCCGAATCACTCATGTTGCTGGTAATACACCCCATAGAGAGGCCTAAGAATTTGTAGATTTCTCCCATCCATCGTAAGTCACGCTCTGCAAGGTAGTCATTCACAGTCACAACATGAACGCCTTTCCCTGTTAAAGCGTTGAGGTAAACCGGAAGTGTTGCAACCAACGTCTTTCCTTCACCTGTCCGCATTTCTGTAATAGTTCCCTCATGAAGGAAGATGCCGCCTAAGAGCTGGACATCAAAATGACGCATCCCAAGGGTTCTAACAGAGGCTTCCCGGACAACCGCAAAGGCCTCCGGAAGGATCTGGCCCAATGTTTCACCGCTTTCTAACCGTTTCTTGAAATCAAGACGTTTTTCAGCCAAAGCCGTATCCGACAATCCTTGGACACTGGGTTCTAAGGCGTTAATGGCATCAATAGTTTTTTGGTGTTGTTTGATGAGGCGGTCATTAGCGGTGCCAAAAATCTTTTTTATCAGTGTTGTAAACATTATAGACGGGCCTCTTTCTTTAAATCTATGAAACGAACATACGAACTGCTCAGATATTTTTATCATAGTTTTTCAAGAGGCCCAATAAAAATTATCTTGATCTTATGGGTTTGATTGTTTAACGTTGGCGAAGTTATCAGTTCTTTGCCCGCTTGGTGGAATCGGTAGACACGACAGACTTAAAATCTGTTGGCTTTACGGCCGTGCTGGTTCGAGTCCGGCAGCGGGCACCATAATTCTCTGTTAACGCAAGTTTCCTTGACGTCCCCTGGATGGAAATTCCAGGACGTTTGGCACAGGTGATATAATATGCGTTTCCAACCAATTACTTTTTCCTAAAAGATAATCTGCCATCATATCTATAAGATAATCCGCCGTTTTTAATTTCTTAATGCTAAAACCGATCAGTAAAACCTTGAATCGCTTTACAAGATTTTTTTCTTGAGGCCAACAAGCTTCCATAAAATCAACAACATTGGCTAGTCCATGAAGGGGGGTCCTTAGAAGAATTGCATCCACAGAGCACTGGACTTCTTGATTATTAAAGTATGATTGAACAAAATGGGTCAGGGGTTTGGGGCCCAAATCTAATTTTTCTAGAAAGTTTGTTAAAAGTCCTTCTCGTTCATCTTTTTCGGATGTTAAAAATAAATCCAAAAAATCATCTAAAAGATCCACAAAAACATCTTGGTAGTCAGATCGCTTAAGCTTCTCGGATTCAAAATCGATGATCATCGCCAATTTTCCTTCCTTTGAGTTATGTGTATTTTTAACGTATATTGGAACTTTTTTGTCACATATACTGATGAATATGTCACATATGATGACGATGCGGGAAATTGTCAACCCGATTTAAAAAAATACAGCCTTTTCATCATTTTTTGACAAAGAGCTTCTTTGTGTGTAGAGTGACCAACAGTGAGGTATATACGTTGCGCATCAACTCTCTCAAAACGTTCGTTGAATTTTGTCAAAGCGACTGTGACACGAATACTTATAAAAAACTTTCTATCCCCCGATCTACAATGTGGTCTCACGTGGATGAAGTGGAAGAATTTCTTAACCGTATCCTTATCAAAAGAGGACGACCTAATTATCTGACCGTTGAGGGAAAACGATTTCTACCGATTGCAAAACAATTGGTGGCGTCCTTTGATGTGGGATTGGGCCAACTTCAAAGCAGCAGTATGGAAGCAAAAGGCGAGATCATTGTATCAACAACTGTTGCATCCATCACATGGCTTATCCCAAGCATCAAAGAATTTCACGATCTTTATCCCAATTTGAAAATTTCCATTGTTGCAGAAGATAATATTTCTTCTTCTGTTAGCGCCCAAGCTGATGTTTTCTTAAGGCCTTTTGCAAGCGACGCCCCTGAAGGATTTCATCTCAACTGGCACATTGCCTATCACATGGCCCTTTTCGCAAGCAGAGAATATGTTGCAAAATATGGCATGCCAACAAGCCCCGCTGATTTAAAACAGCATTGTATTCTAGCCTATGGAGAATATTTTCAGGGCGTCCCTCATGTAGATTGGCATTTAAAGGGCAAAATGTATGGCTTGCCACCCCTTGAGGCAACCCTTAGGATAAACTCTACACGTGCCCTTTTTGATGCAGCCATTAATGGGATTGGCATTATTTCAAACCCTATTGAATCTTTGGCAATCTACAGAGAAGATCTTGTCCATATTCTGCCAACAGTAAAAGGGCCTGTTATTCAAACAAAATTCTGCACACGCATAACGAATGACGAACAAAAAAATGTGAATATGAGTATTTTCAGTTCTTTTTTTAAAAAGAACCTCCCCTCTCTTGGGATTACTATCATAGATGATGATCATCATTTAAAAGGAGATAAGGCATGAACGTTCATCGTAAAAACCTACTGCTCCTTGTGTTGGGATGCGCACTGAGCAATTATGATACCTTCCTTCTTGGAACTCTTTGTTTGAAAATTGTCCCCCTCTTCGTCAATCTTGACAACGGTCAATCCCAAACATTTTGGGCCCATGCTCTCGTTCTTGTTGCTTTTTTTACAAGACCCTTTGGTGGTATGGTTTTTGGGTATATCGGCGATCGATTCAGTAGAAAAACATCCTATATTACGTCCCTTTTTCTCCTATCAACACCGTCATTATTGCTAGGACTCCTGCCGACCTATGAAGTCATAGGTATTGGGGCGACAATTGCCTTTACAGTGTTAAGATTACTACAGGGATTTAGTACGGGGGGAACATTTGGTGGAACCTTTACCTACACCTCAGAACATACAAGCAAAGTAAATCCCCTTATCAAATCATCTCTTGCCCTTGCATCAGGATTTCTGGGCGTTTGCTTTGCCCTCATTATTGTTTATTGTTCACAGTCCATTTTCCCCCAAGATTCAGAGCTTGCCTGGCGTGCCCCCTTTATCTTTTCTGTTTTTTCCTTCATGGCTGCTTTTTTTATTAAAAAGCAGTTTACAGAAACACCAATTGCTGTTGAAAAGAGGAGAAAAAAACTCGATATTTCCCATATATTAAAAACAGTTGCCCCGCTCAAGAAAGAGATTATTGCTTGCTTTCTTTTCGGGGGAATCAATATGGTCCCTTTTCATTTTGCAACCCTCCACATTAATTTCCTCCTGTTTAATTACCTAGGATTCTCCTCAGATGATCCATTTATTTATGTGAATAATTTTTGCTTTTTCCTTGGCTCTGCCGCACTCATTATGTTCTTTTCCTTTCTTGGAAAAATCTTAAAAGCCCGCAAGATTATCGAAATGAGTGTTTTGTGGTTTGTCCTTCTTTCAATCCCTATGTTTTTTTATACCGCTCACGAAATGACTTTGGGGAAAATAATTTTCCTCCAGGCTTATTTAGCCATTGGGAATATTTGTTTTCTTGTGCCCATTGTGTCTCTTCTGCCCAAATCCTTTCCTCACAAAATCCGCTTTACGTTATTTTCTTTTACCTACACCTTGGGACAAGGCGTTATCGGGGCCTCCATACAACTTCTTACAACAAAAATTATTTTAAAGACGAATTATTTGTGGACACCGTCTATTATTTTGTCTATCGCTTTCTTAGTCGTTTGGATTATGTTGGAACGCATGAATTGGGGTATAGACAATGATTAAAAATAAACCAGATACAAAAAGAACCTTTGCCATTATTGCAGGACACCTTCTTGAACACTATGACGTGACCCTTTATGGGTTCTTTGCGGCCATGTTGGGTCCTATATTTTTTCCAGAAGGCGATCATTTCTGTGCAACACTTTATTCCTTCGGTGTTTTTGCCGCTGGATTCTTGATGAGACCCTTTGGAGGGCTTGTTTTTGGGTACATTGGTGATAAATATGGGCGAAAAAATGCGCTTCTTTTTTCGATTTTGTTGGTGACAATTCCCACATTTTCTATTGGTTTTTTACCGACCTATGCCCAAATCGGCATCTTATCTCCTGTTCTTTTAATATTCTTTAGACTCCTTCAAGGGGTTTGTGTAGGAGGTGAATTTTCAGGAGCGGTTATTTATGTATCAGAACACAGTAAAAATCTAAAGCCTGGATTTAAAGCATCTTTGCTAATCATGTCTGGTTTTATTGGAGCCATTTTGGGAACCCTTGTTGGATGGATGTCGACGAAGTTTTTTGATCTCGAGCTATCAACATCCTTCTCGAAAGACTGGGGCTGGAGAGTCCCCTTCATTCTGGGAGGTATTTTTGGTCTGATTGTGTTGCTTTTAAGAAGTTCTCTTGAAGAAACCCCTGACTTTGAATCCTTCAAGAAGAAGCCCATCAAAGGCCTTCCTCTAATAAGGGTCTTGGTAGACCACCCTATTCCCTTTATTTGTACAATCATTTATGGGGGATCGAATCTTGTAGCCCTTTATCTTGGAACTTTTTATATGAATGCATTTCTTTATGAAACGCTTCAGTTTACAAAACCTCAAGTCCTTCAAAACTCCACCCTGTGTTTTGTTTTTTGCGCTTCCATCATTCCTTTGTTTGGATGGATCAGTGATAAAGTGGGGGTTATGCGATCCATTTTATGGGGCAGTGCGTTCATGACTCTTGGGGCCATTCCTTTTTATATGTGGGCCTTCCAAACGCCTATTGTCACAGGACGGATTTATGTATTGCAGGGTTTTTTGATGATTTGTAATGCCTGCATCATTGGTCCCCTCGCTAGTTTTATTCCCCGTATTTTTCCAAAAAATCTCCGTTATTCGGGTATGTCCGTTAGCTTCACAACGGGCCAAGCTATTTTAGGGGGCGTGACCCCGATGATCGCAACGTATATCACCAATACAACACATCTGACGTGGTCTCCAGGAATTTTCCTTGCGATGGTGGGATGCCTTTTTGCATGCGCTATTTTGGTTGCAAAAAAATACTGTATCGATCACATGTAGACCGATGCATACCGATATCATTGAGATTTTTACCGATGGTGCATGTCGAGGTAATCCAGGGCCTGGTGGGTGGGGGGTTCTTTTGCGCTGGAAAGGGAAAGAAAAAGAACTTTCCGGAAGTGCACTCGCCACCACAAATAATCGTATGGAACTCCAAGGAGCCATTGAGGCTTTGAAAACCGTCAAACGCTCTGTGCCAATTCATCTTTACACAGACAGCAAATATGTGATGGACGGGATCACCCAGTGGCTTCCAAATTGGAAAAAGAATCAATGGAAAACGGCCAGTAAAAAGCCTGTTAAAAATCAGGACCTTTGGGAAGAATTAGATCAGTTGGTTTCGGGTCACGCTATAACTTGGTATTGGGTGAAAGGACACGACGGGCACCCAGAAAACGAACGGGTGGATGCTTTGGCCCGCGCCGCTGTACCTTTATCATGAGGCAATCCACCCCCCTTTTTCAGCATGTATCTAAAACGCTGGAAGAGCGCCGTTCTTTTATTCAAAGGAAATTTCAATCGATTTATAGAGATATTAGCCCCCAAAAGCTGTACCAGCCTGTCCCACAATCCTTTGACCTTTTTGAAAGCATTTTAACCCTCCATAGACAGCATGATCTCCCATCTACTTTCTCAATCATTAAAAATTCTCTTAAACCCCAAGCTGTTTTTATGGGGGCTCTTTTTGGATCTCAAACGCTTCAAGAACTCAAAGCGGTTTTTACGTATGTGGAAGAAAAAAGATTAGGATACGTGACACCCCATTTTTTACCCCTCCCATCCCCCCAAGATATTGCAGGAATCTTACAATACCAAGGGTTTATATCGCCCGTCGTAGACCGTGAAATGATTGTTCAAGAATATGGTGGCCTTCAAGATCTTTACAAGGACCTAAGACAGATGGGGGAAAGAAATTGTTTGAAGGATCGCTTTAAAGGACTTACAACACCACGGTTTATGGAAGACTGTGAGACTCTTTATAGGGAAAAATTTTCCACATCCCAGGGGAAAATTTTTGCCACCTTTGAAATCTTGTATTTCATCGCGTGGCAGGATAAGGTGGAAAGCGATCCTAGGTAAGACTTTGAAAAGATGATGAACCAGTGGCTTTTTAACATAGATATGTGGACAGTGATCGGTCTTTTGACCTTTATCACGGGCCTTCTTGTCACGCGGTTAATGATTTGGGTGAATATTCACGATACCCCCATCTATCGTTCTTCCCACACAAAAGTGACGCCACGCAGTGGCGGTTTTGGGATCATTGTCGGATTTTTTGCCTGTATTCTTTACTTTGCCCTCCATAATGATCTGTTCCCTCCGCAGGATTGGAGATTGTGGCTCATTGGGGCCGCGGCCTTCGGACTCATCATTGTTTCTATGTTAGATGATATCAGAAGTGTTTCCCTGCGCTATAAACTCTGTACGCAAATTCTTGTGGCATCTCTTGTGGTGATCAGCGGTCTTTCATTGAATCATTTATCTCTTCCTCGGTTTGGTATTGTAGAAATGGGTTCTTTTGGAGCCATTCTGGCGCTTATCTCCGTTATTTTTTTCACGAATACCTTTAACTTCATGGATGGACTTGATGGGCTTGTTTCAGGAACGACCTTAGTTGCAAGCTTTTTTGGTATTCTGATTGGCCTTTTTTTCTATGACCCTGTTTTTGTTTGTGTAAATTTTGCTCTCTTTTTTTCAACACTTGGGTTCTTTGTATACAATTTCTCGCCCGCTCGCATCTTTATGGGCGATGTAGGAAGTCAATTTCTAGGATTCTTGTGGGCATTGATGTTGCTTTTCACAACACACGGGAAGTTATCAATCTACACAATCCCCATTTTGTTTTTTGCATTCATCTATGATGTGACGCTTACTATTATACGTCGTCTTGTAAAAGGTCAGTCTATCTGGCACCCCCACCGTACGTTTTTGTTTCATATCCTACATCGAAGCGGCCTCACGCATCGGAGAATTAGTTTGATTTATATGGTTTTTGCTATTATACAAGGTCTTGGCGCTGTTTTTGTCCAGTTTATTGATATCCATCGGCAAATCTTTATGGTAATTCCCTATGCTGTCATCATGATTTTTTATACAACATGGGTTGGGCGAAGAGCCTATCAACACATTCCACCCCCTAAGAAATCGAGGAAAAAATGAAAGTACGCTTTGCGCCCAGTCCTACAGGTTATATCCATGTGGGTAACTGCAGGACGGCTTTAATCAACTGGCTTTTTGCAAGGAAACATCAAGGCACCTTTCTTTTGCGTCTAGACGATACGGATATCGACCGGTGTGACGACAAATACGTTCAGGCTTTATTAGAAGATTGGTCTTGGCTTGGACTTAACTTTGATGAATACGTCAAACAATCTGATCGAGGCGATTTGTATAATGATGCTCTTGAGACGTTACGGAAAGCCGGACGTCTTTATCCTTGCTATGAAACAGCAGAGGAACTGGAATACAAGCGCAAAATGCAACTGAAACGGGGACTTCCTCCCATTTATGACCGGGAAAGTCTCACCCTTTCAGAGGCTCAAAAAGCGGCGTATGCAGCAGAAGGCCGCAAACCCCACTGGCGATTTCTCCTTCATGATACATCCATTGAATGGAATGATTTAGTGCGAGGACCTACCCATTTTGAAGGGGCACACCTTTCTGACCCGGTCTTGGTTCGAGAAAACGGGGCATTTATTTATATCCTGGCTTCCGTTGTGGATGATCTTGATTTAAATATCACTCACATTCTTCGCGGTGAAGACCATGTGTCGAACACGGCTATTCAGTTGCAATTAATTGAAGCTTTAGGTGCTGACCCGAAATCTTTGCAATTTGCCCATCTGCCTTTGCTTGCTGGAGAAAAGGGCGAAGCATTAGGAAAAAGACTGGGTAGTTTGAGCATCGGTGATTTACGCAAACAAGGTATTTTACCTATGGCCATCAATAGCCTTCTTGGGAAAATTGGTACATCAGATGCGGTTGAACCCTATACCAACCTTGATGATCTGGTGGCCTCTTTTGATATCGATAAATTTGCCCGGTCCACCCCGAAGTTTGCCCTCGATCATTTACTACAGATGAACAAGAAAATTATTCAAGAAACACCTTTTGATGTAGCCCTGCAATACATTGATCTACCTGAGATGGATGAAACTTTCTGGAATGGGGTTAGACATAATGTGGAATCCTTGGATGAAGTAAAAACCTGGTGGACCATCTGTCATTGCGAAGGCGATGGAACCGTACAAGAAGAAGATAAATCCTATATTGCAGAAGCATTGAATCTTTTACCCAATGGTCCCTGGACCCAAAATCCTTGGGATCAGTGGATCCAATCCTTAACTGCCGCAACCCAGCGCAAGGGGAAAAGTCTTTATATGCCCCTTCGTTTAGCACTTACGGGTCAAGAACATGGGCCTGAACTTAAAATTATCATCATGCTTTTAGGGCATGATTTAGTACGCGCTAAGCTTCAACAGGCAGGTCACCATGCGCCTTTATAATACCCTGACCCGTTCGAAAGAAACCTTTAACCCCATAGATCCAGAACACATCAAATTTTATGTGTGTGGCCCAACAGTTTATGACCGTGCCCATATTGGTAATGCGCGCCCGGTGGTGGTTTTTGATATTCTTTTGCGCCTTTTGCAACATCTTTATCCCAAGGTAACTTATGTAAGAAATATCACAGATATCGATGATAAGATTATTGTTGCATCCCGTGAGCGGAATATCGATATCAAAACATTGACCGAAGAAACAACGAAAATGTATCAAGAAGACATGGGGGCTTTGAATGCTATCCCCCCCTCTTGCCAACCTAAAGCGACGGATCATATTGCAGATATGCAATCCATCATCGCCGAATTGATTGAAAAAGGTCATGCCTACGCAGCAGAAGGCCATGTGTTGTTCTCCGTCAAATCAGATCCATCCTATGGTCTTCTTGCAAGACTGAACCGAGATGATATGATTGCAGGCGCCCGTGTCGAGGTGGCCCCTTACAAAAAAGACCCTGAGGACTTTGTGTTGTGGAAACCATCCACTTTTGAACAACCCGGGTGGGACAGTCCCTGGGGATATGGTCGCCCTGGTTGGCATATTGAATGTTCTGCTATGGCTAAAAAATACCTCGGTGAAACATTCGACATTCATGGAGGTGGCATTGATCTTATATTTCCCCATCATGAAAACGAAATTGCCCAAAGCAGCTGTTGCCATCAAAAGCCCCTTGCAAATTACTGGATGCATAATGGTCACTTGGTGGTGAACGGTGAAAAAATGTCAAAATCCCTGGGTAATTTTTTCACAGTGCGTGAAAAACTAGCGGATATGCCTGGTGAAGTGATTCGTCTTATCTTGATGGCAACGCATTACCGGCAACCTTTGGATTGGACTGATCAAGCAGTGACCCAAGCCAAAAATATTTTGGATCGTTTTTACGGTGCTCTTCAAGGATATGAAGGGGAGACGGGCTCTTTTTCAGAGTCTGTTTTAGAGGCCCTTCAAGATGACCTGAACACGCCTTTGGCCCTCGCTCATTTGCATGAATTGACGCAAAGTATTTATAAAGCAGCAACGGATAAAGAGAAAACCCTTTATCAACAACAGTTGAAATCCAATGGCAATTTGTTGGGATTACTCTTTCAAACACCCCGTCAATGGTTTCAGGAAAATAAGACGGCAAGCCTATCACCGGAAGATATCCATGCGTTGATTAATGAGCGACGATCGACGCGTGAGTCAAAAAATTTCAAACGGGCAGATGAGATTAGACAACAGCTGGAAGAACAAGGTATTATTTTAGAAGATACTGTGCATGGATCAACGTGGAAATATAAATAAATGAAAAAACCAATTATTGGCATTGTGATGAACTATGATGAAAAGGGTGAATACTTTTCACAGTATCCCTGGTATGCCCTTCGCAAAGACTATTTCCGTTCTATCCAAAATGCAGGCGGTGCCCCTGTGGCCTTGCCTTTTCACATAGATGCTATTCCTGACTATGTTCGCATGATGGACGGTCTTGTGATCGCAGGGGGTGAAGATTATCCCCCAGAGTTTTACGGCGAAGCACCAATGGGTGAACGGCTTAATCTTTTAAAAGGGGGGCGGTCAGAGTTTGATTTTAAATTGTTGGAAGCAGCCCTTGAAAAAAATATCCCAGTCTTAGGAATTTGCGCTGGTGAACAGGCGATTAACATCTACTTTGGTGGAACTCTTGTGCAAGATATTGAAACCTTGATTCCAGGGGCCTTGAATCATATGAAGCCTTGTCCTTCTCATGAACCATCCCATGCGATCGATATTGTGGAAGGCACCCTTTTGCATCGCTGCACAGAATCCACTGGATATAAAGTAAACTCAGCCCACCATCAGGCGGTCAACCGTCCAGGCAAAGGTCTTGTGATTAACGCGCGCTCTCCTGACGGCGTGATCGAAGGGGTTGAACATCCAGGGTATAAATTTTGCCTTGGGGTTGAATGGCATCCTGAGTTTGAAATTGACGCGGAAGATAAACGCCTCATGAAGGCTTTTATTGCAGCGACTCAATCCTCATGACCCAACAACCTGATTCCCAGCGTATTGCAAAATTCCTAGCCCATGCGGGGGTTTGTTCAAGGCGTGCCGCTGAACAACTCATTCTAGACGGTAAAGTCTTTGTGAATGGGAAGGTCATCGTTAGCCCTGCTTTGAATGTATCTTCGAAAGATAAAATTACTGTCGATGGGAAGCCCATTATTGCGCGGGAAAAAACCCGTCTTTGGCTATATCATAAACCCGTTGGTTTTTTATGTACGCGCAGCGACCCAGAAGGTCGTCCCACGATTTTTGACAATCTTAACAGTAAAAGGCTCCCTTATACGGTTTCTGTGGGACGTCTTGACTTTAACTCAGAAGGGTTGTTGTTGTTGACCAACAATGGCGAACTTGCCCGGTTTCTGGAACTTCCCGCTACAGCCTGTGAACGTCATTACCGAGTACGTGTCAAAGGCCTTGTCCAAGAAAATGAACTAGCCCGACTGCAAAAAGGCATTACCATTGAGGGTATTCATTATCAATCCATTGAAGCCACAGTCGAACACCATCAATCCAGCAACAGTTGGATCCGGATGACCTTGCATGAAGGAAAGAATCGCGAAATCCGGCGCATCCTTGAACACTTGGGTTATGCTGTGAACCGCCTCATCCGGCTCAACTACGGGGCCTTTCAACTGGGGAATTTGAAATCAGGGGAGGTTAAGGAAGTGCCTGAGGATTATTTGATTCAGGTTCTGCCGAAGACGTTTTTGTAACCCTCGCACCGTTTTCAGCCTCTAGGGATATTGTTACACTATCGATCTGCAACAAAGCTAACCCAACATCCCCTACGCTTGATTTCATTGTTCCCATCCTTACACCTTGATGGAAGAGTGCCGATCCAAAGGGGGGCAAGGGCCCTTCAATCTTAACCGTCATTAAACGTTTTCTGACAAGGCCCCGGTGGTGGGTGCGGGACATAAGCTCTTGCCCCACATAGCATCCTTTTTCAAAACTAATGCCATGAAGTTCATGGTAGTTATTTTCCAAAATAATGGCTTTATCGATGACAAGATCCCTGCTGCCATCAGGGACAGCTAGCATGATGCGATGACGGTCATAGTCTTCAAAGCTTCCTTGTTCTTCGGGGCATGTATCATTAGGAAAAAGCCGTAAATATCCCATCTGGTCTAAACGAGGGTCTATTTTGAAGGATGAGGGACAAGCACCTCCCCACGCAGCATATAGTCTCATACAATCACTAATATCTTGAATCGCTACCCGAGAACGCAGTTTATGTTTTTGAAGAAGGGATAAAAGGTCAGGGGTTCTTTCTTTTTCAGGAGTTAAATAAAGAATATCATCCTGTTCAATGATGAAAAAATCATGGAGAAATCGCCCTTGAGGGGACAAAAGGGCCGTGAAAAGAATTCCTTTTTCTTTAAGTAGATGAATATCATTGGTGATCAACCCTTGAAGTAAAGTATAATGATCTTCCCCTTGAAGGCTTATAACGCCCCGATGATGCAATGCTACACAAAAATTTGTCATGATGTCCTTAATGGAAATTGTGAATACAAGGTTCCCCCATGGCGTTTGAGCCAAAGACGATGGATTCTGTAAGTCGGGCAAAGGGTTTCAACCACTTTCCAAAACTTATCACTATGATTCATATGTACAATATGACTGACTTCGTGGGCAACAACATAGTCTGCAACAGAAGGGGGTGCCAAGAGAAGTCGCCAGTTAAACGAAAGGGTTCCTTTAGCAGAACAACTGCCCCACCGACTAATGGTATCTTTGACACTCACACGGTCAAAACTTACGCCCAATCTTGATGCATAGTCCTGAGCAAGATCTTTAAAAAATCCTTGGGCTTTCTTCTTAAACCAGGGCATCAAAAGAGATTCCAAATCTGTCACGTCTTTGCCCCCAACCCACAATACCCGTTCTGTTTCAAAAACGCCTTTTTTACGCAAAGGGTCATGGGACAAGATGTAACTATCCCCTAAAATAGAGAGGTGATCCCCAAGGGTGATTTGAGGGTTTCCTTGATGCTTTTGGAATTGACACCCCATCCAGCCCTTGCTTTTTGCGAGGAAATCAGCGACATCCCTTTCCCTCACCCTCAAAGGAGTTGTCAAAATAAAATGACAGCGATAAGGGCAGAATTTCATCCTTAAGGACCGGGACCGTGGGTGGGGTTGAATAATGACGGGAAAATCTTTCATAGGGGGTATTTTAAATAAAAACTAAAGAGGATGCTATCATTGAATGTATGATTTTTGTGTCATTTTTCCCTATCCATTTAATGAATGAAAAGATCGAGAAATAATTTCACGGCAAGTGTTGCAGAAATGCTGCACTAATGCTCTTGCTTTTTCTCATAAGACATTCATATAATCTCTACAGGAATTATGATGACAATCGTAATGTTTATTAATCTCAAATGAGGAGACTTGTTAATGAAGAAAGTATTATTGACGGCTGGCCTTTTGGCCCTTGCAACAGTTGCTGGTGCAAAGAGTTTCGACGGAATTTATGTTGGAGCCAAGGCAAGTTATATGCCTAGCTTTATGAATTCTGATGCTAATTATAGTTTTGCTAATAGCACAGCTGGTCAAGACGTAGACCTTAACTACTGGGAAGGTGACCTTCTTTTGGGACAATGGTTCCAAACTGGTGACTGGAACTGGGCTGTTGAAGGAAACGTTGGTCGTGGCATCACAGGTTCAGAGAGCACAAAGACCATTACCGGCACAACAACCAAGATTAAAACATCCCGTGGTTTCAAAATTGGTGCAGCTGGACGTCTTGGCCAAACTGTTGGCAATGACATCCTTGTATACGGACGTTTAGGATTCCAAGGAAGCCAATTCCAGAGCAAGCTTAGCTACACTGGCGCAACCACAGGTTCAAAGAGCATGAACTTCTTCTCTTGGGCTATCGCACCAGGTGCTGGTGTTGAGTGGGCTTTTGCAGATAACATGACTGCACGTTTTGAATATATTTATGAATATAGCCTTAACAAGACGAGCACAAAAGCAGCAAACACAACAGTTAGTCTTAAGAACCCACAGATCAACATCCTTTCTTTGGGTGTTTCTTACGCTCTTTAAGGTTGAAATTCAATCTATTCACAAAGGGGCCTTCGGGTCCCTTTTTTTATGAAATGTTTTTGTACCAGGCCTGAAACATCAAGACAGCCCACAAGGAATGCTGCCAATCCCCCTTGCCAGAAAGATGTTCTGCCCAGCGCTTACGGATAGGCTCTGGATTTAAAAGACCTGATGCATTCAAGGCACTGATGGATAATAAATCCTCTGCCCAATCCCTCAGATCCCCTCGGATCCAATCGCCTACAGGTACGCCAAACCCCATCTTGGGTCGCTCAATCAATTTTTTAGGCACGTATTGATAAAGTACATCTCGGAGAATTCTTTTGCCCTGACCGTTATGGATTTTCATCTCTAACGGTAATTGCCAAGCAAATTCCACCACACGGTGATCTAGTAATGGTACCCGTGCCTCAAGACTAACAGCCATACTAGCCCTATCCACTTTCGTTAGAATGTCATCAGGAAGATAGGTTACACTATCTAAAAACTGCATAGAACTGACGTAAGAATCACCCCCCTCAAGAGATTCCCAAACGGCAGGCAATAAATCTTGTCCCTCAGCAACTAATGATGCTGGATCATCCCAATAGCTGACAAGGGTCGTATAGTAACCAGCCAAGGTTCTTTCTCCGAGCAATCCTGCATACTTTCTGGCCTTGTCACCCAAATGGGTTGGACAAAGTGTTTGAGGCAGTATTGCTTCAAGCGTGTTCCACAATGAAGGGGGCATATGATTAATAACCTTACTCAACCCTTTCCTAACCAACAAAGGCAGATTTTCCCGACTTTCCCACAAACGCTCCCCTGTAAAATACCGGGTATATCCTGCAAAAAACTCATCTCCTCCATCGCCGGATAAAGAAACAGTTACATGGTCGCGGGCAAGTTTTGAAACAAGATAGGTTGGAATTTCTGATGAGTCGGCAAAAGGTTCATCGTACCAATCAGATAAATAGGGAATAACAGCTTGAGCATCTTTTGCAGTGATGTAAAGCTCATGATGATCAGTGCCTAAATGGCGCGCCACCTCTTTGGCATAATGAGCCTCATTATATGAATTTTCATGAAACCCGATGGAAAATGTTTTAATCGGTTGGGTGCTTTGCTGTTGCATCAAAGCTGCAACCAATGAACTGTCGACACCGCCTGATAAAAAAGCTCCAACAGGCACATCCGACAAAAGCCTTTTTTTTACAGCGTCTTTTAGAAGTTTATCCAAATGACCTGTGGCTTCTTTTAGAGACCCTGAAAACGGATTTTCTTTGCCAGTTTTATAAACCTCCTCCATGGACCAATACTTATATTTTTCAATCTGTCCATTTTGGCCAATCTCTAGGATCGTTCCGGGCTCTTGCTTTTGAATATCTTCATAAATACTCATAGGTGTTGGGACATAGCCAAAGCGGAAAAAAGAGACCAAGGCATTTTTTGAGATAACACCCTGCCACTGAGGGTGGGGATAAAAACTTTTAAGCTGGGATCCAAAAAATAAAACCCCTTTTTGCCATCCATAGTATAAGGGTTTAATGCCTAAACGATCGCGGATAAGGTAAAGCTTTTTTTCTTTGTGATCCCAAAGAACAATGGCAAACATGCCGATAAATTTTTGAACCGAAGGCTGAATCCCCCATTCTTCAAAGGCCGCCAACATGACCTCTGTATCGGAATGGCCCTTGAAGGTATATCCTTTCTCAATCAGTTTTTGTTGAATCTGCGGTGCATTAAAGATCTCCCCATTATAAATGGTTGTAAACCGTTTGGAAGGCGAATGCATGGGTTGATGCCCGTGGGGTGACAGGTCTTGAATTGCTAAACGACGATGGGCCAAAACAAGGCCTTCTGCAACCCAAATTCCTGAAGAATCAGGCCCCCGTGCCTCAATGGCTTTGGCCATTTTTTCACCAAGAGCTTCCGCCTCTTTTTTCTTGTAGATGTTTTGAATATCCCAAAAGCCTGTAATCCCGCACATATCAAATTATCCTTTAAAAAATATCTGAAATTCTTTTTCCCACAAAGGAGCAATATGCTTCATATCATATTGTTCCATAGCTTTTGCTGCTTTTTTCCCGAAATTTTCGCGCATTTTTGGATTATCCATCAATGTTTTAATCCCTTGGGACATGGCTTTTACATCATCCACTGGAACCAAAATGCCATTTTCCAAGGGCGTGATCAATTCCCGAGGCCCTGTGGGACAATCTGTTGAAACAACCGAAAGACCCAACGCCATAGCTTCTGCAAGAGCGTTAGGAATTCCTTCAAATCTGGAACTTAAAACAAAAATACTGGCTTTGGCCAATTCGCCCGAGATTGTTTTGGTAGTGCCAGACAAGCAAACCCTGCCCTCTAATTTTTTTTGCTGAATAAGTAATTCAAGTTTTTTTCTGTCAGGCCCTTCTCCAAAAATCATAAGCTTCCAATCTTGATGAGATTTTTCTAAAAGACTGAAGGCTTGGATCAATACATCAAAAGCTTTCTGCTCACAAAGACGTCCCACAGCAATGATTGTTTTTGCGCCATAATCAACAGACTTTTTTGCCATAAAAACGGGGTTTGGAATCACAGCTGTTTTAAAACTCTGAGAGAACATCATCTTCCCACGCTCTGTTTGTACTACAATCCCTTTTGCCCACCCATAAACCCAATTGCGCAAGATTTTTAGAAGGGGATTTTTAACCATATCGGGACTGTTACGCTCCGCGATAACGCAAGGAACACAAGCAAATCTGGTCGCCAAAAGCGTCAAGATATTATTCCATAAAATAAAAGGGACAACCCCATCAGGCTTCAAGACTTTAATTAACCCATAGAGTTTAAAAACAATCCACCATCTACGATGCTTCTTCCAAAGACCTGTATGAATCACTTGAATAGACGCATGCACAGGGTAAAAAGGGGGAGTGTCAGGATGATCATGGACGACCAAAATCATATGCCAAAGATTTTTATCTGCCCAGTAGTTGAGCAGACTGACCAAGACACGCTCTGCGCCTCCTGCCCCAAGGGTTGGAATGGTGAAAAGAAGAGTTGGTTTTTTGGTCATAATCTTACTACCGGTTATTTTCTTAAAAATCTCGTAAAGCTTAGGGGTTGTCGAACAAATCCCACCAGGTTGTCATCCCCGCGCAGGGGGAACGGAAATAACAAAGTAGGGATAACGATTGCAAAATAAAAATGACAGGTACCATGGCTCATGATGCAACCTCATCAAAAGTTTTCTCCCAAAGAGATGCGATATTTTCAATAGCGTATTTCTTCATTGCCTTGGCGGCTTGTTGCCCCAACTTTTCCCGCAGCTTAATGTCATCCATCAGTGTCTTCATAGATTCAGCAAGGATTACTACATCATCCACCGGCACCAAAATGCCATTTTCCAAGGGCGCGATCAATTCCCGGGGGCCTGTGGGACAATCTGTTGAAACAACAGAAAGACCTAGTGCCATAGCTTCACACAAAGCATTCGGCATGCCTTCAAATCGAGAACTGAGGACAAAAATGCTGCCTTGAGCCATTTCGTGGAAGATATCTTTGGTTATACCCGGCAACCCAATGCGATTGGCCAAACCTTTTGCCTCAATCAGTGAATGAAGCTTTGATCTTTCCGGTCCTTCACCCCAAATCACAAGGGTCCAATCTTTGTAATTTTTCTCAATCAAACTGAAAGATTGAATCAAAAGATCAAACCTTTTTTCTTCAGACAATCGACCTGCCGCAATGATTGTTCGGGCTCCATAGTTCAAAGAAATTTTTGGCACAACGATGGGGTTTTGTATGACGGCAATACGTTGTCTTATTCTTTCTGAAAATCCCTGATATATGCGTTCAGTTTGAACAACGATGACATGGGCCAATGCATAAACGTGATCGCGAAGCCACTTCTTTATAAAAGAAATCGTTGTTGCCTCAGGATTTGAACGCTCTGCAATGCAGACAGGGATTTTAAGACCCAAGGAAGCCACAAGGGTTATAACATTGTTCATATCCATAAAAGAAACAATCACCTGGGGCTGTGTTTGTTTGATCAACCATCGCAGTCTAAAGACACGCTTCAACACATCCAAGGGAAGCAACAAAGTACTCAGGCTGAGAGCATTAAGCTGGACCAACCGGATAGATTGATGCAGATCATAAAAAGGAACTGTTCCCTCTTTTTCATTGGTTACCAGTGTAAGTTCCCATCCCAAGGATGCCCAATAATTGGCAAGCGTTGTCATGACACGCTCTGCCCCGCCCCCTTGAAGGGTCGGGATTGTGAGAAGTAATTTTCTTTTTTTAGGTGTCAGCATTTACTTTCTTAAATTGTGCAACCGCTTGCTGCACTTTTATGGTTGGATGGCGGAGGGGGTGGGATTCGAACCCACGGTACGTAAACGCACAACGGTTTTCGAGACCGCCCCATTCGACCGCTCTGGCACCCCTCCGTCTTTACCTCACGAAGACTACCTGAAGTTCATGGTCGTGACAAGTTTTCTGCTTTGATATAGGATGCGAAAACAATGCAAAATTCTATTCAATTCCAAGAAGATCTATTGAAATGGTATCAAACCCATAAACGCACCCTACCCTGGCGTGTGGATAATCCCAATCCTTACGCCACATGGGTGAGTGAAATTATGCTTCAACAGACCACTGTACCAACGGTCATCCCCTATTTTCAACGATTTTTGGGCCAATGGCCAAGGATCCAAGATCTTGAGAAAGCGTCTTTGGATGATGTTTTGCACCTATGGCAAGGACTTGGATACTATTCAAGGGCCCGTAATCTCCATCAATGTGCGAAAAAGATCGTGACTGATTTTGGGGGCGTTTTCCCTTCTGATGAAAAAGCCCTCAAGACCCTTCCAGGAATTGGGGACTATACAGCAGCAGCCATTCGTTCTATTGCCTTTAACAAGGCGTCGGTTGTGATGGATGGCAACATTGAACGCATCATGGCCCGTCTTTTTGTGGTAAAAGAACCCTTGCCATCAGCAAAGTCTATTTTGAAAAGTTATGCCCAAAGTCTTTCTTCTCAAATATATCCTGGAGACTACGCCCAAGCCCTGATGGATCTGGGGTCTAGCATCTGCACCCCCAACAATCCTTCTTGCTCTATCTGTCCAATCCAAAAATATTGCAAAGCGACAGAGGAAAATCCAGAAGATTACCCAAAAAAGCAGATGAAAAAAAAGATCCCTCGAAAACATGCGACCCTTTTTTGGGCAGAGGATTTAAACGGTCGGGTATTAATCGAAAAACGTCCAGCAAAGGGACTGCTTGGAGGACTCATGGGATTTCCAACATCTCCTTGGGAAGAGGTATCAGATGACGCCTTAAAATTTGCCCCAATTGAGGGCAAGTGGATGCCCGTCGATGGGACAATCACCCATACTTTTACCCATTTTCATCTGACATTTTCTATTGTGAGAACGGTTGTTGAACATAAGACAGAAGGTGTCTGGGTTAAAAAAGAAGACCTCGTCCACTATGCCTTCCCAACCCTTATGCAAAAAGTGATTCAGCGTATGGAGGAAGAAAGAAGGGCCGCAATAGGGGCATAACTGCGGCGATGCCAGTGTGTAACACCTTGTATCTCTAAAGCTTCTTGGTGTTGTTTGGTGCCATATCCCGCATTTTTCTCAAATCCATATCCAGGATAATCACAAGCGATGCTTTGAACCCATCGGTCCCTGGTTACTTTTGCGATGATGGATGCGGCTGAGATAGAATAACTCCGTTGATCACCTTTAATGATAGTCTTTATGGGGGTGGACATATCAGGTTTTCCCGTACCATCCACCAATACCATCGTAGGGGTTAACGACAATGATTCAACAGCGCGTTTCATAGCCAAAAGACCTGCCCTTCGAATATTAAGACTTTCAATTTCTTCTAAACTTGCTTCACCAATACCCATATGAACATGGGGCGATTCCTGCAAAACGGAAAAAATATGATCCCGTTTTTTCTCACTCAGTTTTTTCGAGTCATTCAACTGACTTAAAAGATCTTTTGAAACATCAGGGTCTAAAATCACAGCGGCCGCCATCACAGGGCCTATCCACGATCCAATACCTGCCTCATCCACCCCTGCAACAGGGCTATCATACAAAGATTCAAATTCAAAACTGGGGTGATAAGAAAGGATGGTCATTGCTTTTTGATAAGCAACATGAACTTCTGATGCAAGAAGTCAAAAAGCTTTTTCAGGAATTTTAATACCTTTGCGACAAGGGGACTTCCTACGTCCCAAGCCTCCGTCAAAGTTTGTTTGAAGCTATCCACGTGGTGCAAGACACCCATTTTTTGAAGATGTCTCGCAACTCTTACCCAAAAAGGACTAAAGACAAGGGACAAAACCGTCAGCGATATTACAAGTTGGTTGTCTTCTGGCTGGATCAATCCAGATTCTGTGGCAGTGTCGGCCAAAATGAAAGAAAACTCCCCAATTTGGGCCAGCATGAGGCTGCTGAGGAAACTGACAGACCAAGGCTTTTTAAATCCACGCAGGATGGTGGCGTTCAAAATTGTTTTAGCTCCTGCAATCAATAAAAGCATGATGGAAATCATAAACCAATGATGGACTATATAATGCCAATCAATCAAAAGTCCGATGGAAAAGAAAAAGGCCATGAGAAGTGTGCTTTGGATGGGGCGCGTGGCATTGACCACCGTATGACGGTCTGTCGTATTGCCTAAGACAAGACCCGCTAAGAAAGCCCCATAAGCGGCTGAGAGCCCCATGAGTCCAGCCAAGGCCCCCAACCCAAAAAAGAACGTCAGGGCCAAAAGAGGTAAAAGATCTGGATGTTGGGACGCCTTATCGACGTAAGGAATGGTGATACGCTTTTCCCGGCTTAAAGCCCAAATAACCCCCCCTAAAATACCAAGACCTAAAAGAAGTTTCCCAAGCAGGCTCAAAATGGAGAAATCATTTCCCCCCAGTCCTTGAACCGTAATGATCATGGGCACGAACGCCAAGTCTTGGGCAATCAAAATACCAATGGTTAATCGCCCGGTTGATGTGGTCATTTCCCCCGTAATTTCAAGGATCTTAATGGCAACAGCCGTACTACTAAGAGCAATCACACAGGCAAGCAAAAAGATAACGCCGAAGGACCAATCAAACAGGAATGACAAAAGGTACATAGCCCCAAGGCTGCCCATAAATTGAAGCAGAACAATCCCAACGGTCTTGGCCCATATTTCCTTAAAAGCCCGAAGATTCAGTTCAAGCCCCAAGATGAACATCAACAAGAAAACACCAAGTTCAGCCAAGGCGTGAATCATGTTTTTACTGTCAATGGAAAAGAGATCCGTGGATCCTAAAACAGCCCCGGCCAAGACATACCCCAAAACAGCCGGTTGCTTAAGGCGTTGGAAAATCAACCCACAGGCTAGGGCACAGAGAACAACCAGTGCAATTTGGGTGAGTGGGATGACAGTGTGCATAAAAACCTCTAGAAATGATTAAGTACACCCTAACAAAAGCCTTATAAAACTGCAAGAAAAGAGCGTTAAATGTTAGGCTTTAATGAAATCTTTCAGCGTCAACATATCCTGCCATACTTCGCGTTTACGCAGAGGACTGCGCAAAAGATAGGCCGGATGATACGTTGCCATGGTTTTAACCGTCTTATCGGGACTAGAAAGGGGCATATCAAACCAACGCCCCCGAAGCTGTGTAATCCCTTCTTTGGTATCAAGAAGCGCTTTACAGGATGTCCCCCCCACCAAGATTAAGCACGCAGGATTAATCAGTTCGATATGTCTTTCCAGAAAAGGGCGGAACATAGTAATTTCAATGGGGGTGGGCTGGCGATTTCCCGGCGGACGGTAGGGCAAAACATTGGTGATGTAAAGGTCATCAATAGTCAATCCTATAAATCCAAAAATACGTCGTAAAAGCTGACCACTTTGCCCAACAAAAGGTTTCCCTTGTCGATCCTCATCCGCCCCTGGTGCTTCCCCAATCAACATCACCTTTGCTTGAGGATTTCCATCACTAAAGACCATATTCATGGCAGTTTTTTTCAAAGAACACCCATCAAACGCCGCCATAGCTTCCCGCAGCTCGGCAAGAGAGTTAATATGATTGAGGTTTTGTGTGCCTTCAGTTTTTTTGATGCCAGAATTGATAACTGGAGGCATCACCTTGGATTCTTCGAAACGATTCAAAGGAGTCTGTGATACAACAGCGTCAACCCCAATACTTTCTAATATCATTTTGTTTTTATAATTCATTATCTTTCTCCCAGAAAAAATCTAGTGTATTCTTATACAAAATAGGGAGTATACCGTCAATGAATCTACAGGGCTTATGGGGCCAATATCCTTGGCTTTTAGAGGTTGGGATTTTTATCCTCAGCACGGTTCCTGTTTTTTTCCTGTCAAAAACCATTATTAACCCTTACGCAAAAACACTCTGCACCAAGCATCCAGGAATTTGGGCAATAGGTATTGAGAAAAGTAAGATCATATATCTTTTGCCTCATATTGCAGTAGCCCTCATTAATATTGTGTTCATCACCCATGTGCCTGTTTTAAGGTCGATTGAGGTAATTATTTTCCCCCTTATTACAGCCTATCTTTCTTTTTTTATCACCCTTTTGCTTCGTCGCATCGTTGTCCTGACAGAACATATTTTAGGATCTAGCAATTATGTCTACGCATCAACTCTCCACAGTTACTCACAATTCGCCTCGCTTGTAATCATTATTGTTGGAGGAACTGTTTCTCTTTGTTTACTCGTGAACGTTTCTCCCTTTATGTTTTTGGGAAGTTTGGGAGCAGCAGGCGCTGTTTTAACCCTTGTCTTTAAAGACACGATTCTATCCTTGATGACTAGCATCCAAATTGCCCTTCATCAACTGATCCGTAAGGGGGATTATATCCGGATTGACAGTTGTAACGTAGAAGGAACTGTTATGGATATTTCCTTGAATTTTATCCAAGTTAAGAATCCTGATGAGACGGTGACGGTATTGCCAACCCACAAGCTGTTTCAATCCCCCTTCAAAAACTGGCATAATATCCATGTGGTGCAGACGCGGCGTATTAAAAAAGCCATCTTCATTGATCAAGAAAGCATTGTGCTTTTAACTCCTAAACTGATAGATCAATATAAGAAAAATAAGGAAATTATACGATATATTAAAAACATAGGCGACTTGCGCACCAACACCGAACTTTTTAGGGAGTATGTGGAAAACGTCTTGAGGGCCAACCCCCATATTAATTTAAGTAAACCCCTTATCTTTCGAGCCATCGACCCAACACCCCACGGTGTCCCCCTCGAGCTTTGTGTCTTTACCAAAAAATTCAAATGGGTCCCCCACGAAAAATTCACATCGCAAATTTTAGAAGAAATCATCGCATTAGTACCCAAGTTTGGACTGAAGATATATCAGGGATGATAGTAAGCATTGCGTGCAGTGTTAATTTTTGTTAGATTGAAAAATAAAATAAAAAACTTACAGGGTTATAACTTTGGATCGTAAAATTGCTTTTTTTGATGTAGATGATACGCTGATTTCACCAGCATTTGTTAATATTGCCCATCCCTATATTAAAGAGATTATTAATACAAATTTTTTCCATTCTATTAAATTGGTCTCTTTATGTTTGTTACATAAAATGGGAATTTTAAAGTATGAAACTATTTTACAATTTACGGCAAGAGTATTTATCAATAAACAAAAGAACATCATAGATTCAATTATAGAAAAAACAGTGGAAAAAATCCACTTATACTACAATAAAAATATTATCGATTCTTTAGAGTTTTATAAAAAATCAGGATGGGAAATCTATTTGATATCTGCTCTTCCAGAGTTTGTTTTAGAAAAAATCGCTAAAAATATGGGGGTTGGTGGATTTATTGGAACAAAAATGGACTTAAATTCATTTGTGATTCAAACCCCTTGTGTTTACGGAAAAGGAAAAACTTATTGGGCTCAACAAAAGTGTTTTGAGCTCAATGTTCCAATTGAAAATTGCATTTTCTATGGTGATTCTATCTCAGATTTAGATTTATTAAAAAAATGTGGCAAAGGAATACTCGTTAATCCAGGTTTTTTTCTAAAATTTGCTGCACGGAAAAATAGATTAGGTGTTTGTCATGTATAAAGACAATAACTCTAAATACCTATTCTTAATGACCTTACTTATGGAACTCTGCCTTATTAATTTTGCAACAGAGTCTGTTCATTACTTTGGATTTAGGGACCCTCACTACCTTTCTGTTTTGATCATGGCAGCTTTTAGCATAATTTTATTGTCTATTGCTATTATTTTCAAGATGAGATTTAGAGACTTCCATTACGTATGGGCCCTCAATCACCGACAAACCATAATAGAAGCTTTGCTTGTATCTGTCATCGTGGGCGGCCCTCTACTGTGGGGATTGGAAGAGTTTGGCTATCTTAATCAATATTTTGAATTCGTAAAAAAGGACCTAACTCTTACAAGTGGCATTTTTTATATTTGCAGCGCCATTCTTCAACAGCTTTTCTTCAGAGGAATGTTTTTAAATTTTATGGAAGAAATCTATCTACAAAAATGGCCTTTAGCATCAAGGGTTTTGTTTTCCTCTACTATTTTTTCCTTAACCCATGAAATATGGGGCGTACCTGTTATGTTTATGACGTTTATTGGCAACGCTATTTTACACTTAGTGTATGAAAAACAAAAAAATCTTCTGGGGGTTATTATTATTCATATTGTTTATGGTCTAACGTTCTTTCCATTTTTCGCCCTTACCTTTAAAGATTGGTAAATGAAAATTAAAAACATTCTTATTATCAGCGACACTCATGAAGGTCAGAGGAATGGGGTGTCAACCACGCTTTATTCCCTAAAAAGGTGCCTGGAGAAGACAAAGCTATGTAACGTTAGAATAATTGATAATTCTTTCTTTCCTTGTTTGCCAATATTTTTTTATCGTGAATTAGCACTTGCTATTACGTCTTCTAAAAATTTACTGAAAATTATTCAGTCATCAAAATTTGATGCAATTCATATCATGACAGAAGGACCTCTAGGATTTTTAGCAAGGAAACTTTGTCATCAAAATCAGTGGCGCTATACGACACACTACTGTACTCAATTTCCAGAATTAATTAATTTCTACACACATATCCCTATTAAGTTATTGTCTCTATACTTTTATTTTTTTCATAAAAAATCTGTGAGAACTTTTGTTCCCTCTCGTGGAATGGCAAGAGTTTTTTCAAAAAAAAATCCTCATATTGTATTTGTTCCCATAGGAGTTCCTGTGCTTAAGCCCCCAAAAAAACTAGTTAAAATTAATCCATATAAGGATTTAAAATCCCCCATCCTTCTTTGTGTTGGGAGAATTTCTAAGGAAAAAGGGATAGAGGATTTTTGCAAGCTCTCTACCAAGGGTTCTAAAGTTATCGTAGGTGATGGACCCATATTGCTTGATCTTCAAAAAAAATATAGAGATGTTATTTTTTTTGGGTCTGTGCCACATTCTGATATACATCAATACTACTTAAATGCTGACGTACTGGTGTTTCCAAGCAAGTTTGATTCTTTTGGCCGCGTGATTATAGAAGCTAATGCTTGTGGATTGCCAGTTGCAGGATATTCATCTTCTTTTGGGATGCAGGATGTTATCAAAAATGAAAAAAATGGATTTCATAGCACGAATTTGCAAAAAGCTGTGGGACAGGCCCTCAAATGCAAAAGAAGCAATGTAACACTGCCAGCTCAGTATGATGAAAAGCAATGCGCTGAAGAATTCTATAATAATCTATCAGAAATTTAAGAAAAATAAGGGAACATGCAGTATACGCACAGCGTTATTGTCAAAATTGGGGACTAAGCCCCCTATGGGTAAAGTTATACAAATTCAATGATTGACAAAAAATTATCCCTTATTATTCTGTCTTTGATAGAAATTTAGGGTAAATTATGGAATCTCAATCTTTTTTTAGAAGAATTATTGTTTATACAATTTTAGTTATTTCATTATGTAAGGCTGATTTTTCATTAGCCGTAGAAACATGGAGCCCACAACCTGGATCAAGATTGACAAGGGCTGCAAACTGGTTGCGTGGGCATATCCCCTGTTGCACACGAGCAAAAAGAAAAATTTCGGCCTCCTCAGAAAAATCCTGCCCTGAAGAACAGTCAGGCATTGAGCTAGCAGAAACTTCATCCGATTTTTTGCATCAGAGTTCTGAAAACGCTTTAACACAGGGTAATTCCGGATTAACATCAAGAAAGATTTCTAATTTTTATAATCTGTATAGCCCACTGGAAGACAAGTACAACACTGAACCATTTATGCTTGGCACTCACACTAACTTTATTCCAAAAGCATTAATTACACTTGTTTTTTCTTGGGGGGGAGCTATTCCCTTGCAGGTTCTTATTATGTCTGTTTTTAATCATTTGTCTCAATGGCCAGTTTTACTCACTGATCCAGGGGCGTCAAGTGGGACTGGGCCACTGATCATAGATATGAGTTTAGTTCACATAAATATATATTTGGTTCCTCTATTTTTCCCTGCTTTATATACCTTTATGTGGGACACCCTTCCGTCTACTTCTCCTTTTTTATATCTCGAAAAACGTTTTCCAAAAATATCTGGTTTTTGCAAGGGGAGAAAAAAGACATCTATTCATGCCGAATATAGAAACCGCCATAAAAAATGTAAACGTGGCACTACTGTTCTGCGGTTTATTCTAGCCGCTGGGAATACTATTCCTCTCATATACCTATGGTATAAAACTCTAACTGCCAACCTCTTAAATGAAATTGGTATTGTTTCTGCAATACCATTTTTTATTATACAGACTATAGGCAATATGGAACAAACAACACAGATAAACGGGCTTATTATGACACGTCTTCGGTCAAAGTCTGTCAAAAGAACAAGAGAAGACGAAATTCTACTCGCCAAAAGAGCTTCAGATTATATTAAAAATAATAAATATAATCCTGAAGCACTAAATGCCTTAATAGAAAAATATTGGGATAGAACGAAAAATAGATTCAACGTTCCTCTTTTTATTTCCAATGAACAGTCAAAATTTGCACCAGAAGTCCCAAATAAAAAAATATCTATTCCCCAGATATTATCTGGGATAATTGTGGGAACATCTGCTTATGGCATGTATAATAGCCTTGTTTTTACATTTTCAAAATTAACTTCTCGTGCAAACAAATCCTCCATGGATGCCATCAGTTATCTTGTTGCATCGATTTTGGTCATTCCAAGACTTCTTAGAGATTTTACTGCTGGAACACAATACTTAGAAAGTATTCATGATACAGCCAGATGGCGCCTTAGCAAAGACACAGCCCATATTAATAATAAAAAGTTGCGATTATCTTTTAGAGTTTGGGATATTGTTGAGGCTTTTTATTACGGTAGTTACATTTTAGGGGTTGGCATTCCAGCATTTGGACACCCACTTCTCTGGGGTTCCTTGGAAGATTTACCTGTAGGGGTTAATATTTCTTTAGCCTGCATGGTATTTGGAGAAAGTGCATATCAATATGGCACGTTTAATAAATTTAGAGAACGTTTAATAACTTCTTTATCAAGATGGCCTATAATAGGAGACCAGATCAATTCTCATAAGTTCCTGGGGACAAATATAAAGTATCAAGAAGATCCTGATACACTCGCAACACTGTTGCTTTTAAAAATTAAGGACTATGAAAGCTTTTTAAAAGATGCTTCTGATAAAGCAATTGCGCTCGTAAGAACAAAAAAAGGACTACTCAGACAGAGCATTACTGACAATCCTCTTCGCATTTCAAGGCCCCATACTCCCAGTGTATGAAACGGATCTCCTTCATCCACACTTCTTGAGGGCTCGCAACTTTTCTATATTGGTTTTATGGACGTGGTAGTGTTTGCAGAACCGGTGTCCACCTTTGCCGTCTGCAACAAAATAAAGGGCATCGGTATTTTCTGGATGTAAAAGGACAGCCTTTAGAGAGGCTAAAGAGGGATTAGCGATCGGTGTTGGGGGCAACCCTTTATTCTTATACGTATTAAACGGGCCGTCCTGCGTCATATCAGATCGCACAAGAAGACGCCCTAAATCCCCGGTCCCATGACTCAATCCGTAAATAATTGTGGGATCCGCTTGAAGGGGCATATTTTGCCGCAAGCGATTTAAATAAACACCTGCAATCGTTGGTTTTTCTGCATTAACCATGGCTTCTTTTTCAACGATGGACGCTAAAGTCAGGGCCTCTAGGCGGGATTTCAAAGGAAGACCCGGCACTCTTTTGCACCACAATTTATTTAAAGTTTTCTCCATGTTTTTGTTCATTTCCGCCAAAACCCGTGAGATTTTTGTTCCTTTTGCAAAAACATATGTTTCGGGATATAGCATCCCCTCAAAAGGCATGGTCGTCACATCATCTTTTAAAAATGTTTTTTCTCGCAGCACCATTAATACTTGATGATTCGTCAATCCCTCGGGAATTGTGATCTTTTTGTGCTGCGCTTGGGTGCTCATGATAAGATGGGCAATATCATAGGGTGATTCACTAAGAGGAATAAAATAATCACCTGTTTTAAAGGTCCTACTTTTTCCACTCAGCATAATACCCCAACGGAACAACCGTTCAGAAGCGATAAATCCATCTTCATAAAGTCTTTGACTAATGACTCTTAAAGAATCACCCTCCTCAACCATAAAAAACTCATTGTGATTCGATGGACCAGGGGACTGAAAATACCCGACAAAACCCAGACAACCATAAAGGACTAGAAAAAACAGGATAAGAATGAGTTTCAGGAAAAAATATTTACGCACTGTAACGCTTAAAGATGAGGCAGGCATTGGTACCCCCAAATCCAAAAGAGTTAGACAAAGCATAATCAAAATGCTTTTCTTTGGCCTTCAAAGGAATAAGATCCAACCCTTCACATCCCTCAGAAGGATTATGCAAATTCAAGGTCGGCGGCATAATGCCATCTCTCATGGCCCGAATGGAAAAGATAGCTTCCACTGTGCCCGCAGCCCCCAAAAGGTGGCCAATAGCAGACTTTGTGGAAGAAATAGAAACATCCTCTATGTGGGA
>CAMBTM010000002.1 GCA_945870825.1 Rhizobium sp. Q54
ATATGACGTTGCGTTTCATTCATTCCTCTCATGCGCAAATAGGGAACTGCCGTCGGATAGGAAACAAGATCTACAATGTCACACCGTTCTGTAAAGGCCTCCAAAAACGATTGTTGCACCTCTGGCACTGTCATCATATGTTTAAACGATGTATCGTATGTTGCAAATGCAAACCGTTTTTCTTGCTGTGGAGGTTTGATGATCATTTTCCTCTCCTTTTCCCAAGGAGAGTTTCCCCCTAAATCTTTAAAAAGTCGCGTTGATAGATTCTGACTTTATCAACCCATCGGGGAAAATAGTCTTATGGCTTTTTGTAGATAACCAAAGATGTCGATGAAATATGGCGAAGCGGTAGCCTTAAAGAAAGCTCATTCAACGCCTGATAAACACCCTTTGCCTGCCAAGGCGCCCGGTAATCGTGCCAAAGAATGGTTCCCCCTGGCTTCAGCATATAAAGGGCTTTTTGTGAATCACTGAGGACATAGGAATAGGCGTGAGATCCATCAATGAAGATAAGATCAAACTGTTCTTTAAAAGGTTTTTCATCAAAAGCTTTGCTATCGCCATAAAGCTGGGTGATTTTCTTTTCTTCCAGCTGGCCTGTATAGAAAAATTCCGAAAAAACTGACTCTTTCAATGCGACTGCTTGGTCCTCAGATGTGTCTTGGTCAGCATGCGCATACGTATCCCGTTGGTCAGGCGCAAGGGTCAAGGTTGTAATCTTAGCATCCTTCGGGGAATTCAACGCCCAAAGATACGTCGTTCTACCTGTACATGTGCCAAATTCAAAAAGGGTTTTAGCCGCTGTTGCAAACTCTGCCAAGACAAAACTTTCTTCCAGGGTTGTCCCTGCTTCTACTTTGCCAGGCTTCGCGCCATTAATACCAGGAAGGGTCATTTTCAAAATGGATTTTTTTGAAACACCCAGGCTATCTAGAGGAATAACATCCCCTAATTGAATTTTGGGAATAGGATAAGGACCAAAAAATGTTCTCTCTTTTTTGACACAACGACCGCGGTAATTTTTATACAAGGAACGTCCAGAAAGAATTCCGAAAAAGAGAAGCAACCAAATCATTTAAAATTCCCCAACCCCAAAAATCATGACTATCTCATAGGGATGGGATGAAGAAAAGAATTTAGTTCAGTTTGTCTAATAGAATTTTTCCAGCCCTAAACAGGGGCGCATGACGGGCTTCGACCTTAATAGCCTTGCCACTTCTGGGATCACAACCGGTGCGACCATCACGTTTGCGCACGAAAAAAGCCCCAAAACCCCGCAGCTCGACCCGCCCCCCTTTTTGAAGAGTTTTTGAAATTTCTGCAAAAATGGTTGTAACCATCGCTTCCATTTCTTGCTGTGATTTATGCGGAAATTTTGCCGCCAATTTTTCTATAAGCTCTGATCTTGTCATAATGCTTGTTAAATCCCCATTTTTTTACGCTTTTTTACTATCATTTCATCTTTTATAAGCCTGGTCAATATATTAATAGATTTTTCAATAGATTAGAGTATTTTTCATTACATTTTAAAGGTTTTTTAGCACTCCTATTGTCCCCTTTCGTGTTTTTGTGTTAGAAGTATAAGAATAAACTAAGAGACGTAATGATGGCATCTTCCAATAGTTATAAAATCGCTAAGAATTATGCGCAGGCGTTGTTTGACAGCTCTCACCAGGCGGGATCAACAGATCATCTTTATCAAAGTTTTTCTGCCATAAAAAATACATTGAAGGAAGATACCTTCTTAAAAAAGATAATGAAAAATCCCCTTCTAAAAAAATATGATCAAAAAAATATAATATCTCCTTTAATATCAAAAGAAGTCGTTGCGTTTTTTTCATTTATTATTGATAAAAAAAGATTTTCACTTTTAGAAGAAATTGCCGATGCTTTTATTGAAAAAGTTGATACATTTAAAAAGGTTACACGGGTGCGTTTGGAAACTGCCCACCTATTGACCCAATCCCAGAAGGATCTTTTGGAAGAAAAACTTAAAAGACTTATGGGAGACCATACCTTTCATGTAGATGAGGTCCTAAACCCCCACTTGCTTGGAGGATTTCGGCTTAAAATGAAGGATAAAATTCTTGATTTGTCACTTGCGTATCATGCGCAGAATATACTAAAGGGATACCATGTCTAAAATCAATCCTGGTGAACTTGTTGATGCTTTAAAAAAGCAAATCAGCGATTATGACCATAAAGTACATTTAGAAGAATCCGGCGAGGTCATTGCGATGGGTGACGGGATTGCCCACATCTATGGTCTCACAAATGCTGAATCGGGCGAAATGCTCACATTTGAAAACGGCACCAAGGGTCTTGTTTTGAACTTAAACGAAGAAAGTATTGGGGCAGTTATCTTTGGGACAAACAGCGAGATCAAAGAAGGCGACCGTGTTTTTAGAACCAAACACAGCATGGAAGTCCCTGTTGGCAAAGGCCTTTTAGGCCGCGTTGTGGATGCCCTTGGCAACCCCATTGATGGGAAAGGTCCTTTGAACAATGTAAAGACAGCCACAGTGGAAGCCCCTGCACCCAGTATTATTGCAAGACAGTCTGTGAATGAATCCATGGAAACGGGCATTAAATGCATTGATGCCATTGTCCCCATTGGCCGCGGCCAACGCGAACTCATTATCGGTGACCGTCAAACCGGCAAAACAGCTTTAGCTATTGATGCTATCTTGAATCAACAACGCCAAAATGCCACTGCAGATGATGCTGAAAAGATGTTTTGTATTTATGTGGCCATTGGTCAAAAACGATCCACCGTTGCCCATATTGTAAAAACATTAGAAGAAAACAACGCTCTTGAATATACCATCATTGTGGCGGCAACTGCCTCTGACCCAGCGCCCCTTCAATTCTTAGCACCCTATAGTGGTTGTGCCATGGGGGAATATTTCCGGGACAATGGTATGCATGCCTTGATTGTTTACGATGACTTGTCCAAGCAAGCTGTTGCTTACCGTCAGATGTCTCTTCTGTTGAGACGCCCTCCAGGGCGAGAAGCTTATCCAGGCGATGTATTTTATCTCCATTCCCGTCTTTTGGAACGCGCAGCAAAGTTGAACAAGGATCACGGTGGGGGTTCGTTGACGGCACTGCCGATCATTGAAACACAGGCCGGTGACGTTTCTGCTTATATTCCAACCAATGTGATTTCCATTACAGATGGCCAAATCTTTTTAGAAACGGAACTGTTCTATAAAGGCATTCGCCCTGCCATTAATGTCGGACTTTCTGTCAGCCGGGTCGGATCTGCCGCCCAAATTAAAGCCATGCGCCAAGTAGCCGGTACCGTAAAGTTAGAACTCGCCCAATACCGTGAAATGGCGGCCTTTGCGCAGTTTTCGTCAGACCTTGATATGTCGACCCAAAATCTTTTGAATCGCGGAAGTCGTTTGACCGAACTTTTGAAGCAAGATCAATACAGCCCTTTGAGTACGGCTGAACAAGTTGTTCTTATTTTTGCAGGTGTTGAAGGCTATCTGGATGATGTTGCGGTCAAAGATATCGGTCAGTTTGAAAAGGATTTTTTGAATCATCTTCGTACAAAAGAACAAGGGCTTCTTGCTGAGATTCGAAAAGAGAAAACCTTATCGCCGACTCTTAAAGAAACCATAAAATCTGTCCTTAAAGACTTCAAAAAGAACTAGGGGTCATATGAGCAATCTGAAGATCCTTCGACAGCGCATCCAAAGCATCACGGCAACAAAAAAAATTACATCTGCCATGAAGTTGATTGCAACGTCGCACTTTAAAAAACTTCAAAAGCAAAGGAAAGAAGCCGTTCTCTACACCCAAAATGTTCATCATATTTTGGAAAAAGTTCTCGCCCATGATCCCCTTAATTTTGAGATCCCCCTTCTAATCAAAGGGCGCCCTGGTCAGAAACATTTGATGTTGGTATTGGGATCTGATAAAGGCCTTTGTGGTGGCTTCAATCCCACTGTTATAAAATACGCCGTAGAACAGGCAAAAATCACAGGTGATAACGTAAAGTTCTTATGCATTGGGCAGAAAGTTTTGTCTACTATGCCCTCTAATCTTAGGTCCGACGTCTTAGACACACTATCGATGGAAAGCCAATCCACCTATAAAGATAGCGGGACGTTGGCTCATTTGTTGCAAGATTTTCTGCTCTCTGGAGCCTTTGATAAAATCTCACTGGTTCATAATCACTTCAAGTCCATTATTTGTTATGTCCCCACAATCCAGTCACTTGTGCCCCTTGCAAGAGCGCCCCAAGACAATGCCCCTATTTTGTTTGGTGTCGAACCCAATCTGAATGAGCTTTTAGAGAGTCTTGCATTTAAAAACCTGACGGCAACCCTTTACTATGCGTGCCTTGAAAGCCATATGAGTGAACACAGTGCCCGGATGATGGCCATGGACAGTTCCACCCGGAATGCTGAAGACATGCTGCATGCCCTTAAAACAACATACCACCGCTCAAGACAGGCGATGATTACCAATGAACTGATTGAAATCATTGCTGGCGCTGAAGCTTTATAAACGAGAGAATCATGATGAAAAAAGAAAAGAAAAATGCCACACACATGACGGGTCACATTATCCGAATCATCGGTCCTGTTGTCGATGTCCTTTTTGAAGATCACGTCCCGAGCATTTTAAATGCCTTAGAAGTCCACCATGGTAAAAAAACCATTATTTTGGAAGTGACGTTACAACTAGGGGAGAATGTAGTTCGAACCATTGCCATGGGATCCACTGATGGCCTCAAACGTTCTATGCCAGTGATCGATACGGGCACCCCTATTTCTGTCCCTGTGGGAAAAGAAACATTGGGACGCATTATGAATGTGACTGGGGACCCGATCGATGAAAGGGGGCCTATCAACGCCAAAGAAAGACGGGCCATCCACCAACAAGCCCCCGCATTTAAAGATCAATCCACTGCGACCGATGTTCTGGTCACAGGCATTAAGGTGATTGACCTCTTAGCCCCTTATTCAAGGGGCGGAAAAGTTGGGCTTTTTGGAGGGGCTGGCGTTGGAAAAACAGTTCTTATTATGGAATTGATCAATAACGTTGCCAAAGCCCACGGCGGATATTCCGTTTTTGCAGGCGTCGGAGAAAGAACGCGCGAAGGCAATGACCTGTATCATGAAATGATTGATTCAGGGGTTATCGATTTGGAAGGGGATAAATCAAAGGCCGCCCTTGTTTACGGCCAGATGAATGAATCTCCTGGGGCCCGGGCCCGGGTGGCCTTGACGGGTCTTACGATTGCTGAGCATTTCCGGGACGCTGAAAAACAAGACGTTTTGCTTTTTATCGACAACATTTTTCGTTTTACTCAAGCAGGATCAGAGATTTCTGCCCTTTTGGGACGAATCCCCTCTGCTGTTGGATATCAACCCACCCTTGGAACAGAAATGGGTGATTTGCAAGAACGGATCACTTCAACCCATACAGGATCCATCACCAGCGTCCAGGCTGTTTATGTCCCAGCGGATGACTTGACGGACCCAGCGCCTGCTGCATCCTTCACCCACTTGGATGCCACAACGGTTCTAAGTCGTAAAATTGCAGAACTAGGGATTTACCCAGCGGTTGACCCCCTTGATTCAACGTCGCGTATTCTGGACCCCCGCATTGTGGGTGAAGAGCACTATACTGTTGCAAGAAAGTCCCAAGAGATTTTACAAGCCTATAAATCATTGCAAGATATTATTGCAATCCTTGGTATGGATGAATTATCGCCTGAGGATAAACTTACCGTAGCGCGTGCGAGAAAAATTCAACGCTTTTTCTCGCAGCCCTTCCATGTAGCAGAAGTCTTTACAGGGACCAAAGGTGTTTTTGTATCCCTTGAAGAAACAATTCAAGGCTTTAAGGGCATCGTGGATGGAACCTATGACCATATTCCAGAGCCTGCTTTTTATATGGCAGGATCCATCAAGGATGTATTGAAAAATGCTGAAAGTCTAAAGGGATAAGGATGAACACCTTGAAAGTTTGGATCCAAACGCCTCAAGAAACCCTTTTCTTTGAGGATATCCAAGAAGCACGCCTGCCAGGTACTGATGGGATTGTTGGGATTCTCCCAAACCATGCCCCCATGATCATCGGCCTTAAGGCAGGCATCGTCCATCTTTCAAGGAGAGATTCTTACTCTATCCATCCAGGCATAGCCTCTATCACCAAAGAGGGGTGCCTTATCATCACAGAACAATATGAGACCCTTATCAGGACTTGATACACAGTCCTTGAGGAAAAACGGCCTTGCGGCCAAAATTAAGACAAAAATTTCCTCATCCACACGGTGCGAATTTTGAGGAAAAATATGCACAAAAAAGACACCCAAAAGTCAGCTCAAATGCGCAACAGGTTCCTACAACATTAAGAATCCAACAGTCTCTGCCACCAGCCCTTTTTACGGTTTCCCCGTGGGGCAGGTTTTTCACCTGTTGGCATTCCTGCTGTAGGGGCAGTAGTGTAACTAGCTGATTTTTGCTCCCTTGGGCCTGCGTTATGAACAGGTTTATCAGCAGGTTGCTGAGAAGGTTGGCGAACTTGTTGATGCACATCAGGCTTAATCACCACAGATGCTGGTGCGGGAGAAGCCCCTTCTGTAAATTGTTGCCCATCTTGACCACCACCAGGCTTCCGGCGGCGACCTCTATACCGTGATCTTTTACTGCGGCGTTCTTGCTGAGGTTGTTCTTCACCACTGTTAATAGCAGGAACAATTGCCTGAGGATTTTGCTGACCTTCTTTTGCCACTTCATTGCTTTTTTTGCTTTCAAGCGCACCGTCATTTTTAGGCTTATTATCGCGTTTTTGATTTCCTTGCTGATCTCGTTGTTGATCTCTTTGGGCATGATCTTTCAAAGGATGAGGTTTTTTCACAGGCTTATTTTTTTTATTCTGATCGTCCTTAGAAGATTCTTTAGACTCCTCAGATTTTCCTTGTGTTCCCGCACCGTCAAGAATAAAGCGGCCCTTATGTTCAATTTTAAAGCCAACCGTACAAAGCTTGTCATCTTCTCTTAGATCCAAAGAAAGGCTGTACTTCTCTTCTAATTTTGACAAATCATGACGTCTTTCACTCAAAAGATAAAACGCAATGTGAGAAGGCATATGGACGGTAAGCTCCCTCAATGCCTTATCCTCTAAACAGATCTCTTCCAAGACACGCACCAACTGTAGTGCAAAGGATTCAGCAGATCTTACAAACCCAACACCTGAACAGGTTGAACATCTGACCGTACTGGATTCAACAATACTTGGACGGAGCCGCTGCCTTGACATTTCAAGCAATCCGAATTGACTGATGCGACCCACTTGAACGCGGGCACGATCAATAGCCAACGCATCTTTTAACTTTTTTTCCACCTGCTGATTGTGACGAGAATCAGCCATATCGATGAAGTCAATCACAATGAGGCCCGCTAAATCCCTAAGACGCACTTGACGGGCAATTTCCTCTGCTGCTTCAAGATTTGTATTAAAGGCTGTCCCGTCAATATGACGTTCCCGCGTTGCCTTGCCTGAGTTCACGTCAATGGCAACAAGCGCCTCTGTTGAGTTAATCACAATGTAACCGCCAGATTTTAATTGAACATCCATGGCATACATTTTTTCAATCTGCCGTTCGATTTTATACTTATAGAACAATGGATAATCGTCATGCTTATACCGTTGCACCTTCTTTGAGTGACTTGGCACCATATCTTTCATGAAGGCCTTAACTTCTTTGTATCCTTCTTCCCCATCCACAATAACTTCTTCAACCTCACGGACGTAAAGATCACGGATAGCGCGACGTAAAAGATTAGCCTCTTCATAAATAAGGGAGGGCGCATTGGCTTTCAGGGTTTCTTCCCTGATCATGCTCCACAACTTTATGAGGTACGTATAATCACGCTTAATTTCTGTTTTACTGCGATCAAGACCCGCTGTGCGCACAATCAAAGACATCCCTTGGGGGAGATCCAGATCCTGCATCAATTCTTTCAGCCGTCGACGGTCTCCCATATCTGTAATACGCCTGGAAACGCCCCCACCATGGGTTGCATTAGGCATAAGAACACAATACCGCCCAGCCAAAGAGACATAGGTGGTCATAGCAGCACCTTTATTCCCACGCTCTTCTTTAACGACTTGGACCAAAACCACCTGACGGCTTTGAATCACTTCTTGAATTCTATAAGCTTTATAGGGATTCGACCTTTCTTGAGCCGCCTTGCCTTGAGACTCTTCTGCGGGTGGTTCATCCCCATGATCATCAGAATGGTCATCTTCTTCATGATCTTGTTCCTGATCACGACCAGCCGTAGCATCTTCTAACATCTGCTGCGTCGATTCAGGATCAAACCCTTCTTCGATGGTTGATTCTCCCAGATTTAAAACAGGTTCTTCTTTTTCAACAACCTGTTCTTCTGTTTTTGGGCGATCCGCAACGGGTATACGGAAATAATCAGGATGAATTTCTGTAAAAGCCAAAAATCCATGACGGTTCCCTCCGTAATCCACGAAGGCCGCTTGCAAAGAAGGTTCTATTCTTACGATTTTTGCTAAATAGACATTGCCCTTAAGGGGTTTTTTAGACAAGTTTTCAAAATCGAAATCGACCAATACGTCATTTTCGACCACTGCAACACGCATCTCGTCATTATGTGTTGCATCAATAAGCATACGTTTAGACATAAACTCCCAAACTCCATTTTTAAAACAAATAAATTTCTTTTCGTTAAGTGCATCAAGCGCTCTCGTAAATCTTTTTAGCAATCGTTTGTCGGGTCTGGCTGAAACAAAAAACGTTCCAATAATTGGAACATTGACCATTTTCACAGGCCCATATAACATGCTTTTATAACATACATTTAAAGGGTAGGACTAACAATCCCTATTTTATGAAACTTTGATGAAAATATCCTACAAAAACCGCGCACTTCTTTGTATCCTTTCTTTGCTGCTTTTGTGCGCTAACGTCGCCTGGAGCAACAATGTTTTGGGTATTCGTGTGGGGCATCACGATACACACGCGCGCATTGTTTTGGACACAAAACAAAAGCCGAACGTCAAAATATCCCTCACCGAGAATGGGGAAGAAATTTCTATTTCTGCCTCTCATTTAGAATTTAAAGGAACGCTTCCTATTTTTTCTAAGAAAGTCATCAAAAATATTGCATTTCATGCACTGCGCACAGGCGCAGGAACGTTTAAATTTCAAGCCGTAAAACCTATTAAAATCATTAAATCATTCACTCTGCCCCCATCCAGCACCATATCCTATTACCGGTATGTCATTGATATTCAACCGATGACAGGAAAAACTTCTACTGCCCCTTTGAAAAAGGATACTCCTTCCAAAATAGTCTCTGTTCATAAAAAAATCATCATGATCGACCCAGGTCATGGGGGAAAAGACCCGGGTGCCCAAGGACGCAAAGGAATCTTGGAAAAAAATGTAACCCTTGATATTGCAAGGGCTTTAAAAGAGGCCCTGGAGAGAACCAATCGCTATGACGTAAGACTGACACGAAATGATGACTGCTTCTTAACCCTTTCCAATCGTATCATGCGCGCCCGTGAAGCAAAGGCTGATTTCTTCATTTCTTTGCATGCCGATAGTCATCCACGGGCAGATACGCGAGGCCTTTCTGTTTATATGCTCTCAAAAGTGGCTTCTGACGCGGAAGCTGAAAAATTGGCGATTAAAGAAAATAAAGCAGACCTCATGGAAGGCGTGAACCTTAACACCGAATCCCCAGAAGTCGCACATATTCTGCTCGACCTCATGAAAAGGGAGACCGTGAATTTGTCAAGGAAAGCGGCCAATGCCCTTGTCTCAAAGCTACGCAAGAGAGTTTTGCTTTTAAGAAACAGTATTCGGTCTGCGGACTTTGCCGTTCTTAGAACACCTGATTTACCAGCAGTTTTAATAGAAATGGGCTATATTTCAAATAAACAAGATGAGATACTTTTGACGAGTCCCGCACATCAGACTAAACTCTGTGAAGGCATTCGCGAAGGCATTGATAGTTATTTTAGTGAGCATCGATAAATATGAACGCATGGTTTTACATCGTCAAACGTATTGCAACTTTTGTGGCCACATCCTTATTAGGCGGCGGACTTATTGGCCTCGCTCTTTTTTGGTACTTCGGCAGCAATCTTCCAGACTATAACCAACTCGAAAAATATGACCCCCCTGTTGTCACCCGCATGCATGCAGGAGATGGCACCCTTTTTGCTGAATATGCTCATGAGAAAAGGATTTTTATCCCAATCACAGCTATTCCAGAAAAAGTAGTAAAAACTTTCCTTGCCGTTGAAGATAAAAACTTTTTTGAACACCCAGGCCTTGATTGGACAGGCATCATGCGCGCGTCTCTTGCCAATGGTCTCAGTTACTTTCGAGATCATAATAAAACCATGGGGGGATCCACCATTACCCAACAGGTTGCTAAAAACTTTCTTTTAACCAATGAACGAACACTGACAAGAAAAATCAAAGAAGCCATCCTTTCTTTGCGCATTGAACGGACATTTTCTAAGGAAAAAATTCTGGAACTTTATTTGAATGAAATTTATTTAGGCCACGGCACATACGGGGTTGGCAGTGCGGCCCTCCATTATTTCAACAAATCCTTAGACGAATTGACGGATGCGGAATGTGCTTATCTTGCAGGGCTTCCAAAAGCGCCTAGCACCTATGATCCCCAAAAAAATTATACGGCAACCCTTAAAAGGCGGGACTGGGTCATTCATCGTATGTTTGAAGAAAAGATCATTAACCAAAAAGAGGCCTTAGACGCCATTAACACACCTATTACCCTCAAGAAAAGAAATATTGCGGTCATTAATACAAACTATTTTGCAGAATATATTCGACAAGAAGTGATCAAGAAATATGGAGAAACGATGTTCTATCAGGGGGGCCTATCGGTTCGAACAACCCTCAACTCTCGCCTTCAAAAAATAGCAGATGTCAGTCTTAAAAAGGGATTAATTCGCTATGACAGAAAATTTGGTTGGCGTGGGGCCCTCGAAACAATCAGTACCGACAACTGGAAAGAGACCCTTAAAAAAGTTAAAACACCGTCAGGCATTACCCCTTGGCAAGTCGCTGTTGTGTTAAAGACATCAGATCATGAGGCATTCATTGGTTTAATCGACGGAAAAGAAGGAGTGATCCCCCTTTCCCATATGAAGTGGGCCCGTCGCCATTTTATTGGCGAAAAAACGGGATACCCACAGACAGGCCCTGAGATTAAAAAAGTTGATGATGTTTTGCATGTGGGCAATGTGATTTTTGTCAATCAGATTGCCGATACTGTTTATAGCTTGGAACAAATCCCGGCCGTCAATGGCGCTATTATTGCGATCGACCCTCATACGGGTCGTGTTCTTGCTTTGAACGGAGGATATGGGTTCCACCAAAGTCAATTTAACCGGGCCATCCAAGCCCAACGACAGTTTGGTTCAGCTGTAAAACCCATCATCTATGCAGCGGCTCTTGAAAAAGGATACACGCCTGCCAGCATGATTCTGGACGCACCCCTTGTCATTGATATCGGCCATGGCACCCCCTGGAAACCCCAAAATATCAGCAACAAATTTTATGGCCTTGTGACACTCAGGGAAGCATTAGAAAATTCCTATAACCTTGCAGCCATTCGTCTTGCCCAAACAATTGGAATGCGTGCTGTCGGCGAGATGGGTAAGCGCCTGAATCTTTATGACGCTTTGTCTCATGAACTTGCTAATGCATTGGGGGCTCAAGAAACAACACTCCTACGCGCCGTTACGGCCTACGCTTCTTTTGTCAACGGTGGGAAAAAAATTGAACCGATGATGATTGACCGCATTCAAGATCGCCAAGGAAAGAATATTTATCATGCGTCCACAAAAGTCTGTGATCAATGTCAGACACACCCGTGGGACAATCAATTGCCACCAACACTCGAAGACAATCGTCCCCTAGTGCTTAACCCTATTCATGCTTATCAAATGGTTTCCATGCTGGAAGGCGCTGTCAAAGAAGGAACGGGCAAAAATGCGGCTGTTACAGGGTATCATCTGGCTGGAAAAACAGGGACAACCAATAAGTATTGTGATGCCTGGTTTATCGGATTTTCACCCGATCTTTTGGTGGGCGTCATGGTAGGGTTTGATTCACCCAAAAGTCTTGGAAAATTTCAAACCGGCGGGGCATTAGCCGCCCCTATCTTTAAAGACTTTATGCAAGAGGCTTTAGCCAGAAAGCCATCCGTCCCCTTCCGCATTCCCTCTGGCACCAAATTTATACATGTCCATAAAAAGACAGGAAAGACTGCAAAACCAAAAGATACCAGCAGCCGTTTGGAAGCCTTTTCTAACAAAGAAGTAGAAGATATAGCATCCAATGCCCTTTCAGGCTTGCTTTCTGAAGAAACTGGTGGCATTTATTAGCCCACCATCAACAAAAAAGGGTCTTTTATGAAAGCTGATATCGAAATTCTCCTTAAGGATATTCAACAATCCCTCCACCTCGTCCGGAGGTATCTTTGACTGGGATAAATCCCAAAAGCGTCTTCAAGAGTTAGACACTGCTGCTGAATCACCAACCATTTGGGATAACCCAGAGCAAGCCCAATCTATCCTACAAGAACGTACAGCCCTTAAAGAAAGTCTTCAAACGGTCACCGCACTTGAAAAAGAAATGGAAGATTCCCTATTACTCTATGAGCTTGGGGAAAGCGAAGAAGATGAGGCCACATGTCTGGAGGCAGAAAATACTTTGAGGCTTTTAGCCTCTCAAGCCAGTCGTTACCAAATTGATAGTCTTCTATCCGGAGACGCTGACCATGCCGATTGCTTTTTAGAAATTCATGCAGGCGCCGGGGGAACAGAGGCCCAAGACTGGTCACAAATGATTTCCCGTATGTATATCATGTGGGCAGAAAGTCATAAGTATAAAGTCGAGTGGATTGAAGAAAGCCCCGGAGAAGAAGCCGGCATTAAATCCTTGACCATCAAAATTATTGGACCCAAAGCCTATGGATGGCTTAAAACAGAAAGTGGGATTCATCGCTTAGTTCGTATTTCCCCTTTTGATGCCAATGCCCGCCGTCATACAAGCTTTGCATCCGTTTGGGTCTATCCCGTTGTGGATGATTCCATCGATATCCAAATTGAAGAAAAAGATCTGCGTATCGATACGTATCGCGCCTCAGGGGCCGGTGGCCAGCACGTTAACAAAACGGACAGTGCTGTGCGTATCACGCACCTTCCCACCAACATCGTAGTCCAATGCCAAAACGACAGGTCCCAGCACAGAAATAAGGCTCAGGCCATGAGCATGTTAAAGTCACGGCTTTACGAATTAGAACTTCAAAAACGGGAAGAAACCGCCCAAGCAGCCGCATCCAGTCGATCAGAAATCGGTTGGGGGCACCAAATCCGTTCCTATGTTTTGCACCCTTATCAAATGGTCAAAGATGTTAGAACCAGTGTTGAAAAAGGCAACGCCCAGCGTGTGTTGGACGGCGACATTGATGTGTTCCTTGAGGCTGCGCTGTCTCAAAAGGTCAGCAAAGATGCGTGACCGTAACATAATGAAACAATTGTTCATTTTCTTTATTGACAGAAGTCTCTTAAATTTTAAGTAAGGAACTATTTTAAGGGTCGTCGATGTACCAAAAAACAATTTTACAATCTGTCTCATGTAGTGGCGTTGGTGTCCACTCGGGCCGGCCCGTTTCATTGACACTCAGACCCGCCCCTGAAAATTATGGCATTCGCTTTCAACGCGTCGATTTAGAACACCTTCCCCTTCAAGAAACAATCATTACAGCCCATTGGAACAATGTAAACAAAGGCGATTTTTGTACAAAAATTTCCAATACATTTGGTCATTCCGTCTCCACCATTGAACACCTTATGGCCGCACTTGCTGGCCAACAAATCACCAACCTTATCATTGAGGTTGATGGATCAGAACTGCCCATCATGGATGGCAGTGCGGCCCCTTTTCTTTTTCTTATTGACTGTGCCGGTGTTAAAGTCCAAACAGCCCCTGCTAAGTATCTTAAGATCTTAAAAAAAGTGACGGTAGAAACTGATTATGGTTTTGCATCCCTTTCTCCCTCAGACCATTTTGAAGCCGATGTTTCTATTACGTTTCCAGGACGCAAGGGCATGGCATCACAGGAATTTCACTCCGATAATCTTCATGAGTGCTTTAAACAAGAGCTAGCGCGCGCACGTACCTTTGGATTTTATTCAGATGTTGAAAAATTAAAACAAGCAGGCCTTGCAAAAGGTGGGTCCTTGGAAAATGCTGTTGTATTTGAAGAAGGTAATGTCCTTAATCCCGAAGGCCTTCGTTTTGATGATGAATGTATCCGTCACAAAGTGCTTGATATGGTAGGAGATTTGTACTTGACCGGTGTTACAATTCAAGGACGTTTCCAAGGTCAAAATTTTGGTCATGCCCTGAATAATGCGCTTCTTCAGGCGTTATTTTCTGATTCAAGAGCATGGGTTGAGGAATCCTACCAAATACCTGCCAATGATTCTGTAGCCTACGCACGTCCTCACGCTAAACAGTCTAGACCTGCTATTGCCTAATTCTTGACCGTTTCTTTAGCGTAAGATTCCCACCCACCGCCAAGCGCCTTGTAGATATTAACCGTATCAAGGGCCACATTAGTTTGGCTATCAAGAAGATTCAAAATATTGTTCAAAACACTAATGTCAGCCTCAAGGCTTGTAGAAAAAGGTTCTAGACCTGCGTTAAACCGATCGCGAACAAGATCAGCTGACTTATTTTGAGATTCTTTGGCCTTCGTTAGATTATGTAATCTTTTTGTTTCCTCAGCATAACTTACTAAGGCACCTTCGACTTCTGACAGGGCCTTTAGAATGATTTGACGATAGGCTAACTGAGCTTGATCCTTGAAAGCTTCAGAGGATTTAATCTCTGATCTTACCCGACCAAAATCAAAAATATTCCAATTAAGGCCAGGACCTGCTGAATAAACAATGTTGCCAGGCGATGTAAAATTCGACGGCATTGATGATTGGTAGCCTACAATCCCTGTTAAGCTGAATGACGGGAAAAGCCCCCCCTTCGCAACACCAATCTGCGCTGTGGCTCTCATCAAAGACATTTCAGCTTTTCGAATATCAGGACGACGTTCTAATAGCTGAGAAGGCAAACCTAAAAACATTGTGGGTTGCATAGTAGGGATATCTTTAAGGGGGGCTAATAAATCATAAAGAGCTGTCGGTTCTTTTGCTGTTAAAAGACTGAGGCTATGCATGTACGTTTTAATAGCCGCCTCTAGGGGATGAAGCATCGCCTCATAGCGTTCCCATAATCCTTTTGCATTTTCCACATTGATTTGATTCGTAATGCCTGCCTGCTGTAAAGTCATCTGCAAGGTATAAAGCTCTTTATATTTTTGGGCCAGCTGCTGGGCGATCATCAACTTCTGCTGAGCACCTCTTAATTGTATGTAGGTCTCTGCCACGTTGGATACAAGGCTTAAGAAAACACCATAACAATTCTCAATTTGCACACCGAGCTCTGCAAAAGCAGCCTCTTTTGCCCGTCGCAACTGACCAAACAAATCAATTTCCCAATTCATCCCAAGCGTATTGGAGTACGCATCATAGCGTCTATGAAGGCCAAACATTTTATAATTCTTACTGCTTTGATTGGTTGTCACACTGGTTGAAACATTAAACTGTGGGAAAAGATTGGCTATGTTTTCATCCAATAACGCCTGATTTTGAAGAATCAAGGCTTCTGCTGATTTAAGATCAAGATTTTGTGCCGCTACAGTTTCGATCAAATCTGTTAAAATTGGGTCATTAAAATGAGACCACCATGCAACCGTCTGGTCATTTTCTCCTTGGGTCTTTAGAATATTGACCCATTTATCAGGAAGTTTTTCTTCAAGACGCGCATAATCCGGCCCAATCTTGCAAGCAGCAAGAAAGCAGAATCCCAAATACCAACACCATGAACGAAAGATCACTCAGGCACCTCGATATAAATATCTAGCTGTTGACCAATATAAGAAGAAAAATCTTTCGGATCATACGTATAAATCACCTGCAAAACACGCACATCGACCCTCTCTTGAGGATTTCCTGTCAATTGTGTTTTTGGTACAACATAAGGCTCAGTATAACTATAAGTGATTGGAATTTTAATAGCTGTATTGCCTCTTAAGTACGCAACAGCATTAGCTCCTTTTTTGAACCTCCATGCATCATTTTCATCAATCTCGAGGCGAATTTGGTACTGATGAACTTCACCGAACAGAATGGGTGGATTACCCGTGGCCCTTGTTGCCGTCACAAACTCGCCTTTATTAATGTTAACCCTTAACACTTGTCCATCGGTGGGAGCACAAATGGTCAAAAGCTCCAGATTTGTTTTGGCAGCCGCTAAATTAGCCTGAGCATTTTTCAAGGCCGCCTCAGCTACCTTTAAACCAGATGCTGCTAAAGCCAGGTTGTCTGCCCTTGTAATAACGTCTTCTTGACTTACAGCTGTTTTATCTGAAACCCGCTGGATAATATCGTTCAGGTGTTGCTTACTTGTAAGATCTACTTGGGCTTGATGCACATTTTTTTCTGCTAAATGAACGGCAGATTCTTTAACCGCTAAGTCTGCCCGTGCCTGACGATGATCGAGAGAAAATAAAGGGTCTCCCTGTTTCACGAAATCTTCGGCATTCACCATAATCGTATCAACAACGCCTGAGACAAGGGCCCCGATAGAAACGTTGCTCCCCTTGGCCTCCACGATACCGGATGCTGCAATGTAATTTTTATAAGGCGCAAAAGAAGGAGCCATAATAGGTTGGGCCACAGGTGGTTGTCTGCGATCCTTAATAACAAGATAAACCCCACCCATGAGACCCACCGCTGCTAAAATCATGAGAATCCGTTCAATACTGACGTATTTATTAAAAGCCATCTCTATTTATTCCCTGTTATTATTTTTTCTTCTTCGTTTTTTAAGGCATCTTTGTAGGAATTAACGACGCGTGTCACCTTACCATCTTCCATCATTGCAATGCGATCTGCAAAGGGAAAAATCCGAATATCATGAGTCACTACAATAAGGGCCCTATCTTCTTTAAGTGCTATTTTTTTCATTAGCTCTAAAATTTTATGACCTGTTTCACCGTCCAAGGCACTCGTGGGTTCATCACAAACAATAAGACGTGGAGAATGAATCAAGGCACGGGCAATAGCCACACGTTGTTGTTGTCCCCCTGATAAATTCTTGGGGTCACTATCAACTTTATCTTCTAAGCCCATTTCTTTAAGAAGTTCTTTCGCTTGATCAATGGCCAGCAAACGTTCCATCCCATTAATAATCAAGGGAACTGCCACATTTTCAGCTGCGGTTAACGATGGAATGAGATTAAATGCTTGGAAGACAAACCCGATATTTTTCGCCCTAAATCTATTTTTCTCAACCTCACTCAAAATTTCTAAACTGTTATCGAGAACTGTACAACTTCCCCCATCGTAATTTAAAATACCTGCAATAATGGAAATTAATGTTGTCTTTCCACAACCAGAAGGGCCAACAAGCATCAACAATTCCCCAGACCTCACCTCTAAGTCAATGCCACGAAGCGCTAAGACTCTGTTTTCACCAATGGTATAGGTTTTTTTAACATCTTTACAAAGAACCGTATGATTTTGGGGTGTTATTTTTGCCATGGCCTACCCCTTAAACACAATAGCGGCTTCAAGGGTAATGACTTTACGGATGCTGATCAATGCACTCAAGAGGGTGATGAAAAGAACGCCGCAAAAACTAAAGACTAAAAGTTGCCAGGGAAATCTGAAGGCTAACATCCCTTCTTGCCCCACATATAAAGAAAAGAGGAACGTCCCTCCAAGACCAAGACCATAGCCTAAGGCCCCCACCGTGCCGGCTTGAAGCAAAATCATTTTTAAAAGAGTACTATTTTGAGTTCCCATCGCTTTAAGAACGCCAAAATATTTTAAATTTTCCAGCGTAAAACTATAAAATGTCTGAGCTGCAATAATAGCACCCACAAGAAACCCTAAAAGAACTGCAAATCCAAAATTGATGGGAATAGCTGTATATTTTAAATAATAGTTAACGGTTAAATCTTCGAATTCACCCCGGGTATAGACCCCCATTTTTGTGACATTTTTAATTTTCTGTTTTACTTTTTGAATATCTTCCCCTTTTTTAACTTTCACCAGCACGAAGCTTAAAAAATCCCGCTGGGGAGGGGCAAATGTTAAGGCCCTGTTATAGGTTGTAAAGATCACGGGCATGGACATGAAAGTCCGGGTTGTTTTTGCGATACCTACCACTTTAGCCCGGTTGTCATTGACTTCAATCACGTCGCCAATTTTTAAGGGAATTTTTGGGCCCCCTGGATAACGTGGAGAATGGGCCAACTTATCGTCAGCCCCCTCTTTGTTAATGATAATGGCATTATCTTGCCTTAAGTCAGCGACATTTCCCTCAACCATGCGAAGCGGTCCACCGACCATGGTTGCATCATCAATGCCAATCACATTACAGGTTTGAAAATTCCCGTCCAACATACGGGCTTGGATGTTGCCTTTATACAAGGGTTTCGCCCAATCAACCCCCGGCACACTTGCAACCCGATATAACATAGTTGAGGGCATCCCCTTACTGTCATCAATATATTTGACCATGGGATCAGCAACCCAAATATCTGCAATCCCAATATCGGAAATGAAACTAAAAGCCCGGGTCATAATCCCGACAAATATTCCTGGCTGTTGCGTCATAATAATCGATGCAAAAGAAAGCCCAAGCAGAATGCCTAAGAATTTGCCCCTATCCCCCATTAACATTTTTATCGCTATATAGAACATATCTATATCTTATAAGAAATAAATGAATAATACAAAAAAATAAGCATTGATTTTTATCGAGTAAGACGCCACATATTTTTTGTGAAAATTCTATTCCATAAATTTATTGTTTACATGGTGTCTTTTACCCTTTTCATGCATGGGGTTATCCCTGCATGGGCTGTGGTTCGAGGTATTGATGATCCAATCAGGTTTTGTCGCATTTAGAAATGACACGTCTGAAAGTGCTGTGAGTCTTGGATTTTAGGCACATTACGCCATAAGAGCTGTAAAGTTATCCCAAGCATTATTGTTCTTTTCTGTTCCAACGATTTGACTTTTTTGAATCATCCTAATGGACTCGATACCAGCAATGGTTGGTTTAGCACAATGAAAGTTCTTAAACCCAAGTATGGGCTTGGTCCTTTTCTTAATGAACCGATGATCCTGCTCAATCCTGTTATTGAGATATGTGCTTTGACAAATGCTGATCTTTTCGTCTTTAGGAAGGTCATCATTCATAGATTTAAAGTCACAGACGAGAGATCACCCCTTAATCCTGTTTTCAGAAGTCTTCAGGGGATTCATGGAGTGTAGGAAAAGTCCTTTCAAAGCATGTTAAATCGGATAATATGCTTTTAATCGCTAATGCTGTGTGAATAATTGCTTCAACACCTCATCCACCCCAACTTCATTCAAATCCTGCCTATGGATGATAGTCGCGTTAAAACCCCTTGGGGCATAGTGTTCTGGAATGGATGAATAAGAAAACAGCAAGACAGAGGGGCACCCCGTCACGGCAATAATATGCATCGGTCCCGTATCATGGCCGAGTGCCCCAACGGCGCCACGTCCCAAAGGCCCCAGATCAAACAACGTTGTCTGCCCCTGAAGACTGATAGACTCAGGGCACATTTTTTGAATGGTCGCGATGGCGTCCGATTCCTCATCCCGTCCAATCATCACAGGGGTTATTTTTTGTTTGACCAACCACTGGGCAACCTCGCCGTATCGCTCTGCTCGCCAGCGTTTATGCAACTGTGTTGGGGAACATCCCGGCACAAACAAAAAATACCGTTTGGGTAAATGAAACCGACTGATATCAGCCGTCATCCACGCAACACTGGGTTTGGGAACATCATTGATACCCGCGACCATCAACATCTTTGCATGGCGATCATAAATGTGAAGATCCTTTTGGGCAGGGTCTGGGTAAGAAAAATGGCAACCCGGAAATTTTCCGCACCATTTGGGCATAGGGTGAAAGAAGAGTTTCATCAGTTTAAAATAAAGTCGGGTACGTTTTGACTTTTGAAGATCATAGACATAGTCAAACCGGCCTTGAAGAAGTTTCCAAAATAACCGGAAACAAGCCAAAGTCTGAGTCAAAGGGCGAGGCCTATCATCAATCCACACCGCGTCAAAAATTCCCATGGCGTTCGCAAGATCTTTATAAGGGGAAGTGGTGAGAAGAACCAGATGGTCAGATGGGTGGTGATCGCGAATAGCTTGAAAGGCACCCTGGGCAAACACCATATCCCCCAGCGCCCCATGCTTGATGATCAGAACCTGCATCATTTGTTCGCTAAAGATTCGTAGACTTTCAACGTCTTAGCGCACATAGCATCATTGGTAAAGTTCGCCTGTATGTGGGCAATAGCTGTAACCCCCATAGCTTTATGCTGACGAAGCGTTTGATTCAAGGCCTCTTTTAAAAAGGCGGCCAATGCCGCTGCATCCCCTGACGGGTAAAGCCATCCCGTTTTTTCATGAATAACGATTTCCTGGGCCCCACCATGATCACTCGCGATGACAGGGCGCCCTAAAGCCCCTGCTTCTGCCATAACACGCCCGAAAGCCTCTGGATCCGTTGACGCTGAAACCACCACATGGGCCAGTTTATAAAAAGAAACCATATCACTCGTTTCTTCCAGCATAAAAACCCGGGGCCCCAAGTCATGGACATCGATAAAAGACGTCAATTCCTTATAGTAATTAGAATTTTTATTACTAACAGAGCCTAAAAAAACACAAATAAAATCATCACGGTCTTGCAAAAGCGTTAAAGCTTCCAGCAACACATGATGCCCTTTCCACCTGGTAATCCGACCAGGCAAAAGGATAATTTTCTTATCCACAGGCAACTGAAAATGTTCAAAAATAGCATTCACGTGAATCGCTTTAACAAAGTCTGGATTGAACAGCTGAGTATTGACGCCACGCGGAATGACAATGATATCTTTCGATGCTTTGGAGGGATAATTTTCAACAATATGTCGTTTAATAAAATGGGATGGGGCAATCACTTTCCACCCATACGTCATCACTTCATTGTATTTCTTCTTTATCCTATTGGAAAAATTATACGTCCCATGAAAGGTGGTCAAAAAAGGAATCCCTGTCATTTTTGACGCCCAATAAGCACTCCACGCGGGCGCCCGACTCCGGGCATGGATAATATCCACATGATATTTTTTAATAAGCCGTCTTAGCCTTAATGCATTAAGTAAAAGAGTCAGGGGATTTTTTTTATTGACTGGCAATATGATATGGTCAACCCCTGCACGCCACAATGCATCAGAAAGCTTGCCACCAGCTGATACGACCAAAGGCCGATGCCCTTGTTGTTTTAAGAATTTCGCAACATCCACAGCGCCTCGTTCCACACCACCTGTATTAAGGTTTGGAAGAACTTGCAAAATGGTTAAAACTTTCTTACGTGGTGCCAATATTTTTCCCCAAAATGATGTTTCTTTGCAAAAGTTAACAGAGATGATGAAAACCGTAAAGAATCTATTCAAAATAACCTAAATCTGGCTAAAAGTCTTTATTTTTCAACCCTTGGATCATTGATCCAGTTGAATATTTGTCGTCTAATCCCCCTTGTAAACGAAAGGAGGTTAACATGAAGTATGTATTTAGCATGGCTGCTCTAGCAATTGCGCTCAGCCACACATTCGGCGCCGGCATCCCTTAAGATGCTCGTCTCCTTATACTTATAAAAGAAAGAGCCCTTTTCCCAGTCCAGGAAAAGGGCTTTTTTATCAATTGCGTTTGAAATAATTGTATAATAAATTATTTGACAGGCCCTCCAAATCCCGTTATAGGTCATCTCCCTGAATGAGTTGGGCGAGGAAAAACATCAAGAAAAACCATAAAATCAACTCCTCGTTGATGGAATAAGATGAATGAATCTTTTAAAAGACCACCCGATCTTATTATTGGCCGATAGATTCCCCCCTCTAATTGGTGGCATGGAAGTCCATGCTGGCGCTTTTCTTCATTATTTTAAAAATCATCTAAGATTTCCTCTTAAAGCCCTCATAAGCAAAGCTCCTCATGGTGATAATATTCTGCTCAAAGAAAATGGTAGTGAACCTATAGCCTTTGAGACTTTCTCAAAAACCATTAACCCTTCTTTGATATTCTTTAATAGTGGACGATGGATCGAAGAAATGGAAATACTTCGTTCATATTTTCCACAGGCTCAGTTCATCTACAGAACAGGTGGAAATGAGATTCTTAAAGCACCTCTAGAAAAGAGAAATATAGGGGGACACGCGCAAAGACAACACTATTGGGTGAAGACCCTCAATACTACCCTTGACCTGCTCATCACCAATTCATACTTTACAACAAATCGTCTCCGGGATGTTGGAATAAGGTGTCCTATGAAGATATGTGTGGGAGGGGTTGATATATCATTATTGACCCCCTCCACCTCTTCCCATAATCATGCGGTCAATTATCCCATCAAACTATTTTGTGCTGCACGCTTTGTTCCTTATAAAAATCATGCCCTTCTAATTTCTGTTATTCACGCACTCCGTTTAAGGGGCCATGATATTCATCTCATCCTTGCAGGCGATGGACCTCTTTTACAAAAGATTCAAGAAGATGTTAAAATAAAAGAATTAGAGAAGAATGTTACTTTTTTAGGCCCCCTTAAGAATCAAGAAATTTTAAAAACTCTTTTAGAATCTCATTTTTATATCCAACTCAGCACAGATTATCCAACTGATGTTCCTGGGGGCACCTATCTTCACTCAGAAGGGATGGGAAGGTCCTTTCTGGAGGCCATCAGTGCCGGAGTTTTCGTTATTGCTGCCAATAGTGGTGCCATTTCAGAAATTGTCACAAAAGAACGAGGGCTTCTCGTTGATCTTGATCATTTTGAAAATCTTGTTTTATCGATAGAAAACATACTACAAACCCCACCCCATATTCCGCCTCCTGTTGATACCTATAGTTGGGAAAAACTTTTTAAAGGCTATGAAATATTATTTGAGAGTCTTCTTTGAAAATTCTTCTAGTGACAGAGAAACATGCGCCAGAAATCGAACAAAGAGATGGGGGGTTTCAGCTTGTAAAAACCCTTGAACAAATTTTTAAAGATCAGATAGAGATCATGCAGTTTGGTACAAAAAATAATCCCAATTCCTTAATATACTGCTATCCTTTCAAGCATGCTAATCGATTTCAAAGACGCATTCTTAATGCAGAGTTTATCCAAGAAAAAATTACGGAAAAGATTAAAGAGAGTGTAAATAATTTTACACATGTTTTTTATGTTCATATTTCCATGCAGTTTGGCATCATGAAGGTACCTCTTAGAAAAGACATAGAAATATGGACATTTCCCATGTTTTTAACGCCGTCTTATCAAAATTCAGGAGAAGAAGTGCCTTCTCATTATTTTGAACTAGAACAACAAGCGCTTCAATACTCTCATCATATCATAACCCCAAGTCCTTTAGAAAAAAGACAACTTCTAGAAACTTATGGTCTATCTCAAAACTCTATTCACATGGTTCCAAGGGGGGTTAATCAAACTTATTCTCCCAGAACTTTTTTAAATGAAGGTCCAGCATTTTGCAGCATTGGGAGTATTAAACGACAGAAAAATACCCTTGAACTCATTCATTTTTTTAATGACATAAAACACGTCTATCCCAAAGCGACGTTAAAAATTATTGGTGCTGTTCAAGATGAGGCTTATGCAGCAGAAGTTCTCTTCGCAATTAAAAAACTTGGGCTGGATCAAAGTATCAATATGATGGGATATATTCCGCACGCGGATATTCCAAAGACTATTGCGGAGTGTCATATTCATCTTTCCACTTCCTGCTCGGAAACATTTGGAAGGTCTATTTTTGAAACCCTGGCTCAGGGGATTCCAAACATTGTGAGAAGAGGAAATAATGCAGCCTATGATTTTTTAAAGAATAAACCCTATATTTGTTTTTCTAAAAATAAGAAGAGGGCTTTCAAATTTATTCAATACATTCTTGCAAACTTTGAGGACTTTTCCAAACAGGTTTCTGAAATTGGTTTCTTATTCAATGAATCTCGCTTTCAAAAAATTTTAAAAGCAACAATTCTAAAGAAGGAAAGTATGGTTTTTGCTGATTTTGATGGTACCCTTTTTCACAAAGATGATGTTGAAAAAACAAAGAGATGCATTGTTGCTTTTAATAAATTCCCCCTCAAAGTTATCTGTTCTGCCAGAGGAAAAGAAGATATTTTAAGCCAAAGCAAGATTTTGGGGATCAACGTAAATTGGATTATCAGCTATGGAGGCGCTGTCATATCAAATGTTGAAGGAGAGGACTGTCTTGTCTCACCTCTAGACCTTAAAACACTCTTGTTTTTGGAAAGCACATTGCACACAAAAAGAATCTTGTATAAATCTCATGTTTTGCAACTTGAAACGTCGCCCCCTTTAAAAACTCTCCCCGTAAAGTGTAGAATGGAAATCTATCAAAACAAAGGATATCTATCTTCTTGGACCTCTTTCAAATTACAAGCTATCTTAAAACTACTCGACCATATCCAATGGGATGGTCGTATTAAAGCCTTTGGAGATGGCCCCTATGATGAAGACTTCTTAACCTACTTTGATGGCACTCTTATTACGCCTCACCCAACCCACCACAATCAAAAGAAGGAGATGATTTATGAAAAATACCTATTATAAAGGCTATTGGATGGTCACCAATCGTTGCAACCTCAGATGTTCTTACTGTGTTTTAGAAAATGCTCCTCACCAACTAAGAGCAGAGTTGTCTTTAGAAGAGAAAAAAGAACTTGTTTCTCATCTTTATCATAAACTGCATTTCAGGCGTCTCACTCTTTCTGGTGGAGAAGTCCTTATCTTTGGAAAACATCCACCCAAAGAATTTTTAGAACTTTTGAACCATATTAAAACCTTTAAGTCTTTAGATCACACTAAAAACTTAGGGATTGAGATCTATACAAATGGCACTTATTTAACAGATGAAATTGCAGACAAAATGGTCGGCGTTGTTGATAGGGTCGCTGTTACTATTGATGGGACTTCCAATGACTTTTTAAGCGAGATTGGCCGCAATCATAAAAACCATACCAACTACTTTGATCATATCGTTGCGGTAGCACAAAGACTCTCTAGTCGTGGTATTGATGTAAAGCTGCACAGCGTTGTTGGGCAAAAAAACCATCTCTTTCTTCCAGAAGAAGTTCCTCTTATTTTAGATGCTATTGAAAAAAGTGGAGGTTCAATATCTGCTTGGAAATTTTTCCAATATATGTCCTACGATGCCCCTGAAAAAGATACTTTGCACCATATAGAGAAAGAAGCCTATGAAGTGTTTAAGGAAAAAGTTTTAGAAAAAATTCCAGGATCTTTTAAAGGGCTTCATTTTAAAGATAATGCTGAAATGAATGCCTCTCTGTTTAATATTTTGTCCTACGGCAACGCCCAATATATGCGGGATGGTGATTCCTGGAATACCAGTAAACGAACAAGAGATCTTAGAGAGTACGCGTCCATGGAGGACCTTTTTAATCAACATGATATTAATCAAACGCGTTTTCGCCAGTTCCATGAGATCAGCCATGGGGTGCGGTCATGAATAAAATGATTATAACCCTTGATCTTGATTGGGCAGCAGAGGCTGCGATTGAAGAAACGCTTTCTACCTTAGAAAATATGGGTATCTCTCCAACTGTTTTTATTACCCATCGTTCAAAAGCTGTGGAAAAGCGCATGGATTCTCTTGAGGTTGGCCTTCATCCATACTTTGATGAATCTTCCTCCCATGGGCGTACTATTGATGAAACCGTCGCTCATATCATGAGTCTTCCCCATAATCTAAAAGCCTATCGTTGCCATCGGTTCCAAAGTTCTAATCTCTCCGATCAAGCGATGGTTGAAAGAGGCATGCTCATCTCTTCCAACGTATGCACAGATTTAGAGGTGATTCCACCCTTTAAAAACCGCTTTGGCATTTTAGAGGTGCCCATTTTTATGGAAGATGGAGGATGTTTATGGAGAAATCATCCTCTAGAAGGCAACAACCCTCTCCAAAACGCCTTAAGGTTGGATGGAATAAAAGTTCTCCTCATCCACCCCATGCATTTTATGCTTAATACACCTGATTTTTCTTATATGGCGAGTATTAAAAAATCTCTTACACGATACGCATGGAATCATCTTTCCTTAAACGATCTAGAAAACATGCGTTGGAAAGGTCGAGGCATTCGCGATTTATGCCTGGAGATCCTTACTCTACATAAATCCCACTATAAAGGAATCTTTCGCACGCTAGGGAGTTTGCTTTAATTGATGAAGCGAGGCATAGTCTTCATGAATACGGGCTTCTATGACAACGTTAAACTTACCAATCTCCAAACATTTTTTAAAATCATCCTTCGGGTATTGTAACTGGTCTTGTTGAAAGAAATATTTCCCTGGGCCCTCCTTAAGCCCTTTCATCAAGAGGTCTCGAGGTGAATCATTGCCTTCAAGCAATGATTTAAGAAACTCTGCACAGAGGTTATCTTCAAGAGAGGGTGTTATGCCCTCATGTCCCATAGATTTAATCGTAATCGTTGCTGGATCAAACCCTTTCAAATATTTTGCTGTTGCTAGAACATTTGGAAAACTTACGACAAGAACGAGATCCGCAGAACTTGATTCTAAAACACCCTTGGCCCCTGCTTCTGTGCGGTGGATAATGGTTTTTCCTTTAAAATTATGTTCTTGAACACGTGTGGGAGAGTTTGGAATATCATAATCTAGGCTTTGTCCTATTTCTGGTTTTCCCACAAGAAAGACGTTAGGATGTTTCTTTATTAATCTTTCTACAACAGGGGTTTTATTGGTCAAAAAATAGTTTTGGGGATTTTGATCGAGTACGTAGGCAGCTGTTGTAAAGGCCCTAAATACATCAATAATAACAGTGATAGATTGAGGTGTTGAAAAAGTCATTGATGAAACTCCTATTTATGTTTTTCAAAGTCTATCTAGGTTTCAAAGCCCATAGAACCCAACATAGCTTGAAAATAGAAGAATAGAGAAAAACGCTTGCCTTATGGGGACCATAGAATATCCAAAAAAACTGCCAAAGAGTTTTTGGAGGGTTGTTTAAAAGTAAAGTTTCTTTATCATTCCTATCCATAGGACCTAAAATATACTAAAAGTTTAAAAATTAACATCAAGGTTTCTGGAAGGTTTATAATTTTGACCCTTATTCATATCGTTTGCGGAGCTCGTCCCAACTTTATTAAAGCAGCACCCCTCTATAAGGCTTTATCAGAACAGTCCTTCTCTAGAACAAAGATCATTCATACCGGTCAACATTATGATGATCATTTGTCTGGTTGTTTTTTTAGAGATTTAGACCTCCCTCTCCCTCATTTTTCTCTCAACATAGGTAGTGGGTCTCATAGCCATCAAACAGCCCATACGATGCTGGCGTATGATAAAGTTTTGAGTGAGGAAAAGCCAGATCTCGTCATTGTCATTGGAGATATTAATGCCACGCTTGCTTGTGCTCTCACAGCTAAAAAACAAGGCATAAAAGTTGCCCATTTGGAGGCAGGTCTTAGAAATAAAGATCTTTTTATGCCAGAAGAGATCAATAGGGTTATGGTTGACGCTATCGCAGACCTACACTGGACCCCATCAATAGAGGCCTCAAATAATTTGATAAACGAAAGCATTTCCCCTCATAAAATCAAATTTGTGGGCAATATTCTGATCGATTCCTATCATCAGATAAAAGATAAAATAGAAAAGTGTTATGCATGGAAAGCGTATGCCCTTCTCCCACAGCAGTATATCCTCTGCACATTGCACAGACCCCTTAATGTAGATTCAAGAGATACCCTTGCAGGGATTTTACATGTTCTAGGGCAGCTGCCCCTCCCCGTGGTCTTTCTCGTTCATCCACGCACAAGAAAAACTCTTGAAACAATAGAATCTATACCCAAGATCTTAAAGATTGTAGATCCTTTGGGTTATATTGAGTTTATGAGTCTTCTTTCAAACGCTTGCTATGTGATTTCTGATTCAGGAGGCATACAAGAAGAAACAACCTATTTAAACATTCCCTGTTTTACATTACGTGAAAATACAGAGCGCCCTATTACAGTGACTACGGGATCCAATACGCTCGTGAGTCTTGATACTCTTTTGGAACAAGTCCGTAACCCTAAAACAGGATCAATTCCTTCGCTTTGGGACGGGAAAACTTGCTTAAGAATTTTAGAGAGCTTAAAAACAGCCTTATTTCTCTAGATTGTCTTCTCTAACTGGGAAAATTATTAGAGTTTTGTGTTGCGATTTGCCTTTTCTATAATAAAATTAATATGATTAAGGCCCACCAAAAGGTCTATTTATACATTTGTTATTTTTGGAGGAGGAGGATGAGGATGAGGATATTAATATAGATTAGCCTTTTGGTGGGCCCTTTTTATATTAAATTTATGAGAAAGACATGGAAAAAATTACAAGCGCGACAGCGATGTCTTTAATCAAAACACTCTCATCTCAAGGAAATAGAGTTTTTACCACTAAGCTTGTGAAAGACCTGGCAGAAACCTTAACTCCTAAACCTTCCCATATTAAAAAATTGTTGGCTAATATGAAATCTGAAGGCTGGATACATAGCTTAAAAAAGGGACTCTACGAATTAGATGATATTTTTCTCGAAGGCGTTCCTATCCATGAATTTGAAGTTGCTATGACTCTTGTAGATAATGGATGTATTAGTTTTTATTCCGCCTACCATTATCACGGGTTAACAGAACAACTCCCTAAGGTTGTTTTCGTGTCAACTATACAAAACACAACGACCCCTCTGATAAAAAGCAAACGTATCTGCGCCATAAAGGGTGTGGAATATAGATTTGTTCAATTTACAGAAGTATTATTTTTTTGGACATGATCAAATTTGGATTAATAATGCAAAGAAGATTACCATCACTGATCTTGAAAGAACCTTGTTGGACGGACTACGAGCCCCTCAGCATTGTGGAGGATTTTAAGAAGTGCTCCATGCATTTCAAATCAGCAAAGATAAAATAAACAAAGAAAAAATTATTAAGTATGACGAACAAATGGAATCTTCTGTGGGGAAACGCTTAGGATACATATTCGAGAAGATAAATATTGAAAAACGCCATCTGAAGCCTCTTCTCAACATTTGTACAAAGGGCTATAACAAGCTTGATCCGTCTCGTCCTAAAAAAGGGTTTTACAACAAAAAATGGATGATCATTGAAAACAAATAACCTTAGATAGACTTCAATCACGCCTAAAAGCTTATCAGCAAAAAACCCAGGCTCCTTGGCATATTATAGAGCTAGATTATGTGATTTTCTGGATATTGTTAGGAATTTCAAAAACGCCCACATTGCATAACAACCTAACTTTTAAAGGAGGAATAGCCCTAAGAAAAGCATATTTTGGGGACTATAGATTTTCAGAAGACTTAGACTTTACCGCAAGTCCATTATTGCCAAAAGGGAATCCTCTTTTTTCATTCATTAAAGAAAGCTGTAAGGCAGCTCAGGCCTCCATGAGTTCTTTCATTGAACCCTTAAGAATGGAAATACATCCCTTTCAAGAGGGAAGACCTCATCCAGAAGGGCAAGAAGCTTTTATTATTAAAACCCAATTTCCCTGGCATAGAGAGCCTCTTACGACGACCATCATTGAAATAACATTTAATGAAGAGGTCATCGCCTCCAACATCAAAAAGCCTATCTTTCATCCTTATGGAGAGCCATTATCCTTTACTTTAAACACATACTGCCTGGAAGAAATCATCGCTGAAAAACTAAGAGCCATCTTACAACATGCTAAAAAACTTCATGAAAAAGGGTGGACACGTTCTCGTGCCAGAGATTATTATGATATCTGGCACATTCTAAAACATAAAAAGAATGAATTGAATATCCACCAACTTCCATACCTTCTTCAACAAAAGTGCATACTAAAAAACGTGCACTTTAAAAATTATGAATAATTTTTCGATCCAGCTTATTTAGAAGAAGTAGAAAAAACCTGGGCAGAATGTTTAGGATTATTGGTTTCTGGCCTTCCAACATTTCGAAATTATTGACTATTTAAAAACGCAACTAAGGGTGATTTATGGGATATAGTCCCCGTGTCGCCTGGGGATTCAACACCCAATAAGTTTAGTAATTTTACCGGTACAATAGCACCGCTATTTCCAAAACATATATGGATGGCTGGGGCAATGTGGAGATCATTAATCAAAACTCAATATTAATCCTATAAAAACAGGTTTTCATTTTCTTATGTGGTTTTTATACTATGTGTTTTTGCTTTTGAAATTCTTTTTTTCATGTTATTTAATGTAGTATTTCGAGGATTAATTAAGTTTATGGGAATAGCGGCGATGTTGTTAGATTTAATGTCAAAATTGAGATTCTTTAAAGGCCTATCTGTTATCGGCATGCTTTTCTGTTGTGCCGGATGGGGTTCTGCCCCTTCTCCAGATGAGAGGGATGAGGGAGCCTTCATCCTTCGCAGACGTCCCTTGGCAGAAGAAATCCCCGTTTTGCCCAAAGATGCTTTTGAAACCCTCGGTGTCTGTTTAGGCGGATCCACCCGGAGCTACACTACCTTTATTGAAACGTGTGGGCGTGCCGTGTGGATTGCTAAAGCACAAGTTAAAAAAAGAGCCTGGCTAGAGGGCGGTTCCATAGACGTGGACCGAGAAATGACTGCAAGCGCGGCTTGCCAAACGAAGATAGCTTTTGATGTTTATCGTTTCTATGGTGTTCTTGTTCCTGAAACGGTTTTATCCATTCAAGAATTTAGCAATATGAGCATTGAAGACATTGAAGCCCTTGAAGGCCTGAAGGGTCAAGAGGTCATTCATATCCTGTCTCGTAAAATAGAAGACTATCATGATTATAAAAAACAACCCAGATTCTCCGGATTTATCGAGAGTCTTCATCCTGAGTCTGGGCCTATGATCTTGCATGAAAATATTTGTGACATTGAAGCATGTCATGACAGTGGTTGTGCTATTGAAGCATATAAAGGGGAAAGTGTCAGTTCTTTTACTTTGTATGATGTGGAAGGATTAGGCAGAGCAGCGGCCGTTGCGACGTGGGTTCATGACATCAACTTTATTGGAGCCAGTGCCACTAATATAGGCTATTGCCTTAGTAATCGTGAGAGTCGATCCTTTGCAGAGATGATTATGAATAATCCGGCAAAATCTTTTAGTGATCCAAAGGTTTATCCCTATCCAGAGCCTCGCCACATTCGTTTTGCTATTCCAGGAAATAAATCTACACATACCATTGCTTTTGAAAGACTTTTTCCTGAAGGGAGTCGATCACGTGATGAATTTTTAATGACGTTGCATGCTATTATCAATACCGATGAACGGACAATCGTGCATTTTTTTGCGCGTGATGGAGGACAATTATTGCGGGGCCCTCGTTCTGTGCCGGGATTAAGACGCCAATTAATGGCAAGGAAAGAAGAATTAAGGATCCATTATGCCCCGGAGCTTGAAGCGAGCCAAAGCAAGTATGGTGCGGCAGAAATTGCAATAACCCGCCTGGATCCGATGGTAACGAGTCCTTCTGGAGAAAGAGGTCCCCTTCCTCCTCCCTTCCAGAGCGGTGGAGCTAGACCAGAGGTTCTTGAGATGACTTCTCCAAGAGCAGCTCTTTTGGCGGCGGTGGGCGGAGCCCCGGCCGTTGGGGGAACACTGGGCAGTCCTGTAATAATTCCCCCTCTTCCCACTGCAAGTGTACCAAGACTGCTTGGAAGAGCTATCCCTGACGTTGCCAGGGGGTTTGAAGCAGAGTATGAACAGTTTTTAAGGATGATGTTGGTCTATAAACCCAATCATGACAATGATACTGGCCGTGTTTATATACCTGTCCACACCCTTACAAATCCACTTTTTGGAAGATTTGATCTGAGTGCTTTTGGGGATACTGGGAAATATATGAGTATTCATACCGGGTATAGAAAAGGAAAAATACCTACCAACAAAGATAAGGTAGAAATTTGGATCTGTCCGAAGTTTTTAGCAGCCCAAGAGATGACAACAACCGCAGCCCATCTGGCGCCAATTATGTCTGGGTGGGACGATCCGGTTGGATATTTCTGGACCTGGGGAAATTGGGATAGTTTGAAGGACTATCATCATTCAATAAAAGGTAATATGTATATGACTTGCGAGAAAACTTTATATAATTTATCCGTGGTTGCAATGTCGCGGGCATCTTGGAACCTACCATACTATGGTGAGTGGGCGGCATGGGAAAAGGCTTCAGAAAAATTTTTATTTACAACTAGCGCGTGAGCGACGATAAGCTCAAGCAAGGGTAGACAGCGCGAGAGACATCAATTGAGGCAAGCAGCGTTGCAAGCTTGCCTCAAAGTGATGCCCAGGGTGGTGAGGCTTGATCTAAGCCGAGCCTGAGCCATCGCCCCCCCCAACTCCCAATAGGGTGACGTACCGCAGCTCGAGATGCACAAACTATGGGCTTATTCTTAGCCCTCTCTTGTATCCGAGCTAACCGTGTCGCCCACTCAATGTCGTTGGGCTTATTAGAGAATTTTCTGTATGTTCAACAACCTACATCAAAAGGTAGCACCAGGGTAGCACCGAGACTTTTCTTGAAAACCCAACACACCAAGAAACTCTTGATTTAAATGGTGGGCACTATAGGATTCGAACCTATGACCCGCTGATTAAGAGTCAGCTGCTCTACCAACTGAGCTAAGTGCCCATTCGATGGAATGGTAGGATTGGTTTAGCAAACCTTTAACCAGTTGTCGATCTTTTTTTAGCTGTACCGTGGAATTTTGAGGTCATGATTCACATCGGCATTCAATAATAATCCAAAACCAATCATCAGCGTTAAAAGGGACGTCCCACCATAAGATACAAAGGGCAAAGGAACCCCCACGACAGGCACAAGGCCAATCACCATGGAAACATTAATAAAAACATAGATAAAAAGTGACATGACCATCCCAAAACTTAGGAGTCTTCCAAAACAACTTTTAGATCTCATGGAAATTTTAAGACATTGAAAAATTAACACGGCATAGATTGTTAAAAGAACCACTGCTCCAACCAGACCAAACTCTTCACAAAACATGGTAAAGATAAAGTCCGTTTGTTTTTCTGGCAAAAAGTTCAAATGACTTTGGGTGCCGTTCAAAAATCCCTTGCCTAAAAAGCCGCCTGACCCCAGGGCTATTTTAGACTGAAGAATATGGTAACCTGACCCCAAGGGATCTTGCTCTGGATTGAGAAATGTTAAAATCCGCTTCTTTTGATACGACCGCAAAAAACCCCAAGCAATGGGACAAGAAACCACCAAGACACCAAAAGCCGCTGCAAAATACCACAAACGCACCCCCACCACAAACATGATGGAAATCCCAATAATGACAAGAAGGATCGTCGTCCCAAGATCTGGTTGTTTTAGAACAAGAATGGAAGGGATAAAAATCAACAACAAGGGTACAATCATAAAACTGGGTGTCTGCACATCTTCCAAGCTGAGTCGATGGTAATAACACGCAAGGGCTAAGATGAGAGAGATCTTCATCAATTCAGAGGGTTGTAGACGAATAAACCCAAAACTAATCCACCGCTGGGCACCCATGCCAATCATGCCAAAAACATGGACAAGAATTAAAAGGACAAGGGCAAGACCATAAAAGAAATAAGCGTATTTCATGACATGATTGATATTGATACAGGCAACCATAATCATCAGGACAAAGCCTAAAAGAAATTTGAAAATTTGGGCCTGTGCCCAGGGGTAAAAACTACCGCCCCCTGCAGAATATAAAAGACAAAATCCTATGCAAGACAAAAGGGATACAAGTCCAATAATAGGCCAATTCAAATGTTGAAACCGACTGATAAATGTTGAAGATTCTTGGGTTATGAACATGATTGCCCCTCTTCCATCAATTTTTGTATCTTGAGTAAAATTTTGCCACCTAAGGGAGCTGCGACCATGCCACCAAATCCTTTGTGTTCCGCAACCAATGCAATCACATACCGAGGTGCATGCACAGGGGCAAACCCAACAAACAGCGCATTATCCCGCAAATGCCAGGGAATATCTTTGTCTTTCCGCGTCCCCTGTCCGCGTTCCTTCATGCTAATGCGCCTCACCTGCGCTGTACCTGTTTTACCCCCCATAGTGTATTTTGTCTCGAGCATGCGTGACGCATAAGATGTCCCACCCGGCGCATTCACCACATCACCCAACGCCTTCAACACAGTCGTTAATGCGTACTCTTTAATACTAAGACATGTCTTTTGATCACTCGCACTGTCTTTCTTGATAAATGTTGGGATCACTTTTTTGCCCCCGTTAACCATTTGGGCCATCATAACAGCCATTTGGACGGGGGTTGTCAAAACGTACGCCTGACCAATGGCTGTTAAAATTGTATCACCCAAATACCAACTTTCTTTGCGCACGCGTTTTTTCCATTCAGGGTCCGCCAAAAACCCCGTTACTTCACTGGGCAAATCGATGCCCGTGACATTGGTCAACCCAAACCGTCTTGCCATTTCTATGATGGGTTTTTCCCCAATTTTACGGGCAAGATGATAGAAATAAACGTCACACGATTTAACGATTGCTTGGTATAAATCCACAGACCCATGACCTTCTTTTTTCCAACAATGAAATCTATGTTTTCCGAGTTGATAATGCCCTGGGCAAAAATGCGATTCATAAAGGGGATGGCCCGCTTCAAGGGCTGCAAGAGCCACGATGATTTTAAAGATAGAGGCCGGACTATATTGACCCGCAATTGCTTTATTCGTCATAGGTTTATAAGGATCTTTAAGAAGTGCCTGCCAACTTTTGGAATCAATTCCATAGTAAAAGAGATCGGGATTAAATCCTGGGATAGAAATCAAACTTAAAATCTCGCCCGTATGGGCATCCATCACAACCGCTGCGCCACTTTCAACTCCTTGTGCCTCAAAGGCTTGTGCAACATAGACCTGAAGATCTTTATCAACAGTTAACGTTAAATCTTTCCCTGGCGCAGACGCGGTATGTTTCAATTCTCGAACCACCCGTCCGTAGGCATCAACTTCCACCATTTTTTGACCATCAACACCTCTGAGTTCTTCTTCGTAGCGTGCTTCTAGGCCAGACTTTCCAATTTTTGCGCCAGACAAAATCAAGGCCTTATTATTTTGAACATCAACTTCGTTGGGGGATGCCACATAGCCAAGGACGTGGGCACCAGCTTTACCCAACGGATAATGTCTCCGAAAGCCTTCTTCGATTGAAACTCCTGGAAGATCCAAGCTATGAACTTCAATATTTGAAAGCTCATCCCATGTAAGGTCTTCTTTGATAATGGTTGGAGAAAACCGAGGTTTATGGCGGATTGATTTTTTAATCCGCCCTATCTCATCATCGGGAAGCCCCATGATTTTTTGTAAATTCTGAAGTGTGTACCCTATGTTTTTGATATCTTCTGGAATAATAATAGCACTATAGTTTTGGCTATTTTTTGTTAAAAGACGGCCACACCGATCAAGAATTTCCCCCCTCTGGGAAACAATAAAGCGCGTTCGGATCCTATTGTCATCAGATAAACTTGCATACTTATCTGTCTGGACCACCTGCAAGATAAAAAGCCTGGCGATAATCAGCACAAAGAAAATAGCCTGTGCAAAGCTAATCCACAGAATCCTTTGAATATTAACTTGATATTTATGCTTACGCACAGCCTGTCTCTTTATATTATATTTTTAAGTTGTTTCTTTTGTTTTTAATAAACGAATCGTCATCCAAGGATAGAAGATAACCATCATGATATTCTGCAAAAGAAAGGTTCCAGAACAAATAGCACTCTCATTCACGATGCTTGAAATCGCCCACTCTAAGCATACGGCACAAGACATGTAGAAAGCAAATGCCCCCCACTGTATGGAAGACTTAGAACCCTCTATATGGTGTTTTTCTAAAAGAACGAGGGCATAAAGAATCAAAAATAGTAACGATGTCTGACCTAAGAACGCCCCCCCAATGGCATCATCCACCATACCCACAATAAAAAGGGTCAACACTGACAAAAACTCGGGACGATACATGGCCCAATGATAAATCAATGGCAGCGTCAAAAGCGGTTCAATGGGAAGAAACCGAAAAACGTGAGTACGATCCAAAATGTCACAAAGCAATAGAATGAAAAATGGCGCTAACTGATGAATAAATAGCTTAAGCCTAAGCAGGATCAAATGCATCTTGAGCCACCAGCTTACGAAGTTCCTCATTGATGACAGGATTGATCAGCATCACAAAAGATAAAGATTCCAGATCAGAAAACAATCGTATAAAAATTTTATCATCTTCGACCTTCTCAATACGCCCAACGGGGATTTTGGCCGGGAATACTCCCCCATGACCTGATGTTTCAAGAATATCCCCCACATGTACCAATTTGGTTTGAATATATTTTAAAAAGGGAAGCCCCTCGTTATCACCTTCTAAAATAGCGTGAACATCCGTTCCCTTTAAAACAACGGGCACATGGGAATTCACATCGGTTAAAAGCAAAATATGAGAAATACCCTTCCCAACTGTAATGACACGCCCCACAAGTCCTTTTTCATTAATCACAACTTGCTGGGGCTTGACGCCTTCACCTGTCCCAGCGCTAATCAATAAACTTTTAATAAAGGGCCGCCCTGGATAGGACAAGACTTTCACTGTTGTCAGGGGAAGGGATAAATGGGTTTTAAGATTGATGAGCTTTTTTAAGGCTTCATGTTCATCCTTCAAGGCATCAAGGGAACGAAGGGTTTCCTTAAGAGACTCATTTTCTGTGGACATATCTTGGGCATTCCGCCGCGCATTCACCCATGAATCCACGTAATTACCGGCTTTTCTGGCCCAATCAAAAGGAGCCTCAATCGCCTTGATTAAGGGCGCTGTCAGGGACAAAATGCTGTTACGCAGGGTAATGGTTAAAGGCGCATCAACATAGCTTAAGGAAATAAGCGCTGAAGCTAGCGCTATGAATATAAAAACAAAAATAAGCCGCCGGTAAAGATGGAAAGAGTTTTTAACTCTCCTGAGCCAAAGTTTTCGACTAGAAAGGGTAATGGTTGTGCCCGGTTTCCAGCGTTCCAATTGTTAGGCCCTTTTTGTTAATTTTTGTTGTTAATATTGCGACAGCAAAACACTTTTAAGAGTGGACATGTGTTCTAGCGCATACCCTGTCCCCAAGACCACACAAGAAAGCGGATCTTCCGCAATCGAGACTGGCAAATTGGTTTCTTTGCGAATCACTTGATCGAGATCTCGAAGCAAAGCCCCACCACCCGTCAACATAATCCCTTTGTCCACGATATCAGAAGAAAGTTCTGGGGGTGTATTCTCAAGGGCAGTACGAATCGCAGCGACCATGGTTGCTACAGGTTCGATGAGACTCTCTGCCACATCTTTGGTGCGAATAATGACTTCTTTTGGAATCCCATTGATCAAGTCACGCCCCTTAACCTTCATTTCTTTTTCAACAGATGGGGTCAGGGATGCGGAACCAATCTCTTTTTTGATCTTCTCAGCACTCGCCTCACCAATGAGCAGGTTATGGGTGCGACGCACATAGGCAATAATCGCCTCGTCCATCTTATCGCCGCCCACCCGAACAGAACGGGCATAAACGATACCACCCAAGGACAATACCGCAACCTCCGTTGTTCCACCCCCAATATCCACAACCATAGACCCTGTGGGTTCTGTAACGGGAAGTCCTGCCCCAATAGCAGCAGCCATGCTTTCTTCGATCAAGAATACCCGACGAGCCCCCGCGCTTTCAGCGGACTCTTGGATCGCACGCCGTTCAACGGCCGTTGAACCAGATGGCACACAAATGATGATTTGAGGACGCACAAAAATATGGCGCTTGTGAATTTTGTGGATGAAATGCTTAATCATTTCTTCTGCAATATCAAAGTCTGCAATAACCCCGTCCCTTAACGGACGAATGGCTTGGATATTGCCAGGCGTTCTGCCCACCATCATCTTCGCTTCTTCGCCAACAGCCAAGACCTGACGCTTACCATTAGCTGTTGCAACAGCAACAACCGAAGGCTCGTCCAAGATAATGCCTTTACCTTTTACATAAACGAGAGTATTTGCCGTTCCAAGATCCACCGCCATGTCTGCAGAAACGAGACTAAATAACTTTGAAAACATTTGAATTCTTTCTATAAAGCCGTTAATGATATGTATACTTATACTACCTTTATATCCTATTGTATTTTGCTTGGTAAAGGTGTTTTTTCATAAGGGGGCCCTCAAAATGTCGCATCAAAAGATTACATTCTTTGTGAGTAAAAACTCTGATGCCCAAGAAGCCTTTAAAATCATCACAAACCACTATCCGCAATCATCCTTAGATGAAGCCGATTATATTGTGGTTCTAGGCGGTGATGGTTTTTTGTTGCGGGTCTTGCACCAGGTCCTACCCCTGAAAAAACCCGTCTTTGGTATGAATTGTGGCAGCCTTGGATTTTTGATGAATCCTTATTCCCCAGAACATCTTTTAGAGCGTCTTCATAAAGCAAAAGAAGTTGCGTTACCCACACTTACAATGGATGTGATCGATCAAGAGCAACAGATCCACACCTTCCATGCCATCAATGAGGTGTCTCTTTTTCGAACCACTGCCCTAACAGGTCATGTTAAAGTCACTGTGGACGGCGAATGCCATCTTGAGGAACTAGTCTGCGATGGCATTTTGTTATCAACGCCCGCAGGAAGCACCGCTTATAATCTTTCAGCCCATGGGCCGATCTTGCCTCTGGACAGTAATATCTTGGCTTTGACCCCTATCAGTGCCTTTCGCCCAAGACGTTGGCAAGGCGCCTTGTTGTCCAACCAATCAACCGTCGTCATTGATGTCTTGAAACCCCTTGACCGCCCCTTGGCGGCTGTCGCAGACTTTCATGAAATCCAAAATGCCTGCCAAGTCACCATGAGTGTCTGCCCCACCCATCGCCTCACCCTTCTTTTTGACCCTGAACGTGCCCTTGAGAATCGGATCCTGAAGGAACAGTTTTTGACGTAAATATTTACTATCTTTTTTAATGGATTTGCCTTATTGGGAGATTATAAATATTCGAAAGTTGAAATTTGAGGAACACATGAATAATAAAAACATTTCTTTGATACTCGTCCTTATCTTCTTTTTTGTTCAGCCAGCAAGGGCTGTGGAGGCTCTGTCAGGCCCCGAAAGAGTGAGACTAAGCGAATGTATTGTAAAAGAGGTCTATGATTGTATTCCTGAGCATTTTAAAAGCATGAAAAACGCGGATAAAGGTGAAAGGATTGTTGAGGACAATCTTCGCGTATTTTCAGGATTAAAAAATAACATTTCTTTATATCTAACGGACATGGCGAGCGATAACGGTATTGACCGAACACTTATAGATCATGCTAACAAACTAATTGTTTTTATAGAAGCAAAATTCAGACAGAGCCGTGACCTGGGATTGCCCACCCCAGGCAACGACCAGCATTCTAGGAACTGGATTGCCAAAAGACTTAAATTAAAAGAGCTCGACGATCATGACAAGAAATTTGATGGCGTTAATGCAAACGCTCTTTTAGAACAATCTTTTAAGTTTATGCGCATATGGGCCAGATCATTTCTAGGATCATCTCCAGACCTAAAAGCCCCCACAGAGACTGGGATGACTACGGAGTATTATGTTGTAGAGGATGGTGATTTTGAAGAAGATCAGCAACGTAATCCGAATTATGTTAGGCACACGCTGTTGTATAAAGAGAATGAACTTCCTGTGGAGGAGGCTAAATCTTATCTCAGGGATATGTTTCAGGTTATCAAGGATGGGCGACTTCAAGATTCAGCCAGAGATGTTCTGCTTCGTGCGATGCGAGAAGACCTGGAAGAAAAATTGAGGGGTGCTAGGCTTCTTAGTGAATTTACAGGTCTTGAAATACCTGTTCCCAAAGCTTTTGCAAAAGCACGTGATATAATTAAAGACAGATCAGATCACTGGACCATTGATTTTCCTCCCGCGTTATTTTTCCCACCTCCGCCTCCTGCTGCTGCAACTGTTGTTCCATCGTCAACCCCAGAGAGAGCAACCTCCGAAGTTGTCACACCTAGTCATGTTGATGGAGTCACAAACGCAGCTGCTGAACCAACGCCAAAAAGATCTATCAAAATGTCGGATACCTATAAACGCTCCATTTTAGCTATTATTAAAAAATATAATTCAAAGTTGACTCGCATACAAAATGCAATAGAGAATTTTTTCTTTTACACAGATCATAGTGACATTACCGAAGAAGATCGTGAGCTTATTAGGGCCAAAACAAGTACACTTAAAAATGTAGAGGCCCTAAAGAAAAAGTTGAAAGATAATCTGAAAAAAAAAGAAGATAAGGGAGAGCCAAGTAAAAAACGAAGAACCGGTGGAGAGTAGCAACTACTTATACCGATGATGTCAGACAATCATTTTCCGCTTGCAAAACTTGCTCACCATGGTAGTATCCCCTTCAATAATTATGCACGTTCAGCGGGAGTAGCTCAGGGGTAGAGCACAACCTTGCCAAGGTTGGGGTCGAGGGTTCAAATCCCTTCTCCCGCTCCATCGCCTTTTTCTGCCCGTATAAATTTGTTATGCTTGTCAGTTAAAGGAGAACTATGGATATGAACGATCGGCCCCAAAGGTACGGCACAGAACCACTTTCCAAGGAAATTGATCATCTGGTGTGTCAAATTCAGTCTTTAGAGACTGTGATTACCTCCTCTCTTTTCAAGACATTTCTTCACCTTCTCTATAAAGATACCCCCCTTTCTATCCTTCTTGAAAAGGATCCTCAGTCCCTGCATGCCATAGGGGAAATGTTGTGGGCATCCTTTGAAAAAGGCTTATTCCCTCAAATCACTATTGCATCTTCTCCCTCAACAAAAGGGGAAGGACCCACCATCATTACAGTCATCACAAAAGATAGTCCGTTTCTGGTTGATTCCCTCCTCTCCTTTATCACACAAGCCGGGTATAGCGTTAAGGATACTCTCCATCCAGCTATCAGCACTTCACGCGATGCAAAGGGAAATCTCATAGCACTGGGTGAAAGCGCCCAATCCCATGAATCTTTGATCTACATTGAACTCAACGATGTGCTCGATAGTGCCGAGAAAAATATTCTTCAAAAGAAAATCGAAACCATCCTAACCGATGTTCAAAAGGCTGTAGCTGATTGGCAGTCCATGCGCAATAAAATCAATGATGCTGTCTTTGATTTAGACCATGGGAAAGCCTATTTTACCCATGATGAAAAACTTGAAACTCAAGCCTTTTTACAGTGGTTAGACCGGGGATATTTTACCTTTTTGGGTTACAGAGAGTATACCTATGTCGCCGACAAGAAACCCGCATATATGAATACATTGGGTCTTTTAAAGAATTCTCAAACCACCTTTTTTGCCCCAACACCAGAGATGGAAGAAGCCTTATTTGCCCATTCATCGTCGCATCCTCAGTATTTCAGCATCACAAAGACCCAATCCCCTTCAACCGTTCACCGGTTGGTTCCCATGGATGTAATTCGCATTAAAACATTCAACGACAAAGGGACTGTATCGGGAGAGCGTCAATTTTTTGGTCTCTTTACATCATCCGTTTATAATCGAAGCATCCAAGACATCCCTCTTTTACGAAAAAGATCGGCTGCTCTTCTTGATCGCTGTCATTTCCCCCCCGAAGGGCATAATGGAAAACTGTTGATGCATATCTTGGAATCCTTCCCGCGGGATGAACTTTTTCAAGCAACCGAAGACTTTCTCTATCAAACAACCCAAGCGATTATCTTGTTGAAAGAACGTCAACGTGTTGCACTGTTTGTGAGACAAGACCTCCTTGGTCATATGGTTTCGTGCCTCATTTACGTGCCCCGAGATCGCTTTAGTTCAAATCTGAGGGAAAAGTTTTCAGAGATTCTTTCTAAAGAATTCAATGGATCCATTCTATCCTTCCAAACGGAAATGGGGGGTGACATTGCCTTTGCCCGCGTTCACTTTTTGATTGCAACCAACCCCCTTGAAAAACAGTCCTACGCCTTGGATCGTGTGGAACAAAGCCTTCAACAAGCCTCCATGACGTGGACCGATTCCTTAAGGGAATGTTTTATGGAACGACGTCATATGGATGATCCCAAGTCATTCAAGTCCTTCGTTACAGCCTTTAGCGCAGCCTACCAAGAGGCATTTTCTGTACAAAACGCCATGGCAGATATTGATATTATTCAAAAGAATCTGGAGCCGATTTCTATCCACCTTTATGAAGAAAAAGAAGAGAATGGATACCTTTACCTAAAACTATACAAAAAAAACACCCCCCTTATTATTTCCGATATTTTACCCATCTTAGAAAACATGGGTCTTAAGGTCATGACAGAGACACCCTATCAAATTAAGATGGGTGACAAGACTATTTGGTTGCACCACTTTAAGTTATCTCCAACCCACAAAAGCCGTGCCATTTCTTTGGATGAAATCCGGGATAACTTTCAAGAATCTCTTTCCCTCATTTGGGAAGGCCGCATTGAAAATGATAGCTTTAATGCCCTTGTTATCAACACACATTTAGGTGTGAGAGATGTTAATCTGCTCCGTGTTTATTTTAAATACCTCAAACAAATCAACTTTCCCTTTGACCAGTCTTTTGTAGAAAAAACCCTGAGTACCCATGGTTCCATCACAAAAGACATGATTGCTTTGTTTTATGGTCTTTTCGACCCCCAACAAAAAGAATGGGGGGAAACCGATCTTAAATTGGCAGCGCAGAAGATAGAGGCTCAGTTTAAAACGGTCTTGAATGCCAATGATGACAAGATTTTGCGCGCATTCTTTAATCTGATTTTGGCAACGCTGCGTACAAATTATTTTGTGATCGATCCCGAAACCAAGACTTTTAAGGATTATATTTCCATCAAGTTTGATGCAAGCCGCATTTTGAACCTACCGCTGCCCCGGCCGGCTTTTGAGATTTTTGTTTGCGCCCCTTGGGTCGAAGCTATTCACCTAAGAGGTGGCAAAGTCGCCAGAGGTGGCCTTCGTTGGTCTACACGTCTTGACTTTAGAAAAGAAGTTCTGGACCTCATGAAGGCCCAAATGGTCAAGAATACCGTTATTATCCCTGTCGGTGCCAAGGGAGGATTTATCATCAAAACCCCAACAGATCATTTGAGTCACGAAGACCTTCAAAAACAGGGAATCTTTTGTTATCAAACGATGATCCGCGGCCTTTTGGATGTGACGGATAATCTGGTTGACGGAAAACCTGTCCGTCCTTTTATGGTGCGTTGCAAAGATGACGTAGATCCTTATTTGGTTGTTGCTGCCGATAAAGGAACAGCCACTTTCTCCGACATCGCTAATGCCATTTCCAATAACTATCAATTCTGGATGGGGGATGCCTTTGCCTCCGGCGGCAGCGTAGGTTATGACCATAAAAAAATAGGGATCACGGCCAAGGGTGCCTGGATATCTGTTGCGCGTCATTTTAGAGAAATAGGCATTCACGTTCAACAAGACCCCTTTACGGTTGTAGGCGTCGGGGATATGTCAGGTGACGTTTTTGGCAATGGGATGTTGTTATCCAATACCCTGAAGTTGGTTGGTGCCTTTAACCACATTCATATTTTCCTTGACCCAACCCCTGATCCTCAAAAAAGCTTTCAAGAACGGGAACGCCTTTTCAAACTGCCGCGCTCAACCTGGAAAGATTATAATCCTGAGATTCTGTCGAAAGGCGCCATGATTATTGATCGCGCTGAAAAAACCGTGACACTGACGCCTGAGGTCAAGAAACTTCTCCATGTTTCACAAAGCAGCCTTACACCCAATGAAATTATCCATAAACTTTTAACCTTGGACGTGGATCTTTTATGGTTTGGTGGCATTGGAACATTTGTGAAGGCCTCAACTGAATCCCATGAGCAAGCTGGTGATCGCATCAATGATGATCTACGGGTCAATGGCCAGGAGCTACGCTGCAAAATCATTGGGGAAGGGGCCAATCTTGGCATGACTCAACGAGGACGTATTGAATACGCAAGACTTGGGGGACGCCTCAACACCGATGCTATCGATAACTCAGCAGGCGTTGATTGTTCAGACCATGAAGTGAATATTAAAATCCTTCTTCAAGACCCAGCGATTAAAAAGATTCTGCCGTTCCAAGAAAGAAATATCCTGCTTGAAAAAATGACAGAAGAGGTCGCAGCCCTTGTGTTAAAGAATAACTATGCCCAAACCCAAGCCATTTCTATGATTCATCGTTGTGGTTCCAAAGTCATTGGACGGCAAACACGCTTAATGCAAACCATGGAAAAGATGGGGAAACTGCACCGGGAAATTGAATACCTCCCCGACGATAAAACCTTGCATGATCATAGTATCCAGGGAACTGGTTTGACCCGTCCAGAAATCGCTATTCTTCTGGCGTACGGGAAAATATTCGCCTTTGGGCACATCATTGAATCTACGTTACCGGAGTCTCCTCTTCTTCAAAAAGATCTCATGTCCTATTTTCCCCGTGCTTTGCAAGAGAAGTTTGACCAGGCCATCGCCCAACACCCCTTACGCCGTGAAATTGTTGCAAACTTTATCACCAATAGTCTTGTAAACTCTATGGGACCAACGTTCTTGAACGAGATGATGGAACTTGGAAATACCAGTGCTGAAAAAGTGACACAAGCGTACCTGATGGTCAAAGAGAACTTTACGATAGAAACCTATTGGAGCGGTGTTGAATTACTGGATAACAAAATTGACGCCCATACTCAGTATGCCCTTCTGCTAGAGTTGGTTGAGCTGATTGAACGCAATACCTTGTGGTTGTTGCTTCATCAAAACAAAATGCCTGATATGTCAAAGCATATGGCATTATTTTCAAAAGGTGTTCAGGAATTCATGGGATGCATTGAATCTTCATCATGTTCTTTAACTCATAAAAACCTACCAGCCCCCCTTGGAAAATTTTTTGATACCCTGCCTTTGATGAACTTTGCCTATACTATTATTCAAAGTGCCCATAAAATGAAAATGGCCGTTCCCACCGCAACGGATATCTTCTTTAAAGTCCATGAGCGATTTTCTATCAATTGGTTGCTGGAAAAAATGCAGACATTGGGTGATACAAACTGGTCAAAAAGAGCCCTTTATGGCCTGAGAGACCAACTTGTTTCCATTAATGCTGGTATGATGGAATCCATCGCACACCATAAAACTCCCCTGGATATCTGGTGCAACACTCGTATCAAAGAGGTTGAAAAAATGGACCAACTATTGCTTGAACTAAAAGCCTGTGAAAAAGTCGACCTTAGCATGATTGTTGTAGCGGTAAGACAGCTGGAAGCGTTGTTATACCAAACCCCTTTTTAACGATTGCGAAATCCGACCAATTTAATATTCGTGTTAAAATAGTCAGAAGATTAGAGGGAAAAATCCATGAAAATTGGATGCTTATTGAAGTAAAATCTTCTAGTAAAAATTCTTTGGGCAAATCTCTTCAAAAATACAAAGAAACCCTAAAATGTCCTTTGGCATTTCAGGTAGTTTTTGATTTACCAGGCAATAACCAAGCAAATGAATGGTTAGTCACCCATGCTGTAGAGAAAGGACAGTGCGACCAAGCGGTCATTCTGCCCGTCTCTTCGTTTTTAAGTTTATTAGTTTAGAATTAGACAGATTGTACCCGGACACGCTCTTTTTTGGAAATGAGGGTATAGATAATGGGAACAATGAAAAGCGTAAAGAGGGTCCCAATAGTCATACCGCCAAAGATAACCCAACCCAACTGACTACGTCCCACAGCACCGGCACCAGATGATAATGTTAAGGGAATTGCCCCCAAAACCATGGCTGCTGTTGTCATGAGGATAGGCCTTAACCGCAACATAGTCGCATGAATCGCAGCTTGAACACGCGATACAGTATTATCTTCATCCCTGATTTGGTTTGCGAATTCCACAATCAAAATACCATGCTTCGTGATCAACCCAATCAGGGTAATTAACCCAATTTGGCTATAGATATTGATGGACGTATAAAAGTTAAAGGTCGTTGTAATGTTTAACCAAGAAAACAGTCCTCCAAAAAGATCAACGATTTTAAGAGTAATCAAGGCCCCTGCCAAAGAAAGAGGAACGGAGAACATGATGATGAAGGGGTCCAAAAAGCTTTCGAATTGGGCCGCCATCACAAGGTAAATGAAGATTAACGCCAAGCCGAAAATCAGATAAATGGTATAACGGGCTTCAATGTATTGTTTTGTTTCGCCAGCAAATTCTGTACGAATACCTTCAGGCAATATTTTTTTAGAAAGCACTTCAAAGGTTTCGACAGCACGCCCAAGGCTGACACCGTATGCCAAATCCCCAGAAAGCGTCACAGACCGTAACTGGTTGTAGTGGTTAATTTGGATGGGAATCACTTCCTTCTTAATCGTCACAACATTGGCAAGAGGGATCATGGTCTCATTATTTTGACCACCGCGCACAAACATATTGCTTAAATCGTCAGGGGACCGCTTTTCTCTTTCCCGAACGGAGGCAATCACATCAAACTGTTCAGAATCCTTTTTAAAATCTGTCAGACGACGTCCACTGATAAAGGTATCAAAAGTTTGACCAACTGTTGAAACATCAACACCCAAAAGACCTGCTTTATCTCGGTTAATCTCTACAATATACTCCTGGGTATCGTCGCCTCTATCTGTATTCAGGTAGGGGAAGATTTTGGATTTTTGCAAAGCTGATTGTAAAATCTCTGAGGCCCCATCCAACTCACTCTGCTCACGTGTTGTCTGCAAAACGAACTGTACGGAATCTTCTGATTTACCCCCAGACCCAATCAAACTTCCCCCAGGGGAGGCATACGCATGAATACCAGGAATTTCCCGTAATTTCGACCGAATGGTGTCAATAATCGCACGACTTGAACGCTTGCGTTCTTCCCAAGGCTTTAAGATGTTCCAACTCATGGGGTTGGGCGCTGAAATAATGGAAAGACGGGATTGAACCTCAGGCACGTCTTTCATAATATCCCCTACATCTTCCATATATTTTTTAATGTAAGGAATGGTGGCACCCTGGGGAATCATCGCATTGGTAAAGATAACGCCTTGGTCTTCTGCTGGTGTCAATTCACTTGGAAGCCCCTTAAGTCCAATCCAAATACCCCCAATGAACAAAGCAACGCCCAAGGATAAAACGATCGTACGTTTTGCCATCGCCTTATTGAGAATCGTTTGGAACCATATCTCGAACCGATTATAGTAAATATTAAAATCCAAAACCTTTAAAGAACTGGATAAAGAGGCTTTGACAGCATTGAGTTCGTGGGAAAATCGCCCGCCAAAAGTAAAGCCCTTTGAGGCTCCATGAGCCTTCAAAAGTCTTGAACACATCATGGGGGATAACGTCAAGGCAACGAATCCAGACACAATCACAGCACCCGCCAAAGTCAAGGCAAACTCCGTAAATAATTTACCAACCATCCCTTGAGATAACGCAATGGGCGCATAAACAGCCGCCAACGTTAAGGTCATCGCGATAATCGCAAAGCTGATTTCTTGGCTTCCCTTCAAGGCTGCTTCCATAGGGGCCATCCCCTTTTCTATATACCGGTGAATGTTTTCCATCATGACGATGGCATCATCCACCACAAGTCCAATGGCCAAAACAATCGCCAGAAGGGTCAAGGTGTTTAGGGTAAAACCAAACACATAGAGAAGAGTACAGGTTGTAATAATAGACACAGGAATCGTTACAAGGGGAATCAATGTGGCCCTAAACGACCAGAGGAAAAGAAGAATCACAAAAAAGACGAAGATCGTTGCCTCAAAGAACGTGTCTTGCACTTCCTCCAAAGATTTCTTGATGAAAATTGTCTTATCGTAAGCGATTTCAATTTCCATGCCTTGGGGGAGATTCTTCCTAATTTCTGGAAGAAGTTTTTTCAGTTCTTCACCAATTTCTAAAGGGTTAGAAATAGATTTTTTGATCAACCCAATCGCAATGGCGGGATGTTCATTATAATAGGCCGCGTTTCTTTCTTCTGCTGGTGAAAATTCTGCATACCCAATATCTTTGAGTTTTATAAGCTGATCTTTCTCACGGTGGATAATCACGTTATTAAAGGCCTCTGGGGTTTTAAGAGTTGCAGATGTTGTCACCATAAACTCACGGTCATTACCAACCAACCGACCCGCTGGAATGTGAACGTTTTGACTTTTGAGGGCCGTGGATACATCTTGGGTTGTCACCTTATAAGCCGCCATCCTGACTGGATCCAACCATACGTGCAGTACGTGTCCGCCAGATCCAAAAACATCAACAGCCGCAACACCGCCTAGGGCTTCCAACTCGTTTTCCAAATAGTGGTGAACATAGTCGTAAAGCTCTGCTGTATTGTGTTCCTGATTCTTATCATAGAGGGCTAGATAGATGATGGGTTGGGCATCAGCGTCAGATTTTTTAATGGTTGAATCTTTTGCTCCCTCGGGTAGACGAATTTTAACCCGACTGATCCGGTCCCGCACATCGCTGGCTGCAGCATCAATGTCCCGATCCGATTGAAAGTGAAGGTTAATACGGCTGGATTCCCCCTCGCTGACAGAGGTCATAAAGTGGACGCCTTCAATGCCTGCAAGACCTGATTCTAAGATCTTTGTGACGCGCGATTCAATAATCTGAGGGCTTGCACCTTCATAAACAGTGGTAACGCTGATAACAGGTTTTTCAACGTGAGGATAATGCCTTAAAGAAAGATGCGTATAAGAAACCGCACCCACAATCACCAGAACCAACATCATCACGATGGTTAGAACAGGCCGATGGATGCAAATAACAGGAAGTTTCACGAGACGGTCACTTTCCTTGAACTCTTGATGGAACAATGAAAACAGGGTAATTGGGTTGTACTTTCATTTGACCAGAGACAATGATCTTATCCCCTTCAACAAGCCCCTTCACAACCTGAACTTCTTCGCCGTTACGAGCACCCGTCTTAATGGGTGCCATTTTAGCAACGCCTTGTTCGACGATATAGACGAATTCTTGCTTACCTCTAGATTCTACAGCAGACTCAGGAATAATAATGGTATTTTGATGAATGTCTGTCCTTAGTTTGACCTTTGCAAAAAGCCCTGGACGTAAATCACCGTCATTATCAAAAGTTGCTTGAACACGCACACTGTGACCCAAAGGATCTACATTTGTGTCAATGGCCTCGATTTTAGCATGATATTTATTGTCAGGGAGGCCTTCCACATCCATCACAATCTCATCGCCTATACGGAACTTGCTCAAGATAGTCTCATTAACCTTAAAATCAATCTTCATGGGATCCATATCATCCACGGTGAAAAGGTCATCACCTGGCTTCACGTAACGCCCTGGACTCAAATCAACAATCCCCAAAGTCCCCTCAAAAGGCGCATTAATCATGGTTTTTGCAAGCTGAGCCTCACTAAATTCAAGATCTGCCATGGATTTAAGAAGATTTGCGTGCGCTTCATCTTTGTCTTTTTCACTGATGGCACCCTTCTTAAACAAGGCCTCTGCCCTTTTATGAACTGAACCGGCGTTTACTAGCTTTGCCTGAGCCTCACTGAGACGTGCTTGGTACATTTCATCATCAAGGGTTAATAATTTTTCACCCTTTTTCACTTTTTTACCACTCTTGACAAAAATATCCTTTATCTTGGCATCAATTTCCGGCTTCAACACGACGCTTTTGTTAGAACGCATGGTACCAACCACACTGACAAATTGTTCAAAATTACCAACTCTGGCAGTGACCGCTTCAACGGCTATTTTTGGAAACGTTGGCACCAAAGGGCCCGCTTGTCTATTGGCGATTACTTGAAAACCAATCCAAACCCCAAGACCGATAATAATGAGTCCCTGGACAAAAATGGCAAAATGAAGACCACCATTGGGATGGTTAAAAAAATGGGAAACCAGCCTGCTGACTAGCTGGACAAGACACGTGATAGGCCACAATAAAAACCGTATGATATTTTGCAATTAACCAATCCACAAATAAGTTTTATTTCTCATTATCCCAAATAAAAGAACAATTATCAACCTGTTCTTTATTTTTCGTTTTTATTTTTCAATTCTTCTTGGCTTTTTTGCTGATAAAGCGCAACAAAGTCAATGGGATTCAACAGAATCGGAGGAATACCTCCATCCCGTGTTACATCAGCAATAATATTGCGCGCAAAAGGAAAAAGAAGCCGCGGACATTCAATCAACACGAAGGGACTAATGGATTCTTTGGGAACGTCTGGAGAAATTTGAAAAACACCGCCATAGGAGAGATCCACCAAAAACAGATTTTTCTCTTGTGCCTTGGCTTCCGCCCGAATCATAAGGACCACTTCAAAATCATTATCCCCCATGGGACTTGCTTCGACATGGACATTGACCGCTATTTGAGGGGCTTCCTTCAATGAAGTAAGGATTTCAATAATATTGGGATTTTCAAAAGAAAGATCTTTTGTGTACTGTGCCTTCACAACAACAGGTGGCACCATAGCTTCTTCAGTCGCTTTCCCGTTTAAAACTTTTTTAGACATTTTTCCCTCTTAAATTTTTATCCTGCCAGGCTAATAAAACGTTGCACGTTTGACTATAGGAGCATATTTTAAAACATCTTCAGTGTAAACCGTATTTTAACGATGGATATTATTCAAATAGACGCAAAAATTACACCCATGCTCCAACAATATTTGGACATTAAAAAGCAGTATCCAGAATGCCTTCTTCTGTTTCGCTTAGGGGATTTTTATGAGCTGTTTTTTGATGATGCCATCAAAGCAGCCCCTGCCCTTGATATTGTTCTAACAAGACGGGGGAAAAAGGATGACCAGGATATCCCTATGTGTGGGATTCCTTTTCATGCGGGTGACGCTTATATTGCGCGTCTCATTCAAAAAGGATTTAAAGTCGCCCTTTGTGAACAGCTTGAAACCCCAGAAGAGGCCAAAAAGAGAGGCCCTAAATCAGTTGTTAAAAGAGATGTCACACGCATTCTAACGCCAGGGACATTGACAGAAGAAACTCTCTTGGAGGCGCGACAGAACAATTTTCTCATCTCCATTGCAAAACAAGGGGATATCTTGGGTGTCGCATTCGTTGATATCTCTACTGGGGACTTTATGTTAGAAAGTACTCCCATTAAAGGGATAGAGTCCGTTCTCAGCCGGCTGCTTCCAAGGGAAATCCTTATACCCCAAAGCCTTGCACAAACCTTAGAAAAGGAATTATCTTTTTGGAAGCAGACTATATCAGCCCTGCCGGATAGCCGTTTTGATAAAGAAAATGCCAAGAAAAAGTTGATGGATACGTTCCATGTATTAACCCTCGATGGGTTTGGCAATTTTTCTGATGCAGAAATTGTAGCAGGCGGGAGTATCTTGGATTACATCCATCTTACCCAAAAAGGAAAAGTCCCAGCGCTATCCATCCCCAAACAACTGTTAAGCCAAAACCACCTTCAAATCGATGCTACCACAAGACAAAGTTTGGAACTCCACCGCACACTCAAAGGTGAATACAAAGGAAGTTTACTCCATGCCATTGATCGGACCCTCACTGCGGGTGGTGGCCGTCTTTTGGCCCAAAGACTGGCAAATCCCCTCACCTGTATCGCATCAATCCAGGGACGGCAATCGTCCATTGCCTGGTTTATCAATCATATTGCCTCCTTAGAAACTGTGCGATCTTTGCTAAAGAACACCCCTGATTTAGAACGTATTTTAGGACGCCTTGTCCTTGGCCGTGGGGGCCCTCGCGATCTTGCAAGTTTAAGAGATGCCCTAAGGGCCTGGCTCAAAATAAAAGAAATTTTACAACACGCTCTCATCCCTAAAGAAACTGAGCTTTCAGACCTCCTGGAACAGCCTCACACCTACAATGATCTTATTCACATTCTGGATAAATCCTTAGCTGAAACGCTTCCCATGTTGGCCCGAGATGGAGACTTTATTGCGCCAAGATATGATGAGTCTCTTGATGCGCTTCGCCAGCTCAGGGATGAAGGAAAACAATATATTGTGATGCTCCAGTCAAGGTATTGCACAAAGACCCAAACGCCTTCTTTGAAAATAAAACATAATCATATGTTGGGGTATTATATCGAAGTAACGTCTCAGCATGCCCATAAAATGCCAGAATATTTTATTCATCGACAAACCCTTGCCAATAATATGCGGTATACAACTGTAGAATTAGGGGAATTGGAAGAAAAATTAAGAACAGCCGCAGACCAGGCTCTCGCTCTTGAACTGCATATTTTCCAAACCTTGTTAGAAAAAGTGTTGTATCAAGCACCCGCTATAGCAAACACGGCCAAATCCCTTTCCACTGTTGATGTATCGTGCGGCCTTGCAATCCTTGCTCAAAACCATGCCTACTGTCTTCCCCTCATTGATGAAAGCCATACATTGACAATTGAAAGGGGATTTCACCCTGTGGTGGAACAAGTACTCCATCATCAATTAGTGGTTTTTACCCCAAATGACTGTGACTTGGATGAACAAAGTAGGTTTTGGCTTATTACAGGCCCAAATATGGCGGGGAAAAGCACGTTTCTACGTCAAAATGCCTTGATTATTATTTTGGCTCAAATGGGTTCTTATGTCCCAGCGAGCAAAGCAAGCATAGGCATCGTGGACAAGATTTTCAGTCGGGTAGGTGCCGCCGATGACTTAGCCAAAGGACAATCCACTTTCATGGTCGAAATGATTGAAACGGCAACGATCCTTAATCAAGCGTCTCCACGGTCTTTTGTCATTTTGGATGAAATTGGCCGAGGGACTTCCACCTACGATGGCCTTTCTATTGCTTGGGCAACGGCAGAGCATCTCCATACCGTCAACAAAAGTCGCACACTCTTTTCCACTCATTACCACGAACTGGGTGATCTCAAGAATCAACTACCTCATTTATCCTGTCATACCATGAAGGTCCGCGAATGGGAGGATAAGATCATTTTCATGCATGAAGTTATTCCTGGTCTTGCAGACCAGTCATACGGGATTCATGTGGCTGAACTTGCAGGCATTCCATCAACAGTTCTCAAGCGCGCCAAAGCGATTCTGTCATCCCTTGAGCAAAAAAAATCAAAAGTTACCTTGTCTGATCTTCCCCTCCTTAATGGCCCCCACATAAAACAAGAGCCAACCCGTGTGGAAAAAACCTTAAAAGACGTCAATGTTGATACCCTCACCCCCCGCCAAGCTATGGATTTACTTTACACCTTGAAGGAGCAGCTTAATGATTAGAAACCATCCGCTTAATCTCCAAGCCGTTTTTTGGATCCTTCTTTGTAAATGTTTATTTGTTATCATGATGGCCATGGGAAAAGGATCCTCCCTTCCAACGCTACAAATCAATTTTTGTCGTAGTTTTTCCATCTTTATCATTACAGCGTGTATTATCCTTTTCAGCAAAAAACTAACATTTAAAACAACCAATCCCAAACTTCAGCTCCTCAAAGTATCTGTCGGGGCCTTTGGAATGATCGGCTATTTTTACGCTTTTCGTTATCTTGAAATGGCCCAAGCCACAACACTGGGATTTACGCAAGCCTTGATTTTACCCATCTTTGCATTTCTTTTCTTGCGCGAAAAAATTGGCGCAGGACGTATTACCGCTTTGATTATTGGGTATATTGGGATTCTTGTGGCCATTAATCCGGTATATCGTAGCTTTGAAGCGCCCGAAGGCATCATGCTGATCGCCTCAGCCTGTGGGGCTTTTGCTGTGGTCTGTGCTAAAAAACTTACCGCCAAAGACTCACCCATTCTCTTGATGTTTTATTCAGGTCTTGCGACAAGTGTTCTTGTTGGCATTTATTACGTTTTGAAAGGAACCTCTATTGATGTAGGTATTGAAGGCCAGTGGACCCCTTTAACTTTCGAACATATCCAATTTTTTGGAATACTTGTGTTTGTTTCTTTCTTTATGCAGTATAGCTACATTAAGGCCTATTCCCTTGCTGACGTGGGGTTTTTGGCCCCCTTCGATTATATTAAATTGATCATTTCAACGGTTTTTAGCCTTTTAATTTTTCAGCAAATTCCTTCCATAGAAACAATCGTTGGGGCTATATTGATCATAGGCAGTACCTTTTATCTGACTAAAAAAGATATCCATAAAGACCCTCAATATCATTATAAAAAATGATACAAATACTAGCCTTCCGTTTTCATAACAGCAGCAAATTTCAACGATGGGAAGTAGTGCTCGTTCCCATCTTATGTATCACTTCTTCTAGCACACTCACTGGTTCAGTTAATGCGAGTCTCACAAATGATTTTCCTTTAGGTCCAAACATAGCACCATCCAGTACTAAGATTTTTTTTGTCTCAAGAAGATATTGCGCATAGCTTCTTCCCGTATGACCATCAGGCACTTTAATCCAAAGAAAATAAGTGCCTTTTGGCTCAGAAACATTATATCCTAATTCAGACAATTTTTTGTACATATACCGTGATCTGTATTCATATTCTCCCCTTACCTTTGGAATTATATTTTTGTAATTTTGTATGGCATAAGCAGCTGCTTTCTGCGTGACCATGAAAGCCCCTGTATCAAAAAGTAACTTAGATTCTGCAACTACCCTTATTATTTCTGGATTTCCTAAAACAAAAGCAAGCCTCCATCCAGGCAAACTAAAGTTTTTAGATAGGGTATGCATTTCTATCATATTACTGTATTGGTGGTAATAATTTAATATGCTTGCTGATTTTTCAAAAACAAAATCAATATGGCTATAGGCCATGTCAGCACATAGAAAAATATTGTATTGCTTGCAAAAGTCTACAACAGATCGAATAGCCTCATCGTTTATAATAGCTCCTGTGGGATTGTGAGGATAATTTATCCACAATACTTTAGCCCTATCTAAAATATGTTTTGGTATGGTATGCAACACGGGATGATACTGTTCATCAAGATCATACGCATATACTTCTGCATTATAATATTGAGCAGATAACGAATAGAAAGGATAATGTAGCTCTGGAACCAGCACGATATCATTTTCATTAATCAAAGCAGAATGTATATGTGAAATAGCTTCTTTAGAACCTAATGTGGTCAAATATCCTAAGGTTTTTATATCGACATTAAACTCACACTGAAAAAAATACCTCACAGACTCATATAATTCGACAATATCGAATTTAACTGAATATGTATGCAGCTCTGGGTTTAAAGAGTATGCCGCAAGCTTTTCTAATATATGCTGAGCAGGCTTTAAATCTGTTATCCCAGCACTAAGATCTATAAAATTCCATCCTTCTAAAAGTAACTTCTTTTTTAATTGAGCCATTATACTAAAATTATTTTTCGGAAGAGAACTCATTCTTTCAGAGATTTTTATATCTTTAACCACGATATGATCCTTTTTTATATTACAACGACCTTATTAAATTTATTGCTTCATCAACCGTAAGACTTTTTCTTGTTTTTTTTATGTAATCAAAAATATATTTTTGTACTATATTTTTATCCAATCCAATATCATTCGATATAGACCTTATTGTATTTGAATCTATTCTATTTCCTATTATAATTCTTCTTGTGTTTCCCACCTCCTCAGGGGCATAGTCTTCATACGCTGATGGTGATTTAAATTGATTAAATACTTCATACTCAAAAGCACTTGAACCAACCACGGGTGTAAAGCGGTGCAACAATAATCCCGTAGCATCTGATACATAATCTGAAAGATTTTTAAGGGGCGTGAAATTATAACGATCATTATGATGAAACTTACGCGAGTAAAATAATATGGGTGCTAAGGCACAGTTACCGCCCCTCTCACCTATGCCATCAACTGTTACAGAGGCCCAATGAGCTCCTGCATCCAATCCAGAAATTGTATTGGCTACAGCAAATCCATAAGCAGAATGCGAATGCATTTCTATCTCAGCATCCGTATTGGACGTGATATAAGATATTTTGTCTTTAATCATGCGCGGTGACAAACATGCGACAGACTCTGCAAACCTGAATCGATCCCCACCACTTTCTTGTCCTGCTTTGATATACTCTAGTAAAAACGTTTCATCTGCTCTTGCCGCATCTTCTCCACTAAAAGCAACATATAGGCCTCTTTTTTTTGCGTAAGTTATTGCTTTGCAAAGAATGGATAGTGTATCTTTCCTGCTTTTCAAAAATTTGTTTTCAATAAGAATATCTGAACATGGCATAGATATAAAAATACCTGTACAGCCACTCTCAATAACGAACTCTATGGATTTTTCTATATCAGAAGGATTAACACAAAAAAAAGCCGCCGTGATTCGGATATTTTTTGGAGCAATACTGGATATTTGAGATAACACAGCTTTTTCTGATTCTGAATTATTAGCCACACCCGCTTCAATCTCATCAACACCTATTGATATAAGATATTTTGCAATATTTACACTTTGTTCTACATCCAAGAAAATCCCAGGTGCATTTTTAGCATCTCTTAAAGTGCAATCTGATATTTGAAATTTTTTCATAAAATACTCCTTAAAATTAAAATATAAATTAAAAAAACAAAATATTTTTTGTAGATTATTATTAATAAATTATGTCCATATCATTTGCTGACTGTTATCAATATATTTCCTGTTAATATTAAAATCATGCCCATAAGCATTTTAATGGTTATTGATTCATCCCATACAAAGTATCCAACAAAACTTGCAAGAATTAGACTCAGATAAGATGCGGGGGCAATGACTATAGCGGAAGTGGATTGATATGCCTTAGTAATATAATATTGCGTAATATATGAAGAAATACCTACACATATTAATATTAAATAATTTTGAAAAGAAAATGAAAAATCCCAATGAGAAAGACTATATGGACTAACTAATATCAGTGTGGTCACTGAAAAATATAACATAATAACAAGGGTATTCTCTGTTTTATTTAATACACCTATATTAGTATATGCAACCCCAGAAAATGCCGCAGACAAAAGACCCATAAAAATATATATTAAAGGTTGTGATATTTGAATATCATGGACTAATACAACCCCTAAAAATGATAAAAACAAAGATAATAATTGCAACTTTTTGGGGACATTTTTTGATAATATTGATGTAAATAAGACGGCAAACAAAAGTGATAGATATTGGAGCGTTATCGCCAAGGCTAATGAAAGATTTTGTAGCGTTATAAAATACAAAACTAGAGCACTTGTCCCTGTTAACCCCCTGATTAACAGTAATTTTTTGTTATTTCCCAACAATGAAATTTTTAGTTTCCTAAGACATACAACACAGATCAACATTACAATGACAGATCTATAAAATGCTATGAAATAAAAAGGGACATGAGATAGAGATTTCACAGAAATTTCTACAAATAATGAGAACAGATTTGATATTAAAATATATTTTATTCCGTTTTTCATATTAATTTCCCATGACCCTCTCATTGTATTTTGATCATATTTTAATGAATATTCCCAACCTAGGTGTCATCAGATTAAAAATTAACAGTTGTATGCTTTCGAATTACGTTTAAATCGAAATTCTCTTGCTTAATGAATCCTTTATATTTTTCTGGGTTCGTAAGCACCTCTGAAATAACGGCACATAGGCTCCCCGCTGTGGTCGCCTCAAGTGATGTCGCTTGTATGCTTGATATCTGTTGGGAATAAAATTTCTTCGTGTAAGATTTCTCTATAACTTGACCATTCATGGAACCATTGACAGTTATATTTATGATCGTCACATCATCTCTTGTGACGGGGAGTGCACTTTGAAAAAGGTTTACTAAAAATTCTCTGTGGTTTGCACCCCCTAACTCATTCATTAAAAAATACACAAGATTACGATGTCCTGGATAGCGAATCGTTTGATATGACATTTGGCAAACTTTTTCTGCAAAGCTCTCAGCTAAAGTACCAATACCCCCAGAAGTGTTAAAACTTTCATACTCAATACCATCAAAAATAAAATTCTCAGTATCTCCTAATGCTTCAACTTCTTTAATATGATAATTATCGACGACAAGACATTTATTACAGTATTGATTCACTAATCCATCAACAGACCAAGTAATCGCGTACCTTAAACTATTGGTAGAATAAATTGGCAGCACTCCACATTTTACACGCACATCGTTTATGGAATCAAAATCTTTGATCAAATTCGCACCAATTATACTTACAATGCCCGGCGCAAGGCCACAGTGAGGTACCAATGCTTTATCTGTACTTCTTGCCAATTCTCTAATAAATCGACCTGTCTCTACGTCCTCTGTCACATCAAAATAATGTGTACGATGTTTCACAGCATATTCTGCAGGCTTTTTAGAAGCATAAAATGGCAAACAATTCACAATAGCGTCAGGAGTAAAAAATCTAATAAAATTGTCAACCTTCTGTTCGTCAAATATATCAATTGCGGTAAAGTCCTTGTTATATTCTACAAGAGGCATCTTATCTAAAATTTTCACTTCGTATTTTTTTTCTTTTAAAATATGAAAGACGATTCTTCCAATTCTTCCGCCTCCTAAAACTAATATTTTTTTCATAATTTCCTCCAATTTATCTAATAAAATAATCCTCTTTTTCAATCGTGTCCGAGGCTGACATTAGGGGGGAAACTACAAGGTCATTAAAAAATTTACAATATCGGTTCGATCACTACAGTGGTTAATACTGTTGCTAAGAAAAAAGGGGTTAGGTCATTGATAATGGGACTGGAAAACCCAACAACAGAAGAGCTCAGGGATAGCAGATAGGCAAGAAAAAATATAAAATGAGTTCAATAAGCCTCTTCCCTCGAATAGTGAGGTAGATTCATATCCCTAAAAACAAATAAATTTCTCACTAACGTTGTATAAATTTTTTTCTTTATCAAAAAAACTAGAATCTTTAATGTCTTTAAATGGTTTCCAAGTTTTTGAACATATTAAACGTCGAGAATCCTGATGTCCCAAAATAAAACCAGAGTTCCTTCTAAACACATCCACATATCCTGTGAGCTCTTCTAAATTATTCAAACAACGATTGGGTAAATGATAGTCTTCGCGGGATGTGCTAATAGATAAATATTCATAATATTCTTCCCTTTTTTGGTGGATATTAAAACCATGATAATGATTGAGATCATGGCACGCAGATATAATCGCATCTTCGGCAAATCCTGACCAAAGGCTGTATTGTTGTTTGTCATCCTGAGGAACATAATAAACAAGATGGCCTGCATCATCTTGAAAATTATGTTCACAATATAATTTTATCCAATCCTCAGATGTCGATAAATATAGCCGTTTTCCATTGTCAAAAATCTTACAGTACACCAAATTTTGAGCACCAAACTTCCTAAAAATAGGGCCCGCTAAATAGTTTAAACTATCAATTACACTGAGACCGTATTGAAATCCTTGTAACAATTTCTAAACTCCTTCTCACATAGTTAATATGAGCCCCACCACTTGGTGGAAGACTTGCTAAACATATTGACCAAACTACGGCTATTAAAACAATTTGTTTTTTGCTTTATGTTGCGAATATAATATTCTACCGTCCTTGGAGATATTGCCATCAAATTAGCAGTTTCTTTAAATGTTCGATTATTTGAAATATGTTCTATGCATTCTGCTTCTCTTTTAGAAATATTGATTTCCTTGCCATCAATGTTAATTTTGAATTTATCAATCTTTATGCCTGATAGAAATTTAGCTTCTTGAAACGACTCATCTGATAATGTTGGGATATAGTCAAAAACGTTTTTATTTAAAACAGAAAGATTGTTATCCGTTTTTATAATATGTTTAGATTTTTCTTTAAAATAATGGATAAACCGTTTAAAAAGATCCCCATGGGTAATATAGAGATTAACTATTTGAAAATTTTCTATGGAACTCGTAAAGTGCCAGCATTCAATATAATCGTTGTGCTGTTCATAAATTCTCATACCATGCCATAAATCATACTGATAACTTGCATTAACGACAGCATCTTCTCTTTCAATCACACTGTTTCCCCACAGAACTGTAGAAGTTTTGTTGGTAGACATGAATTGGAGATCATTAATAATAATCTCAGAGCAATCAAAATTCTCAAAATAATGTTCTTGCCATGGCATATGGGTAAAAAGATCTAAACATCGACCATCTTTATAAAACTTTGCATACCCAAATCCATTGACTAAAAAATTATCAAACAGAGGTGCGCATATATCATTCAAATGGCCAACAATAGCCCTATTATATTCAAGAGCTTTTGTGTTGTCCTGCAGTAAATTCATTATTTAATCCTGAAAAATCATAATCTTGCACATCTTAGGACATCCCTGCTATTAAGCAATACAGTACTAATAACGAGGGCTTATACTGCAAAATTCTTTAAACCTACCGACCTTTTGAAATTAGCATCCCTTCATGCCGAAGTCCTTTATAAAAAAGGCCTGTGAAAACAGGCCCTTTCGTTAACAAAACTGATGAAACTGCTATCAGTCTTCTTTTTTCGCCTTCTTCGCCGCAGGTTTTTTGGCAGCAGTTTTTGGTTCTGCATCTTTTTCCTTTGCGGCCTTCTTGGCTTTTGGTTGAGCCTCTTCTTCAGCAGAAGCATCAGCTTCTTTCTTTGCTGTGCGCTTCATCGCTTGGGCTTTAACCTTTTCTATATCAATGGCATTGCCAAGAATATCACCAAGGCTCGCACCGCTATCTGATGAACCATAAGTCGCCATCGCTTCTTTCTCTTCAGAAAGTTCACGGGCCTTAATGGACAACGTTAAGCGACGATTCTTCTTATCGATGGACACAAGTTGTGCGTCTACCCGCTCACCAACCGCAAAGCGATCTGTCCGCTGTTCAGAACGTTCTCTGGAAAGATCACCCTTGCGGATAAATCCAATGACACCCTTCTCAGTCTCAACTTCAACGCCATTTTCCTGAATAGATTTTACAACACAGGTCAGCACCATATCAGGCTTCAACACATCAATGCCGTTATCAAAAGGATCCGCATCAAGTTGCTTGATACCAAGACTAATGCGTTCTTTTTCTGGATCAATATCCAAAAGCTTAGCCTTGACCACGTCTCCTTTTTTATAAAGAGCAAGAGCAGCCTCTCCTGAAGCACTCCAAGAAATATCCGTAACATGGACCATGCCATCGATATCACCTTCGATACCAACAAATAGACCAAACTCTGTGACGTTCTTCACAACACCTTCGATCACATTGCCAACCTTATATTTCTTCTGGCAAATATCCCAAGGATTATCGGTCGCTTGTTTGATGCTCAAACTAATCCGACGCTTGTCAGGATCGATTTCAAGAACCTTCACCTTCACTTGTTCGCTGGTTGAAACAATCTTGCTGGGATGAATATTCTTCTTAACCCAACTGAGTTCAGACATGTGAATGAGGCCTTCAACACCGGCATCCAATTCAACAAACACACCATAATCCGTAATGTTTGTAACGGCACCTTGCAAGATATCGCCCGCTTTATAGCGAGAGGCAACTTCAGTCCAAGGATCTTCCTTCAGCTGTTTGATCCCTAAGGAAATGCGTCGGTCTTCTTGATTGTACTTAATAATCTTCACGTCAAGTGTTTGTCCAACATGAAGAACATCGGAAGGATGGTTAATGCGTTGCCACGCAATATCAGTCACGTGAAGAAGGCCGTCAATGCCCCCAAGATCAATGAATGCACCGTAATCCGTAATGTTCTTGACGATTCCTTTAACAATTTGACCTTCATGCAGATTGGAAAGAAGTTCAGACCGGGCTTCAGCTTGGGATTCTTCCATAATGGCCCGACGGGACACAACGATATTCCCGCGCAAACGATCCATCTTCAAAATTTGGAAAGGTTGTTCGATGCCGACCAAGGGCCCAATGTCCTTTATAGGACGCACATCAATTTGGCTTCCAGGCAAGAATGCAAGGGCGCCGGAAAGATCAACAGCAAAACCACCCTTTACGCGCCCAGTCAAACGACCCATAACACGTTCATTGTTGCGGTGAGATTCTTCAAGTTTTTCCCACGAGGCTTCTCTGCGAGCTTTTTCATAACTTAAAACGGCTTCCCCATCTTTGTTTTCAAAACGCTCAACGTAAATGTCGATGATGTCGCCTACTTTTAAAGAACGTGCCATTTCATGGCCAAATTCTTCTAGAGGAACACTGCCCTCTGCCTTTAAGCCTACATCGATAATGGCAAAGCCCCGATCGATGGATGCAATAGTACCCTTTACAACCTGGCCTTCAAATTTTTTTACTGTACCAAGAGATTCTTCCAGAAGAGCTGCAAAGCTCTCTGTTGATTGACTATGTGTTGTCATGATTAAAATTACCTTTTCTTTGGAAATATAGATAAATGACCCCCATGTTTTTCCCGATATATCGGCAGAGAGCCACGTACCAACTCTAGACAATAGTTGTTCTGAAATTATTTTTCAATATAGGAAATGGCTTTTTCTAAAACTTCTTCCCTTGAAAGATAGGATGTATCCAGAACAAAAGCATCGGATGCTGGACGCAATGGGTTATGAACACGGGTTTGATCACGCCTATCCCGGGCTTTAACATCTGCCAGAATCTTGTCAAACGTCACATCTAATCCCCGCGATTGCAGCTCTTTAAACCGTCGTTCTGCCCGCACCTCTGTGTGTGCAGTCAAATAAATCTTCTTATCCGCATCTGGTAAAATCACCGTTCCAATATCGCGTCCGTCAAGAACGGCGCCCTTATAAGGAGAGGCGTAATTTTTGGCAAAGTCCCTTTGCAAATGAAAAAGTGCGTCCCTTACCCCTGGGTAAATGGCGACTTGAGAGGCCGCTTGACTGACCGCCTCAGACCTCAAATTATCATCATTGAATACTGTTAAATCAATCCTTTGAACAGCTTTCAATACATCCTCTTCGTTTTCAGGATTTCCAGCATGCTCTAACACGTGCAGGGCTACTTGGCGATAGAGTAATCCTGTATCCAAAAAAGCAAGATTGTAGTGATGTGCAAGAGTGCGGGCTAAGGTTCCTTTCCCAACCCCTGAAGGACCATCAACGGCTATAATCATTTCTTAAACTCCTAAGCTCTTATATCTATAATAATTCAAGTTCTGGATTCGAAAACAAGGGTCACAGAGCCCGGAGTGTACCATTACGTACATGAGGAGCTCAAGATCCCCATGCTTTCGAAAACCCAGAACGTGAAGAATGATGGGTATAGTCAAAATAACAACTCGGCTGTATAAAGTAAATTGTATTACTTAAAAAAGGACTGTTATGACGTATATCATCACCGATGCCTGCATTCGTTGCAAATATACTGAATGTGTAGAAGTATGTCCCGTCGACTGTTTCCATGAAGGCCCCAACATGTTGGTGATTGATCCTAGTACATGTATTGATTGCGGTGTTTGTGTGCCATTTTGCCCTATTGATGCCATCATTCCTGATACAGAACAAGGGTCTGACCAATGGGTGGAGCTGAACCAACGTCTTTCAAAGGCCTGGCCTGTCATTACAAAACAAAAAGCACCACCAGAAGATGCCGATGTCTGGAAAGATAAGAAGGATAAATTACCATTTTTAATCGAATAAAGATTCGCAGTGCTATATTTTCCAGCGCTTATGAAGCCATAACCACTGCTCTGGACGTTGTCGGATCCATCCTTCCAACAACTGATTGAAAGTGGTCATGATGGTTGCAGGGCTGCCATCTGTTTCAACAGGCTCGTGAAAGGTTACTTGAAACTGGACTTTATTCCCCAGTCTTTCAATTTGAACCGGAATCATGAGGGCACCGTATTTTTTGGCAAGCTTCGCAGGCCCCGTGGCAGTTAAAGCCGGATGATTGAACAGTGGCAAAGGATCCCCGTCTGAAAGGCGTTGGTCAAAGAGTACACCAAGGGCCCCGCCCATTTTTAGATGTTGCATAATGTGTCTGGATCCCTCAGGCCCTTTAAAGAAAACGGTGGTGAATGGATGGGATCTGACCCAATCAAACAGTTTTCGAATGAGAAAATTATTGGGGGGTCTTGAAATCAAAGCGATACGGTATTGGTTATTGATGAGGGTATAATGGGGTATTTCCCAGTTGCCGAGGTGCCCTGCCATAAAAACGACAGGTTTTCCAATTTTCATCACCGCGTCTAGGATATGTTTATTTTTGACCGTTACGTATGTCGCGTTTTTTGTAATTTTTGGGATATGGGGAAATTCACCAGCAATCCGCCCTAAATTCTCCCAGACCCCTTGCAAGATTTTCTCATGGTCTTCAGGACTTTTTTCTGGAAAAGCCAATGCCAGGTTTTTAAGGCCAAGGGCATGGACCTTTAATAAAGGACCTAGCATGCGGGAAAGCTTTCCAAAAACAAAAGAAGAGACAGAAATAGGAAGAATCCAGGCCGTTATATAAAAAAGAATAACAGGCAAGGCCTTAAGGGGAGCAAAAATCCAAAGAGAGAATACTTTTTTCATAAAGACAGCTTTGTTTTTAAAAACGCTTTAATAACGGCTTCATCCTCCCATTCTAAGACCACAGGGATGGGAGTGACAAATCTTTTTTGCGTAGCGCTTAATCGTACGTAATCTTTCTGTGTAGTAACAAGACTTGCATTGAGGCTCCGACTTTTTCTTTGAAGGTTTTGATATTCAACATCGTCATAAGCATGGTGATCTGGAAAAGAGGATGTATCGATTACATTAAACCCATGAGTTTTAAGAGACTGAAAAAATTTATCTGGAAATGCAATACCCGCAAAGGCGTAAACCTTATTGGCTAATCCTTCAGGGGGTTGAATGGTTAACGTTGCTTTAAAGACAGGCAGGGTTAGATCAGACAACGCCTCTTTTACCTGTGCTGAAGGGTCCCCGATCAGAATGATCGCAGAGGCCCGAGCAAAAGCCATGGACAGAGGTTCCCTTAGGGGCCCTGCAGGAAAGACGAGTCCATTTCCAAATCCTCGCTGGCCATCAATGACCAAAAGATGCAGATTTTTTCCCAAAGACGGATTCTGGTATCCATCGTCCATGACAATAACCTGGGTATTCTTTTTGTGAATAAGGGCCAGGCCTTTGATACGATTTTTAGCCATAATGGTGGGGTGTGTTTTTGCGAGCAAAAGAGGTTCATCTCCCACTTGGAAAGCCTTATGGTAAAGAGGATTTACCAAAAGAGGACCCTGTTCATGCCCCCCATATCCCCGTGTTAAATATTTGAAAGAGATCGTCAAATCATCAAGAAGTCTCCCAATAGCCAAGGCTGTTGGTGTTTTCCCAGCGCCCCCAAGGCCCGTATTGCCAACACAAATAATGGGGATTTCGGATTTAAAAGGGGTTGCAATAGCCCATCGAAGACGGTGAATAGCTTCATAAACAAAGGCAGGCGGCCTTAATACGTGTGCCATCAATGCGGGCGTTTCAAACCAAAACCGAGGCGGTTTTATCATGGAAGAATCCTTGCGTTTTCTAAATTTTTAAAAAGGGTGTCGACGACACTTTGCTGGTTGCTCGCAACATTGAAAGACTTTGCGATCACCATTTCTCGTCGTTTTTTATTGTTCAGGAGATTGAGCACTGCTTCTTCAATTTCTTCAGACGTGCTCACTATAGCGCATAATCCCTCTGCTTGAAAGACATCATACATTTCCTGATTGTTTTTTGTATAAGGCCCAACGCATATGGCAGATTTCAAGAGAGCCGCCTCAAGGGGATTATGCCCCCCAATCCCATCAATGAGGGACCCCCCAAGCAGTGTAACGTGGGACAAGCGATAAATCAGGCCAAGTGTCCCCGTAACATCGCATAGAAAAATATCTGTGTCAGGAGTGATAAGATCTTTCTTGGTGTATTGGGCAACCTTAAGGCCCTGAGACTCCCACGTATGTCTTAATTTATGGGCACGGCTTGGATGCCGTGGCACAATGATGGTCAAAAGATGGGGCATAGATTTTTTAAGTAACTGATGGGCTTTAATCACAATCTCTTCTTCCCCTGGGTGCGTACAACTGGCCGTCCATACGGATCTATCTTTAAGAATCATTGTGAGATTTTTTAATTCTTTTGCGTCAGCCGCCAAGGGACTGCCCGCAAATTTTAAATTCCCCAGATAGTTGGCGTGATCAGCACCAAGGTTTTTGAACTTTTCAAGATCTTGAGATGACTGGGGGAAAATCTTAGAAAATTTCAAAAAAAAGTTTTTTGAAAAGGTCGGCATCATTTTCCACCATCGATAGGTACTATCAGAAAGCCGTCCATTTAAAAGGACAAGGAAACTTTGTTGAGAGGCTTTAAGAATCATATGAGGCCAAAATTCAGACTCTGTCCAAAAAACCATATCAGGGGCCCAGTGGTCCAAAAACCGTTTTACAAACAAGGGATGATCGAGAGGGAGAAACTGGTGCATGACATTTTTTAAATCCTTTGATTGAACCAATTGAGACGATGTGAGCGTTTGGGATGTGATCAAAAAATGAGCCTTTGGATACATTGCTTGCAAGCGATGTATGAGGGGAAGGAAACTTAAACACTCTCCGTTACTCGCGCCATGAAACCAAAATAATTTTCCATGGGGTCTTTTTAGGGATGGTTTTCCAAAGCGTTCTTGGAAACGCACGGGGTGTTCTTTTTTCTTAAAGAGCCGCAGATAAACCCATGCGACTAAAAAAGGGGTTAGGATGTAATGCAAGAAACGATAAAGCAAAAGAAAATTCATCAAGGTGCGCCTACAAAAAGATCCGCCTCTTCTGTTAACCGGATCAAGGCCTGTTGTAGGGTTTTTTGACTTTCTTCTAAAGATTTATCCGTCACAGAGATCGGCATACCCCAACTGATGATACCTTTACTCAAAGGGAGCGGTAGGAAAAACTTATCCCAACTTTTGAAAATCTTGGCCCGGGACGTTGAAAACGTAATGGGGATAATATCCATCTTGCAAAATTGGGCCATTTTGATAGTCCCCACGCTGATACTGCCATAAGGTCCTCTGGGGCCATCGGGTGTAATACCAATGGTGTGACCTTTTCGAACCTCTTTAATGATGACCCGAAAAGCCTCGCTGCCCCCTCTATTGGACGATCCCGCAATGGTTTTAATGCCAAACCAACTGACGGTTTTACTGATGAGACGCCCGTCATTATGGGTTGAAATCAGCATAAAAAAAGGATGCTTTGGAGAAGACTTTCTGCCAACCCATCCATAGGGCAACATCAAAAGTCGTCCATGCCAAAAGCATGTCAAAAAAGGCTTTCCTTTTTCCAAGTAGGATTGGGGGATATGAAAATTTTTCAAGGTCCAGCGGGTAGTTTTATAGACAACACGAATATAGAGAGACGCCAAAAGGCTTAAAAGAAAAATACCCCCATTACTTTTCAAGAATTTTTTAAGCATGGGGTTCCGCATGCACTTGCCATTTGGACAACTCAGCATACTTTCCTTTTTGTTGCAAAAGGTTTTCGTGGGTCCCTTGTTCCACCAATTTTCCATGATCCATCACATAGATCAGATCCGCTTCTTGAATAGTTGAAAGCCGGTGGGCAATGACCAAACAAGTGCGCCCTTTCATCAAATTATTCAAAGCTTTCTGGACATCTTTTTCGGATTTTGTATCCAAAGATGACGTGGCTTCATCCAGCAATAAGATAGGGGCATTTTTAAGCATGGCGCGTGCAATAGCAAGACGTTGGCGTTGCCCACCGGATAACCGAACCCCTGATTCTCCGATCATGGTGTTATACCCTTCGGGCAGTTTTTGGATAAATTCATGGGCGGCAGCGCCTTTTGCAGCAGCGATCACTTCATCATCGGTTGCATCCATTTTACCATATAAAATATTGGCTTTAATGGTGTCATCAAAAAGTGTTATTTCCTGGCTGACAAGACCGATACTTTTCCGTAAAGAAGAGACCGTAACGGTTCGAATATCTTGTCCATCAATATCAATGGTACCGTTTATGACATCATAAAATCGTGGGATAAGGTTGAGAAGGGTTGATTTTCCAGAGCCGCTATGCCCCACAAGGGCAATGGTTTTTCCAGCTGGAATATCTAGCGTAATGTGATCCAAAACTGTTTTATTATTCCCATAACAAAATGAGACATCCTCAAACCGAATAGCCCCTTTTGTAAGACGCAAAGGCTTTGCATCTGGTCCTTCTTGAATGTTGGGTTGTTGGTCCAAAACATCAAAAACCCGAATGGTTGCAGCAAGACCTTCTTGAAGGTTAGCATTCAAATTGGCCATACGTTTCATCGGCTCATACGCCATCAAAAGGGCCGCGATGAAGGAGAAAAAGGCCCCTGCAGTGTTATGACCATGGATGACCTGAAGGCCCCCGTAACTGATCACAATCACAATGGCCATGCCCCCCAGCGTCTCCATAATAGGGGACGACAGGGATTTAATGCGCGTTGCCTTCACAATAAGGGTGAGGAGTTGTTCGATAACATCTTTAGCACGTTGTCTTTCGTACGCCTCCATAGCGTAAGACTTCACAAGACGCACCCCTTGGAAGGTTTGGTTTAAAAGGGTAATGAAAAAACTGTTTTCCTTTTGGGTATTAGTGGACACTTTTCGCATCCGCTTTCCAATTTTAACAATGGGGAGAATAGCAATGGGAAAAACAAAAAATGCAATAACCGATAACCGCCAATCTTGGACAAACATGACGCTGACAAGGAAAATAATGGTCAACAAATCTTTTCCAAGACTGGTCAACGTATTAGATACAACGTTACGCATCAAGTTCACATCGTTGGTACATCTGGAAATTAAAACCCCTGAGGATGTGTCGTGGAAAAAGGCAAGGTCACAGTTTAAAAGGCTATTAAAAAGATCGATCTGCAGGTTTGCAATGATGCGTTGACCCACATAGTTCATGGTGATGGCCTCGCCGTAAGACGCAGCGCCCTTGATAAGGAAAAGCATAAAAACACTGATGGAAACGATTTTAAGGGCCGCAATATTTTCTGACTTAAACACGTCATCAATAATCGGCTCCATCAGCTTTGCAAGACCCGCTGTGGCAGCAGCAGACAACGCCATAAAAAGAAGGGACAGCCATATTTTCCGCCGATAGGGCCGAATATAAGACCCCCAAAGACGTTTCATGAGAAACGTTGTGGATTGATAGTGCGGTACTGCTTTGACCTTGTCCAAGGAACTAACGATTATTTTTTACGGAAACTGTCGATGGAGACAACAACACCCGTTTTTTCTTTCTTAAGCTCAGGATCCCCAGATTCATTATGGGCATCAGGTGTTGACGCTTTGGAGAAATCTGAAATCTCTGGATCAAAATTCAACCCCCAATTGACGGAGGGATCAAGAAAACTAATGACCGCCGAAAAAGGAACCTTAATGCTTTCCAAAATATCATCAAAATAAAGGTCCACAGCAAACTGTTTTTTGGACACCATGAGGTTATCAAATTGATGTTGAAGCACGATGGTGATTTCATCTGGATAATCTTCTTTAAGGTATTGGGGAATTTTTACATCCGGATGGGCCGTTAAAAACGTAATATAAAAGTGTTGGTCGTCTTTTAACCCATGCTGCGCCGTATGCATGAGAATATCATGAATGACCCCATGAAGGGCTTTGTCGACCATCTTTTCGTAAGTTGCGTAATCCACCAAAGGACCTCATCTTTCTGTTTCATCAAATTAAGCGAGGGGCTTCTGTTGCCCGGTGCCCCCCAAACCGCGCTTGCCTGTTTTATTAGGCAGCGATAGCAACGAGCCTCCGGCGACGATTGCTGTTAGCTGCAGTGCGGCTAACAGTATTCGTACGACGACGACTACCATTTAATGTTGCATTTATAACAATAGTCCGATATCGGCGGAACTACACCGAGCAAAAAATTTACCTTTACCACGCACGTCGATCCTGTTTCACCCCCGCAGTAGAATGGTGGAGGTGCCGGGTACCGCCCCCGGGTCCGCAACGCTTATGCCGTAAACCGTTTATCGCCATAGATGGTCAAGCCATCACCGTACAATATAGGATCTTTTCTCAAAAATTCAAAGGGAAAAGGTTGAATCCTCGTGCCGCCCGACATTTTTTGAAAAATTGTTAAAGAAAGAGTTGTTTTCTATGGGTTTTCCAGTTCAAGCGATGTTATGCCAGTTCCCATTTTTAAATGAGTGTTAGGCAAACGGGTGGTGAGCCTGATGAGCCTATTTTTCATAGGTGACAGAAGGCGATTGCGAAGTTTGAACTCCACAATCGTTAAAAAGGGGATCTGGCATTATTCCCCAAAGGACCGTCGTCACGAGGAATGCCCCAAGCACGACGTGGTGATCCAGGATGAAATGGCTGCGGAGGGTATATCTTTATTGCATGAATTTCTAAATGCTCTATAAATTTTCCCCGGATGGTATTGCACATATTTTAATAAATATATTCCAAAATCCCCCAGAATTTGTTAAAATAAAAACAATAAACAGGTATTTCATGCATTATTTTTTAATAATATTACTTCTTTTCACGTTTTCTAGTAGTTTGGCGTATAATACAACACTGACATCTCTCAGTATTAAATCGAGAAATTTTGGGAATATGGGGGCCAGTGAAGGTGACTCTTTTGACCCAAAAAAATCCCTGTCTGGACGGAAGATAACGCCTCGGGATTTGATGATGATTCTTCCAAGACTCTCGGGATATTCGGATGTTAATTTGGATGATAATGCCTTGGGGCCTCAAGGGGCGGGGATGCTTGCTCCCTATACGGATCATTTTGAGCATCTCAGTGTGGCAAGAAATGGCATTGATGGAGAGGGAGCTGTTGCCCTGATCCAGAGTTTTTTCACCAATACAACAACAAAAACCCTTAATCTTTCAGGCAATCCCTTGGGGATGCAAGCGGCCCAACTACTAGGCAAGATTCTTGAAAACAATGATACCCTCGAGACGCTCCACCTGAATGATTGCCATTTAGGAGATTTGGGCGTTGAGGCATTAGCACGTGGACTCGCCGTGAACCAGTCTTTGCGCACCTTATCCTTGGACCGTAACGGTATTACAGATAAGGGACTCGGGGCCTTGGTACATGCCTTAAGTCATAATAGTAGGCTAGAGTCTTTAACCTTGGATGACAATAATATTACCCCCACGGCGGCACGGCAATTGAGACGGGTTCTTTCTGTCATGCACGACGGTAGGCGGGGGGCACCTCCGTGGGAGGGGAGCCTTCCTCCCATCGTGCCAGAAGCCCAAGGAGCGTGGGGCAAAGCCTTAGCCAGATTTTAAATAAATAAGAGAATCCTGGTGACTAAAAAGGTAGAGAAGGCATTTGAACGTGGGGTCTAGTGATCCTATTTTCAACATGTCATCCACAATTTTTTGACTATACTGATAGGCTAAAGTTAAAAGCCCACTATGGGTGTCGAATCTAAAAAAATGAAAGGTGGGGAGACCACTTTGCCGGGTTCCCAAAAGATCGCCGCTGCCTCTCAATTTTAAATCTTCTTCCGCAATTTTGAATCCATCATTAGTTTCACGCAGCGTCTGGAGACGTTTTTTCGCAGTGATACTAAGGGGTTGATCATAAAGAAGAAGACAGGAAGAAGGTTTATGCCCACGCCCCACACGACCTCTCAATTGGTGGAGTTGAAAAAGCCCAAACCGCTCTGCATGTTCAATCACCATGACGGTTGCATTAGGGACATCCATGCCAACTTCAATCACGGTCGTTGAAACCAGGACTTGAACACGGCCTTTTTTAAATTCCCCCATAATGCGTTCTTTTTCTTGAGATCTCAGGCGACCATGCAAAAATGCCACCTTGTCTTCAAAGATGGCCTTTAATTCCGAAAACCGTTTTTCCACATGGCCAAGATTCAAAACCTCGGACTCTTCAATCAAAGGACATACCCAATAAATCTGTTCCCCTTTTTCAAGGATCCTTTTCATGCCGTCATAAATATCTGGAAGCTTTGTAAGGGGCAGGGTCCGCGTATCAATGGGCTGACGGTAAGCTGGTTTTTCTGTCAAGGTTGAAATATCAATTTCCCCATAAAGGGTCAGGGCCATGGTCCGGGGAATGGGGGTTGCCGTCATAGCTAATACATTGCACTTGGATCCTTTGCCAATCAAGGTGCTTCGTTGACTGACACCGAAACGATGTTGTTCATCGATAATGACAAGGCCCAGGTTTTTAAATTGGATATCGTCTTCCAGCAAAGCATGCGTACCGATCGCAATGGCAATCTCACCCGTTTTCAGTTTTTCCGTATTTTCTCGCCGTGCCTTAACGCCAACACTTCCCGTAAAAAGACCCAAGCTTAGGGGCAAATCTTTGCACCAGTTTTGAAGGGTTGCATAATGTTGTTGGGCCAGGATATCAGTCGGCGCCAAAAACACAGCCTGGTATCCAGCCTCAACCACGCTTAGCATGGCAAGAAGGGCGACGACCGTTTTCCCACTTCCAACATCCCCTTGTAAAAGCCGTACCATCTTTTTGGGGCTTTCTAAATCCTGTTGGATTTCTGCCAAAACCTCTTCTTGTCCTTGTGTCAGGGCAAAAGGAAGGCTTTTGATTACACTTTGGACGTACTGCCCCGTACCTTTAATAAAAATGCCTTGTTCAGTTTCTTGGGTGTGTTTGACACATTTCAACATCAACTGATAGGCCAAGATTTCATCGAATGCTAAGCGTTGATGGGCAGGACTCGTGGCAGAAATGTCCTCTTGCGTCTTGGGATGATGGATGGCAAAAATAGCCTCATCCCAGGATGGCCATCCTTTTTCTTTAAGGACATTGTCTGGAATCCATTCAGGCAATGGAGATAGTAATGTCATTGCTGACTTTATTACCTGGGCAAAGGTTTTTTTGTGAAGGCTTGCCGTCAAAGGATAAACAGGATGGACACCGACCCACTGAGGAAGATCTTCTGGTACACCAATATGCTGGGGATGGACCATCTGGGCCTGGCCAAATTGTTTTTCCATGACGCCGCTGATGAGACGTTGTTCCCCAACGGGCAAGGCCTTTTCAAGATAATCTTTGAAGCTATTAAAAAAAACGAGCATCATTTCACTGGTGCCATCATGACAAAGAACTTTGTAAGGGCGACCGCTTGTTTTGGCCGGCACATGGGATTTAACGGTGACGATAAGACTTGCAAGGGCTTTGTGGGGGGTGGCATAAATGGATGGGTAAGACTTTCTTTCCTCCACTTCAAAGGGAAGATGCCATAAGGCATCAATGATCAGGGGCCCACACAGTTTTTCCAAAAGAGCAGCTGTCTTGGGTCCCACACCAGGAAGGACAGAGACGGGTGAAAAAAGACCAAACAAAAGTGATGGGCGCATGGGGTTATCCTTATGTTGGCCCCATTGTACTGATTCTAACTTTTCTGTAAAATCCTATTTTGGGGAAAAAATGATGACTTCTCGCCTACAAAAATTGTTTTATCGGTCCGTCAAGCGCGGGACAAAAGAAAATGAAATGCTGTTGCGGGCCTTTGCCGAAAAGCATTTGGCGACATTAGACGATGAATCGATCAAGGATTTTGAGGCCCTTTTAGATTGTTCAGATCCCGATATAGCCCAGTGGCTTTTAGATCCGCGTACATTGCCCGGCGCTTATGACAGCCCCGTGTTTTGGTTGTTGAAAGCCTTGCATGATCGGGGTATTGGATAGGAAGATCGAATAAATCTCCCTTTTTTCATCCAAGCGAACGCGGGGGTGACAAAAAGGGTAATAAAAAACCCACCGAAGGGTGGGTTTTTGTAAATGGAGAAAGGATGCCTAGTAGCGGTCAGCTTTTTTGCGCTGAAGCTTGCGGCTACGACGAATCGACTCGGCTTCTTCCCGAGCGCGTTTCTCGCAAGGCTTTTCAAAAGCCCGACGCATCTTCATCTCACGAAAAACACCTTCCCGCTGCAGTTTCTTTTTCAAGATCCGCAGGGCTTGGTCCACATTATTATCGCGAACGTTTACTCTCAACTAAAATCACATCCTTTCCACACTAAGATCCCTCATATATAGCCCCATTTCGTTGAAAAAGAAAGTTTTTTGTTCAAATCGGAGAAAAATGCGGGGGTTGTTCTTATCTGGCATCCTCCAAAGCTCCGCGGTAGGAGGGGCATAGGACCCAGGATGAGCCGTAAGGCGATGCGTTAGCACATGATAATTTACGTTAATGATGTACAAAAACTCCGTCGTTGTTTTTCATAAAATAATAATTCATTTTCCGATGTTTCATAACGTGACGAATGCGTCATTTTTTCCATTCAATATCTTGACAGAAAGGAGAGGCACGTTAGAATCAACTCTCAACAATGGAGGGTTGTAATGTATAAAATTTATAGTATTTGTTTGCTTGCTTTTGTTTTTATTTCCGGCGGGGCAAGTTATCCTTAAATATTAGGAAGGCTGGAAGTGGGGATCAGGTCAGTCTAAACAAGCTTTTCTGCTGTTGGCTTTGCTTTTCCCCACTCATAGCCACTTTTATATTCAAATGAGGGCTTTACTTTAATGCTCTCAAGCGTTGCATCTCTAGCCATAAACATCCAATCCAAAGAAAATTGGCCAACTTTTTTGGCTAAGAATTTTTTACTAGCCTTTACGTAGATTTTAATAGTTTCTCCCAGGACTTCTGGCAGGATTTGTACTATTTTTAGTTTCGCTAGTGCAGTTGTTTCCATTGATCCATTCATAATTCCGGCCCCTGCTTGGCATAGCAGATCTACTGTTCTCGATCCTGTCACATCGAAAGTTCTTATTTCATTATAGGCTATACTTGCTCTTACTGCTGGGGGCATTCCCATTACCTTTGTGTTGTGAAAAAATCCCTTTTGGAATAGAAGACTGTGTCGATATAAGTCGTCCATTGTTTCAATGGTACCATGTTTTTTTAAATATATTTCACTGGCCCATAGTTTTTGGGTGAAGCTATGGTAAGGGAAATAACTCCAAGAGTCGGTATCGTTTTTAATTTCTGATGTGAAATAAAATTCATTTATAGCTTGTCCTTCATAAAACATGTCATCCATTTGTTTTAGACTGGGAGTTATTCTAGGATTTCTTAGTGTAAACGAAGCAAAATAAGGGACTATAAAATGCTCCAAAATATTTTGTGGCCCGGTTATCTTCACTTCCCCTTGCAATGGACTCTCCTGCGTCTCAAGGGATTCTTGCAGAGCATCGGAAGATTCGACCATGCGCTTGCAGTAAGGATAAAGCTCGAGACCGTCTTCTGTTAGCTCAAGAACGGTGGGATTATGCCGACGAGCGAAAATTTTTTTTCCCAATTTTTTTTCAATCCGTTGGACGCATACATTAATGGAGGCCTGCGAGATTTCAAGAGAAAGCGCGATTTTCCGGGGCTCCCGGATCTCTTTCGCGGCACAGATAAACTGTGCATCCGATACAGAAAAGTTGTTTTTCATACTTGACACCAATTTTATATTGTATTAACAAACCATAACAATATGTTATTTTACTAATTAACAAAAACAAAATAACATATTGATTTTAGTGGAAAACATGGAAATATGAAAGAAAAAAAGGAGCGAGATATGAGCGTTCTACAACCTTAGTTTAGCAACCAGCTTGGAAGGATTGACGATGTACATTGTCCATCTCTTTTCTTCCCGGATAGACTCTGGACGATTTTGCCTCCGAAGCCATACATCCAGTTTCTGTCCGCCTACGGCGGTTATTATCATTTGATCAAAGCGGTAATAATCGAAAAGGAGAAGCAGTTTGGTACCTGCTTCTCCTTATTTTAGAAACATGAAAACAATGAGAGGATCTTATGGAATACCAGAGCATTAAGAAAAAACAAGTTGTAACGTCACCTTTGCGTCATTGCGCCCTTATTCAAGACGCCCTTAAAGAGCTAGAGGATATGCTCGACCCTTTTTACGAAGAGGTCTTGGAGGAAAATCTTCCCTCCAAACGGGTTCTGATCGATCGCTGTCTCATTATGTTTTCTTTGATCCATGATATGCGCCATTACCTTTTTTCTGAAAAAGAACGGACCGTGACAGGCGTTCAGGTTATCTAACTTGAAAACCCATGGACTACGGACCAGTCATCCATACCCCCCCCGGAAGGGGGGCATAGGGACCAAGGAAAGTAGACCGTTAGGGCTAAGACAAGAGTCTCAAGATTTGACTTCCTCAACATTTTAGGGGGGGGGTGGAAAGGCGTATTTTACCAATTCCCATTTTTAAATGATGACGCAGGAGTTCAAAAAGGGATTTGGTATTATAGGCTCTTATGCAAAACGAGTGGGTAAGCATTTAAAAACACCCCCGCTGCCCGTCATCCAGAGCTGAACCATCGCCTACGAAATGTGTGAGAGAAATGTAGGCTTTTTTGGTTTTAAAGCCCTTGAAAATACTGTATTTTAGCCCCCCCGACGCCGTCTTCCAGAGTCCTGCCGCAGGCAGGGCGTGGGACCCAGGAGGTTAGCCGAATGGCTAAAATGCCCCCTTTCAACCCTCTAAAATGGTGAGGGAGTCAAATCGTGAGTAGCCCTAACGGGCTATTTTTCTGGATCCCACGCCC
>CAMBTM010000003.1 GCA_945870825.1 Rhizobium sp. Q54
CTTGGGGATTTAACTGATTCGATAGCCGACTCATAAAAAGGCTATCCTGCGCATTATCTGTTTTATACGGCATCATTTTTTTGCAAGCTTTCTTTTAATTCATACCCTTTTCTTGCAATTACTCTACAAAAATATCTCTCAAAATTCCACTCATATCAAAGCTTTTAATCATATTTCAGGGCCGACTAAATACCCGATTGATAGCATTCAAGGCCCCTTGGGCGTTTCAGAATATACCTTAAGTCAGGCGTTGGACGAAAAGTTGAAGCAAGTCTTACCTGTTTTATAGCCCACGATATTTATGCTTTTTTAAGCCGTTTTTGTTTTTTGAAAGTAAACAAGGTTTCATCACAAAAAACAGGATTACGTTTTATGTTAGAAAATGAAATTTCAACCTCGTTGCCTTGCGGGTCTTTTGTTTTCCAGCCTTGTAACATTTTAGTCTTAGGATCAATAAACAGTGTGAGATGGTGGGATGTTTTATAGGTTCTTAAACAAACTTCTATTCTCCCTTTTGTTTCATAAAATGAAATAAGAGTGGCATGTTCTCTGAAATCCAAATGCTTATCCAATAAAAGACTCGCAGGCGTTGTCTCTAAGTCTAAGTAGGTGGCTTGGTGGACAGAGGGGTCAACATAGACAAGGTTTTTTCCATCTGCAACAATGACCATGCCTTTGGGAGTCTCATAGGCAAATTTGATTTTTCCTGGACGGCTTAGAAAAATTTTCCCGTTAAATACCGTCCCATCTGAGTTTTTTTGGACAAAGTCAGCTTCCAACGTTTGGACTGAATCCAAAGCTTTTTCTAAAGATGCAAGCCGTTCATGGGGAGCACTGGCGTAAACCAAAGAACAACATAAGAGGATTCCCACCATCAATAATTTCATCACGACCCTTTCAAAACCTCACGTTTGCCAACATGGTTGGCACCACTCACAATACCTTCATCTTCTAGGCGGTCCATAATACGGGCTGCCCGGTTATAACCAATTTGAAGATGGCGTTGAATGAAGCTTGTGGAAGCTTTACGTTCGGTTAAAATTAATTGTAACGCTTGATCATAAAGAACATCACCAGATCCGTCGCCGTCCCCTTCATCCCCGAATAGTCCGCTTTCTTGTTCTTCCGTTACCGATATTTCGTATTCTGGATCCCCTTGGGATTTGAGGAAGGTTGTAACCCGCTCCACTTCATCGTCCGACACAAAAGGTCCGTGGACGCGAATGATCCTACCACCGGTTGCCATAAACAACATGTCTCCTTGCCCCAACAATTGTTCAGCCCCCATTTCACCCAAGATCGTACGACTGTCGATTTTGGAGGTCACATTAAAGCTGATACGTGTGGGGAAGTTGGCTTTGATGGTTCCTGTGATCACGTCCACAGAGGGGCGTTGGGTTGCCATGATCAGGTGAATTCCTGCGGCACGGGCCATTTGGGCCAAACGTTGAACAGCCCCTTCTATATCTTTTCCTGCAACCAACATCAGATCGGCCATTTCATCCACAATCAAAACGATATAGGGTAATGTCTTGAGAGGAATGGGCTGTGTCTCATAAATGGGTTTTCCTGTTTCAGGATCAAATCCTGTTTGAACACTTCTTGAAAGGGTTTCACCCTTGGCTTGGGCCTCAAGAATCCGTTTGTTATACCCATCAATATTACGTACCCCTACTTTCGACATGGCTTGGTAGCGGGTTTCCATCTCACGTACTGCCCATTTTAAGGCCATAACGGCCTTATGGGGATCAGTCACAACAGGCGTTAAAAGGTGGGGGATGCCATCATAAATGGAAAGTTCTAGCATCTTAGGGTCGATCATAATAAAGCGACATTGTTCGGGACTCAGACGATACAGAAGGGACAAAATCATGGTGTTGATGGCAACGGATTTTCCAGACCCGGTTGTTCCAGCGACGAGCAAGTGAGGCATCTTGGCAAGGTCTGAAACGACGGGATCACCCCCGATATTACGACCAAGGGCAAGCGGCAGATGGGCCTCAGAATTCTGATAATGACCGTCTTCCAAAAGGCTACGTAAATAAACGGTTTTTCTGTGTTCATTGGGGAGTTCTATGCCAATGGCATTATATCCTGGAATAACCGCGATACGCGCCGATATCGCACTCATGGACCGCGCGATATCATCTGCAAGGCCAATCACACGGGAGGATTTGATGCCAGGGGCTGGTGTTAACTCATAAAGGGTCACGACAGGGCCAGGACGGACTTTGGTGATTTCCCCTTCGACCCCAAAATCATCCAAGACTTCCTTTAAAGCCGCAGCACTTTCTTGAAGCTCTTTTTGATGCACAGACGTTTGTTCTGCGTCAGGGCTAACTTCTCGAAGTAAGTTGAACGGAGGGAAAACATATCCACCCACTGAACGGGGTGGTGTAGCGGGTATTGCTTTTTTCAAAGGAACACGGGGAGGTTTGATGACCTTTAGGTCCATATTCTCTGAGTGTGGAATGCTGTCTAAAGATAAAGTTTCTGTATCTTGAAAGAGGGAATGTTGTTGCAATTTTTTCTCTTGGCGGCGGATGTAATATCCTTGCACAAGAGAAAATATAGAAAGGCCTAGATCTTTTATTTTCTCCAATATCCATCGTCCAAATTTTTCCCAAACATGCAAAGGAATGCCACAGACAAAAAGGCTAAGGCCTGCGCCGGAAATGAGGAAAATCAAACTCCACAAAATGTGGGGGATGGGGATGTGGAGATGTTGGATCCCGCCTAAAAACTGGTTATAAAAAAGAAACCCAATGAGTCCCCCAGGTGAGGTGCTGACCCAAAGATCGCTTGGAAAAACAAGCGGTGCAAATCCCATGGATAATAAAATCAGGGCAACGGGTAAAAGCATAGCGCGGGTTTTTAAAAGGAGAAGTTCTTTTCTTAAGATAAAAGAAAATCCCCAGGAAAGAAAAATGAAGCCCACAACATAGCTTGTAAACCCAAGGGCTTGGAACAAAAAGTCCGCAAGATAAGACCCAACCAATCCACACAGATTTTGGGGTAGCCCTGTTGAAAGGGTATTCCAAGAAGGATCTTGTTGATGATAAGTCAACAGCATGGATAGTGCCAGGGCTCCAAGCGCCACAAAGCCTAATCCTAAAAATTCCAAAAGCCGGCGTTTCAAAAAAATTTGAACGCGGGGGGGCAAAATATGTTTAGCTGGTTGATTAAATGCCATCGTTACATTACTAAAATTCAAAAACTATAATTTTTAACACTATACTGCAAGTTTGTTTAAAAAGAAATGGCACAAAACTTAGGATTTCCCCAATATTGACTTCTGTCCGGCTAGGCCTTATAAACTGAATCTTCGTTTTCAAATATCCAAGACTATTTGTACCCCGAACACAAGATTAAAGGAGAGGGTTTTTATGGAAAAAGTACCCATGACTATCACAGGCTATGAAAGTCTCAAACAAGAGCTTTCAAAACTAAAGAACCAGGAACGTCCATCGGTTATTAAGGCGATCGAAGAGGCGCGCAAGCACGGGGATCTTTCAGAAAACGCCGAGTACCATGCTGCGCGTGAAAAGCAGTCATTTATTGAAGGGCGTATTTTGGAGTTGGAATCTAAAATTGGTCGCGCCCAGGTTATTAATGTCAGTGAACTTTCAGGCGATGTAATTCGATTTGGGGCAACCGTTCAGTTGTTAGACGAAGAAACCCAAGAGAAACTAACATACCAAATTGTTGGTGAAGAAGAGTCTGATATTAAAAAACGTCTTATTTCCCTAACATCCCCATTGGCGCGCGCTTTGATCGGCAAGAAACCCGGGGATCATGCAGAAGTTGTTGCCCCCAAAGGTGAGACGTATTATCAAGTGTTGGATGTGCAATACGTATAAATGACCCGCACCACTTGGATTTTAACAGATGGTAAAAAGGGGACCGAGAATCAATGTCTTGGCCTTGCTTCTCTGTTGGGGCTTAAACCTATTATTAAGACGATTACGCCCCGTTTCCCCTGGTGTTTTCTCCCCCCTTCCTTTTGGTTTTCCCCCTTAAAAGGCATTACAGGCCTTGAGGAAAATGAACCATGGCCGGATATTTTGATCGCAGCCAGTCGTTCTGGAGCCCCTGTTGCAAAAGAAATAAGACGCTTGAGTGAGGGCAAGACTTTTACCATTTTCCTTCAAAACCCCTATATTGATCCTAAAAATTTTGATGTGGTCATTGCTCCCCAGCACGATCAATTGAGGGGGCCCAATGTCATTTCGTTCCTTTTCCCTTTTCATGGCGTGACTTCAAAGGTTTTAAGGGACGCTCATAAGAAATTCGATAAACTTCTGGGCCATCTTTCTTCTAAAAAAGTGGCGGTGCTTTTAGGGGGTAAAACACGTCATTATACAATGACGCCAGATATGATGGAACTATACGGCATACAGCTGCGTCATATCGCCAAGCGGCATCCTATGGGGTATATGGTGACATCTTCCAGGAGAACGGATCAAAAGTGTTTTGAGGCCTTCAAACGGGGACTTGGATCGGCGCCACGCTTTATATGGGATGGCACAGGGGAGAATCCCTACATGGGGTTTTTGGCCCACGCGGACGTTATTCTTGTAACGGCAGATTCTGTTTCCATGATTTCAGAGGCCGTGTCTACAGGAAAGCCTGTGTATTTATTAAAACTTAAAGGACGTTCAAAACGATTGGATGCTTTTCACCGCTCTTTATTGGAAAAGGGTTGTGTGCGATTTTTTCAGGGAAAATTGGAAGATTGGACCTATATTTTATCAGATGACACGGCATCCATGAGGGAAAAGATTGAGGCATTAGGTTTTAAGAACGCTGCCCATTAGGATTATCTATATTGGCCTGTATAGCCGGAGGGGTCAGGCTCTTGTAAAGACCTCGATAAACTTCATAAGGTTTGACGTTATAACTAATATAGAATTCTACAGAACTGTCCATTGTGCGTCGCAATACAGGTGAAGCTATGTTCAATGAGAATTCACCATATCCGGAATGATATTTAATGCCGGCCCCAATACCCCATAACATACCGGAGGAGAAATCCGGATATTGGCGGTTATAGGCTGTTCCCCAATCCATATACCCAGAAAGCGTCAAATTATCTGTGAGATAATTATTAACGCCCAAACTTAACAGAGCTATGGAACGACCACCAATAGGATTATTGGACTGATCAAGTGGGCCCGCCATTTGGAATTTATACCCACGGATGGTTTCCACACCCCCTGGATAATATAACTTATGGATAGGAACGACACCTTTTCCAGCCCCAGGCATGAATCCAAAAATACCCTTCGCCGTAACCACAACATTTTCTTCAGGCGTTACGGGAAGAAATATCTCTGGTTTCAGTTCCGTTTTAACATAGCCTTGCATCCGCCCAAAAACGGCTAAGTAAGGATGAATCATTGCACTGATGCGGGTTCCTTTCCGGGGCTGAAGGCCACCGATAACATCAGAGTATTTCATGCCTAGGGGCAATCCAATAATACGGTAGATATTTTCGTTCTTACCGTTCTTTGCCACATTGTTGATTTCAAAAGATAAACCACCAGTTCCAACGAGTTGCGGCCCAAAGACTGGATATTGTACAAAAGATTTCATTTCAATGCCTTGTTTGGTATAGGCAGGCCATTCCCATTTTCCAGTTTTTACATTCGTTACCAAATCAAGATTTGTTGTTTGAAAATCGGGGAGAAGAATGGAAACTTCCCCAGTTTTCTGTGTGGGGCCAACGTCAGCTCCCAGATTAATAATTTCCCCTCGTTCCATGAGGTTGCGACCTTCCCACTGTACTGAATTGGTGAGTAGTTTTTTGGGTTGATAGTCTCCACCTATACTGTAATCACTTGGAAGACTGCCAACCAAGTTCACATAGATGTCCATAAATCCTTCAGGGCTTACGGTTACACCATTGGTGATTTTAATCGTTTTGAAAAGACGGCTGTTATGAAGCGTTTGAATCGTTTCAATAATTTTTTCTCGGTTATAAATATCCCCTTTTTTCCAAGCCAGTTTGCTTTGGATAAATTCAGCTTTTACCCCCCCACTATTTTCGATCACAATGTTTCCAAACCGCACAAGAGGACCTGTATCCAGAAGAAGAGCCACATGCATTTCTTTTGTCGCCCGGTCAATGACCATACGATCTTCCTTGACTTTTGCCAAAGGCTGACCACGATCCTTTAAAAATCTGATAGTCTTATCAATAGCCGCTTTAATTTTATCCTTCTGGGCTGGCATGCCCATGTGAATCCCAACGCGTGAAATATTTTCAGCAATAAGGGGGATTTGCGGATTATCTGAGGGATCTGATTTAATCTTAAAGGCCCCAAGGGTATAAAGTTTTCCAAGGTTAATTTTTAAATAAACCGTGACGGGAACCGTTGCAATCTCAACGAAGAAGTCCATCTCTGCATCATAATACCCTTGATCTGCAAGAACCGTTTGCAAGTGTTTCATATCTTGAACAGCCAATTCTTTGAGTTCATTAATGGTTCTAGGCGGTGTTCCTTGGCCAGCCACAAGTTTTGAAGCCGATCTTAAAACTTTTCTGAGAGCTATATCATCTGCACCGTATATAAAGGTTTTATAGGAAATGTAATGCCTTGGTGCAAGGAGTGATTGCTCTGCAAATGCAGAACCAAAAACCCCAAGGACTCCACAGAACAAAAGAAAAATGAAATGCTGTTTTTTAGACACCCTGCAACTACTTTTATTATTGTTATTACGCAATGATCCTATCATAGATTTTTTTAAAGCAAAAGGAGAAAGAATAAGGGGTTGTGAACCAAAGTTTGGTAGGAGTTTCTTGTTTTCTATTAACCAAAATCGATTGATATTTGGGGTAAATTCTTTTATAGTATCGGGGAAGTTTTGTTTTGTGCAAAACGTATATTACTCACGATGAGGAGGAAAAAATGCGTAATGATTTTCAAAAAAAGGGTTCTTTTCAGGCAGTTTATGAACGCGCTCAGTCTGATGCGGGGCTTCGTCAGTATCTTCTAAACGTTTACAACTATATGTTCTTAGGGCTTGGTGTCACAGCTGTGACGGCTTACTTCAGCCTTCGTCTCCCTGTTTTGCAAGCACTTTTGTTTAATGTTTCGCCAGAGGGGTATGCAAGTCCCAGTGGGTTTACATGGGTTTTGTTTTTTGCCCAGCTTGGTATTGTTTTCTATCTTGCATCCCGTGTTCACACTATGTCTTTAAGTAAAGCCCAGGGTCTTTTCTGGCTTTATGCAGGACTTATGGGGATGAGTCTTGCACCCATCTGCTTTATGTACACAGGGGCTAGTCTTTTCCGGACGTTTTTGGTGACATCAGCGACCTTTGGAGGAATGAGTCTTTATGGGTATACGACTAAGCGTGATCTTTCAACCTTTAGTTCTTTCTTTACCATGGGGCTTTTGGGCATGATGATCGCCATGGTTGTGAATATGTTCTTGCACAGTGCTCTGATGGACTTTGTTTTGTCAGCCTTTGGAGTTCTTTTGTTCACAGGACTTACAGCCTATGATACTCAACGGATTAAGGCCGTCTATTTTGAAGGGGACAGCACACAAGTGGCTGGACAAAAAGCTGTTTTGGGAGCGTTAACGCTTTACCTTGATTTCATCAACCTCTTTTTGTTCATGCTGCGGTTTCTCGGAGATCGTCGTTAAGGTTAAATGATGCGTTGATGGATATCAGCAGAAGATACCTTTTTTTTAATCTAATAAAACAGCCCCAGGAAACGTATGAGTCCATGGGGCCTTTTACAGCCTATTATCTTAAAATTTATGATCAGCATGATGAAAAGGTCTGGTTCCTGAGTTGGAATTGGGTTGCTTTTTTCTCATCATTTTTTGGCGGTGAAATCCTTTGGCTTCTTTATCGACGGATGTACCTTTTTGCCTTTTTGATCTCTTTTTTAGGCCGTGGACTTTATGAACTGTTGACCTTTAAGGTAATTATACTGAGCCACAGTGCAGGGGGGCCTTTGCTCGCTAAAAGTATCAATTGGATCTTTCGGTTAGGATTTACCTTTGGGTTTACGGTCATTGCGAATGCTCTTTATTTTTACTGGCTCAGCAAAAAGGTTGAACAAGGTGTCAAAAAGAAAGGGACAGATCCTTTCACGCCCATTATTTTCTTTATCATCCATGTCTATATCATGTTCGTTTTTCTGCCCGGGTTTCTTGCAAAAAATACAGAGATTGCTACCTTGATTAAAAGTGTTTTGGGTGGGACTTAGGGCTTACCAGGCATGCTGTTCTCTCTGTTAACATTTCCTTCCAGCCCCTATTTTATTGTTCCTGTTTTTCTATGGGGGTTGATATGGGGGAAACGCTGGGCGTTTATTTTAGCCCTGGTTCTTTTTTTCCTGTCAGCTCAGATTAATGTGCTGTTAAAAGAATTCTTTCAAATTCCTATGAACCCTTCTTTAGGATTAGGGGACACATACGCTTTTCCAAGTGGGCATATACAAAATACGACTGTTCTTTGGGGGATTATTGCAGGGGCTTATAAAAAACCCCTCCTGGTAATTCTAATAACACTGATGATGCTATCCAATAGCTTTGCCATTTACAAGCTCGGCTATCACACCGTCATAGAAATTGTGGGAGGGGCTTATATAGGCCTCATTATTATGGCTGGGCTATTCCTTCTTCTTAGGCTTCGCAACGCCAACCATGGCAGGCCTTAAAAGGCGACCATAGAGTTTGTATCCTCTTTGGAGAACCTGGACGACAGTCCCTTCCTCAGCGTCTGTTTCTTCAATCTCAAACATGGCTTGATGGTCGTGATGGTTAAATTTTTCCCCTTGGGGGTTTAAAACTTCAATCTTATGTTTTTCAAACGTCTTCATCAAATCAGCTTCTGTCATGGAAACCCCTTCATAAAGGGTCTTTAAGGTATCATTATCTTTTAATGTTTCACGTGAAACACTTTCTAAGGCCCGCAGCAAATTGTCACTGACAGGCAAAAGATCGCGTGCAAAACTGGTAATTGCGAACTTTAAGGATTCATCACGGTCTCGCTCAAAGCGCTTTCGATCGTTCTCAAGGTCGGCGAGAGCACGAAACAAGCGATCTTTGAGATCAGCATTTTCTTTTTGAAGCACATCGTCAGAATTTTCTTTGATGTCTTCGATGATTTCTTTTTCGTTGTCCATTTTTTCCTCTAATCTAATAATCGGCTGATGACCTTGGCCGTATAATCGACCATGGGAATGATACGTCCATAGTTGATTCGGGTTGGCCCAATAACACCTAAGGCTCCTATAACATTTCCCTGCGTATTTTCAAAGGGAGAAAGTACGAGAGAACAGCCTGTCATTTCAAATAATTTGTTTTCAGATCCAATAAAAATCTGGACACCCGCCCCGTCTAAGGAGGCCTCCAAAAGGCTCATGAGATTTTCTTTTGTTTCAAGGACTGAAAAGATATGACGAATACGTTCAAGATCTTCAACACTGTCCACATCATTGAGAAGGTGAGATTGTCCATGGACGATTAAAGATTCTGAATCTCCCATTTTAGACCAACCTGCAAGGCCTTTATCAATAATGTCATAAGCAAGAGCATCAAGGGCAGCCTTGTGGGATGCCAGTTCTTTTCTGATGTGCCCAATGGCATCATTGAGGGTTAAATTGTTGAGTTTATGATTGAGATAATTTCCTGCTTCTACCAAGACAGAAGGCGGCATACCTGCGGGTGTTTTAATGATACGATTTTCAACTTGCCCATCGGTTGTGACAAGAATAGCCAGAGCCTGGGTTGGTGTAATTTGAATAAATTCTATATGTTTAATCCGCTGGTCACTTTTTGGTGCAATAACAATACTCGCACATTCGGAAAGTCCTGATAAAATGGAACTGGCCTCTTTCAAGACATTGGCTGTGTCAATGCCTCGTTCTGTACAAGCAATTTCGATACGGTGTTGATCTTCAAGTGTAATGTTACCTTGTTCTAGAATCCCATTGACGAAAAACCGCAACCCCTGGTCTGTGGGGAGTCTTCCAGCAGACGTATGAGGGGAATAAAGGTACCCTAAAGTCTCCAGCTGTGCCATGATGTTGCGAATGGTTGCAGACGATAATTGGTGGTCTAATTTCAAGGCCAATGTTTTCGAACCAACAGGTTCCCCTGTTTCAAAAAAAGCATCCACAATATGCTTAAAAATATCTAATGTTCTTTTATCAAGAGGGATCATTAAAAATCTACTTTCACCTTCCAAGATTCTCAGTTAGAGTTCGTTTCTATAATGTAGACTTAGCTACCATAAACGTCAATAAAAGGAACCATCATGCGCCCATCTGGCAGAAAAAAAAATGTCCTTCGCACTGTTGTATTAGAACCCCATTATTCTAAGCATGCAGAGGGATCCTGTTTAATCAAAATGGGAGACACGCATGTTTTATGCACAGCAAGCTTAGAGGAAAAAGTTCCTCCTTTTTTACGCAATAGTGGGACAGGGTGGATTACGGCAGAGTATGGCATGTTGCCACGGTCCACAACAACACGGGTTGACCGAGAGGCGGCCAAGGGCAAACAATCAGGGCGTACCCAAGAAATTCAACGTCTTATAGGCCGGGCCTTGCGCGCAGTAATTGATCTAAAAGCACTGGGGGAACGTCAAATTAAAATCGACTGTGATGTGATTCAAGCGGATGGTGGCACACGCACGGCATCGATTACGGGGGCTTATGTGGCCCTTCATTTAGCGTTAGCAAAGATGGTGAGTGATGGTGTTATTAAAACCTTGCCGCTCATTGATTCAGTCGCCGCTGTTTCATGTGGTATTTATAAAGGTGATGTGATTTTGGATCTTGATTATGCAGAAGATAGTGAGGCTGAAACAGACGCTAACTTTGTGCTGACAGGCAAAGGAAAACTCATTGAAATTCAAGCAACCGCTGAGAAAGCACCTTTTGAAGAAACCCATCTTCTTGAGATGTTAAATCTTGCCAAAGAAGGCATCAAAGTGCTTGTGCAAAAGCAACTTGTAGCGATTATGAGTCCGCGTAGTGTTGCCCCTTAAAAAACCACTCGCCCTTTATATCCATTGGCCTTTTTGTCTTTCTAAATGTCCTTACTGTGATTTTAATAGTCATGTGAGAGAGTCTATTGATATTGATCTTTGGAAGAAGGCTTTGTTGGCAGATCTTCAAAGTTTTGCGGCACATACTGAGAATTTTAAAGTTTCCAGTATTTTCTTTGGAGGTGGTACGCCTTCTTTGATGCCTCCTCCTTTGGTTGAGTCTTTGCTCAAGGCTATTGCAGCGCAGTATACCCTATCATCCCATGTAGAAATTACTCTTGAAGCCAACCCCACATCTGTGGAGATTGATAATTTTCAAGCATTAAGCAGCGCTGGGATTAATCGACTTTCGCTAGGCGTGCAATCCTTGAATGCAAAGGACTTGAAATTTTTAGGGCGGACACATTCTTTGGAAGATGCCTTAAGAGCCATCCATATCTCAGATCAGTTTTTTAAACGGCGTTCGTTTGATTTAATCTATACCCTTCCTGGTCAATCCATTGATATGTGGCAAACGGAATTAGAAAAAGCCCTGGGCCTTGCGGGCGATCACTTATCGCTGTATCAACTGACTATCGAACAGGGAACACCTTTTTACCTAGCCCATCATCGGGGTGATTTTCAAATGGCATCCGAGGATATCAGTGATACATTTTTTGAATGGACCCACGGGTTTATGAAGGACCGGGGGTATCCTGCTTACGAAGTCTCCAATTTTGCAAAACCGGGCCAAGAATGTCAGCACAATAAGCATTACTGGTTCTATGATGATTATATTGGCATTGGCCCGGGCGCTCATAGTCGTTTAACCATCGATGGTAAAAAGCATGCGCTCCGTCGGCATCGGTCCCCTGAAGAATGGCTCAAGATTGTTGAAGATCGGGGGAATGGGATGCATAAGGACGTGATTATTGAAGGGCATACCCTTGTGGAAGAATACCTGATGATGCGTATGCGGTTGGTAGAGGGATTTTCTTTAGAGGCATTTTTGGAAAAAACAGGACAGAACTTATTTGATTGTATTCCAGAACAACGCTTTAGGGCATTAGAAACCGAGGGTCTTTTAACCATTAATAACACAATCACACCAACGTTCAGTGGACTCAAAAAATTAAATGCCCTCCTGGGCTTTCTTTTGAAAGAGAAAATTTAGCGTTAGGACGCTGCGTGTTTTCCAACTTCCATATCAATTTCATCTTGGGTACAAAGACCCATTTCAATGGGGCTACGTGGGTGGATATGTTGAATATTCCAATGATTGCGGGTACGGATTTTTTCAATAGTGTTCTTTGTGGTGCCGACAAGCTTAATAATCTGAGCATCACTTAGTTCTGCATGATGGCGCAAAAGCCAAATAACCGCATCGGGCTTGTCTTGTCTTTTGGCGATAGGGACATAACGGGCCCCTGGAGAACGCCGATATTTCTCGTTTGATTCCCCAAGAAGTGTCAAGGAACGTGTTGGATCTTTCTGACATAGTTCAATTTCATCTTGGGTTAATTGGCCTTGGGCCACAGGATTAATACCAAGCATATTCACGTCACCATCCGCCATGGCCTGTATTTCTAAGACATGGAGATGACAAAAATTCGCAATTTGTTCAAAGCTTAAGGTGGTATTATCCACAAGCCATGCTGCTGTTGATTTGGGCATTAAAGGAACTGCCATGCTATATCCTCCTGTAAAAAAACTCATTGCATTCTAGCTGTAATACCTTGTGGCGGTAAAGCGTTTATTCATCACTGTTACTCGTCACCAAGGGAAATCCCAAGACCTCGGGCTGTTGCGACAAGGCTTCCGTCCAAGTCCACACGTTGGTAAGACCCAATGGCCTCTTTCAAAGGTAAATCTGTGACAGATCTATTTTGCCACGCAACCATGCGGCCAAATTTCCCTTCCGCCACTAATTCAACAGCTTTTACCCCAAAGGCAGCAGCCATAATGCGGTCATTGGCAATGGGTTGTCCACCACGCTGAATATGTCCTAAAGCCATGGATCGGGTTTCTACATTCATTATCTCATTCAACTTGCGGCTAATGAAATCCCCAATCCCACCATAACGCTCAGACCCATCTTGGTAGGTGACCATCAACGGATCCAGGTCTTCCATATGGGCCGATTCTGCAACAACCACCAAAGAAAAATTGCGCCCTTTTTGGATAACGGACTGAATTTTATGGGTAATGTGTTTAAGGTTAAAAGGGATTTCTGGGATCAAGATAACATCAGCGCCTCCTGCAATCCCAGCGTTTAAAGCAATATGTCCTGCATCACGCCCCATGACTTCAAGGATCATGACACGATCATGACTGGCGGCTGTGGGTTGAAGGCCATCAAGGGCATAGGTTGCAACTTCAACCGCGGTTGAAAATCCGATGGATTCTGTGTGACTGATATCATTATCAATCGTCTTTGGAATGCCGACCAGGTTAATATTGCCTTGCTCGGCTAATTGACTCATGATTTTAAGACCCCCATCTCCGCCAACAGCGATCAACGCATCAAGACCAAGTTTATGAAAGGTATCAATAGCTTTTTGAGAACAATCCTCAAAAGTGCCATCTTCTTTCTTATAAGAAAAAGGATTACCTTTGCTGGTGGACCCAAGAATCGTTCCTCCCATTCGCAAAAGAGCATGGCCGATGCCTTTAAAATTCACATCCAATTTTTCAACCATAGGGGGATCTGTCAGAAGACCAACGGTTCCGTTGCGAATCCCGTAGACTTCCCACCCATGCTTTAAAATAGCACACTGTGTGACAGAACGAATGACGGCATTCAATCCCGCACAATCGCCACCACACGTTAAAATTCCTATCCTTTTCACTTGAACCTCATGAGTCTTTTGCCTTAAAGTGAACATCGTTGCCTTTCTTATATCATCTTTTTAGAATGGATAAAATGACATTCACATCCTACCCTATTATTCTTTATCTTACATTTTTTAGTCTTCCTTTGGTTGCAACCCTTAAGGGAAAGGGGACTGTTGTTTTGGTGTGCCTCCTGTTGATTGTTCATGGTAAAACACTTTGGACCCATCGGTATCAGGCATTCAAAGATTTGGTGCTCCGGGTTAAAAATCCTGTGGGCCTTTGTGCCGTGTCTTTCGCAGCGTGGTGTTTTCTGAGCACTCTTTGGGCCCCTGATATGGGTAAGGCTTTTCTTGATGCGGCACGGTATCTTATTTTGATAGTAGCGGGTCTCTTAGTTTATGGGGGTGTACAACACGAAACAGCGTCGAGAAAACAAATCTTCTTTAAGGCTTTTTATGGGGGATTCCTATTTTACGCAGTTTTTTTTCTTGTAGAGATTTATATTTTTCCGATCGCGACTAAGCTTTATATCAATGGAGCATATTTTAGCAAAACCCTCTTTATTAAAGGCTTTGTGAATTTTTGTTTTCTCTTTTGGCCGTTTCTTTTGATTCTTTTGCAGAAGAATTCAAAAATTGCATCTTGGAAGGTTATTCTTATACCTAGTTTTATTCTCATGGCAGTTCTTTTAAAAACAGGGCCTCATGCCGCGCTTTTTGGGATATTGTTAGGGACTATGGGGGCTCTTTCTATCAACCGATTCCCAAAAGCGCCTTATGTTGCAGCTTTTTTGTTTACACTTTTTTCCCTTTCAACGCCGTGGCTTTTTACAAAAATAGTTAATCAAAAAACACTGGGGGATAATTTCCATTATATTGCTGGCAGTTATCAACATCGCCTTTTAATGTGGGAAAGACTGGGGGAAGAAACGTTGAAAAATCCTCTTATCGGGCAAGGATTCGAAGCATCGACCACGTTTCCAAAAGGGGATATTGTTAGAATTATTGTGAAAAAGCCTATTTTTGATTTTTCTTCAAGACAAGTGACCTCAATTATTGCCAATGACGGAATTGACAATATCTTTTCTACCCATCCCCACAACGGCATTGTCCAAATATGGGTGGACATGGGCTTTATTGGCATTATCCTTATTTTGAGTGTCTTGTGGGCCGTGACCCATGCTATAACACGCATTCAAAGCCCTTTAGAACGATCGTGTCTTTTTGGGTTCCTTCTGTTTTATGAGGTTATCCATTTGGTGGGATTTGGCCTTTGGCAAAAATGGATTGGGGCCAGTATAATTCTTTCTCTTTTATGCTTTTCTGTGGTAAAGAATCGTCAATGTTGGGTTTAAAGAGAGTATGTCATTATTATGGTTACTTTAGAATTTGAAAAGCACATCAGTGCCCTTGAGAAGAAAATCGATGAACTTCGCCATATGTCCAAAGAAGATGGTGTGAGCATTGTCGATGAAATTTCCAAATTACAGTCCAAGGTTGATAAGCTTTTGAAAGAAAAGTATGAAAAACTTTCTCCTTGGGAAAAAGTCCTTGTGGCACGCCATCCAGAAAGGCCCCATTTTACAGACTACATTGCGGAACTTGTGGAGGACTTTATTGAGCTCTCAGGAGACCGTAGTTTTTCAGAAGATGCTGCAATTGTTGGGGGGTTTGGTAAATTTAGGGGGCAACCTGTCCTCATTATGGGCCATGAAAAAGGTCGCGACACGACATCCAGGCTGAAACACAATTTTGGAATGCCACGACCAGAAGGGTACCGAAAGGCCCAACGGTTGATGAAATTGGCCGATCACTATGGTCTTCCCATTATAACCTTGGTTGATACAGCAGGGGCTTATCCAGGCATTGACGCTGAAGAACGGGGGCAGTCTGAAGCCATCGCTCGGTCTATCGAAGTATGTTTATCCGTTAAGGTGCCGTTGTTAACGGTTATTATTGGAGAAGGGGGATCAGGGGGCGCTATTGCAATTGCTGCTGCCAACCGTATCTTTATGCTTGAGCATGCCATTTATTCAGTTATTTCTCCTGAAGGATGTGCCTCCATTTTGTGGCGCAGTAGCGATAAAAAACAAGATGCAGCAGAAGCTCAAAAGTTGACAGCCCAAGATCTTTTAAAGTTGAAGGTCATTGATGGGATTATTAAAGAACCCTTGGGGGGCGCCCACCGGGATCATAAAGAAGCAATTAAAAATCTTGGTGATATGCTGGCAAAAGAACTTGAAAAACAGATGACTCTTTCACCCCAAGATCTTTTAGGCGAGCGTCACAAGAAATTCTTAGATATGGGTCGCGTTTCTTAGTTTTATCCCCCTATAAGCCCAAAAAAATGTGTGGTATTATTTTAACAATAATACCATTGCCGTGTAGGATATAAAAAAATTAAAGGGGCTTTCAATGGAAATTATGTCGATTCAGCGTTATGCCTATAGAAAATTTCTCCCGTCCGTTGTGATTCAGTTTTTTCTGATCTTAAGTTACCTGTGTCTCCAAGATATTAAAGCCAGAAGCCTTATTGAAACAGGGCTTCATGATACGCTCTTTTCGGCATATCTTTGGGGGGGATTGCCGTTGTCAATTCTCTTTGTGGTTGCTTATTTTAAGGTTACCAATGTCTTGGAACGCTGCCATCATCTTTCCTTTTTCCTTATCCCTTTCGGGGTTTTCTTTTTACTTTATGCGTATGTGTTACATCCCTATAAGGGTCATTTTCATATCTCATCTGCTGAATTTATTGCATTGATGCAGAAATATCCAGGGTTTGCAGGGCCTATCCAATTCTATGCCCATTGGGCAACAGGTCTTTTGTTGATGCTCATTGATATTTGGGGAAGTTTCGTCGTGGGTGTTTTATTTTGGCAGTTCATGAATGATACGACATCGATCAAACAAGCCCGCACAGCCTATCCATTGTTTGGTATTGGGGCTTTGTTTGCAACAAGTATAGGATTGGCCTTAACGACGATCCTTTCTCACCATACGGCATACTATGATGAATATTTGCGTTTTTCTGTTTTTCTTATTACGTGCTTTTGTGGATGTGCAGCGTTGATTCAGCGTTATATGTATACGTCTGCTCCTGTCGGTCAGGATAAATTATCTATGGGAATTTTTGAAACATTTGGGTATGTCTTTACATCCCGCTATCTTGCTTACATGGCCATTATGGGGGTCAGTTTTGGGGTTATCATCCATCTTTTTGAAAGATTATTTTTTAATTACAAAATGGCGATTGTGCATATTCAATCATACATTGATCCAGGGATTGCATCTTTCTTAGTATCCTTTTTAGGGATATCGATTAGTATTTTTATGGCCCTTTTTTCTATTCGCCTCATGAACAGAAAAAATGGTTGGTTTAAATCAGCGATTGTAACGCCCATTATGTTGATTGCTCTGTCGATTTTTATATTGATTGCTTTTGATAGCAAAGAACTGATGACCTCGAACGCTATGCTTTTTGTGATGATGTCCTGTATGTTCACATTCATCCAACACATTAAACCGTTTTTTTTCAAACCCCTTATGGAGATGGCGTATATTCCTTTGCCTTTTGAATTAAAGGTCAAAGGGAAAGCTGTTCTTGATTTGACTGTTGAACGCTTTGCTGTTGCGTTGGGGGTGCCAACATTCACCATGATTTCTATAGTTGCAGCCCGGTGGGATCCCTCTATGCGTCTCGAGATCCCTATTCTTTGGGTTATCATAGGACTCAGTATTGTGTATGCTTTTTGTGCAGCAGGACTGTCGAAAGAGTTCAAGATACTCACGCAAGATACGTCTTGTTCTGTTTTCTCTTGTTTCAAATAATATTTACATGACAACTTGTTAAGAGAATCTCTTTACAGGTCTTCCAAAATCGCCAAGAGGATATTGTCCATCAAGGATTTTCTCTCTTTTTCTTTCTCGCGATGACCAGTGATGAAAATAGTGACAATGTAAGGTGATTGACCATTTTTCTGGAGATATCCACCAAAGTTTGTAATGCCGCGCATTTGGCCTGTTTTCCCCAAGATTTTTGAGCAAGGTGGTAAGTCTTTCAATCGGCTCGATAAGGTTCCGTCAACACCTGCTTGCGATAGACAGTCTAAAAACCCTTGACCCAGTTTTGCATAAATTTTTCTCAAGATTTGACTTAAGGTTGACGGGGTCAACCGGTTATAAAAAGAAAGACCTGATCCACTTTGCAGATCATCTTCTGGGGAAAAAGTAACACCAAAAACCTTTTCCATGTGACCCTTTAATGCACGCCCTGCAAAATCCCAGTTGCGCGGCCAAGAAGGGTTTTGTGTTAACTTCCCAAAAAGCGCATCTGTGACAAGATTGTTAGAATCTTTTAAACAAAGATTCAAAAGTTTCTCCAACTTGGACGAAGAATATGAAAACTTTTTTAACCCTTTTCCAGACGGCAATTTGTCTCTAAACACGATGTTCGCCGTGACATGATGCCGTTTTAAAGCCTCAACAAGGAACGCCCTTATATAAGGTTCCATAGCATGGGGCAAAACAGGTAAACACATTTTGGCCTCAAACAAGGTCGTCACACATCCTGTCACGGTAATTTTTTTGCCATCAAAATAAAGGGCTGAGCGTTGCACCTGATCCCATTGACCCACAATAGGGTCAACAAAACATATGTCTGCCGTATGGGTTTTATTTTCAACAGGAAATGCAGGTTGCCCCTCATCCAATGTAATGCGTGCTTGGTCTGTCTTTGACTTGCCAGATAGATCAAAGCTTACACGATTTTGGTTGATGACCGCAGAAGACACGATTCCCCCATAACAAAATTCGATCCCTTCATGGGGACATCCGGGAGACGTAGGGGGCAGATCTTCTGGTCGCGTCATCACAACATACAATGTTTTCCCTATCAACCCTTTGGTTTTAGCTTCTTGAAAGATATGATTGAGGTCTTTCAGATTCAACAAAGGATCACCCCCAAAAACAAGATAGGTCGCATTGTTTTTGGGATCATAAACAATCTCTGTCACAAAAGGGGTTTTGCCAAAAGATGAGGAAAGGTGAGGAATAAGTCCCGGATCCTTAGAGGCTGCCAACGCTAAGGCGGCTGGAAGAATTTTTTGCGTACTTGCGGTTACAAAAGACTGTTGAGCATTTCTGGAAAAAATTACCTGACCTTTAATATCTTGAACCTCTATCCCAATAGAAAAAGAGGAATCTGTAGTCTGGAGCAGATGTTGAATTTTTGACTCTATTGCGTAAGAGATAAGAGGATACCCAAGCAAACAGGAAATAAGAAATTTTTTCATAAAAGTACATATAAATGATTTATATGATCGAGCCAAGGCCCATCGCAGCAAGCGCATCATTAAAATAGATGGTAAGCCCAAGACCAAAACGGTTGTCGATAATGGTCTGTTTTTCTCTAGCTACTGGGTTAGTTGTGCCTTTGAATTCAAGATTGGGATAATAATCCATGGTCCAATCACCCCGAATACCAAGGACACGACTGACGGTGACTTCAAGGCCACCGCCTGTACGAATACCAAAGAGGTATTTATGAATTTTACGGGCTACACCAATTTGTTGTTGTGTTAAACCTGTTCCGCCATTATCAAACGAACGGCTAAACTTAGCTGATGCGAATCCCAACTTTCCATAAGCCACAACTCCATGGTTCAGGATATAACCAAAGCGTCCAACACCACCCCACCGCCATTTCAAGGCATCTTGGAAGGATTCATAGTTCGTTCCTGTTTGGAAATCGACACGTTGCGTTGTCACAGTTTCAGACAATGAAATATCCGTTTCACCAGCATAGTAGAACCGGCCTTTTGCCTTTGCATACCCTAAATAAAATCCCCAGACAGGATCTGTATTGCTATCGCCGCCATAGTAGCTGACCTTATTGGCGCCAATCGTGTTATTAAACGTACGCTTGGCGTACATGGTATTTAAGGCAAAGGTCACACCCCCATAAAGGCCTCTCACAACACTTTCTTCGTAGATGGGAGACGCTGCAGGGCCTGACATGACCTTAAAGTGGTGGGTCATACCAAGGGAGAATTGATTAAGGATAAAGCGATGCTTTATAGTTTGCGTACCATTTTCATATCTAAAAGGCTGATAGGTTACTTGATTTAATTCGAAATGAACGGAAGTGTAGTCATTATAGGCGGCATCAATACCTACACCATAAAGGAATCCCGTCCTGTTTTTGCGGGCATAATTTCCAGCTGGAACCACTTCACCGGTAGAATCAGGAGTTCCCTTAAAAAAGAAGTCTGTGCTGACAGCACCAAAACGAGCATACAATAGCGCCATGGGGGATACATAGCCACCCACACGCATACTTCCACCCCAGGTCATATCGATGTTCAAGGATCCCTCATAAAAAGATCCAGCGGTTCCTTGGAAAGAACGGGTTTGTTTATCAAGATAGTATCCCACCATTAATTCTCCACCCACGTAAAGACTGCTTGGTAGTTCGAGTCCAAAACCCATATAACCGTCAAATCCTCCTCCTGTAACCCCTGCATACATTTTATGGGTAGCACCATTTCCATTATCAACTTCTTCCTTGTCTTCAGAGCCAAAGAATTTAAGATTCCATCCCGCATAAAGTCCTTGACCAATACTAACTGTGGGTGAAACACCTCCGCGGTAAAGTATAGGGATTGTCTCTATTGCTTCCTTATTATTTTCATGATCAACCAATTCTTCTGTCGTTGCATCCACAAGCCATTCTGGTAATTTATGTTCATTAGTATTCAAATGTATAATGAACCGATGAGACTGTGTGTTGCCTCCAGATACAGTCTTTTTTCCAATAACGTTGGTTCCTTTCTTTACACTAAACACAAGATTTGTTCCATCGGGTGACGATTGATCAACGGTATACCCATCAATAAGCCCCCCGTTTTTATCCAAAGCATTCACATTCATCCAATCAACTTTTGGAAGATGAACTATTATCTGATGCGTATAGTCGTTATCTGTGACGTCTAGGTTCAAGGGTTCTTTTGTAACAAATTTAATCACCGTGTCGTCATTTTGAGTCAAGATATCCATGCTTTGAATCAGTCCCGTATCGTTCATTATGGGGCGGGGGCGGGGTTGTGTTGGGTCGAAAAGATTGGAATCTCCCACGGACGAAATCGTATCAGGCATCAAATCAATAATATACTTTGGATTAGACCCATTGGCATCTTGGATATAAGACTTCCCCACCTTTGTTCCTGGCATAGTCTTTATTTTCAAAAACATACGATCATTTTGTTCCAAAAGCTCATACCCCATGAATAAGCCAGATGGTGCCTCCATCGTCGTTTGGGCTTCCCAGCGAAGACGTTCATCTGGCACCACACGGGTCTCAGTTCCTCCTTGATTCGTTGAGAAATTTAGATTTGTTGCTTGATTCATATAAAGAACTATACGGGTTGCATCCCCACTTTGGCCTACTTGTACTTTTTTAACGACCACCGTTTCATGGCTTGGTCTGGATTGAACTGATGGATCTCCTCCAGTTGCCTGCAATAGAACTTCATAGTGGTAGGTGCTGCCGCGTGGAACCATATTGGCACTAACGATACGGAATCCGGGTTTTGTCCGAATCACTAATTCTCCACCACCGCTGGAATAATCTTCTATGTAGTAGTCTTTGATATCTCCCTCGCCAGATCCCTTTTTGTCCATGGCCCAATCACTTAAAGAGAATCCGTCAATTACAAAAACTTCATCCGATTCAGAAACAGCTTTGAGGGGAATGGGGGTATCCATGACAAGTGACAACAAGGTGCCATTCTCTTGCGGACGCATCACAATTTTTTTAATAGAAGATAATGCTTCGGACGATAGCACAACAAGAAAAAGAAAGAGTGTTATAAGTCTATTGAACAAGGCCAGCCCATTATTTTTTATAATTTTTCTTTTAATCTATAACAGTTCCTGAGTTTTTTCCAGGGAAAGTTAAGTGATGTCAACGCAATTTAGGAATGTCCTTCTCAATTGTATGATGACCATCAAGCGGCAATAGCCACCTTAATATGAGGAATAAGATCAGGTGCACCCAGTAAATGGGCAGCAGCAGTCAATAAATTGTCTTTATCGATGGGCTCTTTCTGTTCTTCAGGCCAAACGCTTTCACCAGGATCAGGCGGTGGAGTTTCCCCTTCCCGTGCTTTTTCTGTAGATTCCATGGTTTTGCGACCGATACCCCCCCCTTCTTCTTTGCCAGAGGTATCAATGGATAGTTGGGGAATGACAGATTTTTCTTCGCCCGTTTGGTGGCCTATTTTAGCTGCTTGATGAAAGTGGAGCGAGATGTTTTCTTGGCTAAATCCACTTTTCAGTCCTTCAGGTGTTTTTGTCATGCCTTGTAAATGAGAGGTTTGTGCTGTTTGCATCATTAGTACTGGATTTGACAACCGCCCAGGGTTTGCTGTTGTTATAGTCGTGCTACTTGGCAATTGGAGGATGACATTCTGTCCCCTTGACGTAGGCAGACTCGGAGAGTTTGTGACGGCTTGTTTAAGTGCCGTATCAGAGATTGCCTGAGATGATATACGGTTTGTACGTCCAACAGCACGGTTAAACCGTTCTTTAACATTACCCATAAAACGACCAACGCGACCAAAACGGCCTTGAGGCTGGCCTTGTTGATCGATTTCCACTGCCCCTGCAAACGTGGGTACAAGCGTATTCAAGATACAAAGAGATAAGAAAAGCACTAGAAATTTTTTCACGTTATAAAATGCCAATTGGCCCCGTTTGTTATTATTATAATTTTATTCTACGCCAAGGATGACAGAAAGGTCAAATGGGTTTATAACGCTTAAAAAAAGAGGATAACATGACGGGTCAATCAAAGAATTTCATGGAATTAGCGCATAATAACCCTTGTGAGGGATGTCCGGCGCCTTGCTGTCAAATGCAGGTCATGCCATGGGTGCCACCACGGGCGTTGATGAGTGTGGACCACATGCGGTTTTCACTTCTTTTCCCGGGAACAGAATTTATTGTGGCAGCAACCGGTGAATTTTCATTGGTGAAGTGGAGCACGTGCAGCTTGTTTAATGAAAAAACCTGTCGGTGCAGTGTGCACGGTACGCCCAAGCAGCCCCTAACTTGTGTACATTTTAACCCTTTTCAGTGTTGGTATAAACGGAATTTTGTAACTGACGGGCCGTCTCCCGATGTTTATCGCCTGAATATGGCGCGTTATGAGGTGTGGGTGAAGAACATAGAGTTTGATGATGACAATAATATCAAGGCCCTTCCTTCTTTTCAAGAGGCTCAAGAACTAGTGAAAGATATTCCCTTGGATTATATCTTCAAGAGAAATAAAGCATTGGTTAAAAATGAAGAGGTGCGGGCGACAGCCTAAGATCTTTGGATTAAACTTAAGACTTTTGGATCAAACTAAAATCCAGATTTAAAATATTACCAACCTTCAAAAGAACCCCAAGGCTTGTGCCATCAAGACCTGCTTCTAGCCGTTGAATGGACGTGCGACTAAGGTCTGCGCTTTTTGCGAGGTCCGATTGGGACATTTGCCCAAGCCGTCGGTAGTATCGCACGTAATTGCCAATTTCTTTTTCAGTCATAAAGTTATTATGAAAGAAATTGATTTATATATCAATCAATATTTTCATCAATAACTATGCTGGTCATGCTCTTTTACAAACGACTTTAATTTCCGAAGAGCCACAAGTTTCTCTGCCGTTGTTTTGTGTTCTTCTTCAACGGTGCCAACGACATTACCATCAAGATCAAACCGCTCTTTCTTATGAGTAAGGGCTTTTTGGTAGGAAGGATGATTGGTATAAAACTTCAATGTACGTCGTATCTGAATCCGGCTGATGCTTTGATCTTCCGGCAGTTTTTCAAAAATATCTTTTAAGATGCCGACCTTCAGGGGAAGACCGTGATCATGTCTAAAACATTTGGGGAAGTGTTGAAACAACCACGCCTGGGTTTCAGCGATGACATGTTTTTGTCCATCATTCATTTAGGCACACCTCTTGCTTTCGAAAATCAACATAGAGGGAGTGTATCAAATTTTTTTTTAAACCTCTATCCCATAAATAGCTGTGAGGAATAAGAAATTAAGGTGTAATTTTATCTGTTCATAATAAAAAAATTTCCTTATAGTCCCACCTGGATTTTAGCTTTGGAGGATTTTAATGAAGCGACTATTTTATATCTTTTTATTCTTATCTTTTTCATATTCTCCTCAATCAGAAGGGGCGGGGTTCAAAAAAGCTTGGGAGTGGCTTACGGGATCCCCGCATAAGGCCAGCATTGCTGCAGCAAGAAACATAGCAGGTGATGATGTATTTCCTGATCCAACGACACCTTCTACAGGTCAGTCTATCGCAAATGTCATGGACAAAGGTATTGCCATTGCTATTGGTGCTTTTGCAGGACAGGTTTTTGGAGAATTCATAACAGGTGGTGGGGGCATTGGGGCCGGCATTACAACCGGGGTCGTGGTTGCTGTTTCTGTCCTTTATGACCCCATTCTTGACAAAGCAACAGCACTATTTGGATCCTGTAAAAGAGCTTTTCGGGCAAAGCATTGGAAAGAAATGGCTGGCGATGGGACGGCCCTCGTTTTGGGAGCAGGAACGGCAGCGCCTTGGATCCCTCTTGGTGTTTCTCTATTGGTTCAAACTCTTATCCCGCAAGGAAAATGCTTAGATGATGTGCCATATGCCAATGTGTCAGCCACGGCACTTACTGTTTTTGGTGTAGTGGCTTTTGGTAATGCGACCCGTGTTCTTTTTAAACTGATCACATCTGACAGAAAAAGAGAACAGACCTTCTCTTTGTGGAAGCAAGGATATAAAGAATATGGACATAAAGAACTAAGTCGCACATTAATATGGAGAATACCTTTTCTGCTTTTAAGCGTTTCATCCTTTGAAGCTATTAATATGTTTGCCCGTTACGCATCGTTGCAATACTTCTTTAATTGTCCAAAAGGAACACCAACCCCGGCAATGCCCAGTGATTGGGTGGCTTTTCAGCAAAAAACGAGTGATTTTACTGACGGCATATGGATGGCGGGTGTTATTCCTATGTCTATCCTTGTGGCAAGTGGTTGGAAGTACGGAGGATTGATCCAACACATGATCGATTCTAATGCTTGGTCACCCGTTTTGGCTTTTCTGTCTGCCAATTTTGTGGGAATATTTTCTGGTGTTATAGTTGCCCATACTATGGAAAAAAAGGTTTTACCTGCTCAATCTCTGCTTGTTCCCCTGAGTCTTGCAACAGAAGGTCTTGGTCAATTGATGGGAGTCATTAATACTGCAACGGTGCAGTATCCTGCGGCAACGTTTGGCATATTTTCTGGGGCTGTTTTGAGTAATGTACAAAAGGTCTTAGGCCCCCTTCAAGTGGGCAGCGGTTTGATGATAGGATCCAAGCCAGTCCTTCTTCAACTTCCCTTAGCGATTGCTAGCACCATGGCAGTAACAGTCTTTTTATACCCAGGGCTAGAGAGATTCTTTAACAGATGGGTGCATAGTGATGTTGTTGACAAAATTGACGGCGCTGGACTTTTGATGGGCCGTGTTGCAGATATGTCTCCAGAGGTATTGAGAATATTGTCGTCACAAGAAGAACAACCAACAACAGGGGGGGCAGCACGTGCGCAGAGGGTTCGAAGCGTTAATTCAACTACGTGGGTAAAAAATCCATTACCAGAAACTCCGCCACAGATTTAATGACGTGACGACAAAGATTTAATAATCAACGCCTTCCACTGGCCTTTTCTATACCGTCTGTAAAATAGGGAAAAGTTGATCAAGCTATAACAAGCCAAAAACGCCCAAATATTACCCGGATGTTGTTGGAGAAAGAAAAAAAAGATACAGATAGGAAAAATCAAAAAGATCCAAACGTTTATCAAACACATCTTCATGATGAACTTTGTATCTCCAGCAGCGGTCAAAACGCCGATCAACATCAATGACGTGGATTCCAGAAAGAAATAAAACCAAAGCCAAACAAGAGTTGTGTAACTGTGGTGAACGATATTTTCCATAGCTAATGGATCCAATTCACTGCCTAGAAAAAGCTTAATAAAATGAGACGGAAAGATCAAAAGGGGGAGGGTTAAAAAGAACATAATCAACACATGGGTTGAAAAAGAAGACCTTAGGATTTGAGGAATCTTTGGGGGACTCCCCTGACCAATAGCGTTAGATGACAAGATCATCACCCCTTTTTGAAGGCCTTCAGGAAAGAAATAAAACAATGTATAAAGTGAATATCCAATTTGTAGAATCGTTACATGGCATGTTCCCATGCGGTCTGCAATAATAAAGAGGATATACCAAGCGGTCATATCAACCAAATAGTTGATGGCGTTGGGACCCCCAATAGAAATGCATTCCCTGAGCGTCTTCCAACAGAGTTTACACACATTGCGCATATTTTGGTGGTCAGAGGATCTTAAGAACAGCGTACCCAATGTTACTGTTTGGGTGAGTAACCCTGTGATGGTTGCAATAGCGGCTCCCTTCGTTCCCATAGGTTCCAAAATCCCTGCCACACCAAAGATAAGAATCAGGTCAAGACATAGGTTTACAAGGTTTCCAGCAATCGCTGTCATGGTGATAATTTTTACTTTTCCACGTCCCACAAAGAACGATGCCAAGGCCACATTGAGGGGCAGCAAAAATCCCGTCGACATCATAAGTTGGTAATAAGACAAACCCTCCTTTGCAAAAGAGTCCGTTAAAACATAAGGCCCAGCCCAGATGCCAATCGGGATGAACAGAAGGCCGAGGAATAAAGAAAACCAAACCATCTGCCAAACCGGTTGGGCGACCTTGTCGTGTTTTTTAGCGCCGTGGGTTTGGCCTACAAAAACTTCTGCAATAGAGGCGACAGACCAGGCACTAAATGACAAGGGGGCAATGGCGCTCGCAGCGGCTGCGATGGCATTCATAGCCTCAATGGAATAGTGACTAATGATGATACGATCCAAGACAATCATAAGACTGTTGGAAAGACTGATGGACATAATAGGAAGAGAAAGGGATACAATGTCCCATGTCGGTTTTGTAAAAACTTTTTTAAGATTGGTGAATGCTAACGTGCCCATAAAAAACCTTAATAATTTTATGTTTTAGAACAATTCAATATAATACCAATTTCCATTTTTAAATGAGTCCTACGTGACCGAAGGTGAATCGCGACGTTCAACGACGCAGGAGTTCAAAAAGGGGTTCAGTATAATTAAATCAGGAGAACCTATGCTTTAAACTTTCCAATGTCAAACAGTTATTGAGGGCTCATTTTCCCCCTTAAAAACACGGTGAGTTTCTCTTGATTTTCCTTATCTTTAAGCCTCCCTTAGGCTATAGTATTTTTTAAATATTCTTCAATGATAGAGGAAAATGATTTCTTATGACAGATAAAATAATCATTTTATGGTTACGTCAGGATTTGAGACTGAAAGACAATCCCGCTCTTGTCGCAGCCTCTTCTTACCCTATTTTACCTATCTATATTAATGACACGACAGCCACCTATCAAACGGGAAGTGCAAGTCGTTGGTGGCTTCATCATTCCTTAAAAAAACTCCAAGATAGTTTGAAGGGGAACTTGTCCTTTTATCAAGGAGATCCTCAAGAGGTCCTTTTGAATTTACTGCAGCGGTTTTCAGTGCAAGGCGTTTATTGGAATCGATGTTATGAACCTTTTCAAATAGACCGCGATAAAAAAATCAAGACCTCTTTGAAAATGAAAGGTTTGGATATAAAAAGTTTTAATGGATCCCTTCTTTTCGAGCCTTGGGATGTACTTAAAAATGATGGGTCTCCTTATAAGGTTTTTACGCCTTTTTATAAAAATGGTTGTCTATCCAGACCTGCTCCCCGAAAGCCTCTGGATGTCCCTCAAGGGTTAAATCTTTTAAAAGATAAAGAAAGTTTTTTGCTCGAAAAATTTGATTTTTTGCCACATCATGCTTGGAGTAAAAAATTAGAAAATCACTGGGAAATTGGAGAAGAAGCTGCCCAAAAAAGACTCTATGATTTTATAGATCACGATTTGAGGCATTATAAAAAAGGCAGAGATTTTCCCGCCCAAAAAACAACATCTCGTCTTTCACCCTATCTTCATTTTGGCGAAGTATCCCCCAATCAAGTTTGGTACGCTGCTCAAACACAAAAACCGGATGATAATCTTATTCACTTTTTATCAGAACTTGGGTGGCGAGAATTTTCGTACTATCTTCTGTATCATTTCCCCCACCTGCCTCATCAAAACTTTAATCCCAAATTTGATGCATTTCCTTGGATAGAGGCCCCATCTTTTCTTGAGAAGTGGCAGAAAGGAAAGACAGGATATCCTATTGTGGATGCGGGCATGCGAGAATTATGGCAAACAGGATCCATGCACAATCGGGTCCGCATGATCGTCGGGTCTTTTTTGGTAAAAAATTTACGTCTCCACTGGCGGCAAGGGGCTTCTTGGTTTTGGGATTGTCTTGTGGATGCGGATTGTGCCAATAATAGCGCTGGGTGGCAGTGGGTTGCGGGCTCTGGTGCTGATGCCTCTCCGTATTTTAGGATTTTTAATCCTGTAACCCAGGGGCAGAAATTTGATCCAGAGGGATCTTATACATACCACCATGTGCCTGAACTTAAAAATCTGCCCATTCGGTATCTTTTTAATCCTTGGGAAGCACCTCAAGACGTTTTAGAAAAAGCAGGAGTGATTCTTGGAAAAACGTACCCATTCCCTTTAGTGAATCTTCAACAATCGCGCAAAGAAGCCCTTGAGGCTTTTAAAACCTTGTCTTCTCAGATTTCTGGCTCAACACCCAATTTCCCACAAGGGATACAACACCGATGCCCATGAGAATCAAAGTCAGTAGAGAAGGGGTGAGATCGATGGAGGCAAGAATAGCGGGCAGGATATTCACAAGGGCATAGGTGACATTGTAACAAACTGCAATGGATGTAAAACGAATATTGGTTTGAAATGAGGCCACGAGGATGGGGAAATAACTTGAGACAAAGCCTGCGATAAACGTTTGGAAAAGCAGGCAAAAACAGAGGAGTCCCCAAAATCCTTTTTCCAAAAAACCAAAGATTGGCGAAATAAGCAGGATGAAAAAAATGCCCGTTGATAGGAAAAGATTATGTCGCCCAATATGATCCCCCAATCGCCCAAAAATAGGGTTCAACAAAGCACACCAGATAAGCGCTAGTGTGATACAAAGATAAATATCTGCTTTTTCATGACCATAAAGCTTACTGAGAAGAACGGGAAAATAAATATTAGTTGTGACAAGGGTTGCTAAAATAAAACCAAGGGCAATCCCTGCGCCAATAAATCCTTTTTGATTTTGCAATACTTCTTTCAAAGGATCCCACAGAGCTTTATGGGACTGGGTCTTTTGAATAGAAAGGAATTCAGTGGTTTCTTGAAGATTGCGACGAATCAAAAGGTTGAAAATCCCAAAAACGCCGCCTATGAGAAAAGGAATACGCCACATCCAACTGATAATATCCTCAGAAGAATAAAAACTTGTTATAAAAAGGACTCCCGTGGAGGCTAAAATACTGCCTAAACTCACGCTGGAAAGAATGAACCCGCAATGACTACCTTGCTTCTTTTTTTCTAGATTTTCACTGACCACGATGATCGCGCCTGGAAGTTCGGCGCCAAACGAAAGACCTTGGATGAATCGCAAGATAAATAATAACACCGGGGCTGCTATCCCAATACTTTCATAAGAGGGCAAAAGACCAATCCCAAGGGTTGAAGCAGCCATGGTGTACATAATATTGAGAAATGTTTTGTAACGACCTTTCACATCGCCCACAGCGCCATAAACAAAAGACCCCAAAGGTCTTGCAAAATAACCAACGGCATAAATCATATAGGTATTGATGAGGGAAACGGTTTCAGATCCTTGAAAAAAAACCTGACTGAGGAAGGGGGCAAGGTAGGCAAAAACAACGAAATCGTAATATTCAAACCCAGCGCCAAGACTGGACCAAAAGGTGACATTCTTTTTTAAATTTATTTTAATCATGCATGTTCCTCCTTCTTAATCGCTAAAGGAACGGGAGGGCAGCAGATACCGCCCTCCCTCATTGATCCTTTAATGGGCTAATGCCGCAAGCAATAAAAGCGCTACGATATTGATGATTTTTATCATGGGGTTAATGGCAGGACCTGCCGTATCCTTATAAGGATCCCCCACCGTATCACCAGTGACAGAGGCACGATGCGCTTCAGAATTCTTGCCACCGTGATGACCATCTTCAATATATTTCTTGGCATTGTCCCAAGCACCACCGCCTGATGTCATAGACAGGGCGACGAAAATACCTGTAATAATCGTTCCAAGAAGCATAGCACCAAGGGCTGTAAAGGCCGCTGCTTGGTCTTCCACAGCCTTGATGATGTAGTAAAGAACAACGGGTGCTAGAATTGGAAGCAACGATGGTAAAATCATTTCCTTAATGGCTGTCTTAGTCAAAAGATCAACAGCACGACCATAGTCTGGTTTTTCTTTTCCAGTCATGATGCCTTTGATTTCTTTAAACTGACGACGCACTTCAACCACAACAGCACCACCAGCACGTCCGACAGCCTTCATCGCCATGGCCCCAAAAAGGTAAGGAAGTAAACCACCAATGAAAAGACCCACGACAACGTAGGGATCCTGCAAACGGAACTCACACTGTAAGTGCGGGAAATAGTGTTTGAGGTCTTCTGTGTAGGCTGCAAAAAGCACAAGGGCTGCAAGGGCGGCCGATCCAATGGCATACCCCTTCGTCACAGCCTTGGTTGTGTTGCCAACCGCGTCCAGTGCATCTGTGACTTTACGAACACTTTCAGGTAAAGACGCCATTTCTGCAATGCCGCCTGCGTTATCCGTCACAGGTCCATAAGCATCAAGGGCGATAATGATACCCGCAAGAGACAACATGGTGGTCGCTGCAATGGCAACCCCGTAAAGATCGGCTGTCATATAGGAAAAAATGATTCCCATACAGATGATCAATACTGGTAGTGCCGTTGCTTCCATGGAAACAGCAAGTCCTTGGATAATATTGGTCGCATGACCCGTTTCAGAAGCCTGCGCAATACTTTTGACCGGACGATAAAGGGTGGACGTGTAATATTCTGTCACCCAAACCAAAAGACCAGTCACCAAAAGACCCGTCATGGCACAAATCATAAGACCATCGCTTGAAACAAGTTTCTTGCCAAGAGTCAGGACTTCTGTCCCAAAAACCCACTGGGTTGAATAGTGAATGAGGCCCGCTGAAATAATAGCAGAGACAAACAAGGCCTTATAAAGGGCGTTCATGACATTCTTGTTTTTACCAAGTTTGACGAAGAATGTACCAATGACAGAACCGATAATACAAACGCCACCAATAAGCAATGGATATACCATAACAAGTTCTTGGATGTGGCTGCCTGTAAAGTAGATGTATCCGATTAACATGGTGGCAACAATGGTCACCACATAAGTTTCAAAAAGGTCAGCAGCCATGCCAGCGCAGTCACCGACGTTGTCGCCAACGTTATCGGCAATCACCGCGGGGTTCCGTGGATCATCTTCTGGGATTCCAGCTTCGATTTTACCAACCAAGTCGGCTCCAACGTCTGCACCCTTTGTGAAGATACCACCTCCCAAACGGGCAAAGATGGAAATAAGGGACGCACCAAAACTCAAGGCCACAAGACCTTCAAGGAGAAGGCGGGTGTCGGTATTATAGTGAAGGAGCGTGATATAGTAACCCGCAACACCCAACAATGCCAATCCAACAACCAAGAGACCTGTCACGGCACCTGACTTGAAGGCAATCCCCAGGGCTTTTTCAATCCCAGTCTTTGCGGCTTCAGCCGTTCGCACATTAGCCCTGACAGAAACATGCATCCCGATATATCCAGCAATTCCTGAAAGAACAGCACCAATCACAAAACCAATGCCTACATGGGTTCCCATAAACATCCACAAGATAAGGGTGATAACAGCACCGACCAACCCAATGGTTTGGTATTGGCGGTTGAGGTAAGCACGCGCCCCTTCTTGAATAGCCTGGGCGATAGCCTGCATCTTTTCTGTTCCTGCTGGCGCAGACAAAATGGAAAAGGCAGTGATAAATCCATAAGCAAGGGCAAGACCGCCACAAGCAATGATGAGTGTATGAATGGTCGACATAGTTTCTTTAAACTCCTTCACTATTTAATTAAGGGTCCCAGCTTATGCAAAATCATTCAAAAAATCCACAGAAAATTCCAAAAACATCTTGACCTCTTTTAGAAAGGGTTTTATAACGACTTTAGCACTCTCAGTATATGAGTGCTAATTAATGTAAAAAGTGCAAAAAGGAGTCTAGAAATGAAATTCCAACCATTACATGATCGCGTTCTTGTAAAACGCCTCGAAGGGGAATCAAAAACTGCTGGCGGGATTATCATCCCTGATACGGCCAAAGAAAAACCCATTGAAGGCGAAGTGATCGCTGTTGGCCCAGGGGCCCGTGATGAAAGCGGAAAAGTAACCCCGCTTTGTGTGGCAAAAGGTGACCGCGTCCTTTTCGGTAAATGGTCAGGGACTGAAGTCAAGCTTAATGGAGAAGATCTTCTCATTATGAAGGAATCTGATCTTTTCGGCATCATTGCTTAAAAGATAATTGTACGATTAGAAGGAGAAAGAAATGTCTGCAAAAGAAGTAAAGTTTTCAACCGACGCACGCACACGCATGCTCAAAGGCCTTGATATTTTGGCTGATGCCGTCAAGGTAACGCTTGGACCCAAAGGACGCCATGTGGCTTTCGAACGGTCCTTTGGATCCCCACGTATTACAAAAGACGGCGTTTCCGTTGCAAAGGAAATCACACTCAGTGACCGTTTTGAAAATATGGGCGCCCAAATGTTAAAGGAAGTTGCGACCAAGACGAATGATATCGCAGGAGATGGAACAACAACAGCAACTGTTTTGGGTCAAGCCATTACACGGGAAGGCATCAAGGCTGTTACCGCTGGGATGAACCCTATGGACTTGAAGCGTGGTATTGATCTTGCAACAGAAGCGGTTGTTGAGAACATCAAGAAGGGCTCTCGTCCTGTGCGTAATAATGAAGAAATTTGCCAAGTTGCAACGATTTCTGCCAATGGCGAAAAAGAAATCGGAAATATCATCGCAAGCGCCATGGAGCGTGTGGGCAAAGAAGGTGTGATCACCATCGAAGAAGCCAAATCCTTTGAGACCGAACTAGAGGTTGTTGAAGGGATGCAATTTGATCGTGGATATATCTCGCCTTATTTTGTCACAAACTCTGAAAAGATGACGTGCGAATTGGATAATCCATTGATTCTTATTCATGACAAGAAGGTTTCAAGCTTGCAACCGTTGCTTCCAACGTTGGAAAAGATTGCTCAGTCTGGAAAGTCTTTGTTGATCATCGCAGAAGATGTAGATGGGGAAGCCCTTGCCACTATCGTTGTGAACAAACTCCGTGGTGGATTGAAGATTGCTGCCGTTAAGGCGCCTGGTTTTGGTGATCGTCGTAAAGCCATGCTTGAAGATATTGCTGTTTTGACAGGAGGTCACGTGATCTCTGAAGAAACAGGTGGCAAGCTTGAAAATGTGACCCTTGATATGTTGGGTACCGCTAAGCGTGTTGTCATCACAAAGGATAATACAACCTTTGTGGACGGCGCTGGGAAAAAGGACGTTATCGATGCGCGTTGCAAAGAACTGCGCAATCAAATCGATGAGTCTACGTCTGATTATGACCGTGAAAAGCTACAAGAGCGTTTAGCGAAGCTTTCAGGTGGTGTTGCTGTTATCCGTGTGGGTGGAGCTACCGAAATGGAAGTCAAGGAACGCAAAGACCGTGTGGAAGACGCATTGAATGCAACACGCGCTGCTGTGGCCGAAGGCGTTGTTGCTGGAGGCGGTGTTGCCCTCTTGCATGCAAGTGTTCATGCTTTGAATCATATCAAAGTTGAAAACGATGACCAACGGGTAGGTGTGGATATCGTGCGGCGTGCGATTCAATCACCAACACGTCAAATTGCTACCAATGCTGGCGTTGAAGCCTCTATCATTGTTGGGAAAATTCTTGAAAGCAAAGATATTGCCTATGGATACAATGCCCAAACCGGTGACTATGGCGACATGTTCAAAGCTGGTATCATTGACCCAGTCAAGGTTGTTCGAGTCGCCCTTCAAGATGCGGCGTCTGTTGCAGGTCTTTTGATCACAACAGAAGCCATGATTGCCGATAAACCAGACGAAAACCAGTCCGCTGGTGGTCACCCTGGTATGGGCGGCATGGGTGGAATGGGAGGCATGGGCGGTATGGGGATGTAATCCCAGATCCCCAGCTTTTCTGAAGCCCTTGCTTTATTAATAAAAAACCACAGTTCCAAAAGGGGCTGTGGTTTTTTTATAGATGACTTAGGACTCCCAAAAAACTTATTTTCTTTTTTTGACTTTTTCGAAAATTCGAAAATAAGAAGCAGCATGAGACAATCATGAAAAAGAGGATCTACTCATGAATATTAAGAATCTCCTTCAGGAAAAGTCATAAAAGTATTAACAGGCTATCACTCTTTCCTTCCCAATCCTCATCTTCTTTTAAGGCCGTTTATTACACGTGAAGCTGTTCTCTCAAGTAAAATTCAAGGAACCCAGGCAAAATTCTTGCTCAAGAAGCTGGTATACGTGTAGATCGAAATCCAGATGATTTACAAGAGGTTCACAACTATATTTTAGCCCTAGAATATGGTCTTTTACGCTTAAAAAATCTTCCCCTATCGCTACGGCTTATAAAAGAAATTCATGAAAAACTCATGCAAGGCGTAAGAGGATCCCACGCAACACCAGGAGAATTTAGAAAATCACAAAATTGGATAGGAAAACCCGGATCCACACTCAACAATGCAAAATATATCCCACCAACGCCTGATCATCTACAAGACTGTCTCAGCGCTTTTGAGATGTTCTTACATGATAGAACCCTTCCTCCTCTTATTCATATAGCTCTTTGCCACTATCAATTTGAAGCCATTCACCCCTTTTTAGAAGGTAATGGACGTGTAGGGCGCTTGTTGATTACGTTACTTCTGATCGAATGGAATATTTTACCATCCCCTCTTCTCTATCTAAGCGCTTTTTTTGAAGCAACAAGAAATGAATACTACAAACAACTCTATGACATAAGTCATTATGGAACATGGCGGGATTGGTTCTTGTATTTTCTAAGTGGCATTGCAGTCCAAGGACTTGACGTTTTATCGAGAGCAGAGCGTGTCAATGAATTAATCACAAAATGGCAAATTGAAGCAAGTGAGCGAGCCGATAATGTCGTACAACATATTATAAAGCACCTCGCAGTCAATCCATACTGTACGACGAAAAAATAGCTGATCAGCTAGAAATCGCTTTTACGACAGCACAAAGAGCCATTGCAAAACTTGAAAATTTAGGAATTCTCGTTCAAATATCTAAAGGTAAAAGGCACAGAGTGTATTGCGCTATCCAGATTCTAGAAATTTTAGAAGAATCTACAAAAATTATGGAAACGCTGGATGGCACACTACAGGCGTGATTAAGACCGTGACCCCTTAATGATCAAGCATATCTTTACCGATGATACGGATGGCCCTGGATGATTTGCTGGGCGCGGTAGAGTTGTTCTAACAGCATGACACGCACCATGAGATGGGGCCAGGTGGCCTTGCCAAAGGCGATTTTTTTATGGACATGGGGGGTAATGCTTTTGTCAAACCCGTCAGCAGTTCCAATCAGAAAACAAAAATGAGAGTGGCCTTCGACTTGTTTTCCTTCAATCCACTGGGTAAACAAAGGACTTGTCAGATTTTCACCCATTTCATCAAGGGCAATAACCACAGCATCTTTGGGGATTTTTTCAATAAAAAGAGACGTTGCATTTTTCGACGTGTTCTCCGGGACTTCGACCACAGATACTTTCCAAAAAAGTCGCTTTTCGTATTCCTTCATCAAAAGTTGCAAGGGACCTGCTTTGAGATACCCCCCTGCAATAAGGGTGATTTTCATGGGGTATCTTGAGAGGTCCGCTGGTACAATTTTGGATTCCACATGCTTTCCAAATCGTACAAGACTCTCGTTTCAGCCAAGAATAAATGTACGATCACATCGCCTAAGTCCAAAATGACCCAGCCGGACGCATCCGTTCCTTCAAGGCGGGTGTGGCCAATACCCAAGGCTTTGGCTTTTTCTTGGGCATAGAGGGCCAAGGCGTGCAGATGCCGTTGGCTGGTTCCTGTTGCAATCAGAAGAAAATCACCAATGCTGGATTTTCCATTCAGATCAATGACAGTAATATCAACAGCTTTGTGCTGATCGAGGACCGCCTCCATGGATTCACAGAGTTTAACGGCGTCGGTTTTGGTTTTTTTACTAGAAATAGGTGTCTCCTTAAATATTTTCTTTATATACCACTAAACCATTTAAAATGTCTCGATGATTTTTTGTGCGTCAATCCAAAGCAGGAAAGTTTGAACGGTATGGGTGGGGTAAATTTTCTTGAGGATGTCTTTGTAGATCCTCATTTGTTCCACATATCCTGCAGGGGGTATCTCACTGAACGATCCTGTTTTATAGTCCACGATATGAATCGTATTTTCATGGATCCAGAGAAAGTCCATGGTACCTTTAATAACCTGATGATTCTGCGTATCAACTGACTGCAAGGGGACTTCCGTTAAAATGGCGCCTTTCTGGAAATAGGGACTCAGACGCTTCATGCTTTCTTGAAGGACTATTATGCTTTCTGCAGTTTCCATCGCTGTTAGATGCTCTGATAGAAAATGCCTTGTCATCGTCATCCGGTCTTTCCCTGGATCTTTTACCAACCACTCCAAGGCTTTATGCAGGAGGGTTCCACGGTCTTTTTGGGAAATGGAATAGGAAATACCCGGACTTTTTTTCTCATCATCATGGGTCATTCCAGACGGCGTGATTCTTTTAAAAACGGGTTCGTTTTTGACCGGTTCAAAAAGCCATGAGGGGTGGGGAATTTTATTTTCCACAGGTGCTGTATGGACGGTGGTTGAGGGGATGACAATTCTTTCTTTGTGGAGATACAAACCCTTTCCATCGGCAAAAGGTTCCATAACATCTTTTGCCCCCTCCAAAATCACTTGGTACCAACTCTTTTCATCCAGGCCATTTTTAGGCTGCCAGCCACAGATATAAAGTTCATCTTCTGCTCGGGTGAGTGCTACATAAAGGAGGCGATAATATTCAGCCATCTCATCAAAATGGGGATGGAGGTTTTTAATTTTATCTGTTTTAAACCGCGCCTTGGGACACCAAAATAAAAGGGGGTTTTCTGGATCATCATCCCAAAAAAGGGTAGAGCGACTTAAGGGTACTTGAGTGGTGTCGGGAAGAAAGACGATGGGGGCTTGAAGACCTTTGGCACCGTGTACGGTCATGATACGGACTTTATCCCCGTCCCCTTCCAGGTTCCGTTTGATTTCCATATTTTCTTGGCGGATCCATGCAACAAATTCTTGAAGAGATCCGATGTGTTCGTTAGAGAATGTAAGGGCTAGATTTAAAAATTCTTCAAGGGCATCTTCCACCTCAGTTCCAAGGCGTGCCACCATTTTTTGATGTCCCCCAAGGGTATTAAGGATGTGGCTATAAAGGTCAAAGGGAGAGAGAAAATCAACCTGATTCATCAGATCCGTTAGGAAATTAAAAGAATGAAAATATATGTCTTTTTCAAGGATTTTGTTTTTTAAAACATGCCAAAGACTACGATGACCACGTCCATAGGCCAAGTCAAAAAGATCGTCCTCGGTCATACCGACAAGAGGACCTTTTAAAACCGTTGCCAACGATAAATCATCTTCTGGCAGCAGCAAAAAGTCACTTAACACCAAAAGATCCATCACGCCAATGTTATCGGTGAGGACCAAGCGATCAACGCCTGTTACAGGGATTCCATGATTTTTAAGGGCACGGACCAGTTCTTCCACAAAGGCATCCCGACGTCTGACCAGAATCATAATATCTTGGGGTTGGATGGGTCTGTTTTTGGAGGTAAGTATTTTACCGCCCATCATCCATCCTTGAATTTCTTGGGCAATTTTCTGGGCTAGGTCTTTCCTGGGATTGCTGGTTTTTATTTGTTTGTTGGGTATGGACCAAGCAGATCTCTCTTCTTTTTCTTGGGACGTGATCAACGGCCAAATTTCTACGTGGCCCCCATGATCTATACGGTGGACACTATGAGCAAGATACGGGAGATCAAGACCAAGAGGTGATAATCGTGGACTTTTTTGAAACACACTGTCCACCAGGGATAAAATAGGTTCCGTTGATCGAAAGGATGTTGAAAGATTAACATCCTTCCAAGGATGCCCCGCGGTTGTTGATGCGTTTTTAAAAAAGTCTTTCATCGATTGAAACGCTGCAGGATTTGCCCCTTGAAAACTATAGATTGACTGTTTCATGTCACCCACCACAAAAAGGGTACGGGGAGTTTCAGGATCTTCTCTAAAAAATTCTTCCGCGATAGAACCGATCACTTGCCATTGGTATTCGTTTGTATCCTGGGCTTCATCTACCAAAATATGTTGAATACCCCCATCCAATTTATAAAGAACCCACGGGGCAATATCGGGTTTTTGAAACAAATTAGCAGTGAGGTGGATGAGGTCATCATAATCCAAAAGAGCCCCTGACGCTTTGAGGGTTTTATAGTCTTGAAAACAACAGAGGATAAAGGTGAGGAAAGCGTCTGTTGCTTCAGCGACGATGCTCTGGTGATAAAGGGTTTCAAGCTGCTGGAGACGGTCTGCCTCATCACTAAAAAAGGACAAAATTTCTGGATTCCTTTTAGAGATATCTGCCGCCACGAAAGACTTTCGTTTTCCCCCTGTGGTGGTTAAAAAAATCGATTGATACGCTCGGAATTGGTGGGCCCGCTCAAGGGGTGTCAGGGTTACCCATTTTTTAAGGAAAAGTCCCATTTTTTGATCTTTTTGAGAACTTTCAGCCAAAAGCGGAAGAATTTTTAAAAAATCACCATGGGATGTAAACGCTTCCTCCAAAAGTTTGAGCGGGGATAGGTGCAATGGAATACTGAGGGCGCCATAAACTTTTTCAGCAAGTTTATCAAAAGAAGGTGTGTGGGTTAACAAGGCGTCCACCTTGGGGCGTTTGTGGCATAAAGACCACAACAGATCAAAAAGTTGGGTGGGTGAGGCGTGCTTGGACAAAACATCCAACAGACTGTGAGACAAAATACTCAACGTCTTTTGAAATGCTTCTTTCAAAAGTCCATAACTTTTGGCCTCATCCATCACTGTGAAATGAGGGGGAATATCAGCCTCCAGTGGAAACTTTTTCAAAATGGTTTGGCAGAAGGAATGGATCGTTTGGATCTTCATGCCCCCTGGTGTATCGATCACTGTTTGGAAAAGTTTTTTGGCCTTTTTAATCTCATCTCCTGTTGCGGGACGACTCAAGAGCCCCCCCAGTTCTGCTCTTAATGTTTCTTCAGGAAGCGCTGCCCAGGTTGCAAGTTTTTCTTGAATACGGTTTGCCATTTCTGCTGCTGCTGCCTTTGTAAACGTAAGGCACAAAATATGTTCTGCTGGGGCCCCCATGAGTAATAAATTCAGCACGCGGTCTGTCAGGACTTTTGTTTTACCTGTACCAGCAGAGGCCTCAACCCAACAAGAATGGGCGGGAGACGTCGCATCGCGTTGCTCAAGAGAGGAATGAATCATGGGTTTAACCGCCATTCTTTAATGCGTGCGAGATGATGATAATCATCATAAAGACCCGCTTCATAGGGAATAGAAAGATAGGGCGTTGAAGGATCATTAAAGGTTTCAATGAGATCTCTAAGCCCTTCATCAGTCACATCCAAAAGACCAATCAAATCCTTTGTGTATTGGGTTATGGTGCCCCCTTCCATATCACCTTGGAGTTTCCAAAATGACAATGCATGAATTGTTGTCGGTGTGATCTTATCAAAACCCCCGTGACGCAGAATAAGCGCTTCTAGAGCGAGTTGGGGGGCAAGTCCTTTTTCCATTTCTTTCTGGGTTGGAATGCTCCCCGTTTTATAGTCAATAATCGTCCAGCCTTCAGGATTTTCTTCAATGCGATCGGCTTTGCCGATGAGGGTAAAGGTATCAAAAGACCATGTCCCTTTTACCTCTTCAAAATGCCGCAGAGGTAGGCCCATGTCTTTGGTTGTTTGAATAAACCAATCAAGAATCCTTTCAAAACGACACCACCACAAGAACTGCTCAGAACAATTTTCAAAATACCGCTGAAAAAATTGTTGACCCAACGCCATCCCATTTTCTTTAGTCACGGGACCCTTCATAAGGTGTTCGAGAATTTCATGGACAAAGATACCAAATTCCAGAGGCCCTGCTTGATAGTCAAGGGGCTTGAGCGGTTTGAGTTTCAAGATATGTTTAGCATAAACGCTATAAGGGTCATGCATCAATGTTGTAACATCTGTGATGGATAGGCTTTTGGGTCTTGTATCAAGGGGGGGGCAGGGGCTTGGGGGTGATAATAATAGGCGCTCTTTTGGTTTATGAAGATCTTGGGATAAAGTCAAAAGAGTATCATCTATCTTGAGGGACAAGTTGTTCTGTTTCAAATATGACTGAAAGCGGCTTAGAAGACGAGAGGGAACAGTGGGGGATCCCCCAGATCGCATCGACCGCGTCAGTAATACCTGCTCGCAAGATGCGGCATGGATAAAGTCCAGGGATGAAAGACCCACGCGACGTTCATGATCGGGAAGTCCAAATTTTTTCCGCATAGCTTGGTTGAACCATGGATCACTAGAAGGCTTAGGGGGCCAGGCATTTTCGTTAAGCCCTCCTAAAATCATGAAATCTGCTGGGATGAGACGGGCCTCAATTAGTCCCAAAATTGTGAGACGGGGATGAAGGGCATATTTTTGTCGAACCGTGACAAGTGAAATAAAATGCCTAAAACATGTACTATAATCATTGCCTTTTTGAAGCAAGAAGGATGGGGTATCCATGTGTTCCAAAAAGATCTGAAAGGCTTGGGTTTCTTCGTTATCGTTAAACATCAATAGTGGATCTTGACTCAGGATTTTCAAGATATGTTTATGGTAATCCCAGAGCTCCTGAAATGAGACATTTTCTTTTAAAGCAAATAGCTTAGCATCGTTAATAACCGTCTTTATGAACATAAATTGGTCATCATCGAGGACAATACGGTGGAAGGGAGTTCCCTTTCTAAGGAAGTCTTTTTCTAACGTTTGTCCAAGATTTTTAAAGGTTTTCGCATGGGGATGTTTAAGCGTTGCAAGAAGGGTCACAGGAGGAACGGTTTCTTGAAACCATTCGCTGGTCAAAAGACAAAAGATACCCAAAGGTGTTTGGGAAAAAGGGGTGCCAGCGGAATCATTAGCCCGGATTTTCCAACGTTTGAGATCATTGATGACCCGCTTAGCAAGATCTCTGTCAGGCGTGATAAAAGCAATAGTTTTTGTTATATCTTCGAGAGCTTCTCGAATGGCGAGAGCAATGACAGCGGATTCTTCTTGGGGGTGTGCACATTGTGTAAGACGGATGGTCGCGATTCCCTTTTCAACCTCTTCCTTGGTTAAGGTCTTTGGCGTTTCTTGAAACATTTCCCCCATAATATGGGTACGGGGATGGGGCGTTATGCAAGGAGGTACAAAAGGTTCTACATCAACGGGATCAATCTCTAGAATTTTTAAAAGATGTTGCATCGTATGTTGGGGATGGGACGAGACTACATTGACCTGCACTGCAGGATCCAACCCTGGAAGAATGACCTGTCCTTTTGGTAATCGACTGATGGTTTTAAGCAACGCGGCGGTTGCGGGGATACTGCCCGTTGATCCCGCTGCAATCACAGGATAAGCCGGCGGATTCTGCTCCCAATCCGCATTGCGACGTTCAAGCAAAAGTCTTTGGACTGTGGCCCGTTCAATCTTTCCTTTTTGTACAAGAAGCTTGGGCCATGCATCACCAATCATATCGAGAAAATGGAGCGTAATTTGCCAATGCGCCGCGTAATCGTCTGGCACCAAATTCTTCAGTTCCTGAAAACTTAGTCCTTCGGTTTGTACTTGATTAATAAACGTAATAAGAGTTGCGGCAAGACTTGCAGCTTGGGATGTCTTAAGAGGTTTTTGTTCTTTTTGATAAAAGTCTTGGACCATGCCTGTGAGTAACCCAAGGCGTTCTTCTTCCGTGATTAAAGGGGGAAGGTCTTTCATAAACTCACAAGAGTCCAAAGAAGACAAGGCAATATCATCCATATCCATACCGCCCAAGGGAATAAGCGTTGGAAGAAGGGTGCTATGGGTAGGGGAATGATGGGTTAAAATCTCGGCCAGTTTCAAACAGGCCCGCTGGGTTGGCAATAAAACACTATGCTGGGCCAAAGCAATAGGGGTGTTTTCGGTCAAAAGATGCTGGGCAAGCGTCTTTAAGAAAGGAAGGTGGGGGGGGATAAAGGAAACACGTCCCGTCACGCAGATTTTTCCCCATGCTGATCCTTGTGCTGTTCAAACCATTCTCGTGTAGAGGCAAGATGTTCGGGCGTGCCTACATGAAACCAAAGCCCTTTGAGTTCAAGGCCGTAAAGTTCACCTTTTTCTTCCAGACCATCATAGACAGCTTTGAGGGAAAACCGACCTGGCTCAAGCCCTTTGAAAATGCTAGGACGTAGAATTTGAATGCCTGAGAAAACGTATGTTGCTTTTTCCCCAGGTTCTTTTTGTCTAAGGACACCATGACTGTTCATATTATAGTCCCCATCCCCTTGATATCCTCTCGCTTTATCGAGGGGAACCATCAGCAGTAACGCTTGCATATCTTTTTTCCAAGATTGAGACAGTTCTTTGAGACAATTTGCTTTTTGATCAGACCATACAACATCTCCGTTAATGACAAAAAATGGTTCTTCGCCAAACGCAGGTAATGCCTTCACAACGCCACCGCCCGTTTCTAAGGGACGATCTTCATCGGAAAAATGAATGGTGGGCGATGCTCTTTTTTCAAGATGTTCATGGAGCATATCCCCAAGGTACGACGTATTAACCACCACATCCTTGACACCAATTTCTTCCAAATGGTCCAAAATATGATCAATCATGGGGGCGCCGTCCACACTAATGAGGGGCTTGGGACAAGTATCCGTCAAGGGTCGCATGCGTTCCCCCCGGCCGGCTGCTAAAATCATCGCTTTATTAATTATCATGTAATATACCTCTTTTCTCCGGTGGGATATGGGTGTCAAACCAACGGCGAATGTCTAATAGATTATCATGTTTTAAATCATTTTCCAGCCATTTCCATGCACGGGGCAAAAAGGCCATATAATGGGGACGCTTGTCTTGGATTAACATACGGGAGAAAACCCCAATGATACGGGTGATACGTTGGGCCCCCAGAGTATAATATTGGGCCATAAAAGCCTCTTCGTCCAAATATGAAAAGTGAGATAAATACTTTTGTATCAACTTTTTAGCCATGACTTGATCAACGTCCTGGCGAACATCTTCAAAAAGTGATACCAGATCATAACTTTGGCCCCCAAGCGCCGCATCTTGAAAATCCAAAAGACCACAACGTTGATGATCTTTGCGGTCCTTAAGCCACAAGAGATTATCCACATGAAAATCTCTTAAAATCAGGGTTTTTGGTGCATTGTTTAAAATTTTAAAGGCCTCGTGCCAGCTATCCGTCCACGCGTCCTTGATGGCCTGGGTCACGTCTGTCCCGTGGATACGGGGGTAGTACCAGTCTAAAAATTGGTTGTTTTTTGTGAGCATTTCTTCTGTGCCATAAGCGGGAAGATCAGGACAAAGAGATACATCAAAGTTTTGATGAATTTGGATTAATGCGTCAACAGCTGTCTCATAAAGGGGGGTTGGATCCATACCTTGTTTCAAACAATAGGTAAAGGTTGCATCCCCTAGATCTTCTAAAAGAATAAACCGCTGGGGCATGTCATAGCCCAAAACCTTGGGAGCTGAACACCCTAAACTACCCAAAAGTTCGGCAATTTTGATAAAAGGCGCGATATGTTCGTTGTCACCATAAGCATCCATCAAAACAGCCGTCGTCCCATCTGGTTTGTTGAGTCGATAATAGTGGCGGTTAGAACAATCCCCGGCTAAAAAAAAGCATGAGGCGTCTGTCCATCCATTAACTTTAATAAAATTTTCCCGTAACGATTCTCGTAATTTATTCATTGAATACTCTCGTTTTCCAAGTCCCTGAGGGAGTCAGTTTAACATGGTGTTCATGCTCTTGTTCAATGGAAAATTTCAAATTCAACCTGTTTTCTGGTACAAAAGACCCTGCCCGACAGGGCCATTCAATCAACAATACGCCATGACTGAGGGCCTCTTCAAAGCCTGTTTCAAAAAGCTCCTCTTCATTTTTTAGGCGATAAAGATCAAAGTGCCAGATGGGATAGGTAGGGGTATCGTAAATCTGGACAAGATTAAAGGTGGGACTTGTCACATCAATGGGTTTTTGGACAAGACTTTGGATTAAAAAACGCGCAAAGGTTGTCTTGCCACTGCCAAGGGGTCCCTCGAGCGTCACAATATCGCCATTTTTTAATTGTCGGCCGAGCCGTTGAGCAAGGGTTTTGGTATGGTCTACACTAGACAAAAAGAGGGGCTGATCGAAAAATATCTTAGGCATTTGTAAAACGACAATAAAAGTTGTAAACTCAGCGTAATTTTTATCCTATTTTAGGACAGAATCCTAGGAAAACTTATGACCGTACACAAAACAGATGTAGCCATCATTGGGGCGGGGCCTGTCGGCCTTTTCGCCATCTTTGAATGTGGTATGATGAATATGAAATGTCATGTGATTGACGCTTTGTCGGAAATCGGTGGACAATGTGTGGCGCTTTATCCAGAAAAACCCATTTATGATATTCCCGCCTGGCCCCGTATTTTGGCGAAAGACCTAATTGCGCGATTAGAAGAACAAGCAGCCCCTTTCAACCCAACCTACCATTTGGGTCAAAATGTTGTGAAATTAGCAAAGCAGGAAGAAGGTACATGGCTTCTGGAAACGTCTAAAGGAATCAAGATTGAGGCAAAAGCTGTTGTGATTGCTGCAGGGGTTGGGGCCTTTGGGCCAAACCGTCCGCCTTTAGAGGGCATTGAAGATTTTGAAGAAAAAAGCGTCTTTTATTATGTGAAGGATCCCCAACGCTTTAAGGACAAAACCATTGTGATTGCAGGGGGTGGGGATTCGGCTATTGATTGGGCCTTGTCACTCGCACCTCTTGCAAAAAAAGTGTACGTTGTTCACCGGCGGGATAAATTCCGAGCAGCCCCTGATAGCTTGAATAAGATAAAAGAACTGTCACAAGGGTCAAGCCTAGAACTTGTTGTACCCTATCAACTTGATAGCCTTGAAGGCCAAGATGGGATTTTGACAGGCGTTGGCGTGAAAACCCTGGAAGGAACAGAGCGCCTATTGCAGGCAGATATTTTGTTGCCATTTTTTGGTCTCTCCATGAATTTGGGCCCCATTGCAGAATGGGGACTCAATTTGGAACGCAACCACATTGAGGTATCCCCCATCGATAACAGCACATCAACCCGGGGGATTTTTGCCATAGGTGACGTTGCGACTTACGAGAATAAGCAAAAATTAATCCTGACCGGCTTTGCGGAAGCTGCGCGTGCCGCTTGTGTGATGCGTTCCTTGGTTTATCCAGGGGAAGTGTTTCATTTTGAATATTCCACAACGCAAGGGGTGCCAAAATAGTCCGTTTTCGTTACCTCAGACACTTGGAATTATGGACAAGCGTTTCCTGCTTTTTGCTAGGGTTCTTTTTGATATGCCTGGATTTCTATGACAATTATCAAGATGATGTGGCAAAGACGATCGGGGAAGAAGTTTATCAAGAACCCGAAGAAGCAGAGGCAGCGTTAGCAGAGGCTGAGTCAGATTCCAAGGTCGTCTCGGAGGAAAAAGGGGGCCCCATTGAAACGGTCTTGGTGGAATCGCGCGTTAAAAAGGGAGAAACATTAGAGAAATTCCTCATCCGTAATAATATCGATCCAAGTGACCGTCAAGGGATTATCAAGGCTATTTTAAAGTACTTTTCACCACGCCTTATTATGCCCGGCCATCGGTTTTATTTCAGAAAGGTGAGGCAAGGCAACGCAAGACAGACAATTCAAAAGATTGTTTTCATCCTATCCAATAACAAAAAATTAACCATAGAACGTAATACCCTTGGGGAATTCCACGCGTCATCTCCGCCTATTTTCTTAAAAAAGAAATTGCAGTATAAAAGCGGGACCGTTGAAGACAATTTTTATGGGGCGGCGATTAAATCTGGCCTCACCAGTTCTCTCATTAGTCAAATAACCCGGATCTATAGTTATTCCATCGACTTCCAACGTGCTATTGGTCAAGGGGATACCTTTGAAGTTTTGGTAGAGTTGCCCTTTGATGAAGAGACCCGGTATGAAGGACAAGCAGAAGTTGTTTACGCAGGTCTTTCTCTATCAGCAGGTCCCTTAAAACTATTCCGGTATACATTAAAAGATGGCAGTGTTGAATATTTCAATGAACGAGGGGAAGGGGCGCGTCGGGCACTGTTGAAAACACCCATTAAAGGGGCGCGCGTGTCATCAAAATTCGGCAAACGTCACCATCCTGTCCAGGGCTATACGAAAATGCACCGTGGTGTAGACTTCTCAGCCCCTCTTGGAACCCCCATCATCGCCTCTGGTAATGGGATTGTGAAAAAGATGGGACGGCTTCGGGGGTATGGCAATTATGTCTTTATCCAACATAATCGAGACTATGGAACGGCTTATGCCCATCTGCACTGTTACGTTAAAAATCTAAGACAAGGGAAGATGGTGAAACAAGGCGATATTATTGGGTATGTGGGCATGACAGGCACCGCAACAGGTCCACACCTACATTATGAAATCCATTATCGGGGCCAACAGGTCAATCCTCAAGTTGTGAACATGGCGTCTCAGCGACATCTTGCGGGGCGGCCATTAGAAAACTTTCTAGCCTTCACCCGCAAAATAAAAGAAAAGGCGGCTTTGTTGAAAAAGCATTCAGAGTATGGGTCTTAAGGACGACAATGCGTGTCTTGGGGATTGAAACCAGTTGCGATGAAACGGCCGCTGCTGTTGTAACGGAAAAGAAAGAAGTTCTTTCTCATGTTGTCTTTTCCCAAATAGAATCCCATAAAATCTTTGGTGGTGTGGTCCCTGAAATTGGGGCTCGGGCGCACCTTGAAAAAATTCAAGACGTTATTGAACAAACGATGAAAGAAGCCAATCTTGAATTCCAAGATTTGGACGCCATTGCAGCCACCTGTGGCCCTGGACTTATAGGGGGTGTGTTGGTTGGGGCTGTTACTGGAAAATCAATTGCGGCCTATCACCAAAAACCTTTTATTGCGGTTAACCATCTTGAGGCCCATGCCTTGTCTGTACGCCTGACAGAAGATGTGGGATTTCCTTACCTTTTGCTCCTTGTGTCAGGGGGGCATTGTCAGATGTTTCATGTGAAACATCTAGGCGTGTATGAAATTTTAGGCGGTACATTGGATGACGCTGTGGGGGAAACCTTTGATAAAGTGGCGCGTCTCTTGGGCCTTCCTTATCCAGGCGGCCCTGCTGTTGAGCACTGTGCATTGACGGGCGATGAGACACGGTTTTCTTTTCCACGTCCTTTGTTAGCGCAAAAGAATTATGACTTTTCCTTTTCGGGATTAAAAACAGCTGTCCTTCGGGAGGTGGAAAAACAGGGGCCATCGTTGGAGGAAAACAAACCCCATATTGCCGCATCTTTTCAAAAAGCGGTGGCAGATATTTTCTTGAATCGGTTGGACAGAGCCATGACAACCTTGCCCCATTTAAAAACCGTTGTGATCGCAGGAGGCGTTGCGGCTAATCAGTATCTTCAAGGACATTTACAAGCGTTGGTGGCATCCAAGGATAAAAGACTTGTGGCGCCGCCCTTAAAGTACTGCACCGATAATGGGGCAATGGTCGCTTGGGCTGGCCTTGAACATTGGCGTCTGGGTCATCAAGACCCCCTAACCTTCGCCCCGCGTCCCCGCTGGCCCCTTGGCAGTGTATGATGATACTATCCGTCATTTTTTTTGATTGATATTCCTGCCTTGTCACCGCCGCGTCCCCTCCAATTGTTATCCCCGCTCCTCTCCGCCGTCATCCCCGCGCAGGCGGGGACCCAGGGCAACCCTCAAGAAATTGCGGTCAAAGCATGGCGGCTCAAAGGCCTTTCCGCTTGAGAGATCTCGTTTGTAACCCTGGGCCCCCGCTTCCGCGGGGGTGACAAAAAAGAAAGAGATCCCCGCATTCTCCACTGTCATCCCCGCCCCCTCCGCCCTCATCCCCGCGGAGGCGGGGACCCAAGGCAACCCTCAAGATATTGCGGTCAAAGCATGGCGGTTCAAAGGCCTTTCCACTTGAGAGATCTCGTTTGTAACCCTGGGCCCCCGCTTCCGCGGGGGTGACAAAAAAGAAAGAGATCCCCGCATTCTCCACTGTCTTCCCCGCTCCCCTCTGCCGTCATCCCCGCGCAGGCGGGGAACCAGGGCAACCCTCAAGATATTGCGGTCAAAGCATGGCGGCTCAAAGGCCTTTCCATTTGAGAAATCTTGTTTGCACCCCTGGGTCCCCGCCTGCGCGGGGATGACGGCGGAGAGGGCGGGGATGACGACGGTGGGGGGGGGGGTAACTTCAACGGTGACCCACGATAACAAAAGGGGGAAACGACGAGGAATGATGGGACAAAATACCCAAAAAACCATAAAAAAATCCCCCGTGAAGGGGGATTTTTGAAACCTAGAAGAAATCTCAGACGACGCTAATATTTCCCGCTCCTACGTCTACAAGATAGCCGATCAGATATTCAAAAGAATCCAAGGATATGTCCCAGAACTGCGCCGTCTTTGTGATGGCGTTGAAGGATGGTGATATAGATTGTCGAATGTGGAAGAACCCTATCAAATCCACCCTACAGGAATTTGGACGATCTGAGGGGTCACCCATTCGATTGAAACACTTTGATTAATCACCATGCCAAAGGGCAATTGGTGGTCATTTACAAACTCAGCCAACGATTTAAGCTGCTTCAGGGTCACAGAGCTACCATATTTTATTTCTATGGGAAGCACGCCAAAAGGCCCATCAAGCAATAAGTCTATTTCTGCACCATTTTTTGTGCGATAATAATAAGGTTGCCAGTTCGTTACGAATGTCGCCTCTAATCCTTTTAAGATTTCTTCTATGACAAATGCCTCAAAAGAATGTCCAACAGAAGGATCTTCCATCAAATCCTCCAAAGAACGGATATGCGTTAAATAGTGAAGAAGCCCTGTATCACGGATATATCCTTTTGGCATTTTAATCACAGACTTAATAATATTACGCTCAAAGCTTGGCAAAGACCGCCATAAAAATGTTCCCTCTGCGATAGATATATAATCTTTAACTGTAACTTCACTGATTTCAAGTGCTCTACCTACATCTCTTTTATTAATAATAGTACCTGATAGTTTAGACAAAATAGTTAAAAAGCGCTGATAAGCCAATTTATTGAGCCGTGGGAATAAATGAGCAATGTCGCGATTGATATAAGTCTCACGATAATTATCCATCCACTGCGTATAGAATAGGTCATTTTGTGCAAGCACGGGCTCAGGATATCCGCCCTTCACCCAAAACTGTTGCATTTGAGAGATAGACAGCGGTGCTTGACCCTTGACAAGATGACGCGGATTCAATTTTTCAGAAAATAAATCATAAAAAGGACTCAGGGGTTTTTGATAATATTCATTCGCTTTCAATGTTCCTAGTTCAATAATACCAATGCGCCCTGCAAGCGTTTCAGAAACATTAGATAATAAGGTTGGACTGCTAGATCCTGTAATAATAAATCGTCCTTTTTCTGAGCGCGCCCCATCGATAACACCCCTTAATATTGAAAATAGTTCTGGGTAAAGTTGGGCTTCATCAATAATCACATGACGCGGATGATGCTGAAAAAACAACGTTGGATTTCTTGTAAGCACATTATAATCATCCGGATTTTGAAGATCGATGTATTTCCACCCCTCTATCAAGCTTTTTCCAAGAGTTGTCTTGCCGACCTGTCTTGCACCAAGAAGGGCAATGACAGGAAACATATCCAGCATTTTTCTTGCTTTATGATCAATATTGCGCTTTACACCAGTCATATCCATACCCTACCCATGGTTTGGATTGGTGTAAAGTGTTTTGTATGATGTGTCCTTACCGCCCTCTCCGCTGTCATCCTCGCTCCCCACCGTCGTTATCCCCGCTTCCGCGGGGCTGACGACGGTGGGGGCGGGGACGGCGTCGGGGGGGGGGTAAACTTCAACGGTGACCCACGATAACAAAAGGGGGAAACGACGAGGAATGATGGGACAAAATACCCAAAAAATCATAAAAAAAATCCCCCGTGAAGGGGGATTTATTAATCAAGTAGTATGTCGCTAGTCGTTTTACGGGTTTCCTTCATCTTCAGCTGGGCATTCCACAACAGTGGGAGGCGTCGCGGGGCGGCTGGCCGTCGCCGTCCGCGGCCTAGAGGCTTTACCTATCCGTGAAATTTGTTGGTAACGCCCCATTTTGAAGATTATCAAAACCCAATCTAGTGATCAATACTCTGAAAATTTTTCTTTCCTCCTCCTGATCTAACAACCATCTCCTGGCTACGGTATACCATAATCCGTTGCCCGCACCCTGATGAAGATTATCAAGGGTTCCCTTGAATATCCGGTACGCGGCTTGTTTCCCAATAGCATGATGACCTGCTTCAAGCTCAACAATCACTTGATTCCGCAAATTTTCATCATCCACAACCTCAGCTGCTGTGGCAATAGCATAACGACCTGCTCGAAGCGCAGCAATCACTTGATTCCGTAAAGGCTCATCACGCACAATCGCATCTGCTGTGGTTCCAGGATTATGGACGGCCATCGCCGCAATCAACGCAGGTTTATGAGCGTCTGCAAGAGCCTCCAGTGTAGGTGCATCACGCACAATCGCAGCTGCTGTGGTTCCATGATTATCGTCTCTCATCGCCGCAATCAACTGATCTTTATGAGCGGCTGCAAGAGCCCGCAGTGTATCTGCATCACCCACAATCGCAGCTGCTGTGCCCGGAGCATCACCGCCGCCCATCGCCGCAATCAACGCAGGTTTATGAGCGGCTGCAACAACAGGTGCAGCAGCAGCGGCATCAGTTAGTGCCCATGTACTATAGGCTGCATCTAAATTTGCCTTTATAACCCCGGTCTTTCTACTACTCGCGAGAGCCCTTGCATAATCTGGAGTAGCTTCAAATCTGTCCCATCCACCTTTTCCAGTTTTTGCTGCCGCTATTGCCTGACTTTGTTCAGTCGATGCACCAACGTCAAAAGCCAAAAGACTGGCCCCCAAAATTATGGCGTTTATCAAAGATTTTTTCATGTTTTTCTCCCTTTTTTAACTTTTTTATTGTTAGAATGTTTTCTTAACCGTCAAGCCAACCACATGGTAACGAGGCTTTGCTTGAAACAAGAGTCCCTTATCCGTAGATTCATCAGCGCTAAAATATTTAACCTGTTCATACATTTGATATTCGTAATTCAGGCCTATATCAAAAGAACCAATGCGTTTTTCCACCTTAAATCCAGGGGCAAACCCTATGGCATTCACAGTATTGCTTGAAGAAAAATTACTATTTCTATCAGTACGTTGAACACCTATATCAAAACGGCTTCCAATCAACCCAGCCTTCAAGGACACATCAAATCCTTTGAATTCTTTGCCCATACCAACATCAAACCCAAGTGACCCAACACGGCGCAGTGATGTCGTTGCACTGAGTATTTCTGGTGTTTGAACGTTATTTTTCTCCTTTTTGGTACTATCCATGGATCCATTAGCTTGAACAAACCAGTTAAAATTTGTGTGTTCAAATGTATGCCCTGCAAAAAGAAGACCTAGCAATGAGTCACTGGAAGATTTTGTTTTCGCATATCCCCAAGGCCCTTCATCACCCAAATTGATACTACCAAAGTCACCTTTCGTATTCGATTGCTTCCATCCGGCCCCAACGCCTGCGTACCAGCCCTTGGCATTGGACTCAGGAACACCCCCAAGGCTTGCACCAAGGACGAGCGCTGCCATGCTGGGTGTAATGATTTTTTTCATGGTATTCTCCCTATTAAAATTCTTAATTATTAAATTAAGATTAGCGAAGAAATCCTTCTCATGCAATCCCCTTTTATTTTGTCAAAAGAATTTTTAAGTCTCCAGACTGATCCAACGTAGACAGATCAGTAAATCCGCCAATTCCTTTATCACCAATGAAAATTTGGGGTACCGTTTTGCGACCTTCCGCTTTGATGACAAGGGCCTGTCTTGCAGCAGAATCATCCGTGACATCGATTTCTTCAAAGACCAGACCTTTTGATGCTAAAAGTTCCTTGGACTTGGTGCAATAAGGACAATAGCTTGCTGTATAGATAGTAATTTTTGGTTGTTGCATGGGTTTCTCCTTCTTTAAAGCGATTATACAAAGGCTTGGCGAGGCCAACCAAACATAAGGATTCGGTTTAATACGGTTGAAAGTCAAATTAAAGTTACAAAACACCATCAAAAAAGTGAATATGAAAATTTTAAAAATTTACTTATACCAGTTTTCTGTGTCCCTTGTTCGTCATCCCCGCTGCAAGCGGGGCGTGGGACCCAGGAGGTTAGCCGAATGCCTAAAATACCCCTTTTCAACCCTCTAAAACGTTGGGGGAGTCAAATCGTGAGTAGCCCTAACGGGCTATTTTTCTGGATCCCACGCCCACCTCCGGTGGGCTCTGGAAGACAACGTCGGGGGAGTCTCGACGAGGCTCTGGAAGACGGCATGGGGGGATCGGTGGGCTCTGGAGGACAACGTCGGGGGGGGATTCAGCGGGGCTTTGGAGCTGATACAACGCCTACGAAATGTGTGAGAGAAATATAGGCTTTTTTGTTTTAAAGCCCTTGAAAATACTGTGTTTTAGCCCCCCGACGCCGTCTTCCAGAGCCCTGCTGCAGGCAGGGCGTGGGACCCAGGAGGTTAGCCGAATGCCTAAAATACCCCTTTTCAACTGTCTCAATGGTGGGGGAGTCAAATCGTGAGTAGCCCTAACGGGCTATTTTTCTGGATCCCACGCCCACCTCCGGTGGGCTTTGGAAGACGGCGTCGGGGGATCGGTGGGCTCTGGAAGACGGCGTCGGGGGAGTTTTGGCGGGGCTCTGGAAGACGGCGTCGGGGGAGTTTCAGCTCCAGAGGCCTACGAACATTCCCCTAAACTTTCGACCGACAGACCACTTGGACTTTTACAGCCTTGGCCCCTGCCTTCAAAAGATTCTCTGCGCAAAACCGTAAGGTGGCCCCAGAGGCCATCACGTCATCCACCAATAAAATGGTTTTGCCTTGGAAGTGAGATTTCATAGACGGATTCACGTGAAACACTTTTTTCACATTGCGTGCTCGCTCTTTTTTGGACAGTCCGCCTTGAGACGGCGTTTCTTTAAGGCGTTTTAAAATTCCAGGGGCATGGGGAATCCCTGATTGAAGACTGAGACGCTTTCCAAGTAAGGCCGCTTGGTTAAACCCCCGTTTCAACAAACGCGTCCAGTGCAAGGGGACTGGGACAATCAGATCAACGTCCTTGAAATAGCCCCGATCACGCAGCATCCAATGGGCAAAAAAATCCGCAAGATAGGTCATGTCACCGTGTTTGAAATTTAAAATCAGGGGGCTTGATGCAGGGGTATAACGAAACACCGCCCTTGCTGCCTTGAAGGGAAAGGGATCGGTTAAACACCGCCCGCAGATAATGGTCGGCGCCATGGCGCATTCCAACGGCTGCCCACACTGGTCACAAAAAGGGGCACTGATGAATTCAACGACGGGCCAACATGTGGCACACAAAGTATAATCTTGTTCCACAGGGATGTGGCACAAGGGACAAAGCGGGGGAATCAAGGGTTTTAAAAAATGGCGAAAAAAGGATTGAATCAAGGCCTTTACCCCCCCCACTAGCACTAATTTTGCAGTTTGAGAATATCCTCTTTAGAAAGTCCTGTATACCTTATGATGTCTCCAATAGACATTTGATCCTGCAAAAGATTGATAGCAATACCCCGGACCTTTTCGAAAGCACCTTTTTCAAGCCCTTGGCTTATGCCCTGGGTTATGCCTTTTTCTCTGCCTTTATCGAACTGCTCTTGGAAAACGATAGAATAATCATCTCGGTTGAATTTCTCAAATTCATATTTTTTCATGATCTCTCCTCTCCATGCGCCAAGATCCAGTAAACTGAGGGCTTTTTTCATCACTGGATCAAAATCTTCTGGAATGTTCTCCATGCTTGCAGATTCTTTTAATATTTTCAACCACTGTTTTTTAGGGCCTTCTTCCACCAAATCCAACTTCACCCGGGGCAGTTCAATTTCCTCCCCCCGACGCCGTCTTCCAGAGCCCCGCTGCAAGCGGGGCGTGGGATCCAGAAGGTTAGCCGAATGGCTAAAATACCCCTTTTCAACTGTCTCAATGTTGGGGGAGTCAAATCGTGAGTAGCCCTAACGGGCTATTTTTCTGGATCCCACGCCCACCTCCGGTGGGCTCTGGAAGACGGCGTCGGGGGGATCGGTGGGCTCTGGAGGACAACGTCGGGGAGATACAAAGTCGCGTTGATAGATTTCACTTCTATCAACTCAATGGCTAAAAAAGAAATCAAACGTTCTACACCTTACCCACGTGCACCAAGGTCACCCGGTGGTGATGGCATTTGAGAATTCTGAATTGGAAACTCTGGAAGCGATAGACTTGGCCAGGCTTTGGGATGGCTTGGGCTTCATATAGTAAGAACCCCCCAAGGGTCGTTGCCTTTCTGTGGGACAGTTTCCACCCCACTTTTCGCTTGATATCGCGCAGCGTCACCGCGCCTTTAATTTTGTACCCTTCTTTGGGATTCCCTTGAATCCCATCGGTCCTGACGTCATGTTCATCCAACATTTGACCCAAGACTTCCTCCAAAATATCTTCCAACGTCACAACGCCTTGGACATCCCCGTATTCATCAACGACTACAGCCATATGCTGGTGGGTGGCCCGAAAAACCTCAATTTGATCGGCCAATGATGTTGTTTCCGGGGCGTACAAAGGTTCTTGGTAAATATCTTCCAGTCTTAAATTTGGGGTTTCCTCCATCCGCTGCAAGAATGTCTTCACGTGGAGAATGCCTAGAATATTGTCAGGACTTTTGTCCCACACAGGAAGGCGCGTATAGGGGCTTTTCATCACTTGGGCACGGATGTCTTTTAAACTTTTGGATTTATTGATGGCTTCTACATCTTTTCTGTGAATCATCACTTCTTCAATATTTACAAAGGACAAGTCCAAGATTCCATGGAGCATTTCCTTTTGGTCTTTGCGCTCGTGATGGGTAAAAATATCAATGGCGCCGCGCAGTTCCTCATGCAGAGAATTTTCATCGTTATTTCTAAGGGACACACCAAAAAATTCCCAAATATTTTCAGCCAGTTGCCGTACCACTTGGGTGACCGGCGAAAAAACTCTCACACACCATTGCATCAACGGGCTGACCATAAGGGATACTTGTTCAGGATTATGAATGGCATAGAGTTTGGGCATGACTTCTGAAAAGATCAGGATCAAAAATGTCATACAAAGAGTCGCAATACCAATTCCCGTTTCATCAAAAAGCTTGATAAAGACGTGGGTTGCAAGGGATGTTGCCAAAATATTAACCAGGTTATTGCCTAAAAGAACGGTTCCCAAGACACGCCCCATATTCAATGACAAGGTCTTCACCCGCTTGCCGCGTTTGGGGTCTTTCGTCATCATTTGGTGGATCTGAAGCTGGGTAACAGCCGTCAATGCCGTTTCACAAGCTGAAAAAAATGCCGAACAAATGAGCAGGAAAACAATCACGCCAAAAATAATAAGGAGTGTCATGAGAGTACCCCCTGTTGAAGCAGGTGCCATAAAAAGTAATGCACTGAAGAAATCTCGTGGGTCATGGTTTTCTTTTAAACGATTTATGATATAAGTATAGGGAGAATTTTTCAAAAAAAAAGGACAAAGAGTTGTGTCAAAGGTATTTATCGTAGGTGCCGGTGCTTGGGGAACAGCCCTTGGGGTAGTCGCCCAACAAGCAGGATCCAAAGTTATCCTCTGGGGCCGGTCATTAGATCATGTCACAAGCATCAACACAGAACATAGGATTAAACATCTGCCTGACGTGACGCTTAGTGCCTCTATCACAGCCACCAATGATATTGCCGAAATTGAAAATCACGACATTATTATCCTTGCAGTTCCCTCCCAGTCTTTGCGGGATGTGTTAAAGATGATCAAACCCCACGCCACAAAGAAAATGATTTTTGTGGTGGCGTGTAAGGGAATTGAAATGAAAACGGGCCTTTTGATGACGGAAGTGATTGAAGAGGTTGTGCCAGGTATGACGGTCGCTGTTTTGTCAGGCCCTAATTTTGCCCCCGAAATTGCAAAAACATTGCCAACAGCCACCACATTAGCCTGCGCCGATAATGCCGCGCGTGATAAAGTTGTGCAGGCCCTTAACTACACGAATTTCCGTCTTTACCTTAATAATGATATTATCGGCGCCCAGGTGGGAGGTGCCCTTAAGAATGTCTTGGCTATTGGCTGTGGCATTGCCCAAGGATACGGTCTTGGGGAAAATTCCATGGCGTCCCTTATTACCCGAGGACTGGTTGAGATTGCTGAACTGGGGGTAAAAAAGGGCGGCATTCAAGAGACATTTTATGGCCTTTCTGGCCTTGGCGACATTATTTTAACCTGCATGGGCAGCCAATCCCGTAACTATAAATTGGGCCGGGCTATTGGCCGTGGTGCCAAGATCGAGGATATTTTGGAAAGCACCAAAGATACGGTTGAAGGGTTTCATACAGCCGATTCTGTCAGAACCCTTGCTAAAAAACTGGGCGTTGATATGCCCATTTGCGAAACGATCTTTAAATCTTTGTATGAGGACCTGAACGTCCCCAACGCCATTTCATTTTTGCTGGATAGACCCGTGCGGGAAGAAATTATTCTTTAAGAGTTCATCCATCACTTTCTCAACCGTCAATGTCCCCATGATGTTTTGACCCTGTTTGGCAAGATCCATGGCCTCTTGGAAAGACATATCCGTTCTTATATAGGTTGCCCTTTCACCCCACGGGGCATAAATGGTTTCAGGACTTGGTCCAAAAAGGCCCAATGTGGGTGTTCCAACGGCAGCGGCCAAATGCATCAATCCAGAATCATTGCCGACAAAAAGATCTGCCTTTTTAAGAATCGCGGCCAAGACTGGAAGGGGTGCCTGACCCACCAAATCCAATGTTTTTTCTTTGGGCATGGCCTCAAAAAGTGGGGCAAGTTCACCACGCTGAGAAGGGGCCCCCAGAATGGCAACAGTGCCTTTTCCCTTGATCAGTTTATTTCCAAGCGCCGCAAAGTTCTCCAACGGCCAAGACTTTTTGTCCCAGTTGGATGCCGGTGATAGACAGATCAAGGGATTCATTCCCTCAACAATACGCTGAGCCTCTGCCTCATGCTGGGCACTGATGTGGATCTTGGAAGGAGGGGTCTTGGCAAGCCCCAAAAAAGCTGACAACTGATGAACCCGCAGGGTTTTTGCTGCAGAGCTGCTCCAAATATAGCGCTTTTTCCCGACTAAAAAATGACTCAACCCTGTACCACGTAGATCCACAATAATGTCCCACCGTGTCAGCGCGCACGTGGCCCAAAGCTTTAGCCAATGCCTTGAATAAGAAAGTTTTTCAATGGGAATCAGGCATTCAAGTTGAGGCATTGCCTCAAAAAGCGGCAGAGGAATAGGGCCACACGCAATGGTGAATTTGGCGTTAGGATATTGAAGCCGCAAGGACTCCAAGATGCCGGTTGAAATAATGGCATCGCCTAGATACGTGGAAGTAATAAAAAGAATCCGCATGGGAAATTATGCCTTATAAGGTGGACAATCCCATCCCTTGGGGGACAACGTGAAAATCTCATAGCCTGTTTTTGTAACGCCTAAACTATGTTCAAACTGGGCTGACAAGGATTTATCCCGCGTGACGGCAGTCCAGCCGTCTTGGAGTATTTTAGACTCATAGCCGCCTGCATTAATCATGGGCTCGATGGTAAAAAACATCCCTTCTTCCATGACCACACCCTCGCCGGGTTTGCCAAAATGGGTCACCTCAGGGGAGGTGTGAAAAACACGTCCCAATCCATGTCCACAAAAATCCCTCACCACGGAATACCCTTTTTTTTCCACAAAGCTTTGGATAGCGTGCCCAATATCGCCAAAGGTATTGCCTGGTTTCACGCATTCAATGGCACGCATCATAGCCTCGTACGTCACATCCACCAAGCGTTTGGCTTTGATATTGACTTTGTCACCAACCAAAAACATCCGACTTGTATCGCCATACCATCCATCCAAAATCACCGTCACATCAATATTCAAGATATCGCCCACAACCAACTTTTTAGGCCCTGGGATCCCATGACAGATGACGTGATTCAGGGAAGTACAAATAGATTTTGGAAAGCCATGATAATTCAAAGGTGCTGGAATAGCGCGATGGGCTATAATAAAATCATGGCACAAGGTGTTCAGTTCCTCTGTCGTGATACCGGGCGTCACGTAGGGCGTGATATAATCAAGGGTTTCAGCCGCAAGACGTCCTGCCCGATGCATGGCTTTAAAATCTTCTGATGTGTGGATTTGAATTTTTTTCATCACAAACGAATTTTCAATTTATCTTTTAATCTGATTTCTTCAGGGGTTACATGGCATCCGTACGCCAAAACTTCAACCCCGTGGTCTATTGCTTTCATAAGAGTTTCTGCATAAAGGGGATCAATGTCTTTTGCAACAGTAAATGTCGTACAATCTGACCGTTGGCTTATATAAAACATCACGGCCCGGTGTCCTTCATCAACCATACGCATGAGTCCCAGCAAGTGTTTTGTCCCCCGGGATGTTACTGCATCTGGGAAACAAAGATGGTCGTCAACACGCATGCTCACATTCTTTACTTCGACATAGGTTACTGGTTTATCGGGGGATGTCAGTAAGATATCGATTCTGGAATTTTCATCATAGCGCACTTCCCGTTTTAAGGATTCATAATATAAAAGCGCGTCAATTTTCCCACCTTGAATGGCTTCTACGGCAATTTTATTGGGGTTTTGGGTGTTCACCCCCACCATCCCGTAAGATGTTTCGATCATCTCCAAGGTATAGGGGAGTTGACGTTGGGCATTCTCAGCAGGACTGATCCAGGCTGTTGGCTCAGGGTCATTTTCGTAAATACCTTTCATGGAACCCGAATTGGGGCAATGCACCGTGAAGGTTAAATCCATTTCTTTGGAATAAACATCGGCCAAAAAACGTTTGTACCGCCTTAAAAGTTTGACCCGTAATAAGGGTTTTTGAAATCGCATGACCTGGTTCCCAACGCTTTTGAATGATGCTATATTATTCCACAAATATGATACCGTAAAGACGAGCAACATCCCATGCATGATATTAAATGGATCCGCGAGCATCCAGAAGACTTTGATGAAAACTTAAAGAAAAGAGGCAAAGCGCCTCACGCTGAAATCCTTTTGTCTTTGGACCAATCTTACCGGTCCTGTGTGGCTGAAACACAGGCATTGCAACAAAAACGCAATGACGTTGCGGCAACCATGGGAAAAATGCGAGGCAAAGGTGAGGATACAGCCGCTCTTGTGGAAGAAGGCACGGCCCTTAAAAACAAGCTTGCAACTCTTGAGGCAGAAGAACGCGCGCTATTTGAAAAGTTAAACTTTTCCCTCGCGTCCCTGCCCAATCTTATGTTGGACAGTGTACCTCAAGGGACCAGTGACGCTGACAATAAAACAGTGCGTGTGGTGGGTGATCCGGCCCTCTTTTCCTTTAAACCCAAAGAACATTTTGAACTGGGTGAGGCCCTTGGTCTTATGGATTTTGAACAAGCAGCCCAAGTATCTGGCAGCCGTTTTGTGATTTTAAAGGGCGCTCTTGCGAGGCTTGAGAGGGCCTTGGCTCAGTTCATGCTTGATACCCATGTGAATGAATTTGGCTATACAGAAGTCTCCCCCCCTTTGCTGGTGACATCAGACACCATGTTTGGCACGGGACAACTCCCGAATCTTGGGGAAGATTCCTTTAAAACCCAAAACCATTGGCTGATCCCAACGGCTGAAGTGCCTTTGACCAATTTGGTTGCAAAAAAGACATTAGATGAAAGCCAACTGCCGCTTCGGTTTGTAGGTCACACACCTTGCTTTCGTTCAGAAGCGGGGGCTGCTGGCAAAGATACCCGGGGCATGCTCCGCCAACATCAATTTTATAAAGTAGAACTGGTCAGCATCGTGCATCCTGATGATGCACAGGGTGAATTGGAACGCATGACGGGTGCTGCCGAAAGAATTTTGCAAAAACTCAATCTGCCTTACCGTGTACAACTACTGTGTACGGGGGACGCTGGGTTTTGTTCTCAGAAAACTTATGATCTTGAAGTCTGGCTTCCAGGTCAAGATCAATACCGGGAAATTTCCAGTTGTTCCACCTGCGGACCTTTCCAGGCACGCCGGATGAATGCGCGGTTTCGACCTAAAGACATCGATGGTCAAAAACAAAAGCCCCAGTTTGTTCATACATTAAATGGATCGGGTCTAGCCGTGGGGCGGACGTTAATCGCAGTGCTTGAAAACTATCAACAAGCCGATGGGTCCATTCGGATTCCGGAGGTGCTTTACCCTTATATGAATGGATTGAAGGAGATCAAATAACAATGAAAAAAGATAATCCGTGTATCCTACTGTCAAATGACGATGGTATTCATGCCCCGGGACTGAAAATCCTCGAACAAATTGCGGCAACACTCAGTGATGATATTTGGGTGGTGGCCCCTTCTTCAGAACAAAGTGGTGCTGGGCATTCATTGACGCTGAACCGCCCACTGCGGGCCCACAAATTTTCTGAAAAGCGGTTTTCTGTGGACGGAACGCCCACAGACTGTGTCCTGATGGCCATTGAAGATTTGATGGGTGGGAAAAAACCTGACCTTCTGCTTTCTGGTGTAAATCACGGATCGAACGTGGGTGATGATGTAACTTATTCTGGAACTGTGGCGGCTGCTATGGAGGGGACATCTTTTGGGATTCCATCTATTGCCTTAAGTCAAGACCTTTCCTGGGGACATCCGGCCAAGTGGCATACAGCCCTTGACCATGCCCCAAGTATCTTGAAAAAACTTATCCATAAAGGTTGGCCCAAGAATGTCTTGATCAACATTAACTTCCCCAATGTCATTTCCAAATCTGTTGCAGGCATAGAGGTTGTTCGTCAAGGATTCAGGGCCCCTTATAAATCCATCGTCAAAGCAGTTGACCCCCGAGGTGGCAATTATTATTGGTTAGGCTGTATCCCAGAACAGTTGGATATGACAGAGGAAACGGATCTCGCCGCCATGGTTAAAAAGAAGATTTCCATCACCCCCTTGTATTTGGATTTAACCCATGACAAGACACTCAGTCATTTGGCCAAAGCTTTTGACTAAAATTATATTCCTCATTGCTTGTTTGTTGAGCTTAAGGGGTTATTCTTCCCTTTGGACGCCTTTTACCCATAAGGTCGTCAAGGGCGAAACCCTTGCCGAGGTTGCCCGAAAAACAGGAATTAGAGAAGACGCGATCATCCAGCAAAACCAACTGAAATCCCCCTTTGCGTTGAAAGAGGGACAAAATCTTCTTCTCCCCAAACCATCGATATTGGAAGAGCGGGAAGAAAAAGAACGCGTGGCATTAGAGAAGAAGCAACATTCTTCCTTGTCACCCCCGCGAAGGCAGGGACCCACGGTCACAAACAAGATCTTGAAAACGGAAAAATTATCTGACCGCAAGGCGTTGACGGATCCCCTGGATCCCCGCCTTCGTGGGGATGACAACAAAGGAAATGGGGATGACAAAAAAGCAATTAGGGATGATAAAAAAAGAAGTAGAGATGATAAAAAACGGAATGGGAATGACAAAAAAGGAAGTAGAGATGACCAAAAGAAATCCATCCATGTCACCCCAGCCTCTTCTCTTGTCTCTCCGGCTTCTCCTGTTATTGCAGCCTCTTCTCCTGTTGTTGCTCCCGCTTCTTCTCTTGTCACCCCCGCGAAGGCGGGGGCCCAGAGCCACAAACGCAATCTTTTAAAACAAAAACCCAGCCCCATCAAAGCGCCCACAAAAAAATTGTGTTTCTTAAAACCCATCAAAGGCCCGACACTCGCTCCCTATGGTCCGCTGAAGAATGGCACTCAAAATGACGGGATTAATATTGGAGGTAAAAAGGGATCCCCTGTCAAAGCGAGCGAGCATGGCACCGTGATTTATCGAGGTAATGATATTGAAAGCTACGGCAATCTTGTGTTGATTAAGCATAATGACACCTGGGTTTCAACCTATGGGCATCTTAAAGATATCAAGATCAAACGGGGTGAGCGTATCAAACGCGGCCAAATAATTGGAACAGTTGGAACCACCGGACATGTGAAAAAACCTCAACTACATTTTGAATTGAGACGTCATCACCGTCCCGTGGATCCAACCGCTTACCTTGAAAAGAAATCGGACTGATCCTGTTGCTATCCCGAGAAAAGTTAGAAATAACTAAAAGATCATGCAATGCAGAGGTTTCGTTACGAAGTCGTCTTCCTGAATCACGCCGTATTGCGTTGAAGACAGCTAGGACGAAGACGAAGCGTCTGGTGTGGGGATCCAGGATGAGCCGTAAGGCGATGCGTTAGCACATGATAATTTACGTTAAGGATCTATAATAAGGCTCTTATGCAAAATGAGTGGGTAAGTGAAAAAGCTAGAAACATATATCCGACCTCACTTTTTAAAAATCCCCCTCACCGCCCATCATCCAGAGCTGAACCAACGCCTACGAAATTTATGATAAAGAAAAACCCTTCTCTCCATCGATCATTCAGGCACCGCTAAAGCCCCACCAGTGCCGTCCTCCAAAGCCCACCGATCCCCCCGACGCCGTCTTCCAGAGCCCACCGAAGGTGGGCGTGGGATCCAGAAAAATAGCCCGTTAGGGCTACTCACGATTTGACTCCCTCACCATTTTAGAGGGTTGAAAGGGCGCATTTTAGCCATTCGGCTAACCTTCTAGATCCCACGCCCCGCTTGTAGCGGGGCTCTGGAAGACGGCGTCGGGGGGCTAAAATACAATATTTTCAAGGACTTTAAACCAAAAAAGCCTACATTTCTCTCACACATTTCGTAGGCGATGGTTCAGCTCTGGATGACGGGCAGGGGGGGTGTTTTTAAATGCTTACCCACTCGTTTTGCATAAGAGCCGATTATTATGACTAGGTGGCTTAATATTTATAAAGTCTCCGTCCTTGAAATTTCACAAGGATGAAAAGTGGTGTGCTGGCAAAAAATAGAATGGCGCCATAAAAGAAAACTTCTTGACCTGCGCCTACAATCGCCCAAAGGGTATAGAATAAGGCCCCAAGCGAAAGACAGACTGCTCCAAACGATATTTTGACGGCTTTGCGTTCTTTCAGACTAATCATTATCTCCGACACAATGGAAAAAAGGTAGGTGGTCAAAGCGGCTAAGGTTGCAAGGGTAATCAGAAATGTAAACTGCTCCACAAGACTTTTGTCATAATTCATCCAAAGGACAATCGACATAATGCATCCTGTCATAAAAAGGGTTCTAACTGGGGTTCCTTGTTTGGATGTTTTACCAAAAAAACTGGGGAAAAGTTTATCACGCGCTGCTGCCATAGGAATTTGGGACTGGATAAAGATAAACCCATTTAAGGATCCAAGGGCTGCAATGATGGCGCCAAGGGCAATGGCAAGCGCTCCCCAGTGACCAAATAAGCGTTCAGCTGCAACAGCAAACGGGGCAGGGGTATTTTGCAAAACATCATTGGGTATAAGACCAATCATGGTTGTTTCAGTTACCATGTAAATAACGCCCACAATCAAGGTTCCTAAAACTGTTGCAAGAGGGACGATGCGTTTTGCATTCATGACATTATCAGAGGGAATAGTCGCACTCTCAAGGCCAATGAATGTCCACATGGTCAACGTAGCTGTTGCCATAAATGCACTATGATTTGGCATGCTTGTCACATTAAAGGCTTGGAAATGGCTAGAGTCTATGTGAGGAATTCCCCATACAACGATCGCTACAAGGGGTAGGATTTTAAGAATCGTTGTAACAATCTGGAAGGTTCCAGAAACCTTGAGGCTCAACATGTTAAGGATTGTAAGCCCCCAAATGATGCCAAGACCACAGCTAAATCCAATATAACTACTACCCTGTAGTGTTGGAAAAAAGACACCTAAATATCCAACGACCATGACAACAGTTGCAGCACTTCCCACCCACATAGAAATCCAGTAGTTCCAGGCGACCTGAAATCCCATAAAGTCTCCAAGACCTTCCTTACAGTAGGCATAGGGTCCTCCAACATTGGGAACTTTTTGGGAAAGTTTAGAAAATATCAGAGCAATAAGAAGAGATCCTCCTGCTGTAAAGCCCCAGCCCAAAAGACTAATGCTGCCATAGTGCGCTAGACTTGCTGGCAGGGAAAATACACCAGAACCAATCATGTTGCCCATTACCAGACAAAGAAGTGTCCAAAATCCAATTTTCGTTTTGGTAGGGCTTGTCATGTCTTTACACCTTATACACAATGTCTTTTCGTAGTCTCAAAATGCCGGCCAAATTAATCAGCATCAAAAGGCCACCGACGATGTTCATGATCATAAAGGCATAACGGGATTCAAAAAAAGAAAAGAATACGAAGGAAAAGGCTGCGTAACAAAGGTAAATCTTCATACCATGATTAGGCATCAAGAATTTGGCACACTTAATGCCAGCAACCAAGTAAGCAATAATGGTAGAATATCCTAAGACAAAAAGACAGGTGGGCATAAAATATTCCATGTAGGGGAAATATTTGGAAAGGGCTGTTTGAACAAGAAGGCTGCTATCTATATCTGTTGTCCAAACACCGGTCAATACCACAAGCAAAATAGTACACGAACAAACAATGAAGGTATCAAGAAAAATCCCTAAAATCGTCAGGCTTGCTTGTTTGGATGGATCTTGAAATTTTGTTTCGCTATGAAGGATGGAGGCGTATCCAATCCCGATATCCCCAGAGTAAGCACCGCTGGCAATTCCCTTTGAGAGTGTCAGGATAAAGGTACTCCCGGCAAAGCCACCAACGGCGGCATGGCCGTTAAAGGCAGAATGAAGAATAACACCCAACACATGGGGCAATTGATCGATTTCAAGGATAATGACCCAGAGCGTCATGGCAAGATAGATAATGACAAATCCTGGAATCAAGATACTGTTAATGGTTCCAATGCGCTCGACCCCGCCCAGAACGGCAAAAAGAATGAGGGCCAAAAACATCGGAATAACAAAGGTTGCATCCACGTCAAAGTTGGTTTCAAAGGAATGCTTCACCACGTTAAACATGTAGATCTCAACACCGTAAATACAAAGCAGAACACACATAATGCCTGCAATCCAGGGATACTTGGGGAATGCTTTTTGAAGAAAGTACATAGGCCCACCGTCATAACCATTTTTCCGGTCATGGTGACGGTATTTGACGCCTAGATACACCTCAGAATACTTGATGATCATGCCAAGAAACGCCACAAGCAATACCCAAACCAAAGCGCCAGGTCCCCCAATTTGAACGGCGAGTGAAACGCCTGCAATATTCCCGATCCCAATGACCCCGCCAATGGTTGCAAAAAAGATCTTGAGGGGGGAAACACCTCGATCTTCTTTGCTAAATTCCTTGCTTTTGCCGCACGCAATAAAGTGTTTAAAGGCTTTGCCGAAATGGGTAATTTGAAACCACCGGGCCTTGAAAGATAAGTAAAACCCAAGAGTTATGATAAACCCGAGGCCCAAATATCCCCAAAGAATCGTGTCATTAAAGTATTGTAAGGCGTGAAAGATACGGTCCATGTTAATCTGTTCTCTTCAGGGCTTCTAAAAAGGCACTGTGGGGGATTTCAACGTTTCCGATCTCGCGCATGCGCTTTTTCCCCTTCTTTTGTTTGTCTAATAGTTTCCGTTTACGGCTTACGTCACCGCCATAACACTTAGCCGTCACGTCTTTCCTTAAGGCTGATATGGTTTCGCGTGCAATGACCTTTCCACCGATGGCTGCTTGCAGGGCGATTTTAAAGAGCTGGCGTGGGATTAAATCTTTAAGTTTTTCGCAAATTTCACGGCCACGGGCCTCGGATCGGTCGCGGTGGGCTATGAAAGACAAAGCATCAACCGGTTCGCTGTTCACCATAATACCGACTTTCACCAAATTAGACCGTTCATAGGAATCTAGCTGATAATCAAAGCTGGCATAGCCTTTGCTGACGGATTTGAGGCGATCATAAAAGTCAAAAACAACCTCATTCAAGGGGAGGCGATAAACAGCCATAGCGCGATTGCCGACATAGGTTAAATCCACTTGCTGGCCCCGACGATCTGTGCACAGTGTCAAAATGGAACCTAAAAATTCATCAGGGACCAAAATTGTGGCCTTGATCCAGGGTTCTTCGATAAAATCAATCAAGACGGGATCTGGCATATCGGCAGGGTTATGGAGTTCTTCCACAGTATGGTTGGTTTTATGAACCCGGTAGACAACACTGGGCGCTGTACTCACGATATCCAGATCAAATTCACGCTCCAGCCGTTCTTGGATAATTTCCAAGTGCAGCAGTCCCAAAAATCCACAGCGAAAGCCAAATCCTAAAGCAGCAGAACTTTCTGTTTCATATTGAAAACTCGCGTCATTCAGGCGTAATTTCGCCAAGCTATCTTTCAAGACTTCAAAATCTGCAGCGTCAGCGGGAAATAACCCACAAAACACAACAGGAACGGAGGGTTTAAATCCAGGCAAGGGTTCTTGGCAAGGGCGGCGTTCTTCCGTGATCGTATCCCCAATTTGACAGTCAGCCACCTGTTTGATGCCTGCAATGATATAACCCACTTCGCCAGGGCTTAAATTGTCTTTCTTTTCTTTTTTCGGGGTAAAGACCCCGACTTCATCCACTTCGTAAATGGAGCGTGTTCCCATCATCTGGACTTTCATCCCGGCTTTTAAGATGCCGTCCTTGATTCGGACCAACGTCACAACACCCAAATAGGTGTCGTACCAACTATCGACCAAGAGCGCCTTCAACGGCGCTGTGGCGTCTCCCTCGGGGGCGGGAAGACGTTTAACGATGGCTTCGCACAGATCTTGAATGCCAATACCTGTTTTGGCCGAAACCAAAATGGCATCTGACGCATCTAACCCAATGACTTCCTCAATCTGGTCGCGGACCCGGTCGGGTTCAGCGGCGGGTAGATCGATTTTATTCAAGACAGGAATGATTTCATGGTCCACTTCAATGGCTTTATAAACGTTTGCCAGTGTCTGGGCCTCAACGCCTTGACTGGCGTCTACCACCAGGATAGATCCCTCACACGCCGCAAGGCAGCGACTGACTTCGTAAGCAAAGTCCACGTGACCCGGGGTGTCCATCAAGTTCAGCTGATAGGTTTTGCCGTCCAGGGCATTGTACGTCAACCGGACCGTTTGGGCCTTGATGGTAATACCGCGTTCTTTTTCAATATCCATGGAATCCAGCATCTGTTCCGTCATATCGCGCTTGGACACAGCGTTGCAGTGCTCAATAAGACGATCTGCTAACGTAGACTTGCCGTGGTCAATATGGGCAATAATGGAAAAATTCCGAATATGTTCTATTTTCGTTCTATTATTTTCCATCGCGTAAAATGCCTCCTAATTCCTTTTCAACAGCGTTGATGATGCGATTAAAGACACCATGAATATCCCCGTCCGTCAAGGTCGCATCGATGGGTTGCAGATGAAACCGGATAGCAATAGACTTTTTGCCATCGGTCACATTGGCCCCTACATACACATCAAAGACACCAATCGTCGTCAATAATGGTTGTCCTGCTTTCTTTGCAACCGCCACCAATGCTTCTGACGGTACGTTCTGATCCACAATAAAGGCCAGGTCCTTTTCAACGGGTTGGAAGGATGACAATATCACAGCCCCTTTATTCGTTGGTTTGGCCTTTGGCATGGGCAATGATGATAAAAACACCTCAAAAGCCATGACAGGCACTTTAATCCCGAAAGTTTTCAAAATAGAGGGATGCATTTCCCCAAAATAGCCGAGGATATTTTTAGGCCCTTGCATCAAAAGACCTGAGCGGTAGGGATGCATCCAATTTGGAATATTAGTTTGGCTGATTTGAACAGACGGCATACCAAGAACAGCCAAGGCATCTTGTTTCACGTCAAAAATGTCATAAGGCCTTTCTTCTTTGGTCCAATGGTTCCCATTCAAAAGGCCTACCCTCACGCCGCCTGCAACGCTTTTTTGATCCTCTGGTTGAATGCCCTGGTACGTGGGACCGACTTCAAATAAATTTAAAGGCGTAATGCCGCGACTCAAATTTCGCTTCAAGGCAAAAAGAAGCTGGGGCAAAAGGGAAGGGCGCATCCATTCCAAATCCGTTGTGATAGGATTTACGATACGCAGGGTCTCATGGGTGCCGCCAAACAGTTGGAATGTTTTGGTGTCGACCATAGACCAGGTGATAGCCTCCATCATGTGCCGGTTGGCCAAAAGACTTCGAACCCGAGCAATCCGTTGTTGTGAAAGGGTCAAGGGAGCAAAAGTATAGGTGTTGATAGGAGGTAGGGGGAGAAGTGGGATGGTGTCATAGCCCACAAGGCGCAAAACCTCTTCCACCAAGTCTTGGGGAATTTTTAAATCATGGCGCCAAGACGGCGTTTCAACAGTGATGGCCGTGTTGGTTTCATTGAGGATTTGGCATCCCAGAGAGGTCAAAATAGGTGTTATGCTTGATACCGGTAGGTCGACACCCGTTAAATCTTTTACCATCCCATAGGGCAATTCAATCGTGTGTTGATTCTTCAAGGCCTTGCCTGCTTCAACAACGCTACTCGCTTCCCCACCACATAAATCCAGAATCATCTGGGTTGCAAGGTCAAGACCCGGCCCTGTGCTTTGAGGGTCAATGCCACGTTCGAAGCGGTACCGGGCATCGCTATGGATCCCGAGTTTCCGACCTGTTTGGGCCGTACGGATGGGATCAAAATAAGCAGCTTCTAAGAAAACATCTGTTGTCTCAAGGGTACATCCCGATTCAAGACTTCCCATGATACCCCCAAGGGCCAAGATTTTTTCATTATCTGCCACAACGGTCATCTGATCTGTAAGGGTATAAGTAACCCCATCCAGGGCTCCCAGCGTTTCACCGTTTTTCGCAAGTCTTACTGTGACGGGTCCTTTGATACTTTTGGCATCAAAGACATGGAGAGGTCGACAGAGGTCCTGGGAAAAGAAATTCGTCACGTCTACCAATGCCGAAATGGATTTGAGTCCCACAGACTGCATAAGCTGTTGAAGCCACAAGGGGCTTGGCCCGTTCTTAACGCCTTGAATCAACCGACCCCGGAAATGGGGGCAAGCACTTTGGGTGCCACCGTTAAAATCCAACGTCAGCGGAATAGGGCAGGGGAAGGATTCTTTGATAGAGGGTGTGTTCAAAGGTTTCAACGTTCCAAGTCCGGCCGCCGTCAAGTCACGGGCAATACCACGAATCCCTAAACAATCGGACCGATTGGGTGTGAGGCCGATATCAATGATGGCATCATTGAGTTGAAGGTAATCCACAATACTTTGGCCAATAGGCGCATCTGCTGGCAGTTCCATAATGCCATGACTATCAGCTTTTAAGCCCAATTCAGACTCAGAACATAGCATGCCAAAACTTTCAACACCTCTGATGGTACTGACTTTAAGGGTAAAATTCCCGTTTGGAACAACGGTTCCTGGGGCGCCTAAAACAACCTTGAGGTTGGCCTTTGCATTTGCAGCACCGCAAACCACCTGTATGAGGGCATCTTCGCCTACATCCACCTGACAAACCTGGAGTTTATCAGCATCCGGATGACGCGCTATGGACACAATATGAGCAACTTTAAAATCCTTGAGGGCATCGCCTGGACTGTGAATGCTGTCAACTTCGAGACCCAAACTGGTCAAGCGGGTTTGGATGGTCTCAATCGATTGGCTTGTTTCAAAATGGCGCTTCAGCCATGAAAACGAAAATTTCATCAGCAGCCTCCCACTTTATTCAAGATAGAAGGACGCTCAAAGAATTTAAACCCATAATGATCCATCCACCTGACATCGGATTCAAAAAAGGTCCGAAGATCGGGAATCCCGTACTTTAACATGGCAATCCGTTCAATTCCCATACCAAAGGCAAAACCTTGGTATTCTTTGGGGTCAATAGTACAATTGCGCAGAACCTTAGGGTGCACCATGCCACATCCCAAAATCTCAAGCCAACTATCGCCGGCCCCTATTTTCAATGTGCCGTCTTTGCGGGTACAACCAATGTCCACTTCTGCCGAGGGTTCGGTAAAAGGAAAGAAACTGGGGCGGAACCGAATAGGCAGGTCCTTAATGCCAAAAAAGGTTTCAAGGAATTCAACGAGACAGCCTTTAAGATGCCCCATGGTTATCTCTTTATCGATCAACAATCCTTCCACCTGATGGAATACCGGTGTATGGGTTATGTCGTAATCTGCCCGAAAAACCCGCCCTGGGGAAATCACACGAATAGGGGGTTTTTCCGTCATGAGGGTTCGAATCTGAACGGGGGATGTTTGGGTTCTAAGCAACAAGGGCATGCCATCACGCTCGGCGTTTAGATAAAATGTATCTTGGGCCTCACGCGCCGGGTGTTCGGGGGGCACATTCAAGGCCGTGAAGTTATGGAAATCGTCTTCAATGTGGGGACCTTCTTTTACCGCAAAGCCCATGGCGCCAAAAATAGCCATGACTTCTTCCATGACTTGGGGAATGGGATGCAGGTAGCCCTCAGACTCATCGCGGCCTGGAAGGGTTACGTCAATACGTTCCGTTTGCAGTTTGATATTGAGGGTTTCTTGTTCAAAGGAGTCTCTTTTAGATTCCAACGCTGTCATGACGGTCGTTCTTAAACCATTGAGAAGGGGGCCTTGGGTTTGTCGTTCTTCAGGCGTTGCAGTTCCCATCCCTTTTAAAAGCGTCGTGATCACACCCGCTTTGCCGAAATACTGTTGTCGCACGTCCTCTAACGTCAACAAAGACTTGCTTTCTTGAATGGCCTGGAGGGCTTCTTTTTCGATACATGCAATGGTTGACACAATAGGTGACATGAAAATCCTCAGAAAATAAAAAGGGGCATCTCCATACTCTAGAGAGCCCCTCACACGTTATTGCACTTAAATTGTTAACGCAATGCCGCTTGGGCCGAATCCACAATGTGCTTAAACGCACCTGGATCGTTTACCGCCATCTCAGCAAGCATCTTACGGTCCACCACCACGTTGGCTTTGATCAACCCATTCATAAATTGGGAATAAGTCAAGCCATGCATGCGGGACGCCGCATTGATACGCTGAATCCAAAGGGCGCGCATCTGGCCTTTACGGGCGCGACGATCGCGGTAAGCATATTGAAGGGCCTTTTCAACCCGTTCAAGTGCAATACGGAAACAGTTATTTGAACGACCTCTATAGCCCTTTGCGAGCTTGAGGACTTTTTTACGCCGATTACGGCTTGGAACACCTTTATTAACGCGAGCCATTGATTGTATCTCCTCTTCTTATCTATAGGGCATGATTTTACGGATAGCCGCCACATCGGAAGCTTCCATGATCATGGGGCCCCGGGCGTTACGAATCATGCGCTGAGGACGCTTGCTCATACCGTGTCGTTTTCCTGCGGAATAAAACTTGATCTTTCCGGTTGCAGAAAACCGGAAGCGCTTCTTCGCGCTACTGTTTGTCTTCATCTTGGGCATTTTTATCTCCTTACAAAATAATAAACCAAGCGGCGAGGCATGCCCACACATAGCCAGCCGCTTTTCGGACACTTTCGTTCCGTATGGGCCTTAATCTAATGGAAGTTGACGAGAATTTCAACAGGATAAGTAAAAGAAAAATAGGGGGTGTACAAATTCAAACAGAAATGAGACATATGGGCTATTTCATGTAAACAATGTTCATGTTCAACAAAAGGTTATGCTATGAAACGTATAAAAACTATGGCTCTGCTTTGCAGTCTTCCATTGATTATGGGGGCTTGTGATTCACAAGAAAAGAAAAATCAACAACTCAAAAAAGGAGAAAATCCAGTGATTAATACATTGCAACAAGAAGATATTATTGTAGGAACGGGTGAAACCCCGAAAGTCGGACAAAAGGTAACAGTTCATTATACAGGGACTTTGACTGATGGGACAAAATTTGACAGTTCCAGAGACCGTGGAACGCCGTTTTCCTTCACCTTTGGGGTAGGCCAGGTTATTAAGGGGTGGGATCAAGGTCTTGAAACCATGAAAGTTGGCGGACGTCGGAAGCTGACGATTCCTCCTCATTTGGGATATGGTGAGCGTGGGGCAGGGAATGTGATTCCAGGCAATGCAGTTCTGAATTTTGATGTGGAGCTTTTGTCGATTGGTTAAAGGTCTTTTTCGATTTTTAAACCAATATTGTACGAAGCCCCCCTTGACGTAGACGAAAAATAACGTATATGTTCTGAGCTTAAAGTTTTTAGATTATTAGAGGATTCAAGATGCCTACCCATAAGTCAGCGGAAAAGAAAGTTCGTCAAATTGCTGTTCGCACAGAGCGTAACCGCAGCCATATGTCCCGGATGCGGACGTTTGTCAAGCGTGTGGAGATTGCCATCAAGGGTGGCCAGAAGGCCGAAGCTGAAGCGGCTTTCAAAGAAGCTGAGTCAGTGATTGCAAAGACAGCGCAAAAGGGTGTTATCCCGGCCCGTCGCGCAGCTAGAAAAACCGCTCGGTTGTCTGCCGCAATTCAAAAATTAGCGTAAACACACAGTCCATTTTTTAATGCTTGAAAGAGGGTGATTTTAATCACCCTTTTTTATTGGGTAATTTATTGGAAAAAAAATCAAAAAAAGAGAAGAAAGGGGCTTGTAAGGGGAGAGGAGAAAGTATATATGTGATGGGTGTTGACCTGGAGACGGGGAAACATGGAGTTTAAGAAGAAGGAGATGGCAGTTTCACTTTGTGCTGGAAAGCAGTGGGTGAAAGTGTTTAGTTTCTGAAATTTTGCT
>CAMBTM010000004.1 GCA_945870825.1 Rhizobium sp. Q54
GGATATGCGTTTCCATCTTAAACACGCTCTTGGCATTTATAATGCCTATAGACCACATTTCTCATTGAAAGGGCTCACCCCTATGCACTATATTCAGAATCTCATTCTCCAGACTGCCGCTTGAGTCTCATATGTACTGAACTCATACAAGTTATAAAATATATCTTGACAAGGCCGTGGGGTGCGTTAGGATGCAGGTCTAGTGTTAATTTATAGGAGGTTCATATGTATCACGTTTATAAAATTGCCTTTTTTGCTATAGCTTTTAATGTAATTTCTTGCGCGACTATGCCGTAAAGCGGTTTAGTCTTCTGATAACAGGGGCGTGTATTTTTCTGGGGTTATATTGATCCTTGCAAGAGACATGTCCCTGCATTTAAATATCCAGTCTACAATAAATTTTCCGATAGGCAGTTGAAACAGGTTCCTGTGGATTTTTACGTAGATATCTACTGTTTCCCCTGATATGTGTTCCAAAATCGGAAGAAGATTTAGTCGACAGAGCTTTACAGATTCTGGTGCACCGACAAGGATTCCAGTGCCTGCTTCTGCAAGAACGTCTGTTGTTCGGGGGCCTGCAACTTTTAGTAATCTAAGTTCAGATCTGATAGGCCCAAATTGTCTGAATAAGGAATCTTGGGTTGAGATGTTCTCGTTTTCATTAATACTTTTCAAGCAAATCAGTGTATGACCTTTCAAGTCTTTTATATCTTTTAGAGGAGGATGTTCATTGATATATTCTTGAGAGGCCCACAGCTTCTGGGTATAAGTGTGGAAAGGTAAATATTCATAGGTTTCTGTATTATCTTCCCAACAACCTATAAAGACTTGGTTTAAAGTAGGCTGGCTGTAATAGTTCTCATCTTTTTGGCTGAGAGAAAGAGTAAGTCCTGGATTTTTTGTTAATAATTCCTTTACGTAGGGACAAATATAATTTTCCAAGATGGTTTGGGTAGACATAATGGAAATTTCACCAACATTGGGTGCATTTTTTGAAAATGTATCCATAACGGACAAAGATCCGGCTATCCATAAAATGTTTTGAACTTTTGGAAAAATACCTTTACCAAAAGAGGTAATGGTCATTTCCCCAGATTTCTGACTTCTATCAAATAATTTTGACCCCAATTTTTTTTCAACAGACTCCAAATGTTTTTGAAGCGTAGACTTGGGTATCTTTAAGACATTAGCTGCCGATTGCATGTTGAGACATTTGCTGAGAGCATAAATGTTTTGAAGCTCTTGGAAATTAATTTTATCAATCATTATAAAAACCTAAAATAAAAATAAAAACCTATTGACGATTTTTTAATCCAATTATATATTAAACCATGTTAGGGGTTTTTGAAACCTTAATTTAAAGCACCTTAAGTGCTTGCGAATTTCACAGTTGAGTTAATGGTCATATCAGGATGGGTTTAGATACTTGTCTATGATCGGAGACTCAAAAAAGTAGGACTCTTGTACCATCTTGCCTCCAAGCTATATCAATACAAGAGTTCTACCTTTTAATTAAGGGGAGGTGCCCTCTCTGGTGAGGCATCTTCCCGCCTTTGTGGCTGGATCTATAACCCAGTCGCATAAGGCCACTATAAAAAAGGTCGCAGTAGCAGACCATAAAAGGACCGCAACAGGAAAAGGTTGAAAATAAGAAAAAAATTCTTAAGTACATCCAAAGAGGTTTTTATCAAAAAATGATGATAAATCGTCGTTAGATAGGCAACCTTTTGAGGGATACTAGTTGATTCTTCTGAGGTTTTCAACTGAATATTGAAAAATTGATAATTTTAATAGGGTTTTAAGGGGTTTTACTCATTGTTCCCTTGACATGAGGAGTGAATAGATGCAACACAACAGACATATGACAACGTCAAATATCCTTCCTTTAGAGGGTTTCCATATTTTGAAGGATTACATTGCTTTGGAATATAAGCTAAGAAACCAGGTGCTTGATATTTTTGCAAGTAAGGACAGGGAAAATCTAGAAGGACTCAAGGCTTACTATGCCTCTTTTGCCAAAATTACACTGGAGGTTTTGGATGAAGAGTGGCAACTTTCTCTGGCATCAACATCAAAAACGTTGAATCAGCGTCGTTTGAATATTATCAATGCGATTCATGATAGTCTCCATCGGTTGCAGGACATTCAACAAGACGTTCAAGAAGGATCAGCCTGTTTCGTAAAAGAAGTGCAATTCAATAATTCTGTTGTTAACTTGCCCATTATTCAAGCAAAGACTAATCATGCAGCGACTGCAGGACTTTCTATTCGATGGATCTCACGATTTTTCTAGGGGGGGCTACTGTTTCGAGAAAAGTTGAGAAAGAAGTGCTGGCAGTGCAATCGATAGAAGGTTTAAGAGAAAAAATAGTTTTTGAAACTTGATTTTAGAAAACGGTTTTACATCTCAAACGATGCCATTTTCCCACGGGCTCTCCTTCCCACTGATACAACGCCAATACACCTTACGCAGGGGAAGACAATTCCTCCCACAGTAAAGTGGTTTCCTTCATCACACATTTCCCAGGCGATGTTTCAGTTCGCGATGATGGTGTCTTTTGCCAAATTTCCAATAGCCATATTGACTTAAAAAATCAATTTTTGAGAGGGGTTGTCATGGTGGCAAAAGTCTTTCATAGTTTGGTGTAGGGTGTTCATTTTTGATGGGTGTATAACATTAAAAAGGCACATCTTCATGAAAGATTAGGAAAAAATGTATTGTATCATCCAGCATTCTTTAAAGAATTTGGCCCCTATTACGTGGGGAAAAGTATCTTCGCTTTACGAAAAGGTCTTGATTGTCGGCGTCTTTTTCATGCTTCCTTTGATTACCAGTGCGTCGTTAAGGGATAGTTACACGGTGATCAAATGGAAACTGGTCCATGTTTTTGCCATTCTTGCCTTGTTTCAACTTCTGTTTATGCATAAAAAACTCATTCTCCCTAATCTTGGAAGGCCATTTACCCTAATATTTCTAGGGATTATAGGTCTTTGGGGGTGGGAATACTATTTTCACCAGATTCCTTTTTTCTCTGCAGTAACGTTGGATCGTGCGGCTTTTGTCGGCCTTGTCCTCTTTTTCTATAAAAATTTTAAAGATACCCCAAGGACACTTGATTTTGTGTGTCATAGCGTGATGGCCTCCATGGTTATTTTTGCAGTTCTTGTTTTTAAACAAGGCATGCTCACCCCTCAAGAACTCTTTGCTTATGACCTTCCCATCGCCGTTCGTTCAAAAATACAGCTTACTTTTGGCAACGAAAACATGGCGGCACAATTTATAAGTGTCTCATTTCTTTGTATTTTTCGAGAAATCTTTGTCAGAAAAACCCTTTGGATCAAAATACTTTGTGGGTTTTTTGGGGTGCTTACGGCCCTATTTCTTTTGAAAACGGGTTGTCGTTCTGCCTTGTTGGGGGTCTCTATGGGGGCTGCCTTTTATGGGGCTATGCAGGTGAGGTCACCTTATCGCGGATATTTCTTGAAGGGTGGATTCATATTGGGGATTTGTCTTTTGACCCTTTTTGTGGGGGTTCGTACACGTACCGTCCAACATCGCCAAGAAATGTGGACGAATGCCATTCAAATGGTGAAAGATTATCCTTTCGGGGTTGGGCGTGAACGGTTTAATTTTTATCATGTCCTTTACCAAAGTCCTCATCAAATCCAGCCTCGTTTTGAAGGACTTATTGAAAGAACACCCCATAACGAGGCGTTGAAATACCTGGTGGAAGAGGGGTGGATATTTCTGGGGCTTGTCATATTGATGCTGGTATTACTATTGAAAACACATGGCAGTTTCTTATTAAAAACCCTTAGGAAGGAGGAAAGACTTCAATGGATAGGGGGCCTTTTCTTTGTTCTGGGCTCTGAATTTTCTTTCCAATTCCCCTTTGAGATAGCCTTTCCTTACCTCATGGTTGCGTATTTTTTTGGGTATATCCTTTCCGTCATTCCAAAAGAACAGAAGGTATCTTTGCCCCTTGTCGTGACTATTCCTGGATTTTTTCTGTTTGTTACCGCAACGGCGTTTTTGTTTGTGGCAAATTTGGGCCATGGCAGCAAACGGTTTGATTCTTTCTTTACAAAGTTGGGGTGTCGAATTGCGCCTTACGAGTGGCGGACGTGCGATCAGTACGTCAAAACCCTTGAAGAAGAAGAGAAATGGTGGAAAATCCTCCCCGAATGTTTGGATCAGTTAGAACGAAGACCCTATAACTTCACAAGTCTTGTTCAGCTGGGCCGTGCGTATTTCATGGAAAAAGATCTTAAGAATTCTTGCAAGGTGGCCTGGTTTTATGACAGACTTTTTGATCATCAAAGCCATCTTAAAGGATTTGTAACAAATGTATGTCCTCGGTCTGATCAGGAACACTATCTTAATCTTTCTCTCAAAGATCATTATCGGGGTGTATTTGATCACTTGTCAGAAGCCCACCAAAAAAGGCTTTTACGGCGGGTTTAATAGGAGGCCCCAGTTTTAAAGCCCCCCTTGACAATCATTCTTCCACACATTAAGTTCTGTTCATGAACATAATGTTGGAGTAATGCAACTTAAAATGGCGGCTTTTCAAGATACACGGGAACAGACGGAACAAAAAGTGATGGTTCATCTCTTGAGTGAGATCGACAAAAATCCTTCGTTTACTCAACGGCATCTGGCAAGCGAGCTTGGGATTGCTTTGGGGTTAATGAACCATTATTTGAAGCGGTCTGTTACGAAAGGATGGCTTAGGGCTTCCCAGGTGTCTCCTCGCCGTATTACGTATTTTTTAACGCCTGAAGGATTTCTTGAAAAAGGCCGCATGGTGAAGGATTACCTTGCCCGTTCTATGACATTTTTCCGAGATGCTCGGTCCCAATGTACCGACATTTTTGACCGCTGTAAGACCAACGGATGGCATCAGGTGGCCTTAGTCGGGGAGGGGGATCTTGCCGATATTGCCCGCCTTGTGGCACTCAGTGTTGGTGTTGAAGTTTTTGTGATGGATTCAAAGGCTGATTTTAAAGACGTTCAGGCTATCCTTGTGACGGATGTTCTTAATCCTCAGGGTGTTTATGATGCGTTGAGAAAGAAAAAAGATCTGCCACCGATCATTTTGCTGCCATTGCTCCATATATCAACGAGGGCCTTATGAGTGCGTTGACGTGGTCTGTTGTTTATACCCAAGCGTTAAAAGAGGGGGTGGCAGCTCAAAACCTGAAAGATCAAGGGTTTGAGGTTTATTTGCCTCGGTTTAAAAAGCTCCGTCGGCATGCCAGAAAAGTTGACGAGGTGTTGGCCCCCTTGTTTCCCCGCTATGTTTTTATTGGGATGGATCGGGAAATAGCCCAGTGGCGCAGCATCAAAGGGACGAGGGGTGTTTCCCATTTGTTGATGACCGATGACCGGCATCCAGCCGTTGTGCCGAGTCTTATTATTGAATCTTTGAAGGCCCAAGAGGTCAGCGCAGGGGTTGTTCCCGTTGAAACGCTGATTGTTTTCCAAAAAGGTGAAAAGCTTCGGATTCTGGAGGGCGCGTTTAAGGACCATGTGGCGACCTTTGAAGGCCTTGATGATAAGGCACGGGTTGAACTTTTATTGACGTTTTTGGGTCGAGAGACAAAGATTGCCCTTCCCCATTATGGGGTGGAAGTCGCCTAAAAATAGTTTTTTTATGCCCTTCCTTAGGGGGGGTGTTTGTTGATATAAGAATGAATCCAGTTTGGGAGGAATTTTCACCCAGACTGCGGCAGCATGGGGAAAATTTAGGGATAGTTTATGATAAAATGGTTTAAAAGGTTTATTATTGGAATCTTGGTTCTCGTTGGTTTTGGGGTGATATCTTTTCATCAACCCTTTTTAAATCAACATGTATTAAAGCCCTTATGGATTCCTATGATTCCTTATGTTCAATCGGCTATCATTCGTTTTTACATAGAGCCTTTCAATGATGGGGCGTCTGTTGATGCTGACCATGTAATATCGACCATGGATAACGGGATGCCAATTGTTGTGAATAAGCATGATCGGTGTGTTTGTTGGTCTATAAGATTTAGGGGTCTTTGGGATTCCAGTGAAATGGCGGTTATTAAAAATCTTATTAAGCCTGGATTTAAAATCATTGAAGCAGGTGCCAATTTTGGAGTTCATACTTTATCCATGGCAAAAATCGTTGGTGAAAACGGCCATGTCTATGCTTTTGAAGCTAATCCTCATGTATCGAAATATCTTAAACAATCGATTTTTGATTTGAATCATTTAACCAATGTGACCCTTTATGAAAAAGGTTTGGGAGACCAAGCCAAAAGCCTCTTTTTAAATTTTGGTCTTGCAAACATTGGTGGTGGAACGTTGGCCAATGAAGACTCTGGTACTTCTGTTAAAACAGAGATTGTACGTCTGGACGATGCATTAAAAGATATCAAAGTAGATATGCTAAAAATGGATACAGAAGGATACGAGGGAAAAATCCTTGAAGGGGCCCAGGATATTTTGAAAAATAATCCAGACATGATCATCATGATGGAATGGTCTCAAGATGCCCTTCGTGCCCAGGGAAGTGATCCAAAGAGTATTTTAGAGAATTTAGCTTCCCATGGATTTGATAAAATATGGAAAATTGGCGAACGTCGGAGCAAAGAGGAAGGGACGCTTTTTCCTTTGACCATGGAAGAAGTTTTGAATATTCCGTACTGTGATCTTGTGTTGTCACGCCGGGATTTGAATGTGCAATAATTGATGAAGAATTTTTTAAAAAAAATCTTTAAATCCCATCTGTATTTGAATGTCTTTTTTTATATCTTTAATAAGATTTTAAGTAAAATCCGCCTTTCTTTTGGTATCATCGAGAGTAGTTCTGGTACGACCCATGCGGCGTTGCCCTTGAAAGAGTCTTTGGCCTATATTGAAGGGGTTTTTGAAGATTACTGCCGAGTTTCAGGGCGCAAGACCTTTCAAGGGAAACTTGCTGAACTGGGGCCAGGGGACAATGATGGTGTGGCCTTGATGTTTTTGGCTCATGGGGCAACACAGGCGCATTTAGCCGATCGGTTTTATTCCAAACGAGATCGTTTAAATCACCAAAAAATTTATGAAGCTTTGGGGGAAAAATATCCAAAGACTTTGACGGGTGTGAAGAATGTTCGACGTTTTTATGGGGCGGAGGCTGCCGGCGAGACGTTTTTCCAGCAAAATAAGGGGTATGATTATATTGTTTCCCGGTCTGTTTTGGAACATGTGGATAATCCAGAAATTGTCTTAAAAAATATGATTGAGGCCTTAAACCCAGGGGGTCTATTGATTCATAAGGTTGATTTGCGGGATCATGGTATGTACACGCCTTTTTCTGACCCCTTAAAATTTTTGGAAGTCCCCACATGGCTTTATGGTCTGATGACCCAAGGGACAGGGTATCCCAATCGGTTTTTATTTCATCGGTATAAGGATATATTGATAAAACTTAATCCCAAGACCCAATTTTATGTCGCTGGTCTCTATGGTGTATCCGACTTAGTGCAAGCGTACCCCTTAGATAAGATTCCGCTAAACCTTAAAAAGAAAGCTGTTGCTTATGTTAATAAATACCGTCACCACTTTGCCCATGAATTTTCCGACATATCTGCAGAGTATTTGATGGTGTCGAGTTTCTTTTTTGTTTGTGAGAAGGCTGCATGAGTAGTCCCTCTATCTTTTCAGCCATTCAAAAGATCCGCGATCTTTTAACCCGGGAAGAGAAATTTCGTTGGCTTGGGATCGCGGGGTTCGCCCTTTGTTCATCTTTGTTGGAAGTGCTGACAGCAACGTTGATCGTTGTTTTTGCCCAGGTCTTGAATCAACCAGAAACAGGACAGCGGTATTTAGCCAAACTCGGCTTTATGGAGATTTTACCCCCGGGCCGCTTAGTCTTTTATATGGCCCTTTTGGTTGGTGCTGTATATCTCTTTAAGAACATTGTTTCAGCGTGTGAGGCCTTTTATCAAAACTTTTCCATCCAAAAGATGAATTATCATTTTAAGAATAAATTGCTTCATCGGTATGCGGAGGCGGAGTACGGGTTTTATTTGACCAGAAATTCGTCTTTGGGCATGGCTGTTGTGGGTGGAGATGCTGAATCGATGTTTTCGGGTGGTATGTTGGCGTTAGGATCGATTCTTTCTGAGGGGGTTATTTTCGTTCTTTTGATCGCCATGGTGGTTGCCATGAATCCGTCTTTGGCATTTTCTATATTTGGAATTGGGTTGGTGTTAGGGGTGATTGTATCTAAAGGGCTGCTTCCACGGTTTTATGTCTTTGGTCAACGGCTTCAAGAAGCGTCTCTTCATACAAGTCAAAACCTCCTTCAGTTCTTTCATGCGTTTAAAGAAATCATTCTTCTTGGAAAGCGTGAAGCTTTTGTGGACGCCTATAAGTATTACTCGTTAAAAAAATCCCGGGTTCAGGCCTTGCAGACAGCCACCAACCTTTTGCCCCGTATGGTGATTGAAGTGGTCTTTATGGGACTTTTTGTTGCAACTATTGCCTTTCTTTGTTTGGAACATGAAAGTCCTATTCAGATGATGGGAATTTTGGGGGGATACCTTTATACGGGGTTTCGTCTCATGCCAGGACTGAACCGTATGATTAGTCAAATCAACACATTTAAATCAACGATTCCATCGATTGAACGGGTCCACAAAGAATATTTAAGCGTTGCGACGAAAGAGAGTTATGAAGAGGCGCCAGGGCTTACTTTTCAAAAATCCATTACTTTCGAAGATGTCGATTTCCGGTACCTGCACACCAAAAAAAACGCCTTAAATCATATTTCATTTTCTATTCAAAAAGGCGAATGTATTGGGATTGTAGGGGAGACAGGGTCTGGAAAATCAACATTGGTGGATTTAGTTCTGGGCCTTTTGCACCCCTCTTCCGGATCTATTGTGGTGGACGACAAATTTCCTGTCAATTCTTACCAGTGGCATCAAAAAATTGGGTATGTACCCCAGAGTATTTATCTGACAGATGACACCATTGAGGCCAATATTGCCTTTGGTGAAAAAGAAATTGATGACGTACGGTTGAATGCAGCCATGGATGCGGCGCAATTGCGTAAATTTATTACTCATCTTCCAGAAGGTTCCAAGACTGTTGTGGGGGAACGGGGGATTCGCTTATCAGGGGGGGAGCGCCAGCGTATCGCTATTGCGCGGGCCTTGTACCGGAACCCTGAGGTCTTGATCTTTGACGAGGCGACGTCAGCGTTGGATAATGAAACAGAAGCAGCCTTGATGGAAACAATCCATAAGGTAAGTCAAGCTCGCACCGTCATCATGATCGCCCACCGATTGACGACCTTGAAGGACTGTGACCGGATTGTGGTCATGGAGGGGGGGCATTTGAAATCTCTCATTGATTATGAAACATTGAATGCACAGCGTATATAGGACATCATCATGCTTAAAAATTTTCTTATTAAAAAACCAGATCTGAATAATAAAACAATTCTCATTACGGGGGGGACGGGCTCCTTCGGTAATCAGTTTGTGCAAGCTATTATTGATAACTATACGCCTAAAAAGCTTATTATTTTTTCGCGGGATGAGCTTAAGCAGTACGAGATGGCTCAAAAATTTCCAGAAAGTCAGTATAAGTTCATGCGCTATTTTATTGGCGATGTTCGGGATTATAATCGTTTAGAGATGGCCTTTCGTGGTGTAGATATTGTAATCCATACAGCTGCTTTAAAGCACGTCTCCATCGCTGAATACAATCCTTATGAATGCATTCATACCAATGTGATTGGGGCTGAAAATATTGTGCGGGCCGCATTTAAGAACGGCGTGAAAAAAGTAATGGCTCTTTCCACCGATAAGGCTGTGAGTCCTATCAATCTTTATGGCGCGAGCAAGCTTGCGGCTGAGAAGATTTTTGTTGCAGCCAATAATATTAGAGGTGCAGATCCCACTATATTTTCCATTGTGCGTTATGGCAATGTGGTTGGGTCTCGTGGGAGTGTTGTGCCATTTTTTAAAAAACTCCTTCTAGAGAATGTTGAGTCACTTCCCATCACTGATATGGAGATGACACGGTTCTGGATTACCCTTCCTCAAGGGGTTGATTTTGTTCTATCCAATCTTGCCCTTATGGAGGGTGGTGAAATCTTTATTCCAAAAATCCCAAGTATGAAAATTACCGATCTTGCCCATGCTCTAAAACCTGGCACTAAGACCCATGTGATTGGCATTCGGCCTGGAGAAAAGTTGCATGAATGCATGCTTACAGCAGATGAAGCCTTACAAACAGTAGAAATGGAAGATCGTTATGTTATTCTGCCGTTCTCTTCCACAGGGTGGAACAGTGATTTTCCTCATGAAAAAGTTGCAAAACGCATTGTTTATTCCAGTGAAACAAATACGGAATGGCTGACAACAGAACAGTTACAGAGAATGGTAAGTCCTTTATGATTCCCTACGGCAGGCATTCTATTAATCAGCAAGATATTGATCACGTGGTCGATGTCTTAAAAGGCGGTTGGTTAACATGTGGCCCAGTGGTTGAGGCCTTTGAAGAAGAACTTGCTGCAGTGACTGGTGCCAAATACGCTATTTCTTGTTCCAATGGGACAACAGCCCTTCATTTAGCGATGCTGGCTTTAGGCATAAAAGAAGGCGATACGATTCTTGTTCCCGCCATTACTTTTTTAGCCTCTGCAAATGCTGTACGGTATGTCGGGGCAGATGTTGTCTTTGTGGATGTAGATCCGACCACTGGGCTTATGACAGCTGAAACATTGAAAGCTGCTATCTTATTGCACAGGAGTAAAAATCTTAAAGCTCTTGTGAATGTACACTTTGCAGGGCAATGCGAAAATCTAGAAGCTATTTATACAGTAGCTAAAGAGTATAACCTGCTTATCATCGAAGATGCAGCCCATGCTGTGGGAACAGCGTATATCGATAGTAAAGGGAAGAATCACCCCATTGGTTCTAATGCTTTCTCTGACATTACCACTTTTTCTTTTCACCCTGTAAAAACCATTGCTATGGGTGAGGGTGGGGCGCTTACCACCAATGATAGTAAAATTGCTGAAGCATTAAAGTTATACCGTAGTCATGGTATGGTACGTGATCCTCTAAAGTGGGAAACGCCAAAATTATCAGGGCCTTGGTATTATGAGATGCAGGATTTAGGCTATAATTATCGTATCAGTGATATCAACTGTGCGCTGGGACTTAACCAGCTCAAGCGATTGCAGGATTTTAAGGCAGAACGTGCAAGGCTTGTTAGGGCCTATGATGAGGCTTTTTCATCCATCCCCCACGTAACGCCTCTTAGAAAATTAGGTTATTCTGATACCGCTTGGCACCTTTATAGTGTTCTTATTGATTATGCGGCGATTGGGAAATCTCGTACACAAGTAATGAACTACCTTAAGGATAATGCTATCGGAACACAAGTTCACTACACTCCCCTCTACCACCAACCCTATTATAAGAAGCTCTACGGTGACATGAAGCTGCCTGGAGCGGAAAAGTACTATGAAGGGTGCTTGAGTTTGCCACTTTATGTGGGTTTGATGGAGAGTGAGCAGAGGCTGGTTATTGAAAAAGTGCTGACGGTATGAAGACAGTTGTTATTATTCAAGCAAGAATGACTTCTTCGAGGTTGCCTGGAAAGGTTATTCTTCCCTTAGGGCAGGGCACTGTGCTTGCAGAGGTTCTGAAACGATCTAAGGCCATTCAAGGGATAGATGAGGTGTGTTGTGCCATTCCTATAGGCGAAATACATGACGTACTTGTTCCAGAAATTGAAAAGTACGGATGCACCGTTTATAGGGGTTCGGAAACTAACGTGCTAGAGAGATATTATGAAGCAGCTAAATTTTTAAATGCGGACGTCATTATGCGCATTACGAGTGATTGCCCCCTCATTAATTCTGAAGTTTGTGCAGATGTCTTGAGTCTTCATATGAAAAATAATGCACAATATACTTGCAATAACATGCCGCCTTCTTGGCCACATGGATACGATTGTGAAGTATTTGGAATAAAAGAGTTGGAAGATGCTATGCAATACTCCACGCTGCCAGATGATTTCGAACACGTCACCGAATGGATGAGGAGGTCTTTAGTAGTTCATAACCTTCAAAACCCTAATGGGAATGAAAGGCATTTGCGTATTACGCTGGACACACCAGAGGACTACGAATTCATTAAAAATTATTATGAAACGGTAGAGAAAAATTAGGCTATTCCAGTGATAAAAATAGCATTTTTCCGTTTTGAAGCGTCTTCAAAAATTGGTGCAGGTCACGCCATTCGATCCTCTGTATTAGCAGATGCCTTAACTGAAAAAGCCTGGCAATGTAAGATTGTAACGTCAGAAACATCCTACAATTTTATAAAAGACTTAGAAAGATTTGAGAGAGTTGATCCAGATTCTTTTTTTGAAGAAAGACCTTCCTGTGATTTACTCGTCATTGATTCATATGATTTGGGAGAGGATTACGAAAAGCATTTTCGTGATTGTACAAAAAAAATTATGGTGATTGATGATTTAGCCAATAGAAAACATGACAGCGATATTTTGCTAGATCATACATATGGCCGAGAAGCCTATGATTATAAAGACCTTGTTCCGGAGGGGTGCAAGATTCTAGCAGGAAGCGATTATGTGTTGCTTCGAAAAGAGTTTGTTGAACTCAGGTCAAAAGCCTTGGAAAAAAGGCGAGCGACTAAAGAAATAAAACGGCTCTTAATATCCATGGGAGGAAGTGACCCAGAAAATCACGCTGTGAAGGTGTTGGAGATTGTTAGAAAAAGTGGGTTTTCAGGAGTTATTGACCTTGCTCTAGGGTTTTCTAACCATAATCGCCTTTTGGTAGAAAAATATGCTCAAGACTTTCTTTTAAACGTTAATATTCACCTCAATCCAGATATGGGTGAGCTCATATATCAAGCGGATTTAGCCATAGGAGGTGGTGGTAGTAGTATGTGGGAGCGTTCTTGTTTAGGACTGCCGACCCTTATGGTGGTGCTTGCAGATAATCAGTTTTCTATTGCACAAAATCTTCACAAGTCAGGCGCTGCAATTTATTTAGGTGAAATTAATACAATTGATGTTAATGATGCATCAACTATTTTAAAAAACTTAATACAAGATAATTTTCAAAGGGAAAGATTACAGAACAATTCATTTCAAATCTGTAATGGGCAAGGGATTTCTTCAATAATAGAGGTAATAAATGACGTACATTGAACTTGGGGCAAGAAAAATAGGGACAGGATTTCCAGCTTATATAGTGGCCGAAATTGGCATTAACCATAATGGGGATATGGATCTTGCAAAAAAAACTATCTTGGCAGCTAAAAAAGCTGGAGCATGTGCTGTAAAGTTTCAAAACTATAAAACGGAAGATTTTGTACCCATAAGAAACTTGGAATATGAGTATCTTTCTCAGGGAAAATTAGTTAAAGAGTTTCAATATGATATGTTTAAGCGCTATGAGTTGAGCGATAATCATGTGATGGAGTTAAAAGCTTTTTGTGATGAAAATAATATTGACTTTCACTCGACACCTACAAATAACCATGGCGTGGATCTTTTAAAGAAAATTGGTGTTCTCGTTCTTAAAAATGGTTCTGATTATTTGACCAACCTAGATCTTATTACGTATATGGGAAAATCTGGATTGCCTACGGTTTTGTCCACAGGGATGGCTCTCATCAGTGAAATAGATGAAGCTGTAAGGGTTTTTCGTGATGCTGGTAATGAGAACCTGATTTTACTCCATTGTACCTCACGGTATCCAACGCCTCCGGAGGACATTAATTTAAGAAAAATTAAAACTCTTCGAAAGACGTTCGCAGTTGTTGCGGGGTTTAGTGACCATTCAGAGGGCGCTTGGGCAGCTGCAGGATCCATTTGTTATGGGGCAGTGTGGATTGAGAAACACTTTACTTTGGATAGAAACTTACCTGGACCTGATCACAGATTTTCTTCTGATTCAACAGAGTTATCTCATTTAGTTGAGGGTGTCAGATATATGGAAAAATCATTGGGGGTATCTGCTCTTGGACCAACAGATGAAGAGAAAGGATCAAGAGAGAGTTTTCGCTTGTCGTGCTGTGCTGCCAGAGATTTAGAAGTTGGTGCAATGCTTTCTAGTGAAGATATCATGTTTCTTCGCCCTGGAGATGGGATTCCTCCAAAAAATAAAGATCTATTAGTGGGTAGGAAGGTTAATAAATGTTTAAAACAGGGGGACCCCATAGGTTCTAAAGATATTAGCTAATGAAAATAAAAATTGTTTTCTTAGGCAACCATACGGTAGGGGTTCAAGTATTGAAAACAATGCATGAACTGGGTTGTCTATCTGGAATTATTGCACACCCAGAAGATCCAGAAGATGGGGTAAGGTATTTATCTGTATACGAGTATGGAAAACAGCTTAACGTGCCGGTGATAAGGGCAACACCAAAAGATCCAGTCCTGAGAGAATTTATTAATAAAATTAAGCCGGATCTTATTTGGGTTACGGACTATAAATACTTACTTCCCTCTTCAGTATTTTTATTCCCTAGGTTGGGGGCTATCAACCTCCATCCCAGTCTTTTACCTTATTACAAAGGGCGTGCTTCTTTAAATTGGGCGCTTATTTATGGAGAAAAAAAAGTTGGATTAACAGCACATTTTATTGATGAAGGTGTTGATACTGGTGATATTATTAAGCAGGTGGAGTTACCACTTCATGAAGATGATTATATCGGAGATGTTCTTGATAAAATATATCCTTTATATAGTCAAATTACGCGAGAGGTCATAGAGATGTTTAGAGAGGGCGCGGTCCTTAGGCATAAACAGCTCGAAGACGGAGGATCAATCTATCCAGCTAGAACAGAGAAAGATGGCTTGATTGATTGCACATGGTCTGCACAAAAAGTGTTGAACTTTATTAAAGCCCTTTCAAAACCCTATCCAGGTGCTTTTGTGATAGACGGAGCCAATAAAATTATTGTTTGGAGAGCCGAATTAGTATCAATCGAATTTGAATCCTTAGGGATTCATAGAGTGGGGGATGATATATATCTTCAGTGTGGGGACGGGGCTTTAAAAATAAAAGATTGTAAGATGGTTTGATAGGTAGGGAGAATAAAAATGTTTAATGCCGTTTGGAATGAAAAATATGCCGCGGGTGATTCACTCAATAAGTATCCATGGGATAAAATTGTAAGCTTCATCTTTAAGTTTCGTCCTCGAAATAAAGAAAGACATGAAACTAAAGTTTTAGAACTAGGATTTGGGAGTGGCTGTAATTTATGGTTCTGTGCACGAGAGGGTTTTGATTGTTATGGTATTGAGGGATCAGCAATTGGTGTTAAACATGCTCAGCAATGGTTCTCTAAGGAGAATTTGCAGGCTGATTTGACGCAAGGAATGTTTTATCCATTAAATTTTTCAGAAGAATTTTTTGATTTGATTATTGATAGAGGTTCTCTAACTTGCGTTAACTCTAAGGACAGCTATTTGTCGCTGCAAGAAATTTTCAGAACTTTAAAAACCGGGGGTTATTTTTGCTTTAATCCCTATTCGACTCGTCACACATCTTCTGTAGAAGGGACTTTGCTACCCACAGGGTTGACTAAAATAAAATCGGGCACTCTAACAGGGGTAGGAGATATTAAATTTTATGATGAAAAAACAATTAGAGAACTTGTTGAAAAAGTAGGCTTCAAAATAAAAGAAATGCGCCACATAGAAGATCATTATTTTACCCCTTCTTATGGCACTCATGCAGAATGGTTTTTGGTTTTGGAGAAATAGGAGAATGCATAATAAAGATTATGTTACATTAAACAAATCTGTCTATTTAGAGTGCTTATCTAAGAATGGGGATAGTCACCTATCTCTTAATTGGGGGAGCAAAGACTCTCAAGACAAGCGGTTCAAAGCATTGATCGATGTTGCTCAAAATATTTTTGTATCGAATATATTAGATGTTGGTTGCGGGCTTGGACATTTTTTAGACTTTCTTTTGACAAAAGGGTTTCATGGAAATTATACAGGGAGTGATATTTTAGAAGAAATGATTGCAATGGCTAAAATACGTCATACCAATTCAATGTTTGAAGTAAAAAATCTCTCTAGTTACTCTTCCCATTCTTATGATTATGTTTTTATGAGTGGTATTTTTACGTTAGCCGATGAAAAAATCTTTAAGGAAATGGTGAGTATGGCATTCGATGTGTGTGCAAAAGGCCTTGCCTTTAATTCTCTCAGCACATGGGCACCACAAAAAGAAGATAATGAATTTTATGCAGATCCCCTTAAGACGTTAGAATTTTGTTCTAAATTAACGCCAAAAGTTGTTTTAAAACATGAATATTTGCCCCATGATTTTACAATTTATATGTATAAATAAATGATCATATCAATTAATCAGCCAGCTTATTTGCCTTGGCTAGGTTACTTCAATAGAATCGTAAAAAGTGACCTGCATATTGTTTTAGATCATGTGCAGTTTGAGAAAAATAGTTTTATAAATAGAAATAAAATACTTTTGGATGGAAAACCTTTGTGGTTGACATTGCCCATATTAACAAAAGGTCATTTCAATGATTTGAGAATCGAAGATTTATTGATTGATTCTAAAATAAATTGGGAAAAAAAGCATCTTTCATCAATCATGCAGGCTTACTCAAAATCTTCACATTGGATCGAATTCAAGGATGAGTTAGAAATAATCTATTCTAAAAATACAGATTCTCTCAGCAATATTTTGGATGATTCTCTAAAATTTTTTATGAAGTATTTAAAGATAGAAACACCTATTGAGTATTCTTCAAAATACGATTTTCGTGCTAGAAAAAGTGATCTTGTTTTGGAGATTTGCCAGAGATTTCAAGCGCGTTATTATCTTTCTGGTCCTCTTGGACGAAATTATTTGGAACTCACTAAATTCCAAGATTGTGGTATTGAGATTTTATTTGATGATTATGTGCATCCTATTTATCCGCAAAAATCAGAAAACTTCATCCCCTACCTATCTACTTTAGATCTTATAGCTAATTGCGGAAAAGAATCATTGAGGGTTTTAACAAATGTCTAAAAATATTCTTATTATTGCGGCGCATCCAGATGATGAGGTCTTGGGATGTGGTGCTACAATGGCACGGCATACCCATCATGGTGACAATGTGGGGGTTGTTTTTGTTTCAGACGGTGTTGGGGCAAGAAATAGTGATTTTGAAAACAATTTAAAAAAGAGGAAAGAATCTGCCCTAAAGGCTTTGAAGATTTTAGGGGCAGATTGCTTAAGTTTTCTAGATTTCCCAGACAATCGGTTGGATACGATTCCATTTTTGGACATTGTGCAGCCCTTAGAAGATATCATCAACGCGTTTAATCCATCCATAGTGTATACGCATCATTATGGAGATCTCAATATTGATCATGCCATTGTCCATCGTGCAATTATGACGGCCTGTAGACCTCTTCCTCATACACCTATAGAGGAAATTTATTCCTATGAAGTTGTTTCGTCTACTGAATGGGGTTTGCAAGGAGCTTATTTTCAACCTAACCGTTTTGTAGATGTTAGTGATTTTTTTTCAAAGAAGATTGAGGCGATTCAAGCTTATCATGAAGAGATGCGGCTTTTTCCTCATAGCCGTTCTATAGAACATATTGACGCCCTTGCGGTTCACAGAGGCGCAACTGTTGGACTAAAAAAAGCTGAAGCTTTTTTTCTAGTACGGGCAATCCATGGTAGATAAGTATAAAAAATTCCAAGGAGTTGCAATTGTTCAATATCCTGAGCAAGTGGGTATTTATAAAAATTATTTTTCCCGCGAAGGGATTCCTCAAGACAGCATCTTTTGGGTGGCCACTAGTGATCCCGCATTTTTCTTTTTAGAAAAAGAAAGAATAGCTTTTTCAAAAATAACAGATTTCTATGATTATAATATTTTTTATAAAAATGTTTTTAATGAATCATATAAAAATTTAGACAAGGCACTAAGATGTATAGATAAAGAAATATTTACATATTATCCTACATTAGAAAAATATGGAATTTCTTTTGCTGAGGGGTCTCTCTATTATCTAAGGATGTGGTGTGATAGTTTTGAAACTGATCTTTATGAAATGCAATCTCTTAAAAATATCATTTCTGACAGCTCTAAAGTATACTATGTCCCATCTTCAAAGCAGGGTTTTTTTTATGGATTATATCCCATGCATATCAACCGATCACTGGAAGAAGTGCTCGGGCTAGTCTTTGAAAAAGATAGACTGCATGCTTTAGACTCCTTTGATCCCAAGACAAGCATTGTAAGTTTTTCAAAAGATTTTGAAGAAAAAGAGATAAATGACTTTTTTAAAAATAGAATTGATACTTTTGGTCATATAGAAAGACTTAAAAAGAGATTAGAGTCCCTGCTTCAAGATTTATGGGGAGAGAAAAAATATCTGGCCATGGGGATCGATAAAGACTGGATGTCAGATTCTGGATCTTTTGACTTTTTTGAAAACTATATTGATGAAATTCAAAATTTGCCATCATCTATAAAAGTAGATCATGATAAATATATAAAAAATATAAGCCATTTTTTTGTTATTAGTGGAATCAATTATTATGATTGCATGAAGCATATAATTCATAAAACACTAGAAAAATTCTTAATTTCTTCCTTTAAAACTATAGATTTCTATCATAATGATAAAAATAAAGAAAAATGGACGGCTCTTTTTTCTATCGGTTTTGTTAGTTTTGAATCTCAATCATTAGCAAAACTTTTTAAGTTTTATGGAAAAAAAGTTATTTGTACTCATCACGGCTCTTTGGCAATTCTAGAAGACAAAATCAATCATTACCTGGAATATCCTTATATCACAGACTATATTGTTTGGGGGGAAGGTGTAAAAAACCAATTACAAACAGAATATGATTTCAGCAATATACGCATACATACTTTGGGGTCTTTATCTCTAGCGTGTTTGAAAAATACGATAGAGAAGGTAAAAGAAAAAAAAATATCAAAGTCACAGTTTAAAAAACCCATTATTATTTTCTTGCTTCAGAGTATAAACGATAAAGTAAGGGTAACGCTTGATCATCCCCCAGGCATCATTGATTTTATCAATCAAAGAGATTTGATCACCTCTATCTTAGATACTCATCTTGATTTTGAGCTGATTATAAAAGGACACCCTTCTACAGCGGGTTATCTTCAGTCTTCCTTGAGGTTTTTATTTAAAAAGGATAGTAGAGTGCATTATACAAGCACACTCCCATTGAAAAATTTTCTAGCAGACAGTATGTATTTTATAACAGACAGGCCTTCTACATCCTTGTTTCAAGCAATGATCGCTGGATTGAAGTGTTATTGTTTGATAAATTCAGAATTTTATACAAGCAATTTTATTGAATGTTTAAAAGAAGATGGCATCCTGTTTAAAAATAATCAAGCACTTGTAAAAGCACTGCATAATGACTTAGCCACTAAGAGGAAAGGGGAAAATCTTGAAACCTCTGTTACAATAAAAAAATATTGTACTATTTATAATGGTCCTATTGAGGAGGTGCTTAGTTTTGAAAAATAATAAGATTTTAGCCGCATGGCAGCAACTTCCATCACCCCAAGTCACCATCGCCATGGCGAGTTTGGGGTTTGATTGGGTGGTGGTGGATCTTGAGCATACGTCAATTACAACACAAGAAGCAGAAGCTATTTTTATGGCTGCAGAACGTTGCAATGCTAAGCCTTTTGCAAGACTTCCTTCTGCAGAGCCCTATCTTGCACGACGTCTTCTAGATGCGGGTGCTGTGGGGTTGCTTATTCCCGTTGTTGAATCAAAAGAGTCGTTTAATGATTTTGCGCGTCATTGCTTTTTTCCTCCCAAAGGACGACGGGGATTAGGGTTAGTGCGTGCCAATGGATGGGGAGATCATTTGAAAGAGTATTTCGATGACTTTAAACCTCTTCTTATCGCTCAAATTGAGACAAAATTGGCTGCTGATAATATTCATAGCATTCTTTCTTCTGAGTTTTTAGACGGCATTATGGTGGGGCCCTATGATCTTTCCGCGAGCCTTGGAAAACCAAGACAATTTGATGATCCAGACTTTAAAAAATTGTGCCAGTTCATTGTGGAGGAAGCGAGAAAGAAGAAGAAACTCGTTGGATTTCATCAGGTTGAACCAAATCTTGAGGCTTTGAAATTACGTATCCAAGAAGGATATGACTTTGTTGCCTATGGGACCGATATTGTTGCTTTAAGGCATGCGTTAACAGGAGTGAAATCATGAAAAAAATATGTGTTATTCCAGCAAGGATGGGTTCCACACGGTTTCCAGGGAAACCCTTGGCAACAGCCCTTGGTATTCCTGTGATTGTTCATGTAGCAAAGCGATGTGCCTTGTCAGGGCATATTGATCATAGTGTGGTTGCAACCTGTGATTTAGAAATTAAGAACGTTTGTGAAGAAAATGGAATCGCCGTTATCATGACGAGTGATCAGCACGAACGTTGCACGGATAGGGTTAGTGAGGCTATTGAAAAATGTGGATGGGAATTTAAGGATGATGACTTTGTCTTGATGGTTCAAGGGGATGAGATTTTGGTAACCCCAGCCATGTTAGATTCCGTGATCGATGAGTATGAACGCACGCGGTCGCCGGTGGTTAATCTTCTCTCCACAATATATGCAGCGCAAGATCATGAGGACCCTAATGTTGTGAAAGTGGTTTCTGCTCCTGATCAAAGAGCTCTCTATTTCTCAAGAGCGCCTATTCCTTCAAGATATAGAGATAGTCAGGCTCCCTCTTATCAGCAGACGGGGGTTATCGGATTTTCTAGAAAATTTTTAAGAGAATTTAGTGAGTTACCACAAACACCTTTAGAAAAAATAGAATCCATTGATATGCTCAGAGTCTTAGAACATGGTCTTCCCTTGAGGGTTGTCTATACGGACAAAGAAACTGTTGCTGTTGATGTGCCTTATGATCTGGAGCGTGCTGAAAAAATCTTGGCAACAGATCCCCTTGTTAAAAACTATGCGTAAGAAAATTCTTATCTCGAATATAGGATTCGGCGATGCCTCTTCTCAAGCAATAGGAGTCCTTGAAAACAAGGCATTAGTGATTGAAAACAAAGATAGACGCCGATTCACGGAAGAAGATTTCATAAAAACTATCCAAGATGTGGAAATCCTTATTGCAGGGACGGAAAAGATTACAACGTCTGTTCTTGAAAATGCTCCTTGCCTAAAGCTTATTGCACGGGTGGGGGTAGGGGTGGACAATATCGATCTAGATGCTGCACGAGAAAAGAAAATAAGCATTTGCTATACCCCAGATGCGCCTTCTGAATCTGTTCCTGAATTTACCCTAGCGCTTATCTTCAATCTTTTGAAGGGTATTGGGGAGTCGGATCGAAAAATGCATCAAGCCAAGTGGCATCGACCCATGGGGAGGATGCTTTCTTCTTGTATTGTTGGAATCGTTGGCGCTGGAAAAATAGGATCCAAGGTTGCCCAATTGATTCATTCACTATCTTCTTCAACAACAGTTTTATTTTATGATCCCTATGTTGAGGCCATCCCCTCTGCAGAAAAATGTGATTTGGAGGATCTTTTGAAGAGGTCGGATGTGGTGTCACTGCATCTTTCTCTGAATGCTGGGACAAAAGGACTTATCAATGAAGATCTTTTGAGTAAAATGAAACAAGGAAGTTATTTGATCAATACATCGCGTGGGAGTGTGATTGATGAAGGGGCTCTTTATACGGCCCTTCAAACCAAACATTTAGCAGGAGCAGCACTCGATGTCTTTAATGTTGAGCCTTATAATGGGGCGTTGACAGAACTGGACAACTGCCTCTTAACCTCTCATATTGGTTCTATGACGCATGAGGGAAGGGCGTTGATGGAAAACCAGGTAGCTGAGGATGTGGTTCGTTATTTGGATAATCAGTCGTTACTCAGGTCTTTGAAAGGATTTGATTTTGCAAGGTAAAATGAAAAAAGCGGTAGTCTTTGGTGGATCTGGGTTTGTGGGAAGTCATGTAGCGGATGCTTTAACAAACGCTGGCATAGAAACCACAATTTTTGACCTACACCCTTCTGACTTTATTAATGATAAGCAGATTTTTATTCAAGGAAGCATTTTAGATCAAGACTTGGTCCAAAAGACCATTGAAGGTAAAGATTATGTGTATCACTTAGCTGGACAAGCTGATATTGGGATTGGATTTGAGACACCAAAGGATACATTGCATTTAAATATCCAAGGCACCATTAATATTCTTGAAGCATGTCGCAAGGCAAGCATTGAACGGTTTGTGTTTGCCTCTACAGTTTATGTTTATTCTGATGTGGGTGGTTTTTATAGAGCCAGCAAGCAAGCCTGTGAAATTATCATCGAAGAGTATCAAAAGAATTTTGGTATTGATTATACAATTCTGCGATATGGGTCTTTGTATGGTCCGCGTGCGGGGGAAAAAAACTTTATTTATCGTATTATTCAACAGGCTATTCTTGATAAAAAAATCAAGGTTGGCTATGAAAACGATGAAAAAAGGGATTTTATCCATATCTATGACGCTGCCCGTATGAGTGTTGATATTCTCAAAGAAGACTATAAAAACGTGCATGTGATGCTGACCGGGTATCAACATATTAGTCGGGGTGAGTTAATTAATATTGTTACTGAAATGCTGGGCGGTGGAATTGAGATTCAAATTACGAAACCTGAACTTGATAAGGCTCATGGGCATTATAAATTAACGCCTTATGTGTTTAAACCAAAAATTTCACGAAAACTTGTAAGCTCTGAATACTTAGAGTTTGGACAAGGGATTTTGAGCTGTATGGAAGAGATTTATGAAAAGCACGTTAAACAAGACTAGATCATTTTTTCTTGATTTTGATGGTGTTGTCGTTGAATCAGCTGATATTAAAACAGAAGCTTTTTATGATCTCTATCTTCCTTATGGTAAAGAAGTTGCAATCCTAGCAAAAGACTACCATCTTAATCATCAAGGTGTTAGTCGTTCTAAGAAATTTGATGCCATGCATGAACTTTTTCTGGGGAAAAAGTGTTCTGATGATGAAAAAAAGATTTTAACCAAAAAATTCTCAGAACTTGTTTTTGATAAAATTCTTCTATGCCCTTTGGTAGATGGAATTATTGGATTTCTCAAACAACAGAAAGAGAAAAATATCCCTGTTTTTTTACTCTCTGCCACTCCCCATGATGAACTCCTTAATATTTGTGAAAAGAGAGGGCTTTCTCTGTTTTTTAAGGAAATGTATGGGGCCCCTTTTGAAAAAAGTGAAAGAGGCACGTTTATCATGCAGCAGCATCACTTTGCCAAAAATGACATTATTTTTATTGGAGATAGTATCAGTGATTTTAATGCGGCTTCTGCCATAGGGGTTAATTTTATAGGACGTGTCAAAGAGGGAGATAAAAACCCTTTTGATTCCAAAGTTAAAGTGATCAAGGATTTCAAAGCACTATTATGAAAGAACACTTATTTGAATCCTTAGAAGAAGCTGGATTGTTTTTAAAAGAAAGCATTCAAAATGATCTACAGCGGCAGATAAATATATATGATCAGGCAGTTCTCATTCTTCCGGGTGGTAATAACATTCGGTCATTCTTTCCTTATTTAATTGATCTTGATGTTGATTGGAAAAGAGTTGCCATTGGATTGAGTGATGAACGATGTGTTTCTCTTGAGGATTCGATGAGCAACGAACGACAGTTGCGGGAATGTTTTTTATCCCATCTTCCAAAATATAATTACCATCCACTGAATCAAGACTTCGTCCATAAAATTCAAGAGATTGCTCCTATTACACTCTTAAGCATGGGGATTGATGGTCATGTTGCTTCACTTTTTTCTGAGGAATCATCAGAGTGGGGCGCAATGGGTGTGAGTCTTTATAAGACGAAAAAACAAAACCCAAACCGCGTCGGGCTTTCGAAAGAGGCCTTGCTTCTATCCGATAAAATTTATATCTTAGCAAGAGGTCCGGAGCGTTTGGAAAGACTTAATGAGATAAAAGAGGCGTCATTTTATTTGGGTGATGTTTATGAGAAGGCTGTGATGATTAAGGTGTTAAAATGATAAAGAAAATTATTAAAGATTTACTTGCGAATACTGCTCAAAAATTAGTTAGGTTTTGTGTGAATAAGGGGTGCATGACACAAGATGATGTCATTGAAAAATTAAGTGAGTATGTTGATGTTCCAACAAAACATGGAGTGATAAAGTTTTTTTGTCCTGGCCAAATTCCTATTTGGAGAGCAAATACATTTTTTGATTTAGAGCCTGAAACCTTAGCATGGGTGGATTCTTTTGAAACGGATACTGTTTTTTTCGATATTGGTGCTAATGTGGGTTTATACAGCCTTTATGCTGGAATGAAGGGGCATGAAGTCTTGTCTTTTGAGCCCTATAGTGCAAATCAATATATTTTAAACAAGAATATATATATTAATAAACTTGATCATAGAATTACAGCGTTATCTGCTGCAATCTCAGATAAGTTTCAATTTTCTAAATTTTACATGCAAAATATGCAGTTTGGTTCGGCAGAAAATACAACAGGAAAAGCTGTGGACTGGAAAGAAGAAAAATTTATTCCAAAATTTCAACAAGGGATTATGGAATATTCTTTAGATCAGCTTTTAAATATTCAAAAGATGCCGTTCCCAAATTATATAAAGATAGATGTTGATGGGGTTGAAGATCAAATATTGCTGGGTGCTCGTGAAACTTTAAAGGATATTAGAGTGAAGCAAGTTCTTATTGAGCTGGATGAAAAACACTCAATGCACGACTGGTGTGTAAAATTTATGGGGGAAAGTGGTTTTGTATTAGATGTTAAAGAACAAAGTGATGTATTTGCACAAGGTACATACAAAAATATGTATAACTACATATTTTCAAGAAAATAATAAACCATCTTTATGATTATTTCTTTTAGAGATTTATATCCTTTCAAGGAATTTACGTCATCTTTTTACTTCATAGGGTTCAACACAGAAAATCTGCTCTCCCTTGAAAAAAAAGGGATTTCCGTTTCTTTCTTAGCAAAAGAAAGAATGACAATTTTAAATGAGATTAGAGACGATATTATCAACTTTGACAAAGGGATTGCTGATGTATCAGATCCTTTGTGGCTTGCGAGTGATCTCGCTGAAAACAATATCTGTCTTGAAAATTTTAACCTCTATATCCTTAATACGCTGTCTATTATTAGAAATGAACGATTGCAAAAAAAGGGAGTGGTTTTTATTTGTGATGATGATGAACAAGTCTATCTTTACAAATCTCTTTTAAAGGGAAATGGTCTTAAAATAACTGGACGTGTTAATTACTTTAAACTTCTAAGAAGGCTCATGGGGTGTCTCACTCAAAAAGTTCTAGGCCTTTATCAGAGTGTGTGTAAAGTAGTGATTCTGCGCAGCTTAAGGCGTGGTTACCGCGTCAAACTACAGACAGAAGATTTAGAAAAAACAGATATTCTTTGTATGAATTGGGTTGCTGAACAATCATTTAGAGATGGAAATCTTTTTCTAAAAGATCGGTATTTCGGTGATTTGCTCTCGAAATTAAAGCAAAAAAAATTAAAAGTCGCCGTTATGGGTAAGGCTCTTGATTTTGTCTGTTCTTTCAAAGAAATTGCAAGGTCTGCAATCAATGAGAAAAGCCAGGTCTATTTTCTACAAGATTTCTTAAAAATATCCGATATTTTTAAGATATTTTTTCAGTCATTTGGATTTTTGAAATATTTTAATCATCCATTCGTTGTGAAGGACGTTAATTTTTCTCACCTATGGCAATGGTTCTGCTTAAAAGATGCCTTAAAGCCCCGGATTCCTTCAGCTTTAGAAACATTTCATGCAGCGCGCAGTATTTGCAAAACTATTAAGAACCCTGATATAAAATTAATTTACCCTTATGAGAATCAAGCGTGGGAAAAAGTTTTAGCCCTAGCCTTTGCACAGAAATTCTCTTCGAATCATCTTTATGCGTATCAGCATTTTCCTGTGTCGAAGGATTATCTAACAATTTATCCATCGAATGCGTATAGAGAAAGAAAGATTAACCCAAAGATTTTATTAAGCGATTCCTTTTTTGGCAATTATTTGAGAGAAAAAGGATGTGGAGACACTACCCTGCTAGGGAATTTTAGATTTGAAAATGTACTGAAAAATGATCAACAATGTTCTTCTGTAAAAAAAGAGGACATTCTCTGCGCTTGTTCCATTCAATTTAATGATTCTTTGGAACTTATATCAAGATCTATAAAGCTGATTCAAAAGTTTGATCCGACTTTTCAACAAAAGATCACATTAACAGTCAATTTTCATCCCCTTATGCGAGATATTGAAAAGAAAAAAATAAGAGAGCTTTTTTCTGATGCTAGGATTAATATCCACTGGTCTCCATTAAGTGCAGACGAACTTTTAAAGAGTACACGCATAGTTTTTTATAACTCAAATTCTATTTGTTTGAATGCAGCAGCAAATGGTATTCCAGCAGTGTTTATTAGTTCAGACTTACAAATAGATCTTGATAGAATTCCAGATATATCTATAAAAGATGATGAGCTAGGGATAAAAAAAATAGAATCTATTTTGAGCAATGAAGATCACTATAGGATGGAATCAAACCTATTTAGAGGCTATTTTGAATCATATTTTGTGCCACCGCAGCACTCAATCTTGAATGAAATTTTTAAACGAGGGCAATAAAAATGTTTTTAAAGAAAAAAAGTTATTTAAGAGCTATACAGCGTATTAGAATTCCAGAAACACGTGATTTAGTCCATGGATTAAGACTAGATCGCAATGAGAGGGTTGCCGATTGGCCTGACAACTTTATGGCAGAGGTTCTTTCTTCAAAACATGCCTCTTTCTTTAGTACCTATCCCGATCTTTCAGGGCTTTATAAGAAATTATCTTCCCATTTAAATGTTAAACAGTCCCAAGTTCTTGTATCATCTGGTATTGATGGTGTTATTAAAACTCTCTTTGAAATACTGGTGAATCCAGGTGAAAAAATTGGCGTATTTGCACCAACTTACGCCATGTACGACGTTTATGCAAAGTTATTTCAATCTGAGATGGTTCATGTGGGTTATAAGGAAAATTATGAGCCAAATTGGGATTCTTTTGAGGCATTTTTAAAGCAAGATCCCATTATTCTGTTCTTACCTAATCCAAATCAACCAATAGAATCCTGCTTTTCTTTGGAAGAATTAAGACTTATTGCAAAGAAATGCTTGGACATTGGATGTCTATTTGTTGTGGATGAAGCCTATCACTATTTTGGTGCAGAATCTGCACTTCCTTTGATAAATGAATTTGAAAATGTTGTTGTTATGAGGACTTTTTCAAAAGCCTTTGGTATTCCCTCTGCACGTCTTGGATATATGGTCTCAACAGAAGAGAATATGGAACTCCTTTCTAAAACACGTCTTGCTCACGAAGCAAACGCATTAAGTGCTGCTATGGCTGAGTACCTTTTAGATAATTTTGATATTGTAAAGGATTATGCCAATCAAATTAATCAAGCACGGGCTTATGTTAAGAAGGAGCTATTAGAATTGGGTGTTCATGCAAGGGGAGAGAAGGGAAACTATCTTTTGATTCCACTTGCATCCAGTTTGCAAACAAAAAATTGCGTAGCATCCTTGAGAGAGCAAAAAATTTATGTGAAAGGCCCATGGAACGCTCCCTGGGATAATTGCATCACTATAACGCTAGGGCCTAAAGACCTTATGGAACGTTTTATAGAGTCCATAAAAGAATTTATGAGGCACGCATGAAAATTCTTGTTACAGGTGGAATGGGGTATATAGGAAGTAACCTTATCAAACGGTTAGAGAAAGATAATCATGCAATAACAATTCTTGATAATCTTTCCACAAGTCTTAAGGGGGGCCAAACTCAGCATGAATTAGTTTGTGCGGATATTACAAACTATGAATTACTTAAAGCATCTTTTGAGGGAAGAGTATTTGATGTTGTTTTGCATCTCGCTGCGCAATCTTCAGGCCCAGCTTCTTTTAAAGATCCAGAGCTTGATTTAAGAATTAATATTCTTGGAACCTTAAATATTATTCGGTTATGTGATCATCTTAAAATACCAAGAATTCTGTTTGCGTCCTCATTTACTGTTTACGGTGATAATCTTACACATGAAATGCTTAGTGAATCTTTACCCTGTGAACCAAAATCTCTTTATGGGGTTGGTAAATTAACGGGAGAACAGTATCTTAAAGTGTACGCCGAAAAGCTTGGTATCTCTTGGAATGCTCTACGCATGTTCAACGTTTATGGACCAGGGCAAGATTTATCTAGAAAAGATCAAGGGATTGTCAGCATTTTTCTGGGGTATGTGAGAGAAGGGGACTATATTCCACTACAAGGAAAAGTAGAGAGATTTAGGGACTTAGTTTATATCGATGATGTGGTATCAGCGTGGGTTTTATGTCTCGAAAAAAATATTCCTAACCAAATTTTTAATGTTGGATCGGGATCTAAAACAACTATCAAAGAGTTGATCGAGTCAATCGCTGATTTACATAAAAAAAACGTTACCATTGAGGTTGTTGGATCCACTCCTGGCGATATTATGGGGTGCTATGCAGACATCTCTAAGTCTCGAGATCTCTTAGGATATAATCCTCAGTACCAACTAAAATCTGGATTAGCTCATTTCAAAAATTGGGCGGATCAGACCTTTGGAGAAGTAGTATGAGCACTCTATGTTGGTTGTGCAATCAAGAAACTCTTTCAAAATCCGTACAGTTGCGTTCTAAAAAAGAAGCGCTTATTCAGTATTGTGGGTCATGTCATTTTGAATTTTTTTCTCATGAAAACAAATCATTGCTTATAGGAGATCAGCTCGATAAGACACGGCTGCAGTCAGCTGGGTTAGATATTCCAAAACAGGAAAAGGATTTTGAAAATGGGTATAAGCAATCCCAGTCTTATATTCAGGAATATTTGACGAAAGAAGATATTGGGAAAAATATATTAGAAATAGGATGCTCTTGGGGATATTTTTTAAAAGCAGTGAGAGAGTTTGGCGCAGTTCCTTACGGCGTTGAAATTAATCCAGTTAGAGCTAGTTATGTGGCAGAGAACTTGAACATAAGATGTGAGGCTGATATTGAAAAGTACCATTCTTCTGCGATTAAGTTTAAAAAAATATTCTCTTTTTACTGCTTAGAATACATAAAAAATCCAATAGATTTTTTTAAACGCCTATTCGATCTTCTTGAAGATGGCGGTGAGATGATTTTTATCACACCCAATTTAGATGATGTGTTAAAGGATATTTGGAAGAATAAAGGCTATCAGGATTTTTTCTACGATGAGTGTGCTATCGCTTATTACTCTTCTCAAGCAGTAAAATCTTTGGTCCACGTTCTTAAAAAAGAGCACGATGATCTTAAGGAGACAATTTATACGCAACAAGGGTATAGTTTCTATAACCATCTTCATTGGTACTTCAATCAAAAACCAATTAACAATAACAGTCTGGTTGGAGGTGATCACTTGTCTGAAGATCTTCGACAAGTTTTTGGTGCAAAGAAAGATAAGATAAGCTTAGAGCTTGTGAAAATTATTGATGATTTTGATGTCCAATACAGAAAAGTGATAGAAGGAAATGATCTGGGTAATCAGATTATTATGAGGATTCAGAAGAATGACTTATAATACAAAAATATGGAAAGAAAACGAAGATAAATATCAAGAACATTGGGAGGATAAAGGCATTGGAGGTGTTTTTAACGATATAGATACCAATGCATTTTCTGGACTAGAAAAATATATTAATGAAGAAGGTTTCTTGAAAGATTTTGAAAAATGCCTTCATGCACTCAGTGGTTTAGGAAAAAAAATACATGGAAAGGGTGCAGATTTAGCCTGTGGAAGCATGTGGTTAACTTCATATGTTGTCAATAAATTTGAAAAAGTATTAGATACAGTTTATTCCGTTGATTTTTCTAGAAAGAATATTTTTAACCTTGGACAAAAATTGCTCACCCACTACAAAGTCAATCCAGAAAAATTATTCCTGTGTCTAGGATCTTTTTATGACATTAAGCTACCTTCAGAAAGTTTAGATTTTGTGGTGATGTCTCAAGCTTTCCATCATGCCGATGATCCAGATAAGTTCTTGCAAGAAGCTAGTCGTGTATTAAAAAAAGAGGGTTTTTTGATAATGATTGGAGAGCTCTATATCAAGAAACGGCTTTATCTAAAATGTTATCTTAATTACTTGATGGCATGTGTCGTATCGTCAAAATATTTTCCGAGCTTTCTAGTTCAATCTATTGAAAAGCTTAAAAAAATGAAAGAAAGAGACTTGAGAGGATCTTTCCAAGCGTTATATTTCCCGCCAGACCCACAAATGGGTGATCACTACCATTTGAAGTCACAGTATGAAGGATTTTTCTCAAGGAATAAGTTTAATTTTGTGCATATTAAATCAACACAATCTAATCATTTAGCATACGTACTTTATAAATCATGAAGAACACTAATCCTTTGGTGACAATCGTTATAGCAACTTATAGAAGAAAGTTTTTTCTTTCTAAGACGATTGCTTCTGTTTTGTCTCAAACTTATTCTAATTTAGAAGTCATTGTAGTGAATGATGACAAAGAAGATTCTCTCCAAGAATTAATAGATTCTTTTGGAGATTTTCGGCTACATCTTTTTGAAATCGATCATTCTGGAAGACCTGCGGTTCCAAGAAATTTTGGAGCCCGAAAGGCTTCTGGAGAGCTTATAGCGTTCTGTGATGATGATGATATTTGGTTTCCCAAAAAAATAGAGGAACAAGTAAAGGTTTTTGATCTTCATCCTGACGTTAAATTATGTTACACAGACTATGTATTGATGGATGAAAATGATAAAAAAATAGCTCATGTAAAAGTAGAGAGTTCTAAAAAAATTACAAATTTTAGAAGACATTTGTTTAAAAATGACATTACGTTTTCAACGATTATGGTTTGTAGACGGGTGTTTTTAGATGGCCTGTGGTTTGATGAAAGACCAATTCTGAAGGCATCAGAGGATTATCTATTTTTGAGCCATCTTTTGTATCTGTATCCTGTCTTTTTTATTGAGAGTTCTCTTGTGCAATATCGTATACACCTCGGTGGAATTAGTTATTCTTACAATAATGCAAGAAAAATTTTTCGCTATTATGTTCGTATTGTAATATGTTTTTATGACTTACTGAAGAATAGAAGAATATCTTTTGTAGAATTTATCTCTTTTGCTAAATTTCATTTAGTATATAGTATAAAGCAAATTTTATTTCCTTATTATAGCAAAATCAAGACAATATTGGAGGAAAAGTGTCTAAAAAAAGAGTATTAGTTACAGGGGGGGCCGGATTTATAGGATCCCATTTGTGCCGTAAGCTTTTGGAGAAAGGGTGCGATGTTTTATGTATTGATAATTTTTTTACAGGACGAAAAGAAAACATAGCTGAATTGTTCTCTAATCCTTATTTTGAATTCATCCGTCATGATATTATTGAACCCATAAATCTTGAAGTAGATGAGATTTATAATTTGGCCTGTCCAGCGAGCCCAATTTATTATCAGTCGGATCCAGTACAAACGGTTAAGGCAAATGTTCTTGGAGCTATTAACACACTAGAGATTGCAAAGCGGACAGGCGCTAAGATTTTGCAAGCTTCAACGAGCGAGGTTTATGGGGACCCTGAACACGATGTTCAATCTGAATCCTACTGGGGAAATGTCAATCCTATAGGCATAAGAAGTTGTTATGATGAAGGAAAACGGTGTGCGGAAACTCTATTCTTTGACTATTTTAGAGAATACGATGTCAAAATAAGAGTTGCCCGAATTTTTAATACATATGGTCCTTATATGAGGCCTGATGATGGTCGTGTTGTGAGTAATTTCATTGTTCAAGCATTGACTAATAATAAAATAACGCTTTATGGAACTGGTCAGCAAATAAGGAGTTTTTGCTTCATTTCTGATTTGATTGATGGGTTAATAAGGCTTATGGAAAATGATATCGCTTTGCACACACCTGTTAATCTTGGAAATCCTACGCCAATAAATATGAAATCCCTTGCAGAGACTGTTTCTGGCCTTGTTGGAAAAACGATAGACGTAGAATATCTGCCCCTTCCTCAAGATGATCCTAAAAAGAGACAACCAGATATTTCTCTTGCAAAAAAGTTTCTAGATTGGCAGCCAAAAATCTCTTTAGAACAAGGATTAATTCAGACAATCAATTATTTTAAGACTATTGTTTAAAATTTCCCCATGCATCTCACCCTCGTCATCTCATCCCTAAACCCCGGTGGGGCGGAGAGGGTCTTATCGAACCTCGCAAATTATTGGGTATCGAAAGGACACCAAGTATCTCTTATTACCTTCGCGTCACCCACCGCCCTTCCTTTCTACTCCCTTGATCCTAAAATTAACCTTATTCAACTGGGTCAAACCCACTCTGAATCCAATTTATTCAAACGTGTTATCAATAGCCTCAAACGTATTCTTACCTTACGCAAAACACTCCAAAAATTAAAGCCCGATCGTATTATTTCCTTTGTGGACGTGACGAATATAACAACTCTCATGGCGTCCTTTTGGCTCAAAACTCCGGTCATTGTGTCGGAGAGGACCCATCCGGGGCACTATAAAATTCCAGGGCTTTATAATGTGTTGCGACGGTGGGTGTATCCAAAGGCAACTTGTGTTGTTGTTCAAACTCAAGGGGCCGCAGATTATTTTAAGGATCTGAAAAACCTAGAGATTATTCCAAATGCGGTGCCTCTGCCAGCCTGCACAAAAGACCATCATACCATTAAGCACATCATTTCTCTGGGGCGTCTTTGTCCTTTTAAAGGGTTTGACACCCTCATCCATTCCTTTTCCCACCTCCTCAGAACCCATCCCCACCTCACACTTACCATTTATGGCGAAGGGGCGGAACGCCCCCGTCTTGAATCCCTTATCAGATCCCTCAACCTTCAAAGCAAAATCCATCTCCCTGGCACCACACCCAATGTCCAAGAGGCCCTTCTCAACGCCGATCTTTTTATCTTCCCGTCTCACTATGAAGGATTTCCCAATGCCCTGTGCGAGGCCATGGCGGTTGGACTTCCTGTTATTGCCTCCAACTGTTCAGGGACGATTGATATTATAAGGGATACTATCGATGGGCGGCTTTTCCCCATTGGTGATGGGGATGCTTTAACAAAAATCGCTCTTGAATTATTAAACGATCCCGTGCAATGTCAACGCCTGGGCCAGCAGGCGAAAGAAGTGACAACGCGCTTTAGTCCGGACCGTATTTTCGCCCTCTGGGACAAAGTTTTGGGAAATAACGTTTTGGGGCATAAGATTTTAGAGAAAAAATGATAACAAACGGCATTCATCATCGTTCCCAAATCACCAAAGACCTTAAGCTTAAGGATTTTTTTGGCGTTGATAAAAGGATTTCCATCACCCTTTATGATCAAATCTTGGATTTGCCTAATGCAGAGGATTTAGCAGAGCGGATTCTGCTTTTGTTTTCTGACGAACGGGGAGCCTACAAACGGACCTACAGAAAACGGTTTGAGGAATTTGATAAAGTTGTTCTAACCCTTATTGAGAAAAATTTAAAAGGGCCCTTATTATTCCAAGATGTTGGAATTAGTGACGGAAGAACTGCGGCCGATTTTTTTGAAAAAGGGGCCCAACTTTTTCAAAAAATAATTTACACAGCTTCTGACTATAATCCCAAAGTCTACGTCATCGAAAAAAGAACTGTCAAAACGACCCTGAGTCAGACGGGGAAAGTTTTAGAAATCGTGTGGCCACCCTTTGTTTTCAACCTCAGTCGGCCAGATCGTTATTATCCTTTGAATACCGTGATTCGCTGGTTCATCCAATTTTTCAAAGTCAATCCTCTTATAGCCGCCTACAAAGCTGGCAAGGTCAAAGCAAAAGAACTGCTCTTGTTTTGTCCTGCTGCTTTGAATCTGGCTAAAAAAGATCCTCGTTTTATTCTTGAACAACACGACCTTTTAAAGCCCTTTAAAGAACAAAGTCATATCATCCGGGCTATGAATGTCTTAAATACCACGTATTTTTCAAAGCCAGAATTTGAAAAGGTGATTACCTATATCCATGACGGACTTTTAGCAAATGGTCTTTTCATCACAGGGTCCAACCAAGATGCAGGTTCCCTTGTTCATGGCGGCGTCTATCAAAAGACAACGCAAGGATTTGAAAAACTCTGGCAGTCAGGGGAGGGGTCTCCCATTGACGAGATGATAATGGATTTTTCTAAAACGTCCCATTGACATACCCCCCGTTCTTCCTTCATAAATGGAGTTATGCAATATATTTACGCAATAGTCTGTCTCGTTATTATGGTCGCCTCCGCACGGCTGGCGGGCGCCAGCCCCATATATTCTCGCATCACATTTTAATCCCCCTTTTGTTTCTTAAAATAGTTTAAGTTTGGAGTTTGCGTTATGTGCAAAAAAAATAGTGTGTTATGGATGTGGTCGTTACTGTCGGCCTTTTTCTTTTATCAATTCGTTGCTCGCGTGTGCCCCAGCGTCATGGCGGATGAAATTCAACGGTATTTCCAGGTGGATGCTACCCAATTTGGCGTCTTGATGGGTATTTACTACGCGGCTTATGCCGCCATGCAAGTCCCCAATGGAATTATGCTGGATCTTTATGGTCCCCGTTATGTGGCAACCGTTTGCTGTATCCTTTGTGCCTTTGGGTGCTTGATCTTTTCCATGGCGGATAGTTGGTTCTTGATCAAGATGGCGCGCATGATGATAGGGGCTGGAAGTGCCGGGGCCTTTATTTCAACCTCAAAACTGATCCGCTCTTGGTTTGATGAATCAAAATACGCCAAAATTGTGGGTATTACCATTACGATTGGGTTGATGGGCGGTATGTTTGGCGGCAAGCCTGTTGGGTTTTTAAAGAACGCAATAGGGTGGCAACATACGTTTTTCATCATTGCCTTGATCGGCATTGTCATTGCGCTTTTGATCTTTGTTTTTGTTCGAAACCCTGATGATTTTCAAGCAATTCAGCAAGAAAACAACATCTTGAAGCGGGCTTGGGATAAGATGATTTCTGAAAGAATCTACCTTATTGCGATCTTTGGATCCATTTTGTCTGGCCCTCTTTATGGTTTTGCCGATTCTTGGGGGGTGTCTTATTTTAAACAAGCCTTGGGGTGGAGTGGCGATCTTGCTGAATATACCTCAACCATCGTTTATGGCGGCATGGCTTTAGGGGGTCCATTGATTGCCGTGTTGGCAGGCCAAAAGGGGCAATCGAACCGGAGCATCATTATCCTCAGTGGATTTTTTATGGCCATATGTATGGCGATCATCTTTGCAACGGAGCCGTCTTTTGGGATGGTTGCAGTGCTCCTTGGGATTCTTGGGTTCTTCTGTGCGTATCAGGTCTTAATCTTTGACCTTGTGGCCGAGCGGACACCTAAGAATCTGGCTGGTACCATGATTGGATTCGTGAATATGATCAATATGCTCAGCGGCTTTGTGTTTCCGTACCTTGTGGGCTCTCTGCTTGACTGCTTTTGGTCAGGTGAAATCCTTGAAGGTGTTCGGGTTTATTCTGCGACAGCCTTTACCATCGCCCTTTCAACGATTGTTTTAGGTCTTTTGATTGGCGCCGTTGGGTTTTATTTCATCAAGAGTGCATCCCAGAAAAAATCCGCTTAAGTTAACAACGTTTACCAATCCCCATCATACCTAAGCTGTGATGGGGATTTTTTTATACGCATTAAACACCCGGGCCAGGTAGTGCAACATCTCTTCATAGGTTAGGTTATCTCGCACAAACGCTTGGGCGTTATCGCTGATGATTTGTGCCTCTTGTGGATGACTTTCGGCCCATTGATACTCGGCCTCAAGGTCGCTTAAATCTTTTTGCACTTCCACATAGTGTACCCCTGGTTTGATTCCCCCATAATACCATTGCTGGTGGGAGGACGCCTGTTTGAATGTCACAGAATTAGAGGCCAGTTTCCAAAGAAGCCCTGGCCAGGTGGAGCTGATGCCATCGAGAGATAAAAGATACTTAAACTGAATCTGATATTCTGGAATCATATAGGATTGATCCCGTCCATCGGTGATCACTGCATCTAGAAAAGGCAATGTCATTTGGACTACTCTTTCACGAATGGGGTTTGTATTGCTTCCCCGCCACAACAGGGTGTTCTTCTTCTTGGCCCATGGGAAGATAAAATTTGCGAAACGAATGGTTGGATAATGATACGCCCACCGGGACAGATTCATCCCATCAGGGATGAGGATTAAATTCCTTTGTCTCGCATCGCTCACATCCTTGGAAAAGACAAAAATCGGAATCTCCCCCCGATATCCTTCAAAAATCTTATCATTGATACAAACAATAAAGTCCAGACCTTCAGGCAGGAGGTTTTCTTTCAACAAGATTTCCAAAGCATGGTGAAGAGCGGTTAGACGTCCTTGAAATTGTTGGATTGTTTGTGGGTATTGGATAATTTCCCCCTTTTTTATCGTAAAGCGCACTAAGAGGAATTTTTGAAGATCCTCTTTGGAAAATTGGCTCATATAGCTATCCAAAGATTCTTTCGAAGTGTGCGAAGGCGAGATGCTTGCCAGGTTTCCTTTGATCTGTTCTTGCATCCAGGAAGGCCCCAAACGTTCGATCTTTGTTCTTATATTTTTTCCATCATAAGGCGCAATCAAATAAAATTTCAGCCGTGCCAATGCGTCTACGGTATCAAATCGACTATCATCAAGTCCTCGCCATAATCCAAAAGGTAGGATATTAAAAATAACAATCATACAAAGAGTGATGAATAAAATTTTTTTCATGAGCTTTCCAATCGATAAAATGGGAATTCTAGCAAAGAGAGCGAGGTCTTTCCATAGCCAATTTTATCCTCAGATTTTGTGGATAAGTCTGTGTAAAGAACCCTGAAAGGGGCGGGGGCTCTGCCCGCCCCAGGAATGAGTCCGCTCTAGGGCTTTATCTTCCGTCAAACCCTTTGTTTTAAAGGGTTTCAAGGGAAGACCTTTTATCTCTTCTTCTTTGAAAACCCTGGTTTTTTTCCATATTTTTTAAGGGGGCTATTGGCCTGTGGGCCAAGAATGGGTTCAAAGGTCAACCGTCCCTTGGTTGTGTCTGCTTCCAACAGTTTGACCGTCATGGGATCCCCAAAGGAAAACACACGGCGTGTACGACGGCCTTCAAGGCGTGTTGGGAGCTCTTTATAGATATAATAGTCATCACTCATCAGTCGCATGGGCACAAGGCCACTTGCCCCCATATGGGGGATATTCACAAAAAGGCCTGCCTTTGTAATGCCAGATATATAGACTTCAAAGGTTTCTCCTTGGCGTCCGGCTAGATAATGGGTCATGTAACGATCCATGGCTTCACGTTCAGCCCCTTGGGCCCTGCGTTCTGCAATGGAAATATGAGCGCCGTATTCTTCAAAATTCTTCGCGTCTCCCTCAGGAAGCGCATCTTCTTTATAGCCCATAATCGATAAAAGACCCCGGTGGACCAGAATATCGGCATATCGGCGAATGGGGGATGTGAAGTGAGCATAGTGTTCAAGGTTGAGTCCAAAGTGTCCAATATTCTTAGGACGATAAAGTGCTTGGCTTTGGGATCGCAGCACCAGTTCGTTCACAATACTTTGGTGGGGAGTATCTTTAACGGACCCCAAAAGGGCTGTTAAGTCTTGAGGGGTTTTTAAAGGACCCCGATAAGCAATCTTCAAATGGTTCAGCATGCGCCGGACTTCCTCGATCTTTTCAAAATCGGGAATGTCATGGATACGATACATACAGGGCATATCAGCCTTTTCCAATGTTTCTGCTGCAGCCACATTGGCTAAAATCATGAATTCTTCAATAAGGCGATGGCTGTCGAGGCGTTCTTTTTGGATAAGATCTTTGACAAATCCCTTTTCATCAAAGATGACATAGGGTTCGATGCTATCGATTTCTAAGGTGCCACGGGCAATACGTCCTTTTTGCAAGGATTGAAAAGCACCGTAGAGAGGTTCCACAATATCTTTCATGGGATGGGTTGTCGACTCATGAATCATTTGCACTTCTTCATAGGTCATCCGGGCATGGGATTTCATCAGTCCCCGCACAAACTTGTCTTTTTTCTTTCGTCCTGCTGCATCGATCCAGATATGGACTGCAACACAGGCCCTATCTTCATTGGGATTGAGGGAACAAAGGCCGTTGGACAGCACATGGGGAAGCATGGGGATGACACGGTCTGGGAAATAAACAGAGGTTCCCCGATCATAAGCCTCTTTATCCAATGTTGAACCAGGCCGCACGTAATGGGCTACGTCAGCAATCGCCACAATAATATGAAAGCCGCCTGGGTTTTTGGGATCTCTATCAGGGGCGGCCCAGACGGCGTCATCAAAGTCTCTGGAATCTTTACCATCAATAGTCACAAGGGACATATTTCTTAAATCTTCTCTGGTGCCAAGCGGGGGGACGGATCCTTTTTCTGCAATATTTAGGGCTTCTTGTGAAAATTCTATCGGCAAATTGGCCATATGGGAGACAAGTAAGCTGACATCCGTTGTTTTACCAACCTCACTATCTACATGAATCACGGGCGGGTCTTCTGACATCACCGTTCCCCGCATGACCGATCCAGCGGTCGACGGATCAAAGGATCCTTCGTTATCTAACAAAAAGGCAATTTTAATCTTACGTTGCAAAGGGATAAAACGAATACCTCGATCTGTGAGATAAACAGTCCCCAGAATGCTTGACCCGATCAGGCTTTGTGTTGGGAAGGGAGAAGATGTTAATTCTTTAACAAACCGCGGGACAGGCTTTCTGACATAAAGACCTTCTGTCGTTAAATCACGTAAAATATTCTTCAAGCGTCGTCTCATGCCAACACTACGCAGGCCCATTCCTTTCACAATATCGCGCTTTGTGGGAAGAGATGTGGACTTTTTAATAAATGCTAAAACATTGTCACGGGAAAGATCATGAGATTGTTTTTTAGATCCTTCTTCATTTTGATTATTCAATCAACTATCCTTTATTTTCTTTTTATATTTTTTATTATCACCTTGTTCGGTCAAAATTGCAATGGCTCGATCGAATGACACCGCGAGAATGTTATCATCTTTGATGGAGGCAAATGTTTTACCGTGTTTGACATAAGGACCGAACCGTCCAATACCAAGACTGATCATATCGCCTGTTTCTGGGTGTTTTCCAAGATCCTTCGGGAGTGACAAAAGATTGAGCGCTTCTTGGAGCGTGACTTGGGCAGGATCCATCCCTTTTAAAAGAGAAATACGTTTAGGCTTTTCTTTCCCTTTGGCTTCCCCTAACTGAATATAAATACCATAAGGTCCCTTGCGGATGGTAATGTCTTGGGATGTTGCTGGATCTTTGCCAAGGATTTTAGGGTATTCACCTTGTTCCCCGGCGCCCTCTGATCCTTCATCCTCTTTTAATAATTCCCCAATAGGTTGGGTATGTTTACACTCTGGGTAATCTGTACAGCCAATAAAGGCCCCAAAACGGCCAAGCTTGAGATGCAGTTTCCCTTTTTTACATGTGGGACAGGTACGATCATCATTGTTATTGGGGAAGAAAAACGTCCCAAGTTCCTTATCAAGGACATCTAACACATCACCGATCTTCAAGTCTTTTGTTTTATCAACGGCAGCTTTGAACTCTTGCCAGAAGGTGGTTAGAACCTTTTTCCAAGACAAGGACCCTTCCGCAATTTCATCCAGCTCATCTTCCAAAGAAGCTGTGAAATCATATTCCACATATTTTTTAAAGAAGTTCTCCAAAAATGTGGAGACAAGACGCCCCCTGCCATCCGGGATAAACTGGCGTTTTTCCAACGTTACGTAATGGCGCAGTTGCAGCACATGGAGAATAGAGGCGTAGGTGGAAGGCCGTCCAATTCCCAATTCTTCCATCTTTTTAACCAAGCTTGCTTCTGTATAGCGGGGAGGGGGTTGGGTAAAATGCTGGCTGGGCTGGATAACTTCCTTAGAAACGGCTTCCCCTTCCTTTAAAACGGGAAGGCGGTTTTCTTTTTCTTCCTCATCCTCTTCTTCATCTTTTCCTTCACGGTACAAACAAAAGAATCCATCAAATTTGATGGTGGATCCAGTCGCCCGGAATGTAATTTTTTGATCATCGGATTGAAGATCAGCGACAACTTGGTCCAAAATGGCACTTTCCATTTGGGAGGCCAAAGCCCGTTTCCAAATCAGGGTATAGAGTTTTAGTTGTTGGGGATCCAAAAGAGATGCCAAGGACTCAGGTGTGCGTCTTAAATCAGTGGGTCGGATGGCTTCATGGGCTTCTTGAGCGTTTTTGGCCTTGGATTTGTAGAAACGAGGGGCCTCTGGTTTATAAGTTGGCCCATATTCCTTTTCAATATAGTCCCGGCATGCCGTGATGAAATCATTGGAAACATTAACACTGTCTGTTCTCATATAGGTAATAAGACCCACTGTTTCCCCTTTTAACTCAACGCCTTCATAAAGGCCTTGGGCCAATTGCATGGTGCGAGATGCGCCAAAATACAATTTACGGGCCGCCTCTTGTTGCAAGGTTGACGTGATAAAGGGCGGGGAGGGATGGCGTTTAGCCTGCTTTTTCTCAAGTGTTGCAACCTTAAAAGACTGGGGCTCAATTTGGGCCAGGGCTTCTTTCGCGAGAATTTCAGTATTTAAAGAAAACTTTGTGAGCTTCTTATCATTCAAATGGGTTAGGCGCCCGATGAAACTGTTTTTATCTTGGGTTTTAAAGGTTCCTTCAATGGTCCAATATTCTTCTGACTTAAATTTTTCAATCTCCCCTTCGCGCTCTGTAATAAGACGCAGTGCCACCGATTGAACGCGTCCTGCAGACTTGCTGCCAGGCAATTTCCGCCATAAAACAGGCGACAGGGTAAACCCCACAAGATAATCCAAGGCCCGGCGAGCAAGGTACGCATTGACCAATTCTTGGTTCAACTGTCTGGGATGTTCGATGGCATCCACAATGGCTTTTTTATTGACCTCATGGAAGACGCTTCGGTAAACGGCTTTGTCTTTGAGAAGTTTTTTTTCTTTTAACGTTTCCAAAACATGCCAAGCAATGGCTTCTCCCTCGCGATCAGGGTCGGTTGCGAGATAAATGGCATCGGCTTTTTTAACGGCGTCCCCAATGAGTTTAAGGTTCTTTTTCCCCTCGTTAGACACTTCCCATACCATGGAAAAGTCATGATCAGGATCGACGGAACCATTTTTGGATGGAAGGTCTCTGACGTGGCCATAACTTGCGAGGACTTGGAAATTAGACCCAAGATATTTCCCAATGGTACGGGCTTTAGAGGGAGATTCCACAATTACAACATTCATTCCTAAAAACCTTCCGTTATTCGTTTTCTAGCACTACCCTGGCTTGGCATTGAATGCCTTATATAATGATTTGACGTCTCCTTCAAGCATAATGAGAGAAGAACATGCTCCATAACAGGAAGAATCAAAAAAATGATCTCTTTGAAAATGTGGGAAAATCCTACTTAAAATCAGGGGGGGTGGGATTATTGTGCAAAGGGTTTTGAACAGGAGACTCAAACTTAACAAGAGATTATCAGATTGTTGAAGCTTCCAGGAAATTGGGTTGAATTACCCCCCGAGATATGATGTACTGAAGAAAACAGGGGGACAATATGAATAATTTCAGTAAAACTTACTTAATAAAAAAGATTTATTTCAGTTTATTTTTAAGTATTGTAATATTGAGTCATCAGGGTTTTTGTGCAGCAAGTGACTACATTCTTCCACTGGCAGAAAAACATTTTACAAATTCTATTTGTTGTGTTGAAGGCTTTTGTGCTGTTGATGAGAGATGGATTGAGAATTTCGGCAAACGGGATGTAACTAGAGAAGAGGTTGCTAAACCCTTTAAATCGGCTCTGCAAAAGAAGATTGATGGGGAAGCTTCTAAAGGAAAAAATATCATTATCGCAGTTAAAGGATCAAGGATTCCTTTAGGATTCAATGAGGGTGATGGAGAGGCGGAGACAAAAGAGACGGTAGAAGACCGAGATGTTAAGGTAGCAGAGGATCGTGTGTATCGTTCTATTGATGCAAAAGAACTTTTTGGAGAGGATATCATCACAACCTATGCGGCAAAAGGATACACATTCTGGTCTAGGAATCCTATGAAAGCAGATGATGCGAAACAAGCTGAGAATAGAATTAACTTCCAACAAGCCATAGGGGCCCGGTATGTTTGGGGGAGGGACATTGAAGAAGGTGGGATATTACCTGCAGCAACAGACGCTGAGGCAGTTTTGAATACCCTAACGCCCCACGTGGTTTTTAGCACAGCAAATTTAAGCGATCAGGCTATTCGAACAAGAATTGAAGCCTTTTTTTATCGGGCCAATAAGGCTGTATGGCCAGGTATTTCTCCCGCTGGTAGAGAAAAAGAATGGGATGAAGCAAAATTGCTTCATGAATCCGTTGCTAAGGCTGTTGCGGTGATTGATCTGCAACCTAATTCAGTCAAGGATTCCCCTGAAGTGCGCCTTGGGTTAAAGCATTCTTATATCCGACGGCTTATTGTTACAACTACGGCGCCAATAGAACCGGGGTTAAAGATTGGAGATGAATTCCTTTTTGGTTGCAATGAATTAACCTCTCTTGAATTCAGAGGGCTTGAGAGTGTCACAACGATTGGGGATAAATTCCTTGGGGGTTGTACTGGCTTACTCTCTCTTGAATTGAGAGGATTTGAGAATGTCACAACGGTTGGGAATTACTTTCTTTCTAGTTGTACTGGCTTACAATCTCTTGATTTGAGAGGATTTGAGAATGTCACAACGATTGGGAATTTCTTCCTTGTTAACTGCACTGCCTTACTCTCCCTGGATTTGAGTCCTTTAATGAATGTCAAAGCGATTGGGAATTACTTCCTTCTTCGTTGCAGTAGTCTAGACTCTCTGGATTTGAGTCCTTTAATGAATGTCACAACGATTGGGAATTACTTCCTTTATGACTGCCCTCACTTAGACCCTCTTGAATTGAGGGGTATTGATTATGTAAAAAAAATTCAGCTCAATAATATTTTTGCACAAAATATTCGTGGCACGGAAGATTTTCATATTCTAGATATCAGACAGATTGAAAATATCGCCAATGAAAAACAGTGGGAATTAATTAAGGGAGAAGCTTGGAATATTTTAAACTCGCTCCTGCAAAGAATGCCAGACAAAATAATGCCAAACAGTAGTATTCTCGCAGTAAAAGGAGACATATCCCCGTTGGGTCATGAAGAGGCGGAGACAAAAGGGAAAGTAGAAGAGCTGGATGTTAAAGAAGCACAGGATACGGGGCATCCTGCTTTACGTGGGTATCATTCGATTGATCCAGTTGTCCTTTTTGGGGACAACATCATCACAAGCTATGCGGCACAAGGATATACATTTTGGACTAGGAATCCTATGAAAGCAGATGGTGCGAAACAAGCTGAGAATAGAATTAACTTCCAACAAGCCATAGGGGCCCGGTATGTTTGGGGGACGGATATTCAAGAAGGTGGGATATTACCTGATGCAACAGGTCCTGAGGCAGTTTTGAATACCCTAACGCCCCACGTGGTTTTTAGCACAGCAGATTTAAGAAATGACCCTATTTCACGAAATATTAACGCCTTTTTTGATGCGGCTAATACGCGTGCACGGGGCCCTGGAGGCGCCAGTGAAGAAGAGATATTAGCGGCTGAATCCAAGGTCAATGCTATTGCTGTAATTGATGTAGAGGCGGTGGAAACTGCTTCAGGCCATGAGCTGAAGCTTTCATCGAGTAACTTATCTAAAATCCGACGGCTTATTGTTACAACTACGGCGCCAATAGAACCGGGGTTAAAGATTGGAAATGAATTTCTTTCTTCGTGCACGGAATTAACCTCTCTTGAATTCAGAGGGTTTGAGAAGGTCACAACGATTGGGGATGACTTCCTTATTATTTGTAACGGCTTAACCTCTATTGATTTGAGTGGTTTAAGGAATGTCACAACGATTGGGAATGGCTTCCTTTGCTTATGTATTCGCTTACAATCTCTTAATTTGAGAGGGCTTGAGAATGTCAAAACGATTGGGAATTCCTTCCTTTGCCGTTGTGCTCGCTTAAAATCTCTTGATTTGAGTCCTTTAATTAAGGTCACAACGATTGGGAATTACTTCCTTGGGGATTGTACTGGGTTAACCTCTCTTAATTTGAGGGGGCTTGAGAATATCACAACGATTGGGGATAATTTTCTTGCTAATACTAGTCCTCAAATTATTTCCATTAAATCAGCGATTGAAGCTAGGCCAGAACCTACTTTGGCAGAGAAAGTGAAGGGGTATATTGAAATCCGTTGAAAACAGGAAGAATCAAAAAAATGATCTCTTTGAAAATATGAGAAAATCCTACTTAAAATCAGGGGGGGTGGGATTATTGTGCGCAGGGTTTTGAACAGGAGACTCAAACTTAACAAGAGGTTATCAGATTGTTGAAGCTTCCAGAAAATCCGGTTGAATTACCCCCCGAGATATGATGTACTGAAGAAAACAGGGGGACAATATGAATAATTTCATTAAAACTTACTTAATAAAAAAGATTTATTTCAGTGTATTTTTAAGTATTGTAATGATGAGTCATCAGGGTTTTTGTGCAGGAAGCTCAGCGCGCGCTGCAGGAGCCCCAGAGCGCTCTGCTAGTCAACTACCACCTGGTGTTGCTGGCAAGATGGTTTCTTTTTTAGATTCAAAAAGTCAGGCGGCCTATCATGCGACCTCTAAAGATGCGCGCGATGATGTTGTTGATGCAAAAAAAATTAACTTGGAAGATGCTTTTAAACGAGCAGTTCATTGTAAGTCAGGTTTTTGTATTCTAGATATGCGAGAGATTCAAAATATCGCCAATCACCCGGAGTGGAAATTAATTAAGGGAGAAGCTTGGAGTATTTTAAACTCGGTCCTGCAAAGAATGCCAGATAGTAGTATTCTCGCAGTAAAAGGAGACATATCCGCGTTGGGTCATGAAGAGGCGGAGACAAAAGGGAAAGTAGAAGAGCTGGATGTTAAAGAAGCACAGGATACGGGGCATCCTGCTTTACGTGGGTATCATTCGATTGATCCAGGCTCGCTTTTTGGGGAGAACATCATTACAACCTATGCGGCACAAGGATATACATTTTGGTCTAGGAATTCTATGAAAGCAGATGGTGCGAAACAAGCTAACAATAAAATTAACTTCCAACAAGCCATAGGGGCCCGGTATGTTTGGGGGACGGATATTCAAGAAGGTGGGATATTACCTGATGCAACAGGTCCTGAGGCAGTTTTGAATACCCTAACGCCCCACGTGGTTTTTAGCACAGCAAATTTAAGCAATCAGGCTATTCAAACAAGAATTAGAGCTTTTTTTGATGCGGCTAATAGGCGTGCAAGGGGCCCTGGAGGCGCCAGTGAAGAAGAGATATTAGCGGCTGAATCCAAGGTCAATGCTATTGCTGTAATTGATGTAGAGGCGGTGGAAACTGCTTCAGGCCATGAGCTGAAGCTTTCATCAAGTGTTGCCTTGGCCTTATCTAAAATCCGACGGCTTATTGTTACAACTACGGCGCCAATAGAAACGGGGTTAAAGATTGGAGATGAATTCCTTTTTGGTTGCAATGAATTAACCTCTCTTGAATTGAGAGGGTTTGAGAAGGTCACAACGATTGGGGATGGCTTCCTTTTGGGTTGTACTGGGTTAACATCTCTTGATTTGAGTCCTTTAAGGAATGTCACAACGATTGGGCTTGCCTTACTTGAGGGTTCTACTGGCTTAAAATCTCTTGATTTGAGTGGTTTAAGGAATGTCACAACGATTGGGAATGAATTCCTTTTGGGTTGCACTGGGTTAACCTCTCTTGATTTGAGTCCTTTAAGAAATGTGACAACGATTGGGTATAGGTTCCTTTGTGACTGTACTGGATTAACCTCTCTTGATTTGAGAGGGCTTGAGAATGTCACAACGATTGGGGATGACTTCCTTTCTGACTGTACTGGATTAACCTCTCTTGATTTGAGAGGGCTTGAGAATATCACAACGATTGGGGATAATTTTCTTGCTAATACTAGTCCTCAAATTATTTCCATTAAATCAGCGATTGAAGCTAGGTCAGAACCTACTTTGGCAGATAAAGTGAAGGGGTATATTGAAATCCGTTGAAAACAGGAAGAATAAAAAAAATGATCTCTTTGAGAATGTGGGAAAATCCTACTTAAAATCAGGGGGGGTGGGATTATTGTGCGCAGGGTTCAAAGGACTTCAATAACAGCAGTTTAGATTTCCATTTTTCTTTGGGGAAGACCATCTCACCCTGCCTGGCTATTTTTCCCCAAACTCAACAGTCCCCCAAAGTAAGTCATAATTTTTCCTTCCAACTCCAACTGTGTGCAAAGACGGTTGAAAGATTCAACGGACCCGCCGAAGTGCTCTAAAACAATGTCTCGTGGCAGCGGTTCTTGGCTGAGGAGAGAAAGAAGGGTTGCCTCATCCCGGTCAGGAAGTTGTGCCACAGGACAAGAGGGTAGGGGTTCTGAAGAGAGCGTATTTCCAAAAACATCCAAAATATCCTCAGCCCGGGTTACAAAAATGGCGCCTTGTTTTAGAAGATGATTGCTGCCAGCGCATCTTGGGTCAAGGGGGGATCCCGGAATTGCAAACACATCCCGGCCTTGTTCCAGGGCATATTCCGCTGTTATCATGGAACCTGACTGAAACCGCGCTTCGCTTAAAAGAACACCGCGGGCGACCCCCGAAATCAGACGGTTGCGTCTTGGAAAATGCTGTCCTTGAGGTTGAAGACCTAAGGGCGTTTCACTGATCAAACATCCAGTTTCTTGAATTTTTTTGTAAAGAATCCCATTTTCTTCTGGATAAATCACATCAACGCCTCCAGCTAGAACCCCAACCGTACCACAGGTAAGACTGGCTTCATGGGCGGCTGTATCCATGCCACGGGCAAATCCGGACACAATATAAATATCCTGTTTGATAAGATCACCAATCAGACGTTTCATAAAGTCTCGGCTATTGATAGAGGCATTGCGACTTCCGACAACGCCCAGCAAGGGTTTTTGGAGAATACTGGCATTACCAAGTACACTTAAAACTGGCGGCATATCTTTGATTTCTTGTAAAAGGGAAGGATAGGTTGGATCCAGGAATGTTAAAAGATGGATCCCGATTTTCTGGTGGTGGGTTAGTTCTTTTTCAATGTCTTGAGGGGCGCACAAGGCGGCACTTTTAATGTTTTGCGTCGCCTCTTTAAAATGATGTACTGCCTCAAGGGCGCTTCCATAGTGGTGATAGAGTTGAAAGAATCGAACAGGTCCAATGCCAGGGCTGCGGATGAGGCGTACAATAGCAAAGCGTTCAGCGTCTGTTGGGGGGCCCTCAGACCTTTTTGGATTGGGACTCTTTGCGTTTGTCTTGACCAACTTTTGGCTCATCTCCTTTTAAAAGACGTTGAATATTAGGGGCATGTTTTACACATACCAAGGCACTTAAAATCAGTGTTGGGGTAAGCAATCCGCCATAATGCCAAACCCAAACACTCAACGGCACAAGCACAGCGACGAACAGTGCCGCAAGGGATGAATATTTAAAAAGTAACAAAAAGGCCATCCACCCTAAAATAGCTTGCATCCCCAAAGGAACACTAAGGGCCATCAAGACACCCCCATAGGTTGCAACACCCTTTCCTCCTTTAAAATCAAGCCATATGGGGAACATATGGCCTAAAACAACAAGGATTGCTGCTAAATCCTCAACACCGAACTTTTTGGCGATTACAACAACGCCCCATCCTTTGAAAAAGTCAAAAAACAGGGTCAAAAGAGCGAGGGTCTTTTTGCCGGTCCGCAACACATTGGTAGCGCCAATATTGCCTGACCCGATGGTACGAATATCACCGTAACCTGCAATCTGTGTAATAATCAGGCCAAAAGGAATGGATCCAGCAAAGTAAGACAACACTAAAATAAGGCCTTGAGTCAAATTGAAAATCATCGTTTTTTTCTCCTATCAGTTGATTGATGAAAAACTTCATAGAGTGCAATTGCCGCCGCATTAGATACATTAAGGGTTTGAAACGTGGCACTTGTTGGAAGACGGAGCAAGACATCACAGCTTTCTGCCGTTAACCGACGAAGACCCTTGCCTTCTGCACCCAAAACAAGTGCTGTATTGCCTTCAAATGAAAAGTCCCCCAGTTCTTGGGTTCCCTCTTCATCGAGTCCCACACACCAGAAGTTTTTGGTCTTTAAATAGTCCATGGCTTGTTTCAAATTATTGACAATGACAACAGGGACATGTTCCAAGGCACCCGATGCAACTTTTGCCAAGGTTCCATTAATTTCTGCACTATGGTGGAGAGGCATGACAAGGGCTTTCGCCCCAAACACAGCGGAAGATCGAAGGATCGCCCCCACATTGTGGGGGTCCGTTACTTGATCAAGAAGGATAATTGTTGCAGGACTTTCTGTTCCTTCCACAATATCTTCGAGGGATAATGTTGCCAAAGGGGCGACTTCCAAAAGCAGGCCTTGGTGGACATCGCTTGGGGAAAGACGGTTGTCTAGAACTTCGGATGTGACAAAAATGGGGGATGTGACGGATTGAATGCGATGTTGAAGAAGGGAATCCATGCTTGAAAAGGCCTTTTGAGTCATGAACAATACATGACCGCCCCGTTTTGGATTTTCTAATGCGGCAAGGCACGCATGAATCCCAAATAAGATTTGTTTTCCATGGGGGGCTTTCCCCGTTTTTATAGGTGGTTTTCCGCGCTTCATGACAGGACTTGTACATTAATGATGTTGGTAGATCCAGGGTTTCCAAAAGGAACACCGCAGGTAAAGACAATAGCATCTCCTGATTCCCCGCCATGATCTTTGACCATGGACAAAGCACCTGCTTGCATATCTTCAAACGTATGAACGCCTTGGACAAGGGTGGGGTAAACGCCCCAAACAAGAGCCAATTGCCGTGCTGTCTGGAGGCTATCGGTCATGCCAAAAATGACACAGGAAGGCCGTTTATGGGACACGCGCCGGGCGGTTCCCCCAAGGGCCGTATAGGTTACAATAGCAGCAGCAGGAAGCGTATAGGATAACTGAGTTGCGGCAGCAGAAATGGCATCCGATACCTGATGGTTCGCTATTCCCCCCATTTTGGCCAAGAACGACAAATAAAATTCATCTTCTTCAACGGAGGTGATAATCTTTCCCATCATGGAAATGGCCTCTAAAGGATACTGTCCCGTTGCAGACTCTGCCGATAACATGACGGCATCTGCTCCATCATAAACAGCTGTTGCCACATCAGAAGCCTCAGCGCGGGTGGGGAAGGGGTGTTCTTTCATGGTTTCCAGCATTTGGGTTGCAACAATGACGGGTTTCCCAAGGGCTCTGCAGGTTCGAATAATTTTCTTTTGAAGGGCAGGGACTTTTTCAGGCGATAGTTCAACCCCTAAATCCCCCCGTGCCACCATAATCCCATCGGACAGGGCAACAATGTCTTCCAAATTCTCCAAGGCTTGGGGTTTTTCTATTTTGGCAAGGATCGCAGCCTTTGTCCCAACAAGGGACCGGAGCTCTCGCATATCGTCACCCCGTTGAACAAACGAAAGACCGATAAAGTCTATGGGATGCTGAAGGGCAAAGTGAAGATCTTCAAGATCTTTGTCCGTCATGGCCTTAATGGGTAAATTGCCCCCCGGAACATTAACGCCTTTATGGTCTGAGAGGATGCCGCCCACCATGACAGTTGTTTGGATGTGATCTTTTGTTGCCTGGTCGACCCGCAAACGAATGGCCCCATCATTCAACAAAAGCAAGCTTCCAGGGGTCAAATGGGGATAAATGTCCCCATGGGGAAAAGAAACGCGATGGTCGTCACCGGGATTTTCATTAAGGTCCAGGACAAAGGAATCTCCATCCTTCAAAAGAACCCCGGATTTATCTTGAAACCGTCCGACCCTCAGTTTAGGGCCTTGAAGATCAACCAAAATGCCTAAAGGATGACCGTCCTCTTTTTCAACTTGGCGAATCCATGTAATGGATTGTGCATGAATGGCATGGGTCCCATGGGACATATTGAGACGGAAAACATTGACACCTGCTGTGACAAAAGCACGTATAACATCAAGGGAGGCACTCGCAGGGCCTAGTGTTGCAACAATCTTAACTTTTCGGTATGGCACCCTCAAGGGCGGTTACTCCTTTAAAGATTAGTTGGAAAGGATACGGGACAAAAGATCGATATCATTCCGCAATGAAATATCACCTAATTTCAATTCTTCTATTTTTTTCACAGCATGCATGACTGTCGTATGGTCACGGCCCCCGAACTTTTTACCAATTTCAGGCAAAGACCGGGTGGTCAGCTGTTTACTCAGGTACATTGCAACTTGGCGAGGACGTGCCACACATCGTAGACGCTTAGGAGAATGCATGTCACTGGTACGCACATTAAAATGTTCAGCCACTTGGCGCTGAATATCTTCAATCGTCACATGACGTTCATTAGCACGCAGCAGATCTTTGAGGACCTGTTGGGTTGTCTCGAGAGAAACTTTTCCACCAACCAGGGTTACGTGGGCCAAGATTCTATTCAGGGCACCTTCTAGTTCACGAATGTTGGATGTGATTTTATAGGCCAAGAACTCTAAAACTTCCGCTGGGATGGTGACATCCAGCTTTTCAACTTTAGATTGGAGAATGCCTAAACGAAGCTCGTAAGACGTGGGGTGAATATCTGCCACAAGACCCCATCCCAGGCGAGAACGCATGCGTTCTTCAATACCCTGCATTTCGGACGGTGACTTATCGGCAGACAGAATAATTTGTTTCTTTTGGTCAACTAAGGAATTGAAGGTGTGGAAAAATTCTTCCTGGGTTGATTCTTTGCCACTGATGAACTGGACGTCATCGATCATAAGAACATCTACAGAACGGAAGTATTCACGAAAGTCGATGATGTTTTTATTCCGTAAAGCCCGGATGAATTGATACATGAACTTTTCAGCGGACATGTAAATGACCTTGCGATCCTTGCGATGTATGTGAAGGTGCCACGCCACGGCATGCATCAAGTGGGTTTTTCCAAGCCCAACCCCGCCATAAAGAAAGAGGGGGTTGAAATTAACCTGGTCTGTTTCTGCTACGCGGCGTGCTGCCGCATAAGCCAATTCATTGGGTTTGCCAACCACGAAATTCTCAAAGGTAAAGCGGGGGTCAAGGCCTGCTGTGTGGTCATTCAACGGAGCTTTTCTTGCCTCCACATCAGGCATCATAAAGGGAGCTTGGGTAGGTTCATCGGTTAAGACGGGAACGGCATCATTCACAATAACGTCAATAGCATGAACATCAGGGGACTTTTCTTGCCAACACGCCAATAACTTAGAGAGATATCGGGCCTGAATCCAATCGCGGATAAAAGGGGTTGGAACAGAAAGCACAACTTTCCCGCCCAGGTCTTCCTCAAACCTGAGAGATTTTAACCAGCCACGATAAGCATTTTCCCCAAAAATTTCTTGAAGGGAAACAGCAATATCGCGCCAGATAGCTTGTTGATCATACGTATGTGCGTTCATGATAAGTGTCTTTAGAATTAATCTAACCCACTCTATCCGATTTTAGAAAGAGGTACAATGAGAAGAGAGAAAAATATTTTTTTATAGCAAATTAGATTAACAAAAACGCACCCCCCGAGGCCATCATCACGAGGAGCAAGGCTTTTGCGAAGCGGAAGCTTCTGGAAACTGCGACGTGGTGACCCAGGAAGATTTAGCTATCTGGCTAAACAACCATACATTTTTAAGGACCAACGTAAATTGTCATGTGCTAGCGCATCGCCTTTTGGCTGATCCTGGGTCACCACGTCGTGCCTGCGGCACTCCTCGTGATCTGATACAACGCCCACGAAATGTGTGAGAGAAATGTAGGCTTTTTTTGGTTTAAAGTCCTTGAAAATACTGTATTTTAGCCCCCCCCGACGCCGTCTTCCAGAGCCCCGCTGCAAGCGAGGCGTGGGATCCAGAAGGTTAGCCGAATGGCTAAAATGGCCCCTTTCAACCCTCTAAAATGGTGAGGGAGTCAAATCTTGAGTAGCCCTAACGGGCTATTTTTCTGGATCCCACGCCCACCTTCGGTGGGCTTTGGAGGACGGCACTGGTGGGCTTTAGGGGTGTCTGAATGATCGATGGAGAGAAGGGTTTTTCTTTATCACACATTTCGTGGGGATGTATCAGCTCGTGATGACGGCCTTGGGGGGGATTTTTTGGGTGCGTTTTTGTTAATCTAATTTGCTATATCCCTAAAAAAGACCGGTTGATCCAAATCCTTCAGGATTTCTGCCGGTTTCCTCAGATCTTAGGTTTTCTCGTGTGTCAAATGTCACCTGAGCGATAGGGGCGATGATAAGCTGGGCGATCCGCATCCCGCGTGTGATGACAAAGTCCTCTTCGCCTAAATTAATAAGAATTACCTTAAGTTCCCCCCGGTAATCAGCGTCAATGGTCCCAGGGGTGTTGAGAACTGTGATGCCATGTTTGAAGGCAAGCCCAGACCGGGGGCGAATTTGCCCTTCAAACCCTCGAGGCAGGGCAATCATGATACCAGAGGGAACTAATGTTCTTGCTCCTGGTTTGAGGGTAAGGGAATCCTCAATGGCTGCCATAAGATCTACGCCTGCGCTATCCAGTGTTGCATAACGCGGGAGTTCTAAGCCTTTTCCATGGGGGGCTTGTTCAATATGTACGGTGAGCATGTTATTCCTTCCATCCTTGGTGAATAGCAACGAGTCCTGAACAAAGGCCTTCATGACGAACATGGCAGAAACCCGCCTCTCGTATCATGGCTGATACAGCGTCTGCTTTTGGAAAGGTTGCGATACTTTCACTTAAATACTGGTAAGCATCCTTTTGGTCAAGGATGACCTTGCCTATGAGGGGAATCAAGGACATGGCATAAAAATTATAAAGAGGCTTAAGAGGGCCTTCAATTTGGCTAAACTCCAGACAGAAAAAAGGACTGCCGGGTTTAAGGACACGGTAAGCCTCTGATAAGGTCTTGGCTTTGTCTGTGACATTCCGTAGACCAAAAGAAATAGTATAGGCGTCAAAAGAATGATCATCAAAGGGAAGATTCTCCGCTGGGCCACATACCCAGTCAATGCCTTGAAGGATATTGTGGTCCAAGGCCTTTTCTTGACCTTTTTGGATCATTTCTGGGGTGAGGTCATAAACCACAACGGAGGGATCAAGGTCTTCCATAGACGTTAAAAATTGAAAAGCAATGTCTCCTGTGCCGCCTGCCACATCTAAAAGCCTCATGTGGGGACGTTTGGGGATAAGGGTTAGAAAATGCCGTTTCCACAAACGGTGGAGACCAAAGCTCATGAGGTCATTCATAAGGTCATAGCGGTCCGCAACACGGCCAAAAAGGTCACGAATCAACGAAGGTTTTTCATCGTCAAAAACCTCTTTGAACCCAAAATTTGTCTTTTTTCTTTGTTCATCCATGGATGCGAGTTTAGAAGGAACGTCCCAAAGATTCAATTTGAATATTCACCTTGACAAGATATTTCAATAGGCATATTCATCTCCTCCCACTTTTAATAAAAGGAGTATCAACATGAAAATTTACAAAATCATCCTGACAGGTCTTTGTTTAGGATCTTTAACATCCACAAGCATGGCTTCTACTGCCGTTTCTATTGCTGCTGCGGGGGGAGGAGGGGCCAGTGTCCTAGACCTTCCAGAATGTACTTTGACCAAAGAACAAAAGAAAAAAATCAAGAGCATTACAGGATATACCTTTAAAAATGATGGGTTTTTAGCCAGTTCTTTAAAGCATAGCAGTCTCGGCAATGGTCATTTTGAGCTTTTAGAGGCCTTAGGAGACAAAATGATTGGAGCTATTGTTGCATTAAAGATTCCAGCTGAAACAATGGGGACTGCGGCAGCGTTTCATGGTGCTTTTGTTGCAAAGACTATTAATGTCTATTTTGCAGGACGTTACCGAGATTTGGGGCTTGATAAATTTTTCACGTTCAATCCAGGCGCTGACTTGTCTACAATCCATGCCAATGCACTGGAGGCACTGGTTGGTGCTATCGCATTGGATAGTAACTCTAAAAAACCATGGAAAATAGTTCAAGCTTTGACGCCGATTGTTGAAAAATTAGTATGGAATCCAATTCTTGTAAAGAAAGTACCGGTAAAGAAAGTACCTGTAAAGAAAGTACCGGTCGCTAAGCCCGCAGTCGCTGCAGCGACTATGGGAGCAGCACGTGCAAAATCAACAAAAGTACCGGCAATCCTTACAATAACAGGGGCAGATGGTATGACGACTGTTTATAAACAAAAAGCACGCGGTCAAACCTTTGAAGAAGCGAGGATCAATGTATTGCTTGGATCTTGGAAACCACTCGGGTTTTCATCGGACATAAAAAAAGGGAAAAAGAAAATCACTGCCTTTGAAGAAGAATGTCGCATAAAAGGATATACAATGACTCTGTCATAATATCTATTATTTTCCATAATATATATTATTGTGTTTGCGGAATAAATGGATACGGGGATGATGTTCTACCTATAAAATTGATATTGAGTTTGGTTGTCTTCCCCCGTTTTGATAAGGATTTTATGCACAACTCCCTTTAATAAATCTCGACTGGCTGTGGCTGTTGAAATTTGTGAATGTAATTTCAGATAATCTTTTCTTAAGAAGGATCTCTCCTGAAAATGGTTTTTTGCATACGTTAGCCGTGCTTCAGAGGTATTCACCGTAAAAACACAACGGGATTCATAAACTTTTAGAGCTTCCAAAATTTGTTTCAGGGAAAATGCGATAAAAAGCGTGGAATCTCTTCTTTTATCGCAAAGACTTAATGTCTCATAATATTGCTGTTGATACTGTCGAATCATTTCCTCTACAGAAATATAAGCAAAAAGAGGATGTTCCTTCATCAACAATAATTGTTGCCATAGCCGACCCATGCGCCCATTCCCATCTTCAAACGGATGGATAAATTCTAGTTCATAATGGAAAATACACGCTTTTATGAGCCAAGGAATCTGATGGTCTTTCTTTAAATAGGTAAAAAGGTCTGCCATAAGGATTGGAACACGGGATGCTGGGGGTGGAAGATGGGTAAGGGCCTTGCCCTTAAAAATACCAACACCCCCTTGCCGCCATTGACCGGGACTTCCGACCAAGTCCTTCATAAGAAGGTGATGTACTTGCAGAAAGTCTTTAATTTTTAAGGGATTAAAGGCATTCAACTGCCTATAAACATATAATGCGTTCGTAACCTCTTGAATATCTTTTTGGGGTGCGATCACGAGCTTGCCTTCCAACAAAGTCTGAATTTGGTCATATGTTAAGGTATTACCTTCAATGGCAAGCGAAGATTGGATGGTTTTGATACTATTCTCTTTGCGAAGGTATAGGGGTGGCATATCTCCTTTGCTGCCAGAAAGGCGCCCTAGGAACCGCTGAATAGAGGCAACATAAGATAAAATCTCTGTCGTAATGGTATAAGGTGGCATATATGTCATAAGATGATAGTATCATATGATGCTATCACTGGCAATTTGTTATCCCCCCATTAATCCCCCCATTAATCCCCCAATTTCATCCAAGGTATATCGTTGTTTCTGTAATTCTCGGATCTTAGCGCAACGCTCAATCTGATGACGATCATAGAGTTGGTATCCGGAAGGTGTTGTGGTGCTGACTTCAAGAAGCCCGATTTTTGTCCAGTATCGTAAGCTTGCCACAGATTCCTGTGTTTGTTTAGCAAGGTCCCCAATTTTTAACAAATGAGGTGAAAGATCTACAAGTGGTTTCTGGGTAAAGGCCTTGATATAGATCCCAAGAGACCTTAAAACAGCCGTTTCGATGACAGAAAAATAATCCTCCATAGATCCACCAAGTTGAGCTTTTTCAAGACTTTTAATATAACGAAGACGATCTTGGGGTCGAATAATCGCAGGTGGATACCCATGCTGCATCAATATTAAATTCATTATAATGCGTGCTGTGCGGCCATTTCCATCAATAAAAGGATGAATCGTGACAATGTTATAGTGGGCTAAGGCTGCCTGTTTTACGGGATGATCCGTTGTCGCGGTAAAGTCTTGAATAAAGGTATCTAATAATGTGGGTAGTTTGAGATAATTTGGTAAAATAACCGGACTTCCAGAAATACGAACAGGTACAGAACGAATCACCCCTGCATGACTGTCATCAATGCCTTTGAGAATCATTTTATGAATGGAAAAAATGTCCTCTTTTAAAAATCCCTTCTTATGGACCATATGTTTCATCAATATTAAGGCATCGCGGTGGTTGACGGCCTCTAGGTAGTCTTTGAGGGGTTTGCCACTGACTGTAAACCCCTTTTCTAATACCAACGCCGTTTCATGACGTGTTAATGTATTGCCTTCGATGGCATTACTTGAATAGGTCAATTCAACCTCAAACCATTGCTCAAGATTGGCCAAAATATCCTGATTCAAGGGCCTCAAGGCATCCAGTTTACTTTTCATAAAATCTAGTTTTTTAAAATCCATGATCCTAAAATAATCCATAAACCATTAAGTGACACTTAACACTTTAACATATTTTTAGAAAATGTGCATGCAATTTGCATAATGACATTTGCCTATGATAGAGTTCCCCTCGTTACAAACGTGGAGATAATTGCATGAAAAAATACGTCTTATGCCTTGGGACTTTAGTCTTTGCCTTTTTTATAACGCAGGCTGGGCATTCTACCTCTTCCCCGGCCCCTTTGCTTTTTATCCTCCACAATTTGGGTGAAACCAATGCTCTGCTGCCTGTCATCGATAAACTCCCCGAGGATAGTTATCGGATCTTGGCCTTCGGCAAAGCCTTGGAAAAACTAAAAAGCCCTCATGCCCACGAACATCTCATTAAGTTCCACAAATCTTTTGAGGCACTCGAGGTCAATACGCCTTTATCCGCAGAAGAACTTATCCATCTCAGGCGGATTTTGAAAACACCCCACGTTATTGTGAGTGGCATGGCGTCCGTGGCCCAAGCCCAGGTTTTGAACACCTATAAGCCAGGATCTTTGAAAAAGGTGATTTACTACGACAATTTTGATCCCCTGTGGACATGTCATGGAATCAAAGAATATCTCAAGCCCTTTTATGAGACCTTACGTGCCCTTGAAGACTATACCCTGATTATCCCTGGAACATCTTATATAGAGGGGGCCAGGACATTGGAAAAGTTTTCTGCTTCCACTATTCTTCCCTTAGGGCAACCCTCTCTTGAAACCTTAGAAGTTCTTTATATTGAAACGGATCACGGGCTTTTAAGACAAGATCTGGGTATTTCAGAGGATCAACCGGTTATCCTTTACGCCGGGGGCTTTGACCCCCAGGATATTGAACAATACCGGCGGGATTTTGAAACCTTTGTACAAGGGATAGGTCTTTTAGACAATGTGACGGTGCTCGTGACCTACCACCCCAAAACTGACGGGAGTGTTGAGAGAAAAATCATTCAAAAATACGGGTTTCCGTCCATCAGGATTATCGAGAAGGGAGCGGCCCCCACCCCACTCCTTTCAACCATCGCAACGGTTGTGTGTTGTTTTAAGTCAACCATAGGGGCCCAAGTCGCTTATATGGGGAAACCTGTTCTTTATATCGCAGATTCTTACGAGAATTTTTTGATTAACGCCGGGATTGCCGGGTTAGCCAAAACGCCCGAAGAAGTAACGGAATCCATTCAAAAATTGTTGCAAAACGATAACAAACTCACGAAAGACTTTGGTGAAAGCTTAGGGATTCCTAAAAATGCTTCAGAAAAGATAAAAGAAACGATTTTTGGTATGGCACAGTCCCAATAAAATTGTCCCAATAAAAAAGGCCCCCATTGTGATGGGAACCTTTCTTTTTCAAACGTTCATGATATCAATAAATACCTAGGCCTGTTCGGTCTCTGGTTCTTCACCAGGTTGCAACTTCACGGGTTCATTGGGCATGATGGTCGAGATGGCATGTTTGTAGACCACCTGAACATGATTTTCACGTCGCAACATGACGCAAAAACTATCAAAGCCAATGACAACGCCTTGCAATTTAATACCGTTGACCAAGAACATCGTGAGAGGTGTCTTATTCTTTCTCACAAAGTTCAAAAATATTTCTTGAATATTACTCTTTTTCTCTGTGCTCATTTTTTACCTGCTATCTTTATGTTTATACTTATAATTTATTATGAATTACTATGCTTTGCAAGTCCTGACATGAAAATATTATGGCATCTACAGGAAATACAACGCTGTTTAATGTTTCTTTTTCATCATCTGGATGCATCCAGAGCGCTGTACATCCACTTTTCGTTGCACATTCCATATCTACCGACCCATCTCCCACAAACCATACATCTTTTGAAGCACTTATGTGGGCTGATTCTAAAAGAATCCTAACAGGAAGGATGGAAGGCTTATCTTCTACACAGTCTCCTGATCCAATAACGCGACTAAAGTACCCTGTCCAGGATAAATAATCAACCTCTTTGCGTAATAATTCTCCCCTTTTATTGCTTAAAATGTACAAAGGATAGGGTTGATCCCCCAAAAACCTTAGTAAATCAGGTGCTCCAGGGGTTGGTTTTAAGGCAGAAAGATGATTTTTTTCCACATAATCATAAAATACCCTTTCCGCTTCTTGGGCGTTTACCCCAAAAAAATCGGGAAAATAATCCCGCAAAGACAGTCCTGGAATTTTTTCTGGGCGTGTCAAATGGGGTGCTACAGTTTCATGGGTATAGATAAAAGCCTGATTGATGAAGTCTGTGGTTTGCACCAAAACCCCATCCCAGTCAAAAATAATGGCTTTAGGCGGATTGGGGAAATGATTGATGATATAGGGCAAAGCTTATTCCTTTCCGTCATCTTGTAAAAGACTGTGTTGAAAAAACCAATAGGCCTGTTGAAGACTCTGGGTAATGGGGCCCATGCCCCCCTTCCCTACGGGATGATCATTGATGCTGACAATCGGATATACACCTTTTGTCGAACTAGTAAGAAACGCCTCTTGTGCCTTGAGGGCATCGTCAAGGGTAAAGGCCCGTTCCTCCAAAGCAAACCCCAAAGATGCTACCATCTTTAACAGGCGTTGGCGAACAATGCCATTCAAAATATCTCTTGTCCCAGGATGTGTGCGGATGACCCCATGCTGATCCACAATCCAAGCATTGGTCGAGGACCCCTCTGTGATAAAGCCATCCTTATTGATCAGCCAGGCTTCATCGCCTCCTTGCTCAAAAGAACCGTACTTTGCCATAATATTTCCCAAAAGGGCGATGGACTTGATGTCATTGCGTTTCCAACGTATATCCGGTTGTGTAAAAACAGACAAAAGAGGGGGATCTTTCTTAAAAACGTGAGGGCGAATAAAAAGTGTCATGAATGGTTCTAAAGTGTGGGCAACCGTATGCTCCCTTGCTGCAATACCGCGTGTGATTTGAAGATAAAGAAACCCTTCTTGGCAACGATTGCGACGCATGAGTTCATGCATAATAATAAGCAAAGAATGATTGGAGAGGGAAAAGGGAATGTTTAAAGCAGCCAACGAGGCCCTGAGTCTTTCAAAATGTGGCCCTGCATCCACGAATACGTGATTCACATTATAAGAAAAGACCTCATAAACCCCATCGGCAAAGTGATAGCCCCGATCATCCATGGGGACCACGGCTTGATCATGGGGGACGTAAATCCCATTCACATAGGCAACCCGGCTCAAGCGTCCTCTCCTTCGTCCAGATGTAACATCTTAATTTTACGGTGCAAGGCCGTGCGTTCCATTTGAACAGCCGCTGCCGTTTTTGTAATATTGCCGGACAATCGACGCATATGAAAACTGAGATAGCGCTTTTCAAACTCTTCCCGCGCTTCTCGAAGGGGCATCTCGTAAAACCGTGTATCGGTCATGGCAGACAGTGCCTCTTTTTCTGCTTGTAAGATATCAGGGGATAAAAGATCACGGGTAATCTTAAGATCTGATGGTCCTGGAGGGGATGGATTCATAATCAAAATCCATTCTATCATATTTTTGAGCTGCCGAACATTGCCTGGCCACGGATAAGCTTCAAGGGCCATCCTAGCTGAATCGGTAAACTGATAATTTTTCTCAGGCTCTCCAACTTTGACTAGTTTATTGAGGAAGTATTCCGCCAAAGGCACAATATCTTCAATATGGTCAGTCAGTGGTGGGATTTGAATCGGGACCACATTCAACCGGTAGTAAAGATCTTCCCGGAATTGACCATTTTGAATAACCGTATGAATATGGGGCAGCGTCGCTGACATAATTCGCACATCCACCTGAATGGGCCGTGTGCCCCCTACCCTACAAAAACGATTGTCTTGAAGAATGTGCAGCAGTTTCCCTTGAACACTGGTTGGTAAATCACTAATACAGTCCAGCAAAAGTGTCCCTTGGTCAGCCTTTTCAAGGACCCCCAATTTAATACTCATGTCTGATGTTCCTGGATTCAGTTCCACACCGAAAAGTTCTTCAGCCAGTTTCTCAGGGTCTAAAGCGGCACAGTTAAAGATAACAAAGGGATGGTGTGCCCGGTGGGACCGTTGATGGATAAGGCGTGCAACCAATTCTTTGCCAGACCCCGAAGGTCCTTCAATCATAATACGGCTATTGGTCTTGGCCACACGATCAATGGTTTGACGAATTGTAGAAATAACAGCGGAATTTCCTTGGATGGATAAGGGGGGACGTTCTTCTTGAAGGGCCGTTAATTGCTTTTGGAGATTAGACATCTCTAAGCCACGGGCAACAATCGACAAAAGTCGGTCCGTTTTAAAGGGCTTCTCGATAAAATCATAGGCCCCTTTCTTAAGGGCATTCACAGCTGTTTCGATCGTTCCATGACCACTGATCATGACAATTGGCAACAGGGGATAGTCTTGTTTCAAAATATCCAGAAGTTCAATACCATCAAACCGGCTGTCATTGAGCCAAATATCCATAATGATCAGATGAGGAACACGTTCACGCACAGCTTCTAATACACGCCGGCCATCCGTTAAAAATCTGGTCTTATAGCCCTCCTCTGTCAGCACATCAGAAATGAGCTTACAAATATCCTGCTGGTCATCAATAATAAGAATGTCATAGGTCATACATAATTCACCCTATTTCCCCTACACGTATCTATCAAGCAACTTTTGTGACCTTAGTGTGGCATTTGCATGACACCTTTTCAAGGGGAATTTCTCATGGGCCTTGGTGTATTTACACCTTGAAAAGAAGGGGAGAACAAGGTAGGCTGAGGCCACTTGAAAAGACGCAATATATTGAGGAGTCTCTTGATGTCAAAGAAAGTAATGCCCAAAAAAGGTTTAATCGGCGCTATTATCGGGTTGATCCTTGTGGTTGGGTTTTATATTTTCACAAGGCAGTCTGCTGATCATGCAGGCGGGTCTGATGGTGATGTCATCCATATTACCTGTGGCATGGTAGGGCTTGAATTTAAAACTTGCCAAGAAGGCGTTGCTTTATGGGAAAAGAAGACGGGAAAAAAGGCCAAGGTTCTTCCTGCCCCCAATGGTTCTACAGAGCGTTTGACTCTTTTTCAACAACACTTGGCGGCTGGTTCTGATAATATCGATATTTATCAACTGGATGTGGTCTGGCCTGGACTTTTGGCCAATCATTTCGAGGATTTAAACGACTATATCCCACAAGACGAACGACGCCAATATTTTCCTCAACTCATGGAAAACAATACGGTCAATGGCAAACTAGTGGCTATGCCTTGGTTCATCCAGGTCGGATTCCTTTATTACCGGAAAGACCTTTTGGAAAAATACCATCGTCCTGTACCCACCACATGGGAAGCATTAGAAGAAACTGCGACGCTTATTATGGAGGGCCAAACAAAAGAGGGTAATTCCTTGTGGGGCTACGTTTTTCAAGGAAAAGCTTATGAAGGACTAACCTGTAATGCCTTGGAATGGATCCATTCTCAAAAGGACGGGGGAACTATTGTAGAAGCGGATGGTCGTGTATCGATCAATAATCCTGCCGCGACCCAGATCGTGGACCGTATTGCCTCTTGGATGGGGCGTATTGTTCCTGAAGGGGTTTTAAACTACGAACAAGAAGACTGTCGAGGTGTTTTCCAGTCAGGAAAAGCCCTTTTCATGCGCAATTGGCCTTATGCATGGGGACTTTTGAATAGTGATGATAGTCCTGTAAAGGGGAAAGTGGGTATTGCGCCACTTCCCTGTGGCATTAATGGCAAGACAACAGGTGCTCTTGGGGGATGGAACTTGGGTCTTTCAAAATATTCTAAACATAAGAAAGACGCAGCTGATTTGATTCGTTTCTTGACGAGCAACGAAGAACTGAAACGCCGCAGTCAAGCCGGAGGGTACTTCCCTCCTATGGAAAAACTGTATCAAGATGGGGCGGTCCTTTCTTCTAATCCCTTGATGAAGGCTATGGGGTTGGTTTTGAAAAATGCAGCCTTGCGCCCAGCTCGTCAAACACGGTCCAAATATAGTCAGGTGAGTTCTGCTTTTTGGAATGCGGTGCATCATGTTTTAAGTAAAAAAATCACAGCAGAAAAAAGCTTTCAAGAAGCTGACAAAAAGCTGAATGGACTTAGCCAAAATGGGACAAAATGGGTATAGTGGTGGTTATCAAAAAGGCTATAGCATTGTTTCCATTAATGCGTTTATTCCGGTTGTCATTGCGTGCCCCCGTTTTGTCATCCCCTTTGTCATCCGCATTTCCCCCTTTGTCATCCCCGTTTCCCCCCTTGTCATCCCCGCGCTCTTCCTTGTCATCCCCGCGCAGGCGGGGACCCAGGGGACCAATCAACGCATTGTGGTTCAAAGGCTTTTCAACCCCCAAGATCTCGTCTGTAATTCTGGGGCCCCGCCTGCGCGGGGATGACAAGGAGGAGCGCGGGGATGACAAGGAAGAGAATGTCTCCTGCCGAAGCCGGGGTGATCAGGGAAGAAATGTTGATAAAACGCCGTGTGCCTATGCAACAATTGAAATTTTAAGAAGATTGGTGTAATTGATGTCTCATCCTTCACAGTCTTCTTATAACAAATCACAACTAACGCGTTCGAGAACGCGGGATGCGTGGCTGTTTTTATTGCCAACGCTCGTGGTTTTATCCCTGGTTGCAGGATGGCCGTTGCTTCGGACCATTTGGTTTTCTTTTACGGATGCGTCCCTTTCTAGCCTTGAGGCAACACAGTTTGTGGGCATTGATAATTTCATGTATTTGTTGGACGATGCTACATGGCGGCAGTCGTTTAAAAATACCCTCTTTTTTGCAGTCATTTCCGTTTCTCTTGAAACGGTTCTGGGTCTTTTGATTGCATTGGTATTGAATGCCCATTTTAAGGGGCGCGGGTGGCTGAGAACAGCCGTTTTGATCCCCTGGGCGATTCCCACTATTGTGTCTGCTAAAATGTGGGGATGGATTCTTCACGATGTCTATGGTGTGCTGAATGAAATTCTTCTGTTTTTCCATATTATTAAGGAACCTCTCGCCTGGGCAGCCAGTCCTGACCTCGCGATGGCTTCCGTGATTTTGGTGGATGTTTGGAAAACAACCCCTTTTATGGCGTTGCTTCTGCTTGCAGGGCTTCAGTTGTTGCCTCAAGAATGTTTTGAGGCTGCCCGTGTGGATGGCATTCATCCCTTGCGTGTCTTTTGGCGTGTCACCCTTCCCCTTTTAAAGCCGTCCATTACGGTGGCAGTGATCTTTAGAACCCTTGATGCACTGCGTGTGTTTGACCTCATTTATGTCTTGACCAGCGGGAGTCTCGAAACTATTTCCATGTCCGTTTATGCCCGTCAACAATTGTTCGATTTCCAAAATGTGGGTATTGGGTCTGCAGCAGCCACACTTCTTTTCTTCATTATTAGCCTTGCGACCATCGGTTTTATCATGGCCGGTGGGTTGAAGCAGGATGGACGGTAACGATGCGATCAAAACTCTATAAACCTTCCCTTTATTTTTTCTCCTTTCTTATTATGGTGGTGTGTGTTTTCCCTTTTTACTGGGCAATTGTTTCCTCTCTTAAAACGGGATCTGACCTTTTTAAGGTGGAATTTATCCCAAACACCATTGCTTTATCCAATTTCATTGAGATCTTTAAAGAACAGCCCTTTGGCCGAAACATTTTGAATTCTGTCTTTGTGGCCGTTGGCACCGTCTCCATTTCCCTTCTCTTGGCGGTTTCTGCAGCTTACGCTTTGGGACGCGTCCGGTTTCGGGGTCGGTCCGCCCTCCTCCTTTCTATTCTCAGCATTTCCATGTTTCCCCAAGTGGCTATTCTTTCTGGCATGTTTGAATTGATCCGTACCCTTAATTTATATGACAATCTTTTGGGTCTGGTTTTTTCCTACATGACCTTTACCTTGCCCTTTACAACGTGGATTTTGACGACCTTTATGAAACAACTGCCGCGCGAAATTGAAGAAGCAGCCATCATGGACGGCGCCAGTACCTTTACTATTTGCACCAAGATCTTTTTGCCCCTTTTATGGCCTGCCCTTGTAACAACGGGACTTTTGGCCTTTATTGCGGCCTGGAATGAATTCCTTTATGCTTTAACATTTACGGTCGAAAGCCAGTCTCGCACCGTCCCTGTGGCGATTGCTTTGATGACAGGGGCTTCTGAATTTGAACTGCCGTGGGGGAAAATTATGGCGGCATCCGTTGTTGTCACCCTCCCCCTCATTGTGTTAGTCCTTATCTTCCAACGACAAATTGTCTCAGGCCTGACAGCAGGCGCTGTGAAAGGATAAATTAATGGCTCAAGTTATTTTTAAAAATGTGGTGAAGTCCTTTGATAAAACAACAGTGATTCATGACATTAATCTAGAACTCCCTAATAACCAATTTACAGTTTTTGTGGGTCCTTCTGGTTGTGGGAAATCAACGCTTTTGCGCCTTATTGCGGGTCTTGAGGATATTACAGGGGGATCCCTTTTTATTGATGGCGTGGATGTTACGACCTTGCCCCCTGCCAAGCGTGGTGTTGCCATGGTGTTCCAATCCTACGCCCTTTATCCCCATATGACGGTTTATGAAAATATTGCTTTTGGGTTGCGGTGCACCAAATATACCAGAGATGAAATCGATCGGCGTGTTTTGCAAGCTTCCGAGATCCTTCAGTTGAACCATCTTTTAGAGCGTCAACCCAAACAGCTTTCAGGTGGGCAGCGTCAGCGTGTCGCTATTGGCCGGGCGATTGTCCGGGATCCCAAGGTGTTTTTGTTTGACGAGCCTTTGTCCAACCTGGATGCGTCGCTTCGGGTTAAAATGCGCATGCAGATCGCAAAACTCAAAAATGACCTTAAAACGACCATGATCTACGTCACCCATGACCAGACAGAGGCCATGACTTTGGCGGATCAGATCGTTGTTTTGAATGAAGGGGCTGTTGAACAGGTAGGATCTCCCATGACCCTTTATCATCATCCGTGCAATAAATTTGTCGCAAGTTTCATCGGATCGCCAAAGATGAACTTTGTTGAGGCTCGAATTAGATCGTTGTCTCAAAACACAGCAACTCTTGATTTGCCCCATGAAAAAAGCATTACGCTTCCTGTTTCTTTGCCACAAGGATTGATCCTTCAAAAAGATGACAGCGTAGAACTTGGGGTTAGACCCGAACATGTCTTCGTCGTTCCAGAAGATAAGGACGGTCTTTTCACAGGCAGCGTCACCCTTATTGAAAATCTGGGCAGCGAGATTTATGCCTATGTGAAGATCGGCTGGGGTCAAACCGTCTTGGTACGTCTTGGCGGCGAAAGCCGGGTGAAAGTTGGGGATCGGTTAGCTTTATCTGCGGCCCCCAAAGATTGTCACCTGTTTGATACAAAGGGGGGCCTTTCCTTTGAACGTCCGCCTGCGGAACAATAAATCCATCCTTTATCTCGTTACGACCGATGCCTACTTTTTATCCCACAGGTTGCCTTTAGCCCGTGCCGCAAGGGATTCAGGGTTTAAGGTCTTGGTTGCAACCACAAAGACCCTAAAAAGCGATTCCATCACCCAAGAAGGGTTTACGTTCATTCCTTTAAAGAAACTCAAAAGAACGGGTCAAAATCCCTTAGAAGATCTTAGGGCTCTTTTGGAAATCATTCAAATCTATAGAGGTCATAAACCCGATATCGTCCACCATGTGGCTTTAAAACCCGTATTGTACGGCAGTCTTGCCGCCTGGTTCACACGTGTTCCTCGGGTTATCAACGCCTTGACAGGTCTTGGATACCTGTTTATTTCAACACGATGGACCAGTCGTTTTCTAAAATCCATGGTTATGGCCTTTTTTAGGGCCCTTTTTAACCGTTCCAACCATACGCTGATTTTGCAAAACAAGGATGATTTTAAGAAATTTGCCGAGTTTGTTAGGCCCCAAAATCTAGCACTTATTCGAGGATCCGGCGTTGACACCAAACACTTTTGTCCCTCCCCTAAAAAAACCAATAATCATCCCCTCAAAGTCGCCCTTGTGGCCCGAATGCTGTTTGACAAAGGGGTCCAAGAAGCGGTCGATGCCGTGACGTTGTTGAAAAAACACGGAACCCCCATCACCCTTCTTTTGGCAGGAATGCCGGACCTTGAAAACCCCCGGTCTATTTGTGAACAAAAACTGAACGAATGGCATAAAAACGGCGATGCACAATGGATTGGCCATCAAGACGATGTGGCAAAACTTTATCAAACGGTTGATGTAGCATTACTGCCATCATACCGGGAAGGCCTGCCAAAATCTTTACTGGAAGCAGCCAGCTGTGGTCTTCCCATTATTGCAAGTGATGTGCCCGGATGCCGGGAGGTTGTAAAAGACGGCGACAATGGTTTTCTTGTTCCCCTCACCCCGAAGGGTATTGCAGAAGCCCTTCAAAAAATGGCTGAAGACCAGGCCCTTCGTCATAGAATGGGTAAAAAAAGCCGTCTTATGGCATTAGCAGAATTTTCCAAAGAGCGGATTTCTGAGGAAACCCTTGCTCTTTATTCTCTTCCCAATACAATTTAGAAATGTCTAATTTTATAGATGTCTGATACCTGTTTCCATTTTTAAATGAGTGCCAAGCAAATGAGTGGTGACCCTATTCTTCATAGGTGACAGAGGGTGATGCTTAAGTTTGAACGCTACAATCGTTAAAATGGGGATCTGGTATGATTAAGAAAATTCTAAATTCTTAGAAAGTTTAGGGAGTTCTTGGATGCGCAATATGTTTTTGAGTTGATCTTGATGGTGATGAAAGGCCTTGTGGCATCATTACAAGAAATGGGATCAACAGTTATAATTTATTATACATGCTTCCCGATGTTAATGTAACTAATGGAATTCCATATCAGATTTCTTGATTTTTGTTCGTTTCAAAAGGTATCACTTTACAGCTTCTGGTTAACTATTGACAAATGAAATTACCTTAATTAGTGTGGGTCCCTTGCTTGGAAAGTTCTAAGTTTCAGGCATTTTTAATGCTTTTAAGTGAGAGGATTGGGGTATCACTTTAAAAAATGCTTTAAAACATAGTAAATTTCCCATTTGATGAAAGACCTAGTGAATTATTACTAGTTTGGTTTAATGTATGGAGGTGAATTGCTATGAAGTCCTTAAAATATTTTTTGCTATTATCAATCGCTACTTTCCCTTTTAAGGGCATGTCAGCTGAGGATGATAAAAGGCATCTGCGTCATGTTCCATCATTTGGAGCTTTTAGTTATTCTCCAGGGAAAGAAGAAAAGAATAAAGTCTATGAAACACTAAAGAACAGAGCATCAGAGCTAGGGCTGTCTACGGATGGAGGGATAGGTGTTCTGAAGTCTCGTATCAGAGCATTCGAATCATTAATTACTGAGGAAAGTCATACACGATTTGGAAGTCCTAGTTATCCTCCAGAACCATTTGCAGCCCCTAGCTATCGTCCAGCAGCAACATTTGAAGGTCCTAGTTATCCTGAAGCAGCAACATTTGCAGCTCCTAGTTATCCTCCAGCAGCACCGTTTAGAGGCCCTAGTTATCCTCAAGCAGTACCATTTAGAGGGCCTAGTTATCATCCAGCAGCACCGTTTGCAGCTCGTAGTTATCCTCAAGCAGCACCATTTGCAGCTCCTAGCTATCCTTCAGGGAAAGAAAAAGAGAGTCATCAACCCCGTGAAAGACTGTTAGAGTTAGAGGAAAGACTAACGAGCAAACAGTTAGCGTTTAAGACCTCAAGAGGGGGAGAGAAGCTGGGTAGTGTTCCAGAAAAAGGCGGGGCATTCTATGCTAGTGGTGGGAGTAATTTTAAAGGAAGACGGAAAGATTATCCCGTTCGTATGGAGGAAAAACGTTTGAGATCTTTAGAGTACGCTCTCAGTATCGGATGTAGCGTTGATGAAGATGCGCCTGAAGACGTGATTCAAAAAGCTATTGAGGAACGCAAAGAAGAAAGAAAAAGAGAAGCCGTGGAAGCAAGGAAAGCAGCAAGTGAGGAACGTAAAGAAGAAAGAAAAAGAGAAGCGGCAGAAGTAAGGAAAGAAGCAAGGAAAGCAGCAAACGAAGAAAAATATATAGCTGACCTCAAAAGGGAGGCTAGGGAATTAGGTCTTGAGGTATCTGATTGGTTCACGAAGGATAGACTGAAGGAGGAAATTGCTTCTAAAAAGAAAGAAGAATGGGAAACACGCACAAGAGAAGGGGCAAGAAAAGAAGGTATACCTGGTGCAGATTATGAATCTGTAGAGTCTCTGTCTGAGCAACTTAAGGATATTAGGAATAAAAGGCGTGAGGAAAGGCAAAGTAGCTGGCAACGTACAAGACGAGAAAGAGAAGAAGCTGAAATCGAGGCGCGCCCAAAAGGCAGGGAAAAAGAAAGAGAGGATTATTGGGCGAGGGTAAATCCTTCACAGTCAAGAGAAGAAATTAGGAATTGGTTGTCTCTTTGTGATTCTTCGGATCCATCAGATAATACAAATTGCTATTAACCTGGTTGTAATGGTATGGACGCCTGGAGCTTCCCGGGGAAGGGGAAAGTGTTAGAACACTTAACCGTAAACAATAAGGGGGAGTCTATACCATGGAGAATATTACAACAGTCGGAATTGATATTGCAAAGAATGTTTTTCAACTTCACAGAATTGATAAAGGAGGGAAAGTCGTTTTGCAAAAAAGAATCCCTAGAGGAAAGCTTGCAGAGTTTATGGACAATTTTCCTCCTTGCCTTGTTGGGATGGAAGCGTGTTCCACTTCGAACTACTGGCCTTTAAACTTTCAATCCTTTAGTCATAGGGTTAAATTGATGAGTCCTCAATATGTAAAACCTTATGTTAAACCAATAAGAATGATGGGCGTGATGCCGAAGCAATCTGTGAAGCAGTGACAAGGCCTACCATGAGGTTTGTAGCCATTAAGTCTAAAGATCAACAAGCTATTCAGTGTGTCCATCGGATCCCACAGCGATTGGTTAAAAACACAACCGCTCTTTCTAATCAAATTAGAGCATTTCTCGGAGAATATGGAATTGTTATTCCACAAGGCATTCTCCATTGAGAGGGGAGTGCTCAACAAGCTGTGGGTATATGGGTAACTTCTTTTAAGTTATCCATGTATCCATCAGTTTGCGTATGGCGGCGACCGTGAACGGCCGTGGCGGGGATGGTGAACGGCGTCCGAAAGCCACTGTTAATTTTTCCCTTATAAAATAAAACCGTTCACGATGCACCCTCTTTTTTTGTTTTTCTCATCGATTCTCCTTTCAATTCTAATTTGATCGATTTGTTTAAAATTCTGTCAAGAATGGCATCGGCTAACGTAGGGTCTCCAATCATTTCATGCCAGTTTTGAATGGGGATCTGCGTGGTCATCAGAAGGGCTCCTCTTTCATAACGATCTTCAACAATCTCTAAAAGACTGTGACGGTCTTTAGGATCGATGGCCTCCAGTAACCAATCATCCAGAATCAGCAATTCTATTTTTGATAAGGATTTTAAAAACTTGGTATAGGTTCCCTCCACACGTGAGAGTCTTATTTTCTCCAAGAGAAGAGAGAACCTCATATAAAGGACAGAAAGACCTTGCCTACAGGCTTGCTGACCTAAGGCACATCCAATCCAGCTTTTCCCTGTGCCCGTTGCTCCAGTGATCAATACGTTGAGGGAATCCTTGATCCACTGACAGGAATTGAGCGTTGCAATCTGCTCTTTTTTGATCCCACGGCTTGGTGCGTAGTCAATATCCTCCACACAGGCTTTATGTCTGAGTTTTGCAAGCTGTAAAAGTTTTTCCAGCTTCTTGTCTTTACGGTATATCTTTTCTGCGTCCACTAGAAGAGAAAGCCTTTCTTCAAAGGATAGATCATAGCTTTTGGGTTGCTCTAATTGTCTGGATAATGATTCAACCATCCCCTTTAGATTAAAGGACCTTAGGTCTGCAAAAGTTTGTTCCATTAACATAATTGTCTCCTTCATTAATGATAATATAGGGAACCACGAAGGTTCTGATGCATGAGGACTGGAGCCTTTTTAGGGACTCCTACTTCTTCCTTGTCCAAGTTGCCTTCTAAAATCTTTGCAACACTTTTATAAGAAAAGGCCTGGTAGATGAGCGCCCGATTGCAGGCCTTTTCTAACCGCTCTGATCCAAAGTCTTTCTCCAAGCGATAGAACCCTAAACAGACCCTTTTAATTTGATCAGGGTGTTTCTTTTTGGCAGCAATATGGCCAATCAGAGCACTGGTCTTCTTCCCAATACTGAGAGCCCACGCTAATGCTTTTTCTAAAGTCCAGGTCACATGCTCTAAATGATTCTTTGGCATATGATGAGGGAGGGTTGTTTGCCCTTTCTCCCTTTGCCTTTGATGGCTCACAATTCTTTTTCCATCATGAAGAATTTCTATCATGCGCTCTGTGGCCCTGATGTCTACCTCCTTACCTACATAAACATGAGGGAGGCTATAGAAATGACCTTCATGCTCTATATGATAATCGGGCGTTACTTTGCGATGATAGAACTGCGCATACTCATAAGGCTTTTGAGGTAAGGGGTTTAGGGCAGGACGATCCACCTGCTCAAACAAACCCCTTCTTGTCCCCTCAATCTTTTTAAAAGGGCGGTCATTCAGAGAACTTAAAAGCTCCTTAATCCTTCTATTGAGATCTTCTAAACTATAAAAGGTCTCATGGCGCAAACGCGCCATAATCCATCTTTCTACAACAAGAACGGCATTTTCTACTTTTGCTTTGTCTTTAGGCTTATAGGGTCTGGCTGGAAGGGCTGCTGTGCCATAGTAATCAAGCATCTCAGCATAACTAGGGTTTAGATCCGGATCATACCGACACGCATGACTAACCCCTGACTTTAAGTTATCGGGCACAACTAAATTGGGAACACCGCCGAAGTATTCAAAGGCCCTCACATGGGATCCTATCCAGTTCTCAAGGGCTTGACTCCAGGTGGCGTCACTGTAGGTAAAATTAGAAGCTCCTAAGACAGCAACAAAGATTTGAGCCTCACGTACTTCCCCAGTCTTTCGATTAATCATAATGGGGATGGTTGGACCTGCATAATCCGTCATCATCTTGTCTCCCCCCTTATGCTCTTGGCGCAAAGAAAGGTTCTTAGTTTTCTTCCATGCATGGTATAAGGCACAAAACTGCCTATAGCTATAATGGCTTTGAGGGTTCTCTATGCAGTACTCCTCATGCAAAAGTTGTAAGGTCACTCCTTTATGTTTGAGTTCTCCATAAATCCAGTTATAATCGGGCAAGGTAAAAGAGGAACAGGATTTCTTTTGAGGCATTAAAAGGTCCCTTAACTCTTTATCTCCTGACTCTGGCAGGGGCCATACCACCCCTGCTTTCTCAGCAAGCTTGATATATTTATTAACAACCCCTGAAGAGATGTTCAAGCTTCGGCTGATTTGATGTTGACTCAATTGACTGGCATGCAGTCTTAGAATTTCTCGAACTTTGCGCATGGACAGTAGTCTCCTTTTGCTTCTCATGATTACCTCATACACTTTTGTTAAAACAATACGTGTACAAGTTTGGTCAACATTGACCTTTAATCAACAGTAGCTTTTAGGATTTTAGACTTCGGCGGACTGCGTGAACGCTCTCGGCGGAGGGTACTTAAAATCGTTCACGATATTCCGCCACAGCCGTTCACGACTTTCCGCCGCGGCCGTTCACGATCCTCCGCCACGACCGTTCACGGTCGCCGCCATACGCA
>CAMBTM010000005.1 GCA_945870825.1 Rhizobium sp. Q54
ATGACTTACCCAAGAGCAGATCTTTTGGCGGCGGCGGGCGGGGCCCCTAGGACCGTTGGGGGCGCAATGGACAGTCCTGCAATAATTCCCCCTCTTCCCACTGCAAGTGTACCAAGACCGCTTGGAAGAGCTATCCCTGACGTTGCCAGAGGGTTTGAAGAAGAATACAACCAGTTTTTAAGGATGATGCTGGTCTATAAACCCAATGAAGACAATGATGTTGGGCGTGTTAATATCCCTGTTCATAGTCTGATGAATCCACTTTCTGGAAGGTTTGATCTGAGTGCTTTTGGGGATACTGGGAAATATATCAGTATTCATACCGGGTATAGAAAAGGAAAAATACCTGCCAACAAAGATAAGGTAGAAATTTGGATCTGTCCGAGGTTTTTAGCAGCCCAGAAGTTAGAAACCACGGCCGCGCATCTTGGACTAATCATGACAGAATGGGAGAATCCTGTTGGATATTTCTGGACGCTGGGAAATTGGAATAATTTGTATTGGTATGATTATTTAATAAAAGGTGGAGCAGCTATAGATCCTACAAAAAATTTATATGAAAAAGCGCGTCACAGCCGTCATCGCATCGAACGCTCACCGCCCAGACCAATGCGACCCGATGCATGGCCATGGCTGCGAGTTGCCGAGGCAGGGGTGGGTGAGGGAAGCAGCAGATATATTTATTTATGTGATAGCGTGAGCGGTGTGGGGGCGAAATAGGCTTTAAGCGGTTGCCGGCCGGACCAGGGATATCAATTGGGGCAAGCAGCGTCGCAAGCTTGCCTCAAAGTGATGATTGACCTTACCTAAGCCGAGCATGAGCCATCGCCCCCCCCAACTCCCAATAGAGTGACGTACCGCAGCTCGAGATGCACAAACTGTGGGCTTATTCTTAGCCCTCTCTTGTATCCGAGCTAACCGTGTCGCCCACTCAATGTCGTTGGGCTTAGGTTCATTGGCCTGATACTCTGAGATATCGCGGTGGTGGTCTTGTCTTCTATTGTACCGCTTTTGTGCACCACGCCCGTACAAGCGCGGTGGCGCGTTCACTCATCCGGCGAATGGTTTCCGATGAGGGAAGGAGTGTTTTATCATCCATGTAGTACCCCAAAAAGTTAAATCCATGGGATATTTTACCAATATAGGTTTTGGTGGGATGAAGATGGAGTTTTAAATCCTTCATGATATGGTGAGTTTTTTTAATAACTTTTCTTAAGCGCATTGCCTCATAAAAAATCGAACTATTTAGGGACCGTTGCCTCACGGTTGATTGTACTTGTTTACAGTGGCCAGAGCAATGAGAGTTCACATTTATCATCAATTCCTAATATATCAATGTATATTCACTATATATTTATTGTGGTTGCCAAAGGCAGCTTCTCTAGGGTTTTAAGAAAATAACCCTTATTATTCAATGAAGATTTCTGAAATACCCAGAAAATAAGGCTCTAGACTTGCAAAAAGTATTTTTAAGAGCCTTGAGTTTTTCTTTCTTTTGCAGCTTCTATTCATAGGATTTTAGATTGGTTTCATTTAAGCATGAAGATAAAAAATATCTCGTTGTCTGAGGCGTTAAAACAAAAATTAATTCACATAAAATGGCATTTGTGGCGAGGGAATTTAGAAAGAGCCCTTCAACGATTAACCACTCTTATAACCCTATGTTCTGGTGTATCAGCCGAACGATTAAAAAAGTTAAAAAATTATGTTGAAAACAATGCTGATAAAATCATTAATTATAGAGAACGCCAAAAGCAAGGACTTCCGTTTACTAGTAATATTGCTGAATCAACAGTAGAAAGCCTCATCAACCAACGATGTAAAGGTCAGCAACATATGCGTTGGTCGAGAGAAGGATTAGATCCTATTTTGCAAATTAGAGCGGCCATTGCCAGCAACGATTGGGATAAAAACTGGAGAACGGCTATCTCTTCAATCTAATTATATACAACCATAAATATTACACTTCCTTTGAGAAACATCAACATATGGATATTTTTTTAAAAGCGCTTCATGATCTAACCCCATGAATGTATTCACGATCTCATTCTCCAGACTGCCTCTTGCGTCTCATATGTACTGAACTCATACAGGGCTGTAGTTCTCCATTGATTTTCAGCAGTCGTTCAGATAAATTAAATATATAACAATAATAAATGCACTGGGATGGCGGTAAAAAAATTCATTAACGTCCTGTTTTTACTCACCATTATTTGTATGGCGATGGAGGCTTATGCCCAAGTCACATCGTTTGCAGAACAATTCATTACAAAACCTCTTGAATCCAAATCCATGATGCGCCCAGAAGATGATGCAGAAAAGGCGGCTGAAAATATGCGAGAGGCCCCAGAGGGCACAGATGAAACCTTAAAAAAAGAAGCCGAGTCAGAATTCAAACACGATTCTTTTATTCTCAAAAATATCATCTTTAAAGGAAATACCGTTTACAGTGCTGATGAATTAAAATTTATTTACCAAGAGCAACTCAATAATTTAACCAATCTAAAAACCCTCAAAACGATTGCGACAAAGATCTCTGACTTCTATCGTAAAAATGGGTATATTCTGTCGCGTGCCATTTTGCCAACCCAAGAAATTGTCGGTGGTACTGTTGTTATTAATATCCACGAAGAAGGGATTAAGCACATTAGTTTTCAAGGGGATGTGGAGGCAATCGCCCACCTTAAAGACATTGTTCAAACAAACCTCTTTAAATCTGTGCCCTTTCGTTTGAAGGACTTACAAACACAGATCAACCTGCTACGTGCCAGTACGTCTGTCATGGTTTATCCAGAGTTAACACCTGAAAGCAAAAAATCTTTAGATACAAAATTGACCCTTGTGATTAAAGCAACCCCCAAAGATCTCGAGGATCCTATTGAAAATAAAGACGGATCTTTTTACCTGAAACGCATTGATTTGAAAGGGAACAAGATGATTGTGACCGAAGACTTGGAGACCCTGTTTCGACAAGACTTGGGCAAGCAGGTCACAGAAAAGAAACTTCAAGAGATTGCTTCTCGCATTTCAGCGTTCTATCGCGCCCAAGGATTTGTGCTGTCACGCGCTTTTTTGCCAAAGCAGACAGCCCATGATGGAAGAGTTTATATTGTCATTAAAGAAGGCAACCTCCATAAGGTTTCTATAGAAGGGGATATAGAAGGCGTATCGCCGGAAAAAATTACTGAAACTACCAATGCTATTGATACCCTGCGCCCTTTCCATTTAAAGGATCTGACACGGTACACAGCGATGGTTCAAGAACTAGGACATTTCCACGTTTACCCCAGCTTGAAGCCCGTTAAAACAGGCACCAAAGCAGATCTTGTCTTTTTCATCAAAAGCATGAAACCTGAGGAAATCCAAGAACAAGAAATAGAAAAAGTCGAAATACCAACGAACTTTAAACTAACCCAAGTGGAAATAACAGGCAATACCGCTTTTGATACAGAACGCCTTTTAGAATTTGCGGAAGATAAAATAGGGAAGATTATTTCCCTTCAAGATGTCCAAGAAATGACTCAAAATATCACTCGGTTTTATCGCCAAAAAGGCTATATCTTGTCCCAAGCCATTTTGCCCCCCCAAGATGTGGAAAATGGCCGCATTCAGATTAAAGTCCTCGAAGGGTATATCAGTGAGATCATTTTTGAAGGGGATACTCACGATATCGAAGATTTCTTAGCCAGTACCGCCGATAGTATTAAAAATTCACGCCCTCTACATATCAGGGATTTGGAAAGTCATCTTCTACGCCTCAAAGATCTGCCTCATCTCAGTGTAACATCGACCATGCGCCCTAGTACCCATATCAAATATTCATCAACCCTCATCGTGACTGTGAAAAAACATTACTGGGAAGGCAGCATCAGCGGGAACAACTACGGCAGTGAAAATGTAGGTCCCGTTCAAGCAACAGCTATGTTGAGTTTTGTAAGCCCCCTGAGTTCTGCTCATAAAATGAATGTCTCCGTTTCAAAGAGCTATGAACCCCATGAATTGAAATTATTGCAAACCGGCTATACTATCCCCGTTGGCACAAGCGGGGCCAAAGTCACCTTAGACACCATGATTTCAAGATCCCAGCCCAGCAGTGCTAATTTTGGCTCAAACCTTCAGATCTATGGATCAGAAAATCGTATGGGTGCCAGTGCGTCTGTTCCGGTCCTTAGGGGACGTTACTATAATCTTTACGGAAACCTTGATTTTACATCTCGTAATGTAGAGTCAACATCCTCGTTGAATCTAACAGATACTATGGACCGTATCCGCAAGGTATCCACGGGATTTGTCCTTGATTTTAGTGATGTCTTGCAGGGTATGAATATTATCCGCGTCGATGGTGTCCACGGCCTTCCCGTCTTTGGGGCAACACGAAAAGAACAAGGGAATAAATCCCGCCCCACTGGGGACCCTCGTTTTTATCTCGTGAATTTCTTCGCATCCCGAGAACAACATATTTTTGGGCCCTTCTCTCTTTATGGTCTGGCTCATGGACAAGTATCCTTTAGCCCCCTCCTTTCTGCAGAACGGTTCAGAGGCGGTGGTATGCCTTATAACAAGGCTTATCCAAACTCTGCCATCACAGGTGACAGTGGCGTCGAAGAAAAATTAGAATTCCGCTACACAAAACCCATGGAGAACTTCTTGAAGCACTATATGGTGTATTTTTATGCCAGCCAAATCCAAATTTGGAATAGAACAGAAGAAGTCGCAGAAAAGAAAAAAGGCAAAGCCAATGCCATCGGTATTGGAGGGCGCGCCACCTTCCAAAGTGGCCCCACACTAGAACTCGAGTACGGTCGCCCCACCACAGCAACTGTCAACAATCAACGATATAAATCCAAAATTCTCATGGGATTCACGTATGCCATGAATAATGGATAATAGGATCAGCAACTCTCTGGAGCTGACACAATGCCAGTGATGAGGATGGAGAAGAGGTGTGAATCATCTGCGAAGGACAGCCTGTGGGGAAATAGCTTCCTTATCAATGGGTTCAAGAGAGAAGTTGTTCGATTATTTATCGACGGGAAACTTCTTCATGAGGACAAGAAGAATCAAGAGTCCTGGGACAGCCCCTACTGTTGCAACGAAAAAGAACGTTACCCAATCAAAGTGCTCGGCCAAAGGCCCTGAGACCAAGGACGAAACATAGGTCCGGGGGATCGCCATGATGGCAGAAAAAAGGGCGTATTGTGTTCCTGTAAAGGACTGATTACACAGCCTTGAAAGGTACGCCACAAATCCACTGGCCATGGCACCCGCCGATAAGTTTTCAGCTGCCACAGTCGCGTATAAAAGCGGCACAGAATGCCCTGTGTGGGCCAAAAGAACAAATAAGAGGTTCGCCCCCATATGCATGAGTCCTGCAACCAACATGGTCTTCATAATGCCCCAGCGGAAACCAATACTTCCCCCGATGAATCCCCCCAAAACCACCATCCATATGCCAAAAGTCTTTGTGGCAATGGCGATCTGTGTCCCTGTAAAGCCCAGCTCTTGGTAAAAGACCATGGACATCCGGCCAATCATTTGGTCTCCAAAATAGTAGAGAAGAATGAACGCCAAAATCCATCCCCACCCCGATTTTTGAATAAAGTCTTTAAACGGTCCCACATAAGATTCCAGTACCCAGTCGATCACACCCCCTGGCCTTGGTGCCCGAGTACTTTTAGGCTCTTTGCAGATCAGTGTTGTAAGAATCCCAACTGCCATGAAAAGGGCCAAAATAAGATAGACCATATCCCACGTCATCCGGTCCGATAACCAAAGCCCCAAGCTTCCGGTCAACATCATACCCAAACGGTATCCAAAGACCTCCATACTAGCCCCTGCAGGGTATTCTTCTTTTTCCAAAGACTCCACACGGTATGCGTCAATAATAATATCTTGAGTCGCTGAACAAAATGCCAAAATCAGGGCAAAGATTGCCATACGTTCAATATTGTGGGTCGGATCACTTTGTCCCATCAAGATAATACTGGCTGTGAGGAAAATTTGGATCAGTAACAACCACCCCCGCCGCAGTCCCAGCTTTTTGAAAAAGAACGGCGGATTGAGGCGATCCACAAAAGGCGCCCAGACGGGTTTTAAGGTATAAGGCATCCCAACCAACCCAAAAAGGGCAATGGATGTTTTGGAAATACCAACGGATGCCAACCACCATGACACAACAGAAATGGTCATCATCAAAGGAAGACCACTTGAAAAACCAAGGAGAAGAACCACAATAAGCCGTGGACGCAAGTAAAAAGAAAAAAAATCCAAAAAAATCTTCTTGTTTATTGATTTTTTATTTTTTGACATTGATGAATTCCTATTAATCTACCCAATCCAATTGATCCATTATTTTCTGGGCAACCCATACAAAGAATATTACCGAAGGGTAGGCGATGACAATGCCTTTTCCAAAGCCTCTCAACCAGTCCTCGAAAAAGGCCCCAGAAAAACCATGATGCCATACGCGCATAGAAAAGGACATGGTGGCACTGACAGGTATCACCACAAAAAAAGCCATAACAAATCGAAAATATTTCTTCTTTATTCTAATCGACATCGTCTTTTCCATTCATAAATGTTTAATCCATGATCAGCGTATACTTCCCTACAAAATCCGCCACACCGTTGCTCAAATTCTTTGATATCGCGTTGATGGACAACAAATAATTTAGGATAAGGATCCTCTGCGGCTGTTTGAAAATCTAAAAAACGTCCCTTCCCTGCAGTTGTCGTTTGTCCAAAAGCCAAATCTGCGCTTTCACTGTCAACAATCGGTAGCGGCTTTCCGTAATAGAAAATGACGCTGGAGAAGTGTTCAAACCGCTTATAGAGATAAATGTGTTTATGAAACTGTTTTAAAAATCGGGCCCCTTCAATGGCAGAAATTTCTGTATTCTTTGAAGGAAGGATCCACGTTGCCCCTATCAATGCTAGTGTTGCAAAGATAGTCGCGATTTTTAAAAGGCGGACAAAACGGGTGTGATGGCTGAAATAATCGACAAGCAGAAGAGCCAACGGCGGCATCCCAAGAACCATGTAATAATTGGCTTTGGCTTGAGATGCACTAAAAAACAAAAAGACTAACCCAAACCATAGCCATAAAAAAAGTCTCAGGCTTGAATCGGGCGATGGCTTAGAAATGGATTTTCCCACAAATGGCAAAAGGAAGGTCCAAGGCAGAAAATAGGCTGGTAAGCGGATCAGATAATAGTAAAGAGGGCCGTGATAATAATCCCGGGGCACGCGTTTGTCTAAAAACCGCATGACGTGTTCATTAATAAAATAGAACCAGGAAAAATCAAGTTGTTGGAAATGAGCCAAAATATGCCAAGGACCTGTGATGATAAGAAAAAGCATGATGCCCAAGGTATCCCAAAGGGCAAATATTTTAGAAAATGATCGGTATTTTACCCATTGAAATATCCCACAGATAAGCCCTATTAGACACAATGATAGAAGGCCTTTGGTCAAAATGGCAAAACTTAAGAAAACATAAAAGAACCTTATCCATTTTTTCTTCCCTGTTTGATCAAAAAGATAAAATGATAGCATGGCAAAGGTAAAAAAAGCCGTTAAAAGACCATCAAAGAAGACCATGCGGGAGAAAACAGCAAAGCCTAAGCTTGTGGCAAGCAGAGTTCCAGCCCAAAATCCCTGACGGGTTTTGCCTAACCTATGGCAGAAGAAAATAAGGGAAAGGGTTGTCAAAAAACCAAAAGTTGCAGGGATAACCCGCGCAGCCAAAACACTTTTTCCAAAAAGGGTGTAAGAGAAGGATATAAGCCAATAGAGCATAGGGGGTTTTTCAATATAGGGAACCCCATTCAAGATCGGGATGACGAAATCTTTATTTTCCAGCATCTCCCACGCAATTTGCGCGTAAAGTCCCTCATTGTTATTAAGTAGAGCATAACTTGAAAGCCCCCAATAAAAGGCACCAAGGGCCGCAATAATGAACCAGAGAAACATAGTATATAAATTTGTTTGTTCTATTCCGAGTCCCTTGTCATCGTGTTTGCCATCCCTCTCGCCCTGTTCGTCATCCCCGCGCAGGCGGGGACCCAGGGGAACTGTCGACATATCCACGTTACAAGGCTTTTCCACCCGCAAGAGCTTGTCTGTAATCCTGGGTCCCCGCCTGCGCGGGGATGACAAGAAGGGAATAGGTCCCCACCTGCACAGGGATGACGAACGGGTAAAAAAGGCAGAAAAAAGACTAAAAAGGCCTAAAAACTTGGAAAAAATAGACCTTAAGAACTTACTTATCTCATAAAAAATGTCTTTTTTATACCCCCTCATCATCAACTCTTATAGCCCAAAAAATTCTCAATGACCCGCACAGAAATGTTAATCAACTTCAACCGTTCTTCCGCCTCTTTTGAGCCGCCATTCACATCAGGATGATATTGTTTAACTTGCTTTTTATAGGTGCGCTTCAGCTCTTCAGAAGTAATGGGAAAAGAAATTTGCATGATGTGCAGGGCCTTCAGTAATTCTTCTGGCAATTTTTGCTGAGGTTTTGGGGATGTTTTAAATTCTTCCCGCTGCTGAAAAAATCCAAAGACGTCTTCTCTGCCACCAAAGTCCCCTGTTTTAAAGGTGTTGACCTTTTGCCAAGCAGGGCGCCTCCAGAAAACATCGGCCCGGATTTCTTCTTCAATTTCTTTGGGTGTTAATCCTTTTAAATAATCCCACTGCAGATTATAGTCGCGCACATGATCTTCACAAAACCAACGGTATTCCTCGAGAGTCTCGCGACTTTTGGGGGCCTTATAGGCACCTTGCCGCATACAATTGGCAACTTCACAGAAATGATCCAATGCGGGTTCTTCCGCCTTTGACTTTGTGTAATAGGTTTTAAAGAAACCCTTTCGGTCTTGGGATGTCATCAAAAAATGTCCTTACGGGTGTTTTGTTTCTTTGTATAATGGAATGTATTGAAAAGCTAGAGGAAAGACATGGGCCCCATTGAAAAGAGCTTGCGAGAAAAAATTGAAGCGGCGTTAGAAATAACCCATATGGCGGTCATTAATGACTCTGACCATCACCAAGGGCATGGGGGAAACCCTGGCGGCCCTGAAACCCATTTTAAACTTCTGATTATCTCAAAAGATTTTAAGGATAAAACAAGACTAGACCGCCACCGGATGGTCCTTGCTGTCATCAAGGAAGAAGTTCCCCATATTCATGCATTGAGCATGGATCTACGTCCTTAAGCATCACCGACGCGACGATCAAAAGATATCACAGCATGACGCTTGGCCTTCACTGTCCCATCGGTATTTTTAGATTGATGCGCTTGGTGGGCACTAAATCCTGCTGCATAAAGACGCCCTGGGTGCACTCCACGACTGATCAAATATTGAACAATGGTCACAGCCCTAGCTGAAGCCAAGATCCAGTTGGATGAGAAAGGCTTTTTTGACTTAAGCCTTCTTGCATCGGTATGCCCCATGACTTTAATCACCCAGTTGGCCTCAGGGGATATCTTTTGTTCAAGGGTTTTAATGGTGATGGCAATTTGATTCAAAACCTCCTGAGCTTTGGTCGATAAAACGGCAGAAGCACTAGCAAAGAAAATATCATCTTTAAAAATGAATTTACCTTCAATCAAATCAATCCCTGGATACGCATCCCCGATAGCTTCATGAAGATGGGATAAAAATGTATTTTCTGGTGTATGAAGCGCTGTACGCAGCATGTTATTGTCTGATACTTCTTGATTTAGTTTTTGCTCTAGAACAGGAATTTCTTCTGTTGCCGTTCTCTGAAGGGCTGCTAAATTTTGCATGGCACTGGTGAGTTGCATTTGAAGTTGTTTGTTTTCATTTTGCATCGCCCGTACTTGATCTTGAAGGACACCGTTAGACCGCTCTGTTTTTTTCAACAGTTCCCCTTCGAAGAAGACGTAATCCGCCAGTACAATGCTGCCACAGATGAGAATGACAAAAAGAAAGCCCGCCGCAAGATTGAAAAGAAAATCTTTATTCATGATTGCCCCCAAAATTCTTATTTTTATCTTTATTATTTAACACTAGCACAGAAAAATATGCGGAGCTAGAGGGATTATGTATGTGTGTATGAGCTTAGTACAAACAACACTCAAGCATAAGAAATAAAGTTTTCATAATAAAAAACCAAATAATAAATTAATTTATGAAAAACAATACATTGAAATAACCCATAATTTCTATTAAATTAAATATTAGTGGATATTGAAAGGATGATAAAATGTTGAAATATTTAGTGATATTATGTGCAATTTTTTCTTCTCCCCTTGCAAAAGCCTCGGCGGGAGCTGGAGCTGGCGCACCAATTGATGTGCTACCACCCCGTATGACGATGATAAGTTTTAGATGCTTATCCCGGGAAAACTGGCCAGGTTTCCATATGCATCTGGATGTCCATCAAACTCTTAGGCAATTTAAAATTCGTTTATCCGAAGAGCTTTTCGCGTTCGGTTGGATGGACGCTGTGAATCCAGATAGAATTGCCTTTGGGGGGCGTCGCATGAATGAGGATAATGATGATGAAACCGTATTCAATCTGGGTATTATGGATCTGGGTCGTGTTCAATTCTTTATACGTTAGTTTTGCTGAATTTAAGGTAGCATGGGGATCTCGTTAAACCACTAAAGAGGTCTCCATGTCGATAAGGTATAATAAGATCAAAAAATTGTATGAATTCAGAAAAGATCCGACTCCCTCACCCTTTTTCTTAACCCCAAATCTCATTTAAGCAAAAGCAGACAAGATGGCTATGAACAATAGGTTTTGCTGGGTAAATTATGCTTGCGCCTGTTCAATCAGTCGATCCATGATGGATTGAACGGGGAGTTCTTCTTTGACCATCCCGACACTTTGGCCTGCCATGACGGACCCTGTCTCCACGTCACCATCAACCACAGCCCGTCTTAGGGCACCTGCCCAGAAATGCTCGATTTCCAACTGCCCTTCTTGTTGGGTGATGTCCCCCTTGTCAAAGCGACTGATAACGTCTTTTTGGATGTCCATAAATTTTTTTGTCCCCTCATTTTTTATACCGCGAACCGGAATGATAGGAAACCGAGGATCGAGTTGTGGAGAAGGGATGGCATCCCTGGCGCTACTGCGGATAAAAATATCTTTAAATTTAGGGTGAGCCTGGCATTCCGTTGAACAAACGAAAAGAGTCCCCAGCTGACATCCTGCCGCGCCCATTTTAAGGTACGAGGTGATGGCTTCACCGCGTGCAATACCGCCTGCTACAAACACGGGAACTTCTTTCACGTGGGGCAAAATTTCTTGGGCCAAAACGGTTGTGGAAACAGGCCCAATATGGCCACCTGCTTCCATGCCCTCAATCACCAGGGCATCAATGCCTAGTTTTATCAAACGTTTTGCAATAGCAAGAGATGGAGCAAAACAAATGACTTTAACGCCTGCTTGTTTTAAAGACTCAATAGCATAGGCCGGGGGAAGCCCCCCTGCTAATGCCACATGGGTGACTTTTTCGTCAATACAAACTTGGATCAAGTCTTGAAGGGCTGGATGCATGGTAATAAGATTCACCCCAAAAGGTTTTTGAGTCATGGCCTGGGTGGCCTTGATTTCGAGCCTGAGACGTTCAGGATCCATGGAACCTGATGCCAACATACCAAATCCCCCCGCATTCGAAATAGCTGACACAAGGGTACGTTCTGAAACCCACGTCATGGCACCGCCCAAAATAGCATATTTTGTTCCTAAAAAATCTGTTCCACGCTTCCAAAGCGTTTGTAATACTGTCATGGTATATACTTATGAATACGGAGTTAAAATGAAGTTTATCAATACCATGGAACAGAATAAAGATCAAGGAAGTCTAGATCCAGAAGAGGTCCTGCAGTTTGATCAAGAGGCTGAGGCCTGGTGGGATCCCAACGGTATCTTTAAACCCCTGCATGAAATGAATCCTTGCCGTCTTCATATTATTAAAAATTATTTATGTGATTATTTTAATCGTGCATATGCTGAGAAAAAACCTCTTGCTGGCTTAAAGATACTGGATATTGGCTGTGGCGGAGGACTTTTAACAGAACCTCTAGCACGCCTTGGGGCAACGGTTACAGGTCTTGATGCGGGGATTCGCAGTATTGAAACAGCAAGGTGTCATGCCCAGGCCATGGAGATCGATATTGCTTACCATGCCATGACAGCTGAAGCCTTTGTTGATATGGGACATCAATTTGACTGTGTCATCAGTTTGGAAGTTTTAGAGCATTTGGCCTCCATACCCCCCTTTCTAAAGGCCTGTCAAAAACTTTTGAATCCTCAAGGAACATTGATTTTATCGACCCTTAACCGAACGCCGAAATCCTTTCTAGGAGCCATCGTTGCGGGTGAATATATCCTAAAATGGCTTCCGCGCGGGACACATGACTGGAAAAAATTTATCAAGCCGTCTGAACTTGCGGGGTATTTAAGCGCGCAAGGGTTGGCGGTAAAATCTTTCACCGGCATGGCCTATGATATTTTTTCAAGCACATGGCGACACACTCAACGGTTGGACATTAATTATTTCTGCATGGCTGAAAACCCTAGCAGTATTCAAGTATAAAAATAGAAAATAACAGTATATTTCCCAGTTTAATATTTCTATTTGCAGATTTTTATTTTTTTGCTACACTGAAGTAAAGAACAAACAGGGTTATACACATGAATACAGTTAAAAAAATGGCAACAAAGCCTGTCAAAAGGCAGGGAAGAAACTCCTCCAAAGAAGTGAGTCTTGGTGTTTTGATAAGGCGTGCACGCTTAGCCCGCAAAGAAACATTAGGGGGTGTTTCCAAAGTTCTTCACATTCGAGAAAATTATCTCAAAGCAATTGAAGAGGATCGTTCTCAGGATCTTCCAAAAGAGATGACTTATTCTATCGGCTTTGTCAGATCGTACGCTCAGTTTTTGGGCCTAGACCCTGCTGAAATTGTTGGCGCATTTAAACGACAACACATTCCGTCCACAAGCCCCATCGCACAAGCGCCTCAAGAGGTTGTCTGCAGTGAGGTAGAGATGCCCGTTGCACAGCAAGAAAAAGAAGCGACTCATTTTCTCATGGGATGGGTTTTCTTTGCAGCGGCTTTCATCATGATTTTAACATTAAGAGACAGTATGCCGCTTCCTGAAGCTATCAAGAATGCATTGGATTTTTTTGCAAAGATCTTCTGGGAATAATAATTAAGGACTGACAAGGGGGCGAATAATATGGCTCCCCGGGACGGACTTGAACCGCCGACCCAGTGATTAACAGTCACTTGCTCTACCGACTGAGCTACCGGGGATTAGCTATATACCCGCACATTCTTATCAAAAAACACTATAAAAATCTATAGCGAAATATAATTTTCTTGGACGCACTTTTTTGGAAACACTTTTTTCCATGCGAACAAGCCCTTCTGACATCAAATAAATTAAAATAAATCAAATTTGTCATATGCATGCAAAGTAATAAATGTTTATTATGGAGTATTTAATGATGAATAACTTAAAAGAAATAGAATTTTTAAACGAAGACTACTTTATCCATGCCCGTGATAACATGGTATTGCATCAGCTTATTCCGTTCGGGGTCAAGAATCCGGCACTATTGCGGGCATTTTCTGATGTTCCTCGGGAGGTTTTTTTAGATGTAAACCAAAAGCAAACGGCCTATGCGGATACGCTGATTCCATTGAATTTTCACGGGATTATGTTGCCTCCTCACTTTTTAGGAAGACTTTTGGAAGAGGCTCCGTTAGATAGTCAAGGCAAAGCCATGGTCATCGGTGTTGGCTCTGGGTATGCGTCCGCTATTTTAAGTTCTTTAATGTCCTTGGTTTTTTTGCTGGAAAGTCATAAAGTGTTGGCCCTCAAAGAAGAAGAAACAATGAAGGATTTAGGGTTGGATAATATATTCGTTATAGAAGGCCCCCTGACAGAAGGGGTGAAAGACCAAGGGGTATTTGATTTGATTTTGATTGAAGGGGCCATCACCCATGTGCCATCAGACATTTTTGATCAGTTATCCCCAACGGGAGTATTGCTGACTTTTATCAATCGAGGCCCATCTGTGAAGGAAGCAACATGCTTTCGAAAGCAAAAATGTGGATGGCGTTCAACGGTACTCTTTGAGGCGAACGTTCCGATATTGCACGCCTTTGAAACAAGTAATGTATTTTCTTTTTAACCAACAGGAAAGGATCAGGGCTATGAAAAATACACCCATGGAATTGACTGTTCAAGAACTTAACACGCTTCTTAAGACACCTCATAAGATATTCGTCTTAGACGTGAGACAAGATTGGGAAGTGGATATTGCCCGTTTACAAGGCTCTGTTCATATTCCACTGGATAGTATTGCGGATCATTTGTCAGATTTGCCACCCTATCCCGAAGCTTTCGTGGTCATGTGCCATCATGGGGTGCGTAGCCTTAAGGTTACAACCTGGCTTCGTGAAAGAGGCTATCAGGCTATCAACCTAAAAGGTGGAATTGATGCCTGGACTAAAGAAATCGATCCAGAAATCCCACGATATTGAAATAATACGATAAAAAAGTTATTATAATACAATCATCTAATCAAAGGATATATATCATGAATACAAAGAGATTTTTATTAAGTGCATTTTTATGCTTAACACCTCTTGTAGAAAATGCAAATGGAGTAGAATTGGGGGCGGGGTCGACACCAGCTGATCGAGGGTATGATCGTAGAAAAGAATTGGATGTTCGGTTTTATGGGCCTAATAATATTTTCCCAAATCGAGGCAGTTTCACTGATGAGGTGGGCAGTTCCTTGGATAGGCATGCGGCGGGGAGTTTTTGGGATAGGGGGTATAAGGTGGGCAGCGGATTAAGTGATGAGGTGAGCACCGGATTCAGTGATGATGTGTACACCGGATTCAGTGATGAGATGAGCATCAGATTTGATTTGAGCATGACCATGAAAGAATTTATAATCGACGTATTAAAAAAAATTATTGATGAAGAAATGCCTGGCTTTAAAAGTTTGATAGGCATAGACCTTTCCGATTATTCTATTATATTTCAAGGCGTGAATTTTGATTCTGCTCTAACCTTTAATGCGGCTAATGAAATATTGACTAGGATGGGCAAACCTATGATAGAAAGTGGCGGCCTTGTTAATATCTTAAAAATAACAAGGGAGGGGTAAGAGTCTACCTAACATTTCAACACAACCTCTGCGGCGGCGGCACTTGGTCGCTGCCCCGTAGGGGCCAGCATTGATTCAACCCGTTCAAATGCACGCAGCTGTTTATCCCGAAGTGACTCACTTTGCATGAGCTGAAGGAGGGCATTGCTGAGGATCTCTGGACGACAGCGTTCTTGGATAAATTCTGGCACAATCATCCGCTTTAAAAGAATATTAACCATGCAGATATAAGGAATCTGGATCAGACGCTTCACAAGCCAAATGGTCAAAGGATTCCCCTTGTAAGCGATAATCATCGGGACCCGGGCCAAAGCTAACTCTAAAGAAATGGTTCCAGATGCCGCAAGGGCCACACGACTGGCCGCATAGGCGTTCTGTTTATCTTCTTTCGTTGTTACGATTGTTAACGGACAACCCCACCCTTCTTGTGGAATGAGTGGCACCAAAAAATCCAAGGATGGGATTATGATGTGAATTTTTTTGCCCTTTGCAGACAGAAGTTGGCTTGTCTTTTGAAACGTCGCAAGGTGATGGGAAAGTTCCCCAAGACGGCTTCCTGGTAAAAAAAGCAAAATATCGTGTGTATAAGGAATAGCATATTTTTTCCGCAAAGCAGCCCCGTCCCCCTGGCGCATCCCTTCTTCCATTAAGGGATGTCCCACAAAGGTTGTAGGAAGACCATATTTTTCAAAATAGGGGGGCTCAAAAGGAAAAAGAACACAAAGATGGTCTAGGAATTTTGCAATTGCTTTGGCTCGCCAAGGACGCCAGGCCCATACTGTAGGGCCTCCATAATGTAAATGACGAATACCAGAATCCTTCAATTTTTTACCCAGTTTAAAATTAAACCCCGGGAAATCAATGGTGATCAAAAGATCGGGTTTTTCTTGCATAATACGATTTTTTAAAAATGTGAGATGTTGATAAAGACGGTAAGTTTTTCCAATGTTTTCAAAAATACCCATGACCGAGAAATCAGAAAAAGGCAGCACCTCTTTAAGGCCAGCATCCACCATCTGCCGCCCCCCTACCCCTTCAAAAACGAATGTTTTACCTGTATCTTGAAGGGCCTTCATCAGTTTCCCACCAATAAAGTCGCCAGATGGCTCACCCGCTATAATAAAAATCTTGAATTTCTTTTTCATGTGGGCCATTCAGGGTCAATCGCAACCATAAAGAGACCGGCTTTGTCTAACGCTGCAATTACCTTATCTTTTTCTAAGACAAGGGTTGCTTTCGCTTCAATGGCAAGACCTTTCAATCCCGCTTCTTTTAACCGCTGAATCGTCGTTGGGCCAATGGTTGGTAAATCCACCCGATGACTTTGACGCGGCTTTGTGAGTTTGACCAAAACCCCCCCACGGTCTGTTTTATGGAGAAATTGAGTCCGTTGAATCAACCCATCTGTCCCCTCTGCCCCCTCAACGGATAAAATCACCCCGTCTTCCACAATCAAAGCCTGGCCGATATCAAGGGGCCCTAAGACCCTTAAGGCTGCAACCCCTCTTTGAATATCTTCTAAATCCTTAGGCGATGGCTCATGAACTCCACACGTTCCAACTGGCACCTGGAGATCGCCCAAAATATCTTGAACGCCCACAACAGAAAATCCTTCCTCTTCCACAAGTTCCAAAATGCCGGACAATAATCCATCATCTCCAAAGACTTTAAAGCCTAGCTTAGAAAGCCACTTGGCCCCTGTTTTATCAAAGGTTAAATGTTTCAAGGAAGGTCGTTGGATGGCCCCTGCAAAAATAATCTCATGGACATTATTTTCACGAAAATAATCAATTGGTTCTTGGACAGCCCCCAGATTCACCCAATGGTGGGGTATATTTTCCACCAAGACTGGTTCTGTTTGCCCGTGAAGGGCCAAAACAACCACAGGTCGCTTTTGGCCAAGGCAGACGTTGATAAGCTTTTGAGGCAAAAGCCCCTTACCTGCAACAATACCCAAAGGAGATTCCATGGTCATGTTCACCGTTCAGGAAGGCATAAGGCCCGGTTGGTATCCGCCTGCATAAAATGAATAATTTCCATCACATACGGGTTATTGGCGAACATTTCTGCAACATCTTGAATCCGTTCGCTTTGGGTTCCTTCATCTGCAAAAAGAAGCCGGTATGCACTACGCATATCGTGAATAGTTTCACGGGGTAAGCCTCGGCGTTTGAGCCCCACCAGATTAAGGCCACAAAGTCTTGCCCGATTACCAATAACAGACCCATAGGGAATCACATCATTTTCAATGCCTGACATGCCCCCAATGATGGCCCCTTGACCAATCCGGACAAATTGATGAATTCCAACCATGCCGCCAATATTGGCATAATCGCCAATCTGCACATGGCCCCCAAGGGTTGCATTGTTCGTTAAAAGCACATAGTTGCCGACCCTGCAATCATGGGCCACATGGGCTGCGACCATGATCATGCAATCATGCCCAATCACCGTTTCCATGCCGCCTTTTTCCGTCCCGGGGTGGATGGTCACATGTTCTCGGATTAAACAGCGTGGTCCAATCTTGACCCAAGAAGGCTCCCCCTTGAAACTACGGTGTTGGGGATCTTGACCAATAGCGGAAAATGGGAAAATTTTCGTCCCTTCCCCCACATGTACATGGTTCGTTAACGACACATGGGATACAAGGTGAACATTATCTTCTAAGGTGACGTGAGGCCCCACATGACAAAAGGGACCAATGATGACGTTATTTGCGATTTTTGCTTGAGGGTCAACAATAGCTGTGGGGTGAATCATTTTACATCTCACCATCTGCAATCATGGCAGAAAAAGTGGCCTCTGCCATCAGGACATCATCCACTTTTGCTTCGCCGTAAAATTTCCAAACAGGCCCGCGGGAGCGGAGTTTTTTTACGCACAGCCGCAAGGTATGTCCCGGGACAACAGGTTTCCTAAAACGAGCTTCCTCTATCGACATAAAGTAAACCAATTTGCTGGACGGTGAATTCTTATATGCTGAATGCATTACAAGGACACCTGCTGTCTGTGCCATGGCTTCCACAATCAAAACCCCAGGCATGACCGGGGCATCGGGGAAGTGTCCTTGAAAAAACCATTCATTCATGGTGACGTTTTTAATGCCAACCGCTTCTTCGCCTTCAACAACATCCACCAACCGATCCACCAATAACATAGGATACCGATGAGGAATCAACGATTGAATTTGTTTAATATCCAGTTCTTGCATAATCTTCTATTCCTTCTTAATAAGACGTGCCAATGCGATATTGGTCCGGTGCCAATCTTTGATGGGAAGTGCCGGACTTCCCCCCATAATCGCCCCATCTTCAATATCACGCATAATACCACTTTGGGCGGCGATCTTCACGCCTTTGCCAATTTTAATATGGTCTGCAATGCCAACTTGTCCAGCGATCATGGAAAAGTCCCCAATTTCTGTGCTGCCAGCAACACCCACTTGGGATACAATCACGCATCCGCGACCAATCCGGACATTATGACCAATCTGGACAAGGTTATCAAGACGGCTGTGACTGCCAATGATCGTATCACGGAGGCCCCCACGATCAACCGTAGACCCTGCGCCAATATGAACATCATCGCCAATAATCACACGTCCTACTTGGGGAATATCCAAAATACCCGATTCAGTTGGAATAAATCCAAACCCCGCCCGGCCAACAACAGCATTGGGGTGGATTACAACTGAATGTCCTATAAGGGCGCACATAACCGTTGCGCCACTATGAATCTCAGAATTTGGACCAATCACAACACCTGTTCCTATGACAGCATTGGGCCCAATGAATACGTTGTCACCAATTTCAGCACCATCTGCAATGACAGCCCCTGGGGAGATGCGCACATATTGACCAATTTTAGCATGGGGTGAAATCGCCTCATGGGGGTCGTAATCCAGTTTAAGGAAAGATCTTGTATAAAATGTTCTGGTAATTTTAACGAAATCAACTTCTGGATTTTGACTAGAAAGAATGTTGGACCGAGACGGCACCAACTCTTTTAAAGAATCATGGATAATAAAGGCTGTTTTTGGATTGTTTTCTAGGACACCTAGATGCTTTTTGTTTTTAATAAAACTAAGACACCCTGACCGTACATCATCCACAGAACAAACATCATCAATCCGTAAAGATGGATCCAGAGGTGAGGCAAGACCTACCAAGGAACAAATTTCGCCCAAAGAAAAGAAGTCTTTTTTATGAAAAAACCGTGTATCTGCCATGATAAATCTCTACGCACACTTTTTTAAATCTAAACACGTCTTGGTCTTGACCGCATTGAGGGCTGCGATAATTTCATCTGTCAGATCAAGTCCTGGGTTCGAAAAGACAACCACGTCTTTGGATAAAACCATTTTTAATGAATGCTTTTCAGCGATAGACTGGACTGTTTTCCCCAAAAGATCATGAAGTTCTTTATTCACGTTTTCATAAGCTGTCCCAATACACATTTTTTTAGCTTCCACCGTTTTTTGAATGGAAAGAACTTTTTTATCAAAATCATTCCAGCGACTTTCCAAATCCTTCGCTAAGGCCTCATGGCCTTTCTTAGACCCAAGCGTGCCCTGATGTTCACGCTCTTGGAGCATCCGACGTTTTTCCTGCAAAGCATGACTTTCATGCCTTAATTCCGCATCAAGCGTTGCATAATCCGTTTGGATTCTACTTAAAACCGCTTCCAATTCTTTTTTCGGCTCTTGAAAATAAGGAACGGATGCCCAGACAAGATTTGGATCAAAAAATGCAATCTCTTGATGCTGATGGATATAAATTTTGTCGTCTTTTTGGCGCATGACAAGGAACCAACAAAGCCCCCCAACCAACGCGCCGCCTAAAAGAATACCGACAAAAACTTTCATCTATTTAAAATTTCCCAGTTCCAAAATTCAAGAGGATAAGTTGTTCCTTGTCCCCCTGCTGCTTGGAAATTGGGAATCCAAAATCAAGACGGATAAGCCCCATGGGGGTTGTCCACCCAAATCCAAATCCCGCAGATACACGCACATTTTTATAGTTATAAACACCAGGATCCTTCATTTTAGAATCCCAAACCGTTCCGCTGTCCACAAATGCTGTCCCCCGCAACCCAACTTCACTTGGAAGTCCAAGAGGGAACGTAACTTCTCCAGACAATGTAAAGAACCGGTCACCACCCAAGGCGTCAAAATTCCCTGTTTGAGAACGTGGTCCCACACCAGCATATTCGAATCCGCGCAGATCATTACCACCCAAAGTAAATTTATCGATGATTCTTAACCGTTTTCCAATTCCATTAATCATCCCAATTTCACCATTAAGATGGGCAATCACATCGTCAATAGGGGAATGATAAACAGCACCTCCCAAAGTATTACGATAATATTTAACACTTCCACCAAGCCCTGCTAAATCGTTTCCCATACTTAAGACATATCCCTCAGTTGGTGCAAAATGAAAGTCACGACGATCATAGATAAGGTTATGTCCCATAACTGACGCAACAGAACTGCCAGCCTGCTCTTTGACTTGTATGGCAGCAGTATCTTTCACACGATCAATATGGCTACGGCTTAATGCGTAGGTCCACCGTTGAATCAAAAACTCAGAAAGATTGTACCCAACCCATGTCCGCCCCCCAACGTTCTTTTGGCTAAACGAGCTTTGGCTTTCTTGGTCTCGCTCACCCGCATCAAGGCCAATACCCACTTCAAGATCTTTATTCAAGAAATAGGGATCCGCCAAAGACAAGTTAACATTTCGGCTTTTCTTTGCAACCTGCACGCGGGCCCCCAAAGCATAAGCGCGGCCAAAAAGGTTCCGTTCCCGAATTTGAATCATTCCCAAAGGACCATCCATAGTTGAAAATCCCGCACTAAAGTTGATTTCACCCGTGGATTGTTCTTCCACATCTGTGATCACATCCACCTGAGAACGCGTTTCCCCAACAGGCTCTTGTTCAATATCAACTTTTTTGAAATATCCTAAATTTTGAAGGTTGCGATCTGAAGACTTGAGTTTACTGGAGTTAAAGGCATCCCCTTCAGAAAGTAAGAATTGACGACGAATGATGCGATCAATCGTACGCGTATTTCCCTTGATTTGGATACGCCGGATAAAAACCTTGGGTCCTTCTTCCAATTTATATTTAATCCCCACGGTATGATTTTCTTCATCTTTGATGGGCATGGGCCGCACATTCACAAAGGCATAACCATGATCGCCCGCAACTTCTGACAAAGAAACTGTGTCCTTTTCTACCACATCTGTTGAATACCAATCGGACTTGGTGGCTTTTAATGCTGCCTCAAACAGTTCAACTGGCACCTTTGTAAAATTACTATCGACAGAAATCTCGCCAAATTTATACCGCTCCCCCTCTTCCACCCTAAAGGTGATGATAAAGGCATCTTGTTCAGGAACCAATTCCGCGGTCGCTGATAGGACTTTGAAATCCGCATATCCCTTGCCACGATAGAATTTGCGCAAATTATCGCTGTCCATATCTAATTTATTGGGATCATAGACGTCTGTTGTTGAAAAGAATTTCCACCAGGCGGATTCAGTGGTCGTAATCACACTCTTAAGACGATCGTGATCATAGCGCTTATTTCCAACAAACCTGATGGACCGAATTTTTGCAATAGATCCTTCTTCAATTTCAAAAATCACATCCACACGATTTTGGTCTTGCTTGATGATTTTTGGTGAAACGCGGGCCGCAAAATATCCTTTATGCTTATATATTTCCAAAATACGCCGCACTTCAAATTGCACCTTATCCTTGGTCAACAGCTGGCGTACCTTTAATTGTACTTCTGATTCTAAAATTTTATCGGTGATGTTTTTGTTTCCCTCAAACGCAATACGGTTAATGCTAGGGTTTTCCACCACATGGACGTAGACAATATTGGAGGACAGATCAATTTTAACGTCAGAAAATAATTTGGATTTAAAAATATCTTTCAAACTTTCATCGATATCCGCTTGGGTAATGGTGCTGCCCTTTTTAAAGGTCATATGACTCAAAATCGTATCGGATTCAATGCGATAGTTTCCATCCATCACGATATCCTTAACAACTGTGCCTGTTGAGGCTTGTCCCTGAAAAGCCCCCACTAAGAAGCCTATACAGATAACTCTGACTAATATTTTCATACCTTGAATCCTCTTAAAATAATTTGCTAATGAAGGACACTAGCCCTCCAATGATGTTAAACCGTACAAAGTCGTTCCAATGGCTATATAACATCAACAGCATCAGCAACCCAAATCCACCCTTATAAGCAATTTCTTGGACTTTTTCAGCCACAGGCTTTCCTCGAATCGCCTCAATGGTATAAAATAAAAGATGCCCCCCATCGAGAACAGGAAGCGGAAAAAGATTAATAATGCCAAGGTTCAAAGAAAGAATCCCCATAAACCCAAGGAGAGAAAGAAATCCTGCAGACCACGCCTCTTTGGACATTTTTGCAATGCTGGGCAGTCCGCCAATTTGCTTGGAATCTTCACTTCCTGTGAAAAAGTTCTTGAATGTCTTAAGCATCTGCCAGCTTAGTCGCAGTGTGCCAAAAACAGCCGCAATCCCTGCGGTAAAGATGTTATGAGACTTGCGTTGAGGGGCTATCCCAATGATGCCATATCCATCTTTCTCCCCAATTTGAATGGGGGCCGTTAATTCATGGCCATCGTGCCTATACGTAATGCTCATGTGTTCTGAAGGGTGCTTGACAACCGTGGTCCGCAAGGCATTAAATGTTGCGATATCTTCACCGTTAAAGGCCGTCACTTGGTCACCTGGCCTTATGCCTGCATTCCAAGCAGGACCACCTTCAACAACGTCACCCATAATGGCATCTTGGAGCGGTTCGCCCGTAAAGGCAAAAACAACCCAAAAACATATGACTGTGATCAAAATATTAGCAATGGGTCCCGCTGCCACAACGGCCATGCGTTGGGGGATTCTTTTCCCATCAAGGGTTAAGGCTTTTTCTGCTGGCGTTAAGGTTCGAAGTTTTTCGTGATCTGCCGCACTGGATGCATCAGCATCCCCAAACATTTTGACGTACCCGCCGAGCGGAACAAGGCTGACCTTCCAACGGGTTTCATGAGAATCGTTCCACCCGAAAAGTTCTGGGCCAAATCCAATGGAGAAAACCTCCACACGCACCCCATTTTTGCGGGCAACCCAATAGTGGCCTAACTCATGGAAAAAAACCAATATCGTCAACACGACAAGAACGGGAAGAATCCACGACAAACTCAACGATACTGTGGCTAAAAATTCCATTGATACCTCTTTATAATTAATGACGGCGGCTTAGTAATCCCACCATTCTTGAAAACTTGTGACAAAGGCACTGAACATATCGGGTTCAGAAGAAACCATCCAGACCACAATAGGAAGGACAAATAAATAACCATCCAAGCGATCCAATACACCTCCATGCCCTGGAATCCAAGTACCAGAATCTTTAACATGATGATAACGCTTAATCAAGGATTCTATTAAATCTCCCAACACAGCGACCAACCCGATGATAAGAGAGGCTAACGAAATATGCAAAGGAGGCTTTTGGAAGGTCAAGAGTTTATATGCAAGACCGCCCAGAAGAACCGCTGTTAAAAGACTGCCCAAAAACCCTGTCCAAGTTTTGTTAGGACTAATTTCTGGAATCAGCTTGGGGCCTCTAAGCAAGGAGCCAAAAATATATCCCCCAATATCACTGCCGGAAACAACCATAATAATCCATAAAAGGATCGCAGGCCCATTGTCATATCCCTGCAACATCCAAAAGAGCGATACAAATGGCACCCCAAAATAAATGAGTGCAAGACTACCCCACAAAAGGCGCCGATGCCACGCAAACCAACTGAGAAAAAACCCCAAGCTTGCTGTTGATAAAAGAATGCCAAAAGCCAAATACATCCGTCCCCAATAAGCATTGTAAAGCGAGAGAAAAAGCACAGGAATCATCAAGAAGAAAATTTTACGCCGTTCAATCTTGCATAAAACAAGCCATTCGTAGGTAAGAACGCAAATTAAAACGCATCCCAAGATACAAAGAGAAATGTATCCAAAAGAAAGAGAGGCTGCCACAACCCCAATAATACCAATGGTGGATAAAAACCGCTTTTTAAAATCAGAAAACAACGTATCAAGCATAAATCATTATTCTCCGAATCGACGTTGACGGGTGTAATAGGAGGCTATGGCACGACCATACTCTTCCCGGCTAAAATCAGGCCAATAGGTCGGCGTGAAATAAAACTCTGCGTAGGCGCTCTGCCAAAGCAGGAAATTACTAATACGAAACTCGCCGCTGGGGCGAATAAAAAGATCAGGGTCAGGCATGTCAGCTGTATGGAGAAAAGACCCGAAGGTATCTTCTGTAATGGATTCTATAGGATACCCCTTCTCAAGAACCTCACGCGCCACATGCTGAGCTGCCATGACAATTTCCTGACGTCCCCCATAATTAAGAGCAACAGTGAGTTGCAACGCCTTATTGTCCTTCGTTAAATCTTCTACATCCTTCAAAAGTAAGCGTATTTCATCTGATAGTCGTTGACGACTACCAATCACCTTGAGCCTAACGCCTTGCTCGTGAAGTGTCTTGGCTTCAGCCTTTAAAAGACGAGCCATCAATGCAAACAATCCCTCGACCTCATGGACCTCGCGATTCCAATTTTCTGAAGAAAAGGCATAAACCGTAACATAAGGGATTTTTTGAACAATGGATTCCTCCACAATCGCGCGCAGGGTCTCAGCGCCTTTTTCATGGCCCTCTAACGTCGATAAGTTATGGTTTCTTGCCCAACGACGATTCCCATCCATCACGATGGCAACGTGTTTTAATGTATTATTCATCCCAGTTAATGTTCCAAGCGTGTTAGAGCTGCATAATGTCTTTTTCTTTTTGCTGGCACAAATCATCCACCATGCTCACATACTTATCAGTCAACTCCTGAATCTTGGTGGAACCCCGGTGAAGATCATCTTCAGAAATCTCTTTATCTTTTTCCATTTTTTTCAAAGCATCAATCCCATCACGCCGAATGTTCCTTAAAGAAACACGCATAGCCTCCGCATATTTAGCGGCAAGCTTCACATAATCCCGCCGACGTTCTTCGCTAAGGTCCGGCATGTGGAGACGTAATACTTCGCCTTCTGTGACAGGATTAATGCCAAGTTCGGATTCCATGATGGCTTTTTCAACGGCTTTCACCATGCCTTTGTCCCATACTTGCACCGTCAGCATTCTAGAATCCGGTACGTTGATATTGGCTAATTGGTTCAAAGGCATCTTGCTACCATAGGCTGTGACCATAACCCCATCTAGAATCGCTGGGTTGGCACGACCTGTTCGAATAGATTGAAACTCACGCTTCAACGCCTCAATAGATGTTTTCATCCGTGTTTCTAGTGCATTAATGTGTTCTTGCATTTTTCATCCTCTTGAATCGTCGTAAAATTACCTTTACCGCCTAAAATTTCCGCCACAATACTGTCAGAAAAAAAGGATCCGACAATCACCGGCAAGTGTCCCTCGGCGGCGAGAGCAATAGCGGTTGCATCCATCACAGCATAGTGGTGGACCAAAACATCTTGAAACGTCAAATTCTCAAACCGCTTGGCCTGCGGGAAACGCACAGGGTCTTTATCATAAACCCCATCCACTTTGGTCAATTTGACCAAGACATCACAGTTCATCTCAAGGGCCCGAAGCGTTGCTGCCGTATCAGTTGTGAAGAAAGGACTGCCAGTTCCCCCTGCAAAAATCAAGATCTCTCCTCGACCAAAGGCCTCCAAACATGATTGCCTCACATACTGATCAGCAAGAGCTGGCATCGTCACCCCTGACACTAATCGGGCAGAAAATCCGTTGGACTGAAAAAAAGACCGCAACACAATACCATTCATGGCAGTTGCAAGCATTCCCATGGCATCCGCATCAGCACGATCCAGGGTTGGAATAGCACTTTCTTTGCCACGAAAGATGTTGCCACCACCAATCACCAAAGCAACAGCACATCCAAGATCTTTTGCTGTCTTGATATGGGACAATAACAAAGTCAAAGCCCTTGCGTCAAAATACGAAGAAGAGTCTCCTTTCAAAGACTCTCCCGAAATTTTAATTAAAAGACGTTTATATAACGGCTTTGACATTCATGTACCCACCTCCCAGGGGGCTGTATTCACTATCTCAAGCACTAAGAGACGCAACCTCTTCAGCAAAGTTGTCTTCTTTCTTTTCGATGCCTTCTCCTAATGCAAAGCGCAAAAATCCAACGATTTGAATCGGTGCGCCCAGTGTGCTTGCTGCTTTTTGCAGGACATCTTTGATTTTGCTTTCGCCGTCAATCACGAACACTTGTTCAAGAAGAACACTTTCTTCATAGAATTTACGCAAACGACCATCGACCATTTTTTCAATAACAGCCTCTGGCTTACCGCTTTCACGGGCCTGATCGATAAAAATTTGCCGTTCACGATCCACGATGGCTGGATCCAAGTCGTCAATACTGACCGAGTGAGGACTGGTTGCTGCAATATGCATCGCAATTTGCTTACCCAGTGATTCCAACGCCTTCACGTCGCCTGTGGATTCAAGCGCCACAAGGACACCCAATTTGCCAAGACCTTCACTGATAGCGCCATGGATATATCCAACAACTACGCCAGGCATCACAGAAAGACTGCCGACCCGACGCATGGTCATGTTTTCACCGATGACTGCAATAAGATTCGTCAGTTCTTCTGCAACCGTCCGCTCTGTCCCATGGCCATAAGGAGACGCTGCCAAAACATCCATATCAGGTTCTGTCAACGCAAGCGTTGTTACATGACGCACATATCCCTGAAACTGTTCATTGCGCGCAACAAAGTCTGTCTCAGAGTTAATTTCGACAACCACCCCTGTATTGCCAGAGACACTGAGGCCAACAAGACCTTCTGACGCCACACGACCGGCTTTTTTAGACGCTGCTGCAAGACCTTTTTTGCGAAGCCAATCAACAGCGGCTTCCATATCACAACCGGTCTCCATGAGCGCTTCTTTACACTTCATCATGCCCGCACCTGTTTTGGTGCGAAGCTCTTGAATAAGACTGCTGGTTATCTGTGTCATTTACGCTATTTCCTTCGTTTCTTCTTCTATAACAACATCAACAACTGATGTTTCAAGCAATTCTTCCATGACAGCTTCTTTGTCAGACGCTGCATCTTCAGATTCATCCTTCTTTGATTTTACGTGCTTTTTAACCACTTCAACCTTAGGACCGGTTTTGCCATGATTTCTCTTGCCCTTAAGCCCCTCTTCTTCCCTTAGATTTTCGCTTTCACCAAGATCCACCCCAGAACGGGTAGCTTCCACTTGAAGACCTGCAAAAACAGCGCCTGCGAAAAGACGGCAATAAAGCTCAATCGCTCTTGACGCGTCATCATTGCCAGGAATTACATAATCAACCCCATCAAACTTAACATTTGTGTCAACAACGGCGATAACAGGAACACCAAGCTTATTGGCTTCCGTGATGGCCAAAGCCTCACGGTCACAGTCAATCACGCAAATAACGTCAGGACGCCCAGCCATGGTACGAATACCCCCCAAGGTCAAGAAAAGTTTTTCACGTTCACGTTCTAATTTCAGACGTTCCTTCTTTGTAAGGCCACCTACATCTTTTGCAAGAAGATCCTCAAGAATATCGAGTCTTTTGATGGACTTAGAGATTGTTCCCCAGTTTGTAAGCATTCCGCCAAGCCAACGGTGGTTGACGAAATATTGCCCTGTGGATTGAGCCACCTCAGCGACCTTGTCAGCTGCTTGGCGCTTTGTTCCAACGAAGAGAACACGGCCACCCTTGGCAACCACATCCTTTAAAGCTTCAAGGGCCTGATGAAGAAGGGGAACAGTTTTTTCAAGATCGATAATGTGAACGCCATTGCGCACACCAAAAATAAATTGGGACATCTTAGGATTCCACCGACGTGGGTGGTGACCAAAGTGAACGCCAGCTTCCAAAAGCTCGCGCATTGAAAATGCAGGTACAGTCATTGTAATATTCCTTTTCCGGTTGAACCTCCGTAGGTGCCATACCTCCAACCATTGGAAGCACCGGAGGGGCCAAGCCCCAAACCTACGTGTGGATTTACTATTTAGTGTTCTATGATATACAAGGATGAGGGAAAATTTTCAAGGGGTTTTTGTGATTGTTAATCACAAATGGTGGGCGCAGCTGGGATTGAACCAGCGACCCCTACGATGTCACCGTAGTGCTCTACCGCTGAGCTATGCGCCCCTTCCAAATCACTTTATTTAACGATCACGTCATTGAACATCGATATTCGGCTTCGGTCACCTATGAAAATAGGGTCCTTAACCTCACCACTCGTTCGCCTGGCGCTCATTTAAAAAAGTGAACTGGTATCCCCGTCCAGAAGAAACTAGACAAAAGATAGGATTTTGTGTATACCGAGGAATACGAAAAAGCAAGTATTTTAATTCATCTCTACGCTTCCCATAATTGCTTCATTAATGGCTTGGTAAGTGTTTAATTGTATTGTAGGAGATTTCAACGAATGACAAAACGGAACATGATAAGCACGCTTCTTGGCAGTGTCATTGGAACAGCATTAGAATTTTATGGATTTATGCTCTTTGCTGTTTTCATGGAAACCATCGGCAAAGAATTCTTTCCAACCCATAATGAAATGCAAGCTATTATGTTTGGAAGCCTTGCCGTCTTAGCCGCTTTTATCGGCAGACCCTTTGGGGCAACCCTTTTTGGATACATCGGTGACAATTACGGGCGCCGGATTGCCTTGATTCTTTCCATTTCGCTCATGGGAATCCCAACTCTTATTATCGGTATTTTACCAGGATATGAATCCTGGGGAATCGCAGCGCCCATTATTTTGATCATCTGTCGTGTAGTCCAAGGGCTTTGCACAGGGGGAGAATACAATGGATCAGCAATTTTTGCCCTAGAGCATATTGGCAAAAACTATCCTGGCATGTTCGGTGGCCTTATTACAGCCGCAAGCGTTCTTGGGGCCCTTTTGGCAAATTCTATCGGTATTTACCTCAAACAACCTGGTATGCCTGACTGGGGATGGCGTGCTGCCTTTGCTTTCGGCGTTATTGTCAGCCTTGTTGGTCTTTGGATTCGCCTTCAAACCTCTGAAAGTCCAGAGTTCGAAAAACTCAAAAAGAATAAGAAAATTGAAAAGTCACCCCTTTTCAGTGCCGTTCGCAACCACTGGCCGTCTTCGATTACAACCATTATTACAGGGACCCTGAATGGTATCCTAGCCTATACCCTATATAAATTTTTGGCCGTTTATTTGGTGCGTTGGTTTGGATATTCAGAAACAGAAGTCCTGAAGCTTGCTAACTTTGGTATTGTTATCTACATTTTTTCTGCTCCCATCATGGGGTACATCATGGATAAAACCGGCACAGAAACCTATATGAAACGTGCCTGTATTTTCATCTGTTTTGCGGCGATTCCTATGTTTTACCTCTTCCAGCTCCCAAGCCTTGCCACAACCTATATGGCAGAAGCCTTGCTAGCGATTACAGTTGCAAGTATCGCAGGCCCCGAACACGCCTTTATCCAACGTCTCTTTCCCGTCAAAGATCGTTATAGCGGCGTTGCCTTTAACTATTGTATTGGCATGGGAATCGGTGGTGGTATTATGCCTTGGGTTCTTCTTTATCTTGTGGACACAGTCTATGCCTTAGACTGCCCCAGCCTTCCCTTCGATATTAAAACCCTGGCGTTTTATATCCCAAGCCTTGCTATTATTGCAACAAGCATCGTGAGCTGGATCGCGATCCGCCACATCAGCCGGACATACCTTGCCATTCAAAAGGAAGATGAAGCCGACTTGGGGGAATGAAGTCGTTTCAGGAACTCAAAATAATCTTTTAAAAACAGCGTAAACGTTCTTATCGTTGCGCCTTCCGACCAAAAATATGTCTACGATCTTTTGCGTTTCATTCGTCGCATAGATCACCCTGTATTCCCCAGAGTCACCCCTTTTATAAGGGGCATAACCCTGAAGATTTTTAGAATCATGGGGAGAAGGATTCTCCCTGAGACTTTGTATTTTCTCAGTAATTTGTTTTTGATGTTTTAACGGGAGGGTTTTGATAAATTTTCCAACCCGTATCTCGAGTCTAATGTCATACATGATCTCCAGAGTTTCTCTTTATTTTTTTAAAATGTCTTCTAGAAAATTCTGACTTTCATCAACGGAAAGAAACTTTTGATCTTTTTCAACTTCTTTCACTGCTTCGCCCCAGAAAAAATTTTCCAATTCTATAAAGCGATCATAAGAAATAAGTACGATGGAAGGACGACCCGATTTTTCAACAACAACAGGCACACGCAGTGCTTTTTCAAGATAGGTACCTGGTCTTTTATTGAGTTCTGTAGCAGAAATATTCATGGCTTCACCTCTTTCTTGTTTTAGGTATAATACGTATTTTACCTAAAGTAAAGAGGGCCCTCTGTACAAATTAAACCGTTTCCCCTACCCCACCACCGTAATTTTCGCCAATAACAACCGGATCGCAAGGCCGATCAAGATAACACCGGCAACGCGGTCAATAATATGGCGTTTACTGAGGAACCTTTCCCGCAAGATCTTGTTGGTTAAGAAAATTGCCGCAATGCTGTACCAAATCATGGATGAAAAAGACATGCTAAGCCCGTAACTGACACGCCACACCATCGGGGAAAGCTGCACACTTAAGAAAATGCTGAGGATAAACGTTGCCGCATGGGGATTCAAAAGCTCAGTAATATAGCCCATCCGGAAAGCGTGCCAAGAACTCATTCCTTTTGTTTCGTTGTGTCCAAGATCGATATCTTTGGACAATTTTTGCCGTGACAAAAGGGCATTGACCCCAATGTAGGCGATATAGGCTGCACCACAGTATTTAATCAGATTAATAGCAAACTGAGATTTTGCAATTAACACACCAAGCCCAAACATGGCATAAGTTGCGTGCGTCAAAATCCCAAGACCCAATCCAATCGCCGTAATGACCCCCGACTTGCGGGTATTGGCCGCACTATTCCTGATAATCATCACGAAATCAGGCCCCGGCCCCACAAGCCCTGCCAAAAAGGGTCCCATCACAAAAATATATTCCGCCCAAAATGAATGCATGGCTCAATTCCTTTCTTTACAAAATCTTCTCTTTATATAAAAAGTATAGGTGTGTAACAAGGACTTTAACAGAAAGATCCAAAAAATGACCATTATCACCCGTTTTGCCCCAAGCCCCACAGGATTCTTGCATATTGGATCGGCCAGAACGGCGCTTTTTAATTGGCTGTTTGCACGCCAAAATAACGGCATCTTTCACCTGCGGATTGAAGACACGGATTACGAGCGGTCCACCAAAGAGGCAATCGATGCTATTTTCGACAGTCTTCAATGGTTGGGCCTTGGATGGGATGGGGATGTGGTTTTTCAATCCAAGAACTGTACCCGTCACCAAGAAGTAGGGCATGCGTTATTAAACCAAGGGAAAGCATACTATTGCACCTGTACCCCTGAGGACCTTGCCGCTATGCGGGAAAAAGCCAAGATGGACGGAAAGCCTTTAAAATATAATGGTCATTGCCGGGATAAAAACCATATGGCAGGGGCTTTGCGGCTTCGGGTTCAAGACACAGGCAGCACCACCATCGAGGATATCATTCAAGGCACTGTTACGGTTTCTCATGCCCAGCTGGATGATATGGTCATGCTTCGAAGTGACGGGACACCCACCTATATGCTGTCGGTCGTTGTGGATGATCATGATATGAAAATCACCCACATTGTGAGAGGTGACGATCACCTGACCAATGCCTTTCGCCAAACTCAGCTTTATAAAGCCATGGGCTGGGATATCCCCATTTTTGCCCATATCCCCTTGATTCATGGGCCAGACGGTGCCAAACTTTCAAAACGCCACGGGGCGCTGGGGGCTGAGGAATATAAAAATATGGGATACCTGCCGGAAGCCATGCGGAATTATCTGCTGCGGTTAGGGTGGGGGTACGGTGATGAAGAAATTATCCCGGATACCAAAGCCTTAGCGCTTTTTTCCTTGAATCGTATCGGAAAGTCCCCTGCCCGCTTTGATATTCAAAAGCTGGAGTCCTTGAACGCCCACTACATGAAAGAAAAAGATGATAAAAGTTTGGTATCACTAATGATGCCCTTCATGGCGATCCAGCCCACAACAGAACAGCAAGTGTTACTGGAAAAAGGTATGCGGGGGTTAAAACAAAGGGCACGTACTTTGGTGGAACTGGCCAAGAATGCCTTATTTTATATCCACCCCCTACCGCTCCCCATGGATGAAAAGGCCCAAAGCCTTGCAACGCCTGCGATGAAAAAACTAGCCGTGGATCTTTTAAGCATTTTAGAGCTTCTCGACGTATGGACAGAAGAAGGATTGGAGTCTAAACTGCGCACCGTTTCACAAGAGTGGGGGATTAACCTGGGAGCGTTGGCTCAGCCTTTGCGGTTAGCCTTGACAGGATCGACTATTTCCCCCAGTGTCTTTGATATTATGCATGTTTTAGGAAAAGACAAAAGCTTAGAACGAATAAGCTGTTTTGCGGAGAATTCTTAAATGACCCCAGAAAAAGACGACGACCTCATGGCAGTCAATGACAACAAACGTCCCAAAGTCAAAGAGGCCAATAAGTTCTTCGGCTGGCTGTTGTTGGTTGGACTGTTGATGATCGGGATTTATTTGTCGTTTTATTGAGAGTGTAATAAAAAAAGGCAGAGAACGAATTCCCTGCCTTTTGATATAATGCTATTGTGAAAATCCTATTCTTCTAAAATGGCTTTAGCAGCAGCAGCAGCGGCTTTAGTGGAAGCTGCAGATCTTATCTTACCCGCTATGATAGAAACGAATCTTCCCAAAGGGGCTAATGTCTTCTTAAAAATAGCATCGTTATTCATATCCACCTGGCCATTCACAGACTGGATAAAATGGATGTACCGCTTGTGGGCATCAAAATCCAGGTGAATCCGCGCGTCGTAACCGTCGGCCATATAATGCGGATGACCATATACCCCATACGGTTTGAACCCTGCAATAAAGGGATAACACTTCCCATCAAAGTTATTGACAAGATTGACTAATTTTTTTCGATTATTGGCCAAATCTAAAGGATTCAAAGGATATATTTCGCAAGATTTCAGTTTTGCCTTTAATTTTTCATAGGCGTCCTCACAGGCTTTTTGGCGTACTGCTAAAGGATGCACACCGGGACCCCCTGCTGCCTCATGGTGAGGATGCGTTAATTGTTCCAACATATGAAACATATGGTAATAATTTCCATGGCTTATGATATGGCTATCTTCTGCCATAGTGATTACGTACCCAAAAAGACCTTTTTGTTTGTTTGAGAAAGCCTGAGCGCGTTTTTCTGCCGTATGATAAGCAGGCGGCTGCCAGTGATGATAAGGGTCCGCATCAATATTGGCATAACTGCCTTCTTGAAGATAACTGGTCACATCTGTAGGGCGGCCTATGAATGTTACTACAGGCCAACTTGTTTCAATAGGTTGCGGTACAGATCCATCGGTGGGATAGGATCCTTCCCCGGGACGGGGGTAATGCCGAGAAACATAGGTAAAGGGGTCTGTTATTCGGGGAGTCCATGCGCATCCAGCACATTTGTTTTTATTAGTTTGTGTTGCAACAGATTGGGTTTCAGCCCTAGCTTTTACTTCCCCGTCCTCATCAGGAGATACAGCAGCCTTTTCAGACGCAGCAGCAGGAGATGCAGCAGGCTTTCTATCCGCAGTAGCCTTTCCAGGAGATGCAGGAACCCTTCTAGCCGCAGCCACAGCCACATCAGCTGTAACAACACCCACTGTCATCAAAGACATCGTCAAAAGAAATTTTTTCATTCATTAGCCTCCACGCTATATTTACAATTATTTCTTCCAGGATACCCCCCCCCTCAATCTCCTGTCAAATTGAAATTTATTAAAACCTTAAGGATTCCAAAAACCCCTGCAAAATAAAAGAAGCCGCGGCTTTGTCTATAGCATCTGCGCGTTTTTTCCGGGATACATCGAAGCTGAGCATCACATCGTCCATAGCTTTGGTGGAAAGGCGTTCATCCCAAAAAATAATGGGCATGTCGTGAAAAGATAAAAAATTCTGCACAAATTGCCGGGTTGATTGGCATCGGGGGCCTTCGCTGCCATCCATATTTAAAGGCCATCCCATGATCAACGCCTGAACCTCGTACTCTTGGATAAATGCCACAATTTGACGCGCGTCAGGTTTAAATTTCACCCGTTGAATGGTCTTATAGGGTGTCGCGACCATCAGCCCCTTATCTGACAGGGCCAATCCAATGGTTTTTTCACCCAAATCCAACCCTATCAGACGCTTTTGGGGTTGCAATTGCTCTTTTAGCTGACTGGGCGTGATGAGAGGCATGGAAGAAATTCTTTCATAAACATTTCTTGAAGAATGGCATCCACTGTTTGAAGATCAGTCGCAATGCCCAGGTCTTGAAATGATGTTACTCCATAGCCTTCAAGACCACAAGGCACGATGCCCTGGTAATGGTCCAAATTGGGAGCAATATTCAAACTGATGCCATGAAAGGTAATCCAGTGACGGATCCTAACCCCAATCGCCGCGATCTTGCACTCCCCTTTGGTGGGATGATTGACCCAAATTCCAACCCGCCCAGGGGATCTAAATCCCTCTATGTTAAAAGGCTTTAAGCTTCGAATCAGCCACTCTTCCAATGACCACACAAAATGCCGCAAGTCCTGGCCTCTGTTTTTAATATTTAGCATAAGATAAATGACCCGTTGTCCAGGCCCATGATACGTACTGCGACCGCCACGGTTTGTTTGAAAGGTGGGAATATTCCCTTTGTCTAATATATCTTGGATTTGGGCGCTTGTTCCCATCGTATAAATAGGTTCATGCTCCAAAAACCAGGCACATTCTTGGGCCTCTCCCTTATGCATCCTTGCCACGTGCTCCTCCATAAAGGCCGTGGCTTCTGGGTAAGAGACAGAGGTTGACGAATATTTCCAGAGGATGTCAGTCATGGGTAGTGAACAAAAAATCCAGGCACTTCACATAATCTCTGGCATAAAAAGGCCTGATATGGCCAGCATCTTTATAAATAAATGTGCCATCATCGGTCGCAGACCGGCAATAGTCCCCTTGGCAAAAATCCCCTTCAGGATTAATGAGATGGGCACCAGTACGCTCAGCAATGCCTGTCAGAATGACTTTGGTCCCTTGAGAAGATTTTTGCCATTCCTTGAAAGATCCTGGCTGTGGGGGGAAAATCTCCCAATACCCTATAAAATTCCGCTTTACAAGCGACATAGGATTATACTCAAAAAGCCCATTGGGGGTTGGAAGCATGATATAGACTTTTTTGCCAGCCTTGACGAATTCCCCAACCATCTCTTCCAAAGCCTTCAGCGCATAGTCTTTGCCTATCTTGGTTTCAAGGCCATAACTTGTGCCGTTTTTTATAACATAATATTCCGGAGAAAGCACAGAAAAATAAGAAATCCAAGATGCCCCTATAACAATTTCTTGCACATCATCTTCTAATGCGTACTGGCGAAAAGATTTCATCAGTTCAATATTGTTTGGATCCGATAAACGACCAATCCCAGGAATAGGACACATGCCCCCATAGTTTGCAAAGACGACGGATTTTTCATCCATGCCCCTCATGCGATATACTTTTTTAATCCGCGGACGATATTGTTCCATATGGCTATCGCCCAAAAAAAGAATCGTTGTCTTGTTTTTAACAGGGGTTAGTCGATATAAAGGAACATCATCAATTTTAAAAGGTATGACATCATCAACAAGAATATCCCAATCGCCTACAGCAAGTACTATCTTCATAACTTCTGGGAATTTATAGAACACAAAGGCTTTCACCTTCTCATAGCGCACAAACGATGCCGCAGCCCCAAGGAGAAGCATCAGCCCTAAAAGAACGGCCGCTCCCCGTCTTGATTTATTAAGGCGAATAGGGGTTTCCACAAACTTATAAACTAAATAGGCGAGAACGCCTGCCAACCCAATCAATCCAATTTTGACGTTATTCGTCAACAACGCCGGCTGAATAACATGAGGGAAGCTAATGAGAGGATAGTGAAAGAGATAGAGGGGATAACTGATAAGACCGATAAACACCATCGGTCGGATAGAAAGAATCTTAAAGACAAATGTTTGTTTTGTATTAAGGATAACAAAGAAAGCCCCAAGGATGGGCAGTACTGTTAGATAACGAAACAAGGGGTGTCGATAATCCAACAAAAACAGACTCCCTAAGATTAATAAAAATCCAAGGGAATTCAGCCATGATTTTTTAAGCCCCTCCCCTTTTTTCAAAAGCTCCAGATACGCCACAAGGGCACCGGCCCCAAGTTCCCATACGCGCGTCAAAGGCATATAAAAAGCAAGATTGGGTTTATACCCCATCAAAAGAATGTTTAACCCATAAGACGCCACAATGGACAGTATAATAAAAGCAATAATCCCTTTATCTTGCCGTAGCTTCCAAAAACCCCATAACACCAGGGGCCAGACCACATAAAATTGTTCTTCCACAGAAAGGGACCACAAATGCATCAAGGGCTTATGGAGACCTGCACCATCAAAATAACCAATATCGCGATATAAAGCCAGATTCGTACAAAATAGTGACCCATAAGAGATATACCGCCCCATCTGTTTGAATTCGTCGGGCAAGAAAACAAACCAACTATAAATAAGGAAAATGCTGGATACGATCAAAAGCGCTGGAAAAATCCGTTTGATCCGTCTTACATAAAACTCCACAAGACTGAATGTATTATCCCTTAACGACCCTGCAATAATTTTGGAAATGAGATATCCAGAAATGACAAAGAAAATATCCACACCCAAAAACCCCCCTGGCATAAACGCCGGGAAGAAGTGATAGATAATGACAGCAATAATCGCAATCGCTCGAAGACCATCAATCTCTGGCCTGTATTTGGCATGAAGCATATGACAATATTCCCTTCATAAAAAAATTGAGAATTCCCATAAACGTCCTTGCTGTCAAGAGACAAGATTTTTTCCATAAAAAATCACTATAAAAATTCTTTCTTTTTCATTCTACTGAGGTTTTTTATTACTTACCCCATGTATTCATTGGTTTTTTCACGAGGTTATTCGCCAATAATCGCCCATCATTTACTTATTTTTTACTTAACGTTCCGTATTTTCCCGTTGACACCCATAAAATCCCATGGTATCCCATAAAGAGAGGATTGGATCCCAAGATCATCTATCCTCCTGCTGCACCAAAGCAATAAAACGAGAGAATCAATGGCATTGTTTTTGTCAACTTATGTGAATCGCATTGATAAAAAAGGACGGGTTTCTGTGCCTGCCCCCTTTCGTAATGCCTTGGGTGAAGATGCGCACAATGGCATTATCGCTTTTCGATCTTATCAATTGAATGCTATTGAAGGCATGAGCATGCAGCGCATGAAAGTGATTAGCGAGAGCGTTGATAATCTGGATTTGTTTTCAGAGGATCAAGATGACTTTGCTGCCACCATTTTTGCAGATGCCCATCAGCTGAATTTTGACAGCGATGGCCGTATCATTTTACCACAAGACCTATGCACCCACGCCAAGATTGACGACACAGTCGCTTTCGTTGGCCGTGGCACAACGTTCCAACTTTGGAATCCTGATGCTTTTGCAAAGCATCAGCAAACAGCACGTCAACGCGTGCATGACAAAAGGGCCACCATTAAGCTCAAGACTTTCGAGTCTAAGGATTAAGCGGAGGGAATGTGTCTATAAAACATCATAACACTCCAAAGCACATTCCGGTCATGGTGGAACCTGTCATGCGCGTGCTGGCGCCCAATGAAAAAGGATCCTATATCGATGGGACTTTTGGCGCCGGAGGCTATACAGAAAGAATGCTTGAAACATCATCCCGGGTCATTGCATTTGACAGAGACCCTGATGCCATAGCGAGAGGAAAAGATCTGAAAGATCGTTACGCAGACCGATTGTGTCTTGTCCATGATACCTACGGGGCAATGGAAGAGGTGGTCGCAGACAACCAGTGGGGGCCCATCGATGGGGTCGTCTTAGACCTTGGTGTGTCCTCACCTCAATTAGATGAAGCCCTTCGGGGCTTTTCGTTTCAACAGGATGGTCCTTTGGACATGCGTATGTCCAAAGAAGGTGTTACTGCTGCCCATATCTTGAATACATTTCCAGAAAAAGAGATTAGCAAGATTCTTTGGGCATACGGTGATGAGCAAAGATCCCGCCGCATCGCTAAGGCTATTGTTGAAAAACGTAGCGAAAAGCCGCTTGAAACGACATTTGATCTTGCAGAGTGTGTCTACAGTGTGTGTGGGCGAAAGAAAGTCCATGACAAAACAGACCCCGCCACAAAGACATTCCAAGCAATACGGATTTATATCAACGATGAGCTAGAAGAACTCCGCAAGGGCCTTGAGGCCGCGAAGAACGTATTGGCCCCTAACGGACGCCTTGTAATCGTGACGTTTCACTCGTTGGAAGATCGCATTGTAAAAAATTTCATCCGGGATAATTCGGCCTATAAACCTAAGGTATCTCGCCATGCATCCCCCCTTGTTGATACTCTCCCCCAAGACACCATGGTCTTTATGGATTGTTCTAGAAAAGCTTTAAAACCCTCTGAAGAAGAAATCAGAAATAATCCCCGTGCCCGTTCTGCCCAACTGCGATGGGCCATTAAAGGAAAGGCTTAACGACCCATGCGCTCTCAAATACTTCGTAACATCACAGCCCTTTCTTTTCTACTGAGTGCTATGCTTGGGTGCATTATCTATCAGATTAAGCATCGTGTTTTAGATCTTGAAAAGAATATGCATACCCTGAACCGCGATATTATTGACACCAACGAAGGGCTGCATATTTTGAAAGCCGAATGGGGGTATTTGAATCAACCCAAACGCTTGCAAGCACTGAACAACAAGTATCTTCAATTGCGGTCCATAGGACATACCCAAGTTGCATCTTATCAAACCTTACCAACCCTTATTGCATCAGCCCGTGGCAGAAGTGATAATCGGGTTCTTATAGCAACCGCTCCACAAAAAGTGATGATAACTTAATGAGTGCCTCCAACCTTTTTTGGTCCCAAGATGCGCGCCTTTTTCAAAGCCCAGACACTCTTGAAACAAAGCAAGCCCACAGCCGATCCTTAGTCCTTTTCTTATTTTTAGGCATTCTCTTTAGCATGGTACTTGGAAAAATTACCCAGTTGATGGTTTTGCACAGTGCAGAACAAGAACGTAATGCCTCCCTTCTTCCAACAACCTTAATCGGACGGGGCAATATCACAGACCGTAACGGGAATATTTTGGCAACCAGCCTCATTACAGGATCTGCCTACGCCAATCCTCAAGATATTTTGAATGCAGAGGAAGCAGCCCGGAAATTGTCAACCCTTTTCCCAACGTTGCAGTACGAAGAACTGTATCAAAAATTGACGGGATCAAAAACGTTTACATGGATTAAGCGGAATTTAACGCCCCAACAACAGCAAGCCATTAACCAGTTGGGTATTCCAGGGATTTATTTCCAGCGGGAAGAAAAACGTATTTATCCTTATGATAAGCTTTCTGCCCACGTTGTGGGTTTCACAGATGTGGATAACAATGGTATTTCCGGCGTTGAGAAATATTTTGATGAAGCTTTACGAGAAAATGGTTCGAACATCGAGCTTGCTCTTGATATTCGGGCCCAACACATTTTGTATGATGAAATGCTTCAAGGCATGCAGAAGTTTAGCGCCAAAGCAGCCAGTGGCATTATTCTGGACGCCACCAATGGAGAAATCATTGCTATGGTTTCTCTGCCAGACTTTGACCCCAACCAGCCTCACAAATCTGACAATAATAGCATCTTCAATACGAATACGCTTGGTATCTATGAAATGGGGTCTGTCTTTAAAATTTTTACCCTTGCTATGGCGTTAGATGCGGGGAAAATTAATTTAAACAGTGGCTACGACACCGCCAAAGAATTTAAGGTGGGGGGACACAAAATTAAGGATCTTTACCCTAAAAACCGCTGGCTTTCTGTGCCTGAAATCTTTATGTACTCCTCCAACATTGGGTCTGTCAAAATGGCTCTTGAAGTGGGGCCTGAAAAACAAAGAGAGTTCTTGGACAAAATGGGGCTTTTGGCCCCAAGCACGTTAGAATTGCCAGAAATGGGCAAACCCCAGGCACCAGGACGTTGGGGTGATGTCAGTGCTGCAACAATTTCATATGGATACGGTGTTGCTGTCAGTCCTTTGCAAATGGTCAATGGTGTTGCTGCCATCATCAATGGGGGTATCTTGAGAAAATCAACCCTTCTGGTCAATGGCAACAAGGAAGCCGCTGAAAAGAAAGTCATCTCAGCTGCAACGTCTGAAAAAATGCGCCGCTTACTCCATCTGTCCGTCAAAGAAGGAACCGGTAAAAAGGGGGATGCTGATGGATACTTGGTGGGTGGAAAAACAGGAACAGCCAACAAAACCAGTGGCAAGGGATATGTAAAACAGAATCATCACCGGTCTTTGTTTGTCGGGGCCTTCCCCATGCTTGAACCCCGTTATGTGATCCTTGTCATGTTGGATGAACCAAAAGGAACCAAAGAAACCTTCGGATTTTCAACGGGTGGTTGGACATCGGCCCCTATCGCAGGAAACGTCATTAAAAGAATCGCGCCTATTGTCGGTGTCTTGCCGGTGAACGAAAAGTCGGCCCCTATCCAATCCGCCATGAGAATCAATGTATCCCAAGGGACGAAAAGTGTTACGTGATCATCTCATCGCGCATCTTCAATCACGGCAACCCATCACATGTTTTGGGCTAGAAAACCATACACCGGCCCTTGAACAACTGACCCTTGATTCAAGATATGTAAAACCCAAAAGCGTCTTTATTGCCCTCAAAGGCACCCATACAAACGGCGAAGATTTTATCTCGAAAGCCATTAAGAAAGGAGCCACTGTGATTGTGGCCTCCCTTGAAGTAGCCGAGCACTATTCATCCCTTTACCCAACCGTGTGTTTTATTGGCACAGAGAATGTCCGTCTTTTAACAAGCCATCTGAGTCAACTGTTTTACCCCCAACAGCCCGAAACGGTTGTTGCTGTCACAGGGACCAATGGGAAAACATCCACAGCAGACTTTACCCGTCAACTGTGGGAAATATTAGGGAAGAAAAGCGCAAGTCTTGGAACCCTTGGTATGCGCAGCTGTGTCTATACCCTTGAAAAACACCTAACAACCCCTGAAGCCCCCTATCTGCATCAAACACTTCAAGACCTGCAAGTCCACGGGATTACGCATTTAGCCATGGAAGCATCCAGTCATGGCCTTGAACAACATCGATTAGAAAATGTTACCCTCAAAGCCGCAGGGTTTACCAACATAACCCCAGAGCACTTGGATTATCACAAGACCATGGGGGAATATTTTAATGCAAAACTTATTTTATTCCAACGCATCCTTCCAGCATCTGGCACATGCGTCTTGAACGCTGATATTCCCGAATTTGACGCCATGGTCAAAGCCTGCGGTGTCAAAACCATTTTTTCCTATGGTCAAAAAGGCAAAGACATTCATATCAAATCTATGACACCAACTGGTCATGGGCAACGGGTTTCTCTTGAGATTTTTGGAGAATCCTTTGACATAGACTTTCCCTTGATTGGGCAGTTTCAATTATATAATGCCCTTTGTGCCCTAGGCCTTGTCCTGGCGTGCGATAGAACACAGATAAAAGAGGCTGTGGCATCCCTTGAAAAATTACAAAATATTCCGGGACGCTTGGAATATATTGGATCTACAAAGGCAGGGGCCACCGTTTATATCGATTATGCCCACACACCTGATGGGGTTGAAAATCTTTTAACATCCCTTAGGCGTCACACGAAAAATCATCTTCATATTGTGTTTGGGGGGGGCGGTGATCGTGACCCCAGCACAAGGGCACCCCGGGGGGCCCTTGCCCAAAAACTTGCTGATTTTACCTATATTTGTGATGACAATCCCCGCACAGAAGACCCCATATCCATCCGTCGACAAATCCTATCAGCCTGCCCATCAGGCATCGAAATACCCGACAGAAAAGACGCCATACGTTACGCGATTTTCAGTCTAAAAACAGGAGATATTCTGGTTGTGGCTGGCAAAGGTCGCGAAGAAGGGCAATTAGTTCAAGGCCAGGTTCTCCCTTTTGATGATGCCCAGGTAATTTTGGAAACCATTCAAGAAGAGACTGATCAATGACTCAAAAGCCCTTATGGACCGCTGAAGAAATATGCGCTGCCACACGTAGCTCTCTTTGTTCAAGAGAATCCTGGGAAGCCTCAGGCATTACGATCAATTCGAAAGAAGTAGAAAAAGGTGATATTTTTGTCGCTATCAAAGGTGAAAAAGTAGACGGACACGATTTTCTGGAAGAAGTTTTTGAAAAAGGTGCTATTGCGGCCATCGTTGAACATGCCCCTGCAACCAGCCATAACTACGTAGTGGTCAGGAATACGCAAGAAGCTCTCATGGATATTGGACGGGCTGCCCGCAACCGTTTGAACGGCACCATCATTGGTGTAACCGGAAGCGCTGGAAAAACATCCACTAAAGACATGTTGGCCCTCGTTCTTGGGGCGCAAGGGAAAACGTTTGCCACAAAACGCAGTTTTAACAGTACCATCACGGCCCCCTTAAGTCTTGCCTCCACGCCTGTGGATAGTGATTACGGGGTCTTTGAGATTGGAATGAATGAACCCGGAGAAATTGCTGAACTCACAAAAATCATCCGTCCCCACATCGGTATTGTCACAACTGTTGGCGCAGGCCATCTTCAAAATTTCGCCTCTGTGGAGGATATTGCAGGGGAAAAAGCCTCGATCGTTTTAGGGGTTCCCGCCTCAGGCATTGTTATTTTGCCAGGAGATAATCCCTTTTATGGTACTCTAAAAAAAGTGGCTCAAGACCGGGGTATCGACAATATTTATGCCTTTGGGGAATCATCAACCTGTGATGCTCGCCTTCTTAAAACGACGGAAGAAAATGGCGTATATCACCATACGGTTTCAGTCCTTGGGGAAGAACATACCTTTACCCTTCACCTGCCTGGAAAACATTGGGCATTGAATGCGCTAATTTGTCTTCTCGTCATAAAAGTGCTGAAAAAAGACATGAAGAAAGCCTGCCAGACCCTTGCAACTTACAGTCCGCCTGAACGTCGGGGTGTTCCAGTCATGCTGAAAGAGGATATTTTATTGGTGGACGAAAGTTATAACGCCAACCCCATTTCCATGACTGTGGCCCTTGAGTCTTTTGGACTGCGCAAGATAAAGGGTAAAAAAATTGCAGTCCTTGGGGATATGCGAGAATTGGGCCATGATGCCCCAACACTCCATGCAGCATTGAAGGATGCGGTTGTAAAATCTGGGTCATCCATTCTTTTCACCTACGGCGAGAATATGGAATATCTCCATAAAGCTATAGGAAACACCATGAAGGCCCAACATTTCAGCAGCATGGAAAAACTCATCCAAAAACTCTTTGACACAGTTCAGCCCCATGATGCTATCATGGTAAAGTCATCGAACGGGGTGGGCTTTATTCAGATTATTAATGCCTTAAAAGAAAAACTGGCAGGGGACTAGCGATGTTGTATCACTTTTTCATGGACCATGTGGACCAATACCATTTCCTGAATATTTTCAAATATATCACCTCTCGTACAGGCCTTGCCCTTTTGACCGCCCTTCTCATGGCCTTTGTCTTTGCTCCGTCTGTCATCCGGTGGTTGAAAGATCATCAAGGGAAAGGGCAACCCATTCGCAAAGAAGGTCCAGAATCCCATCTCCTAACCAAAAAAGGTACGCCCACCATGGGAGGGCTTATCATTTTGGCTGGAACAATCGTAAGTGCCCTACTGTGGTGCAATCTTTATAACCCCTATATATGGATTGTGCTTTTTGTAACCTTTAGCCTTGGGGCTGTGGGTGCCGTTGATGATTGGATGAAAATAAAGCAGCAGAAATCTGATGCCATGTCTGCCAAAACAAAAGCGTCCCTCCAAGTCCTGATTGCCCTTATGGCCATGATCGCCGTTCAGTACGTTATGCCAGAAACCTATCACCAGCATCTTGCCCTTCCCTTTTTCAAAAATGTTCTGATTGACCTTGGCTTTTTCTATATTCCCTTTGGACTTGTTGTGATTGTGGGGGCTTCTAATGCTGTCAACTTAACCGATGGCCTTGATGGACTTGCGATCGGTACTATTATTATTGTCTCTCTTTGTTTTATGATTATTGCCTACCTTGTGGGAAACCATGTGTTCGCCAATTATCTCCAACTGCATTTCATCCCGCAAAGCGGTGAACTTTCCATTATCTGTGGGGCTCTGGTGGGCGCCAGTCTTGGGTTTTTATGGCACAATGCACCCCCTGCTCGTATTTTTATGGGGGATACAGGATCCCTATCCATTGGCGGGGCCCTTGCAACCATCAGTGTCATCACCAAGCATGAAATTGTCTTGTCCATCATCGGTGGTCTTTTTGTGGTTGAGGCCCTCTCTGTCATTATTCAAGTCGTTTATTTTAAGTGCACAGGGGGCAAGCGGATTTTCCTGATGGCCCCCCTCCACCACCACTTTGAGAAAAAAGGATGGACAGAACCCACCATTGTCATTCGTTTTTGGATCGTCGCCATTATCATGGCGTTGATTGGTCTTTCAACATTGAAATTAAGGTAAATGACGTCGTTCCTCGCTGACCGTTTTTCTTACGTCTTTGGCCTTGGCAAGTCAGGCCGCTCGGCCTTGGGATATTTTCAAAAACAAAACCTTCCCGTCAAGGCGTGGGATGACACACTGGAAACGAGACAAGTCCTGGATCCAACCCTTCTGCAAGATCCTAAAGACGTAAACTGGTCCCATGTTGAAAGAATAATTCTCAGCCCCGGGATTCCCCATGAAGGGCCCAAAGCAAACCCAGCGCTTATCGCCGCCAAAGATCACAATATTCCCCTTGTGGTCGATGTGGAGCTATTTTTGGAACGTGCCCTTCGGCACCCCAATCACACCATTGTCGGGATTACAGGGACCAATGGCAAAAGTACAACCACCAGTCTTTTGACCCATCTTTTGAATCATTTGGGCAAAAAAGCCATTGCGGCGGGCAATATTGGTACGCCTGTTTTAGACCTTCCAGAAACCAATGAAGAGACCTATTACGTATTGGAATTGTCATCCTATCAATTGACGCTTCTTAAAACCCCTCGCCTTGATGTGGCGATACTGATTAATATCACCCCTGATCATTTGGCCTATCACGGTACTATGGAGGCTTATGTGGCAGCCAAGTCATCCATCTTTGAGCAAGTACAGCATCAAAAAGGGGTGATTATTATTGATGACGCCTATACCCAACAAATTTACAAAAAGAACCCCTTCCTCATGTCTATTTCCACAGAAACAGAAGAAGGGAAGATTTCTATCCATCAAGGCATCTTGAAAGATAAAGAGAGAAATATCACCTTCACGTTACCTACCTTAAGTCAACTCCAAGGATCACATAATGCCCAAAATATTGGGGCCTGTTATGGGGCACTCTGCCACCTTATCCCAGAAACGTTTTGTATGGAGACTTTCATAGAAGGGCTTCAGACCTTTAAGGCTTTGCCCCATCGTCAAGAAATTGTGGCTCAAACAAACCAGGTGATCTTTGTCAATGATAGTAAAGCCACCAACATGGATGCTGCTGAAAAATCTTTAAAGACCTTTCAAAATATCCACTGGATCCTCGGGGGTGAAGGAAAAGTGGGTGAAACCCCAGCGTCTTTAAAACATCTTTTCCCTCATGTTAAACATGTTTACTTGGTGGGATCATCCATGGATTTTTTTGAAAAAGAAATAAGGGGCCTCATCGCCTATACGCGGTCCCATACCGTTGAACAGGCGACAGATGAAGCATTTCACCAATCCCAAAAAGGGGATGTTATTTTGCTGGCCCCTGCTTGTGCTTCCTTTGATCAATTTAAAAACTTTGAAGAACGGGGGAGTGTATTTAAAACCTGTGCCCTGAAACTAGTGGATCAATATCATGAATGAATCTTTCTCAAGAACGGACAAAAGTCTTTTAGGGCGCTGGTGGTGGACGGTGGATCGGCCCCTTTTCTTTGCGTTCCTCACCTTGCTTATTCTTGGAATCCTTCTAAGCCTTGCAGGAAGTCCAAGCACTGCAGAACGCCTTCATATTGATTCGTTCTATTTTGTTAAAAGGCATGCCCTTCTGACGATTCCAGCGTTCTTTATTATTTTTGTGGGCTCCCTCGCCTCGCCTCGGCTGCTGCGTTACATCTGTTGGCTTGTATTAGGACTTAGCATTATTATGTTGGTTTTCACCCCTTTCATGGGAATGGAAATTAAAGGGGCCCGCCGATGGATCCCCCTTGGTGGTTTTTCCCTTCAAGCCACAGAATTTGTAAAACCCAGCTTTATTGTGATCGCCGCTTGGCTTTTTTCACAGCAAAAAAACTATCCCGTATCTGGTCATCTTTTGTCCTTCATCCTCTACCTTGTTTTAGTCGGCCTTATTTTGATGCAACCAGACTTTGGCATGACCTTTATTATTTCGGCTACGTGGCTGATTCAAATTTTTCTAGCAGGTCTTCCGATCCTTTGGATTGTGATTCTTGGGATCCTGGGCATTGTCAGCGTGACAGGGGCGTATTTTTTCTTTCCCCATGTGGCAAGCCGTGTTGACCAGTTCTTGGACCCTAGTGTCGGGGATCAGTATCAAATTACCCAGTCTCTTGAGGCGTTTAAAAGTGGTGGGATTTTCGGCCAAGGGCCGGGAGAAGGCATCTTTAAACGCTATCTTCCTGATGCCCACGCAGATTTTATCTTTCCCGTTGCAGCGGAGGAATTTGGTTTCTTTTTCTGTCTTTTTGTCCTGGGCCTTTATGCCTTTATCTTCACCCGGGGGATTTATCTGATACGCCGTGAAAAGAACCTGTTCCTGGTTCTCTCACTAGGGGGCTTGGTTGCTCAGTTTACCTTGCAGTCTTTCGTCAATATGGCGTCAGCCTTGAAGTTGATCCCCACCAAAGGGATGACGTTGCCCTTTTTAAGTTACGGGGGATCATCCCTTCTTGGAACCGCCCTTGGAGCAGCCGTCATTTTAAGCATGACCCGCAAACGCACTGACGACGCGAGGATTTTCTAATGACAAAGCAACCCATCGTTCTTGCAGCAGGGGGCACAGGGGGCCACATCTTTCCAGCCTATGCTTTGGCTGAGCATCTCATTAAAGAAGGTTACAAGGTTTATCTCATAACAGACCCACGGGGGGCTGACTTTAAGAATTGCCCAAAAAATTTGACCGTTCTGACCCTTCCCTTGTGCCGTAGCAAGCAGGGCATCGTGGGACATGTCCGACTTCTTTTTTCGATTTTTCTTAGTTTTTTCTTTAGTCTTATTTACCTTCTTAGAATTAATCCCAACGTCATTTTAGGATTTGGCGGATTTCCCAGTGCCCCGACCATGTTTGCTGCAATCGTTCTAAAACCTTTTAAAAATCATACTCTCATTCTTCATGAACAAAATGCCGTCTTGGGACGGGTCAATAAAATCTTCATGCCATTTGTCCACACCCTTGCCACATCATTTCCTAAAACGTGGCATGTCTTGAAAAAATTCCAAAAAAAGATTGTGGTGACTGGCAACCTGGTACGCCCTACCTTTGAAGAGATTGGGAAAAAACCTTATAAAGAACCCCTTAAAACAGGGCCCATCCACCTTCTTATTATCGGTGGTAGTCAGGGTGCCAAGATTTTTAGCACCCTCATTCCAAATACCTTATCCACGCTCCCCCCCGCTCTTCAAAAAAGACTGCGGGTGGTTCAACAAAGTCGGCCTGAGATGATTCAACAAACTAAAGAGGCCTATAAAAATCTTGGCATTCCGGCAACCGTTGAATCTTTTTTTCCCAATATCCACACCCTCATTGCAAAGGCCCATCTCATCATTTGTCGCTCTGGAGCTTCCACCCTTTTTGAGATTTCTGAGGCGAAACGTCCTGCCATTTATGTTCCCTTTCCCTATGCCATGGACAATCATCAATTCTTCAATGCAAAGGTTGTGGAAGGCTTGAAAGGTGGCTGGCTTATTCCTGAAAATGATGAAGCAAAAAAATCCCTTGAAATCTTGGTAAAAAATCTATTGGAACACCCTAAAAAGCTTGCAACAGCCGCACAAAATGTTCATGATCTGGTGGAGAAAAATACATGCGAATGTTTTTCCCATCTTATTAATTCGTTCAGTAAACATTAAGTAAAAGAGTTTTTATATGCGTATTGCCCCTTTAAATATTGGAACTATTCATTTAATCGGTATCGGTGGTATTGGCATGAGTGGCATTGCTGAAATCCTCCACAGCATGGGACACCACGTTCAAGGCAGCGATCAGTCTGAAGGATCTAATATTGAACGGTTAAGGGCAAAGGGTATTAAAGTCTTTGTTGGCCATATAGCAAGCAATATTAAGGGTGCAACTGTGGTTGTCCCCTCTTCTGCTGTTCAAGCAGACAACCCAGAAATTTTAGCAGCCCGCAAAGAAGGGATTCCTGTCATTCCTCGAAGCGAAATGCTGGCAGAACTTATGCGCTTTAAACCCGCTGTTGCAATTTCTGGAACCCACGGAAAAACAACCACAACATCCTTGGTGGCCAGTCTTTTGACCGCAGGGGATTTGGACCCCACTATCATCAATGGCGGTATCATTAATTCACTCAACACCAATGCCCAAATTGGACAGGGAAATTGGATGGTAGTTGAGGCCGATGAATCGGACGGTACCTTTGTCAAGGTCCCTGCGACCATTGCAGTTGTCACCAATATTGACCCAGAACATTTGGAATATTATGGGTCCTTTGATGTTTTGAAGAAAACCTTCTTGCAGTTCGTTAAACAAATTCCTTTTTATGGTTTTTCCGTGCTCTGCTATGACCATCCTGAAGTCAAAAAGTTGATTCCCTATATTACAGACCGCCGTTTCATTACCTATGGGTTCAACCCTGAGGCCATGTGTTATGCAACCCATGTCGACTACGGCCAAAACGAAATGACGTTTGATGTCCATTTTAATGATGGGACAGAACAGCACCTTTTCAAGGGTGTCACCTTGCCACTCCACGGGGATCATAATATTTTAAATGCTTTGGCTGCCATCACCGTTGCCATCAAGTTGAAGATTCCTGAAGAAAAAATTAAGAAAGGCCTTGCGTCTTTTGCAGGCGTTAAACGGCGATTTTCAAAGACTGGAACCTATAACGGAGCCATCATCATTGATGACTATGCCCATCATCCGACCGAAATAATGGCCGTTTTAAAAGCCGCCCGGCGTGCTGCAAAAAACAAGGTCATCGCTGTTCTTCAACCTCACCGTTTTGGACGTCTTAAAAATCTCTTTGAGGAATTTGCCGGATGCATGACGGATGCAGATCATATCTTTATCCTGCCCGTTTACGGCGCAGGGGAAGCCCATATTTTGGGGGTAGACCATATTGCTTTGGCAAAGGCTGTCTCGGCCAAAACATCAATCCCTGTTGAAACAGTTGATGATGAACATGAACTTGCTAAGAAGTTAAAACCCTTTTGTGAAGAAGGGTCCATGATCATGTGTATGGGTGCTGGATCCATTACCAAGATAGCCTATGGCTTAGAAAAACTCCTGAAAGATATTTAAGTTAAGATGACATCCTTACTGGAACAACTCCCCCCTGTCAGAGGGCGTTATACCCCTAACGCTGACCTTAAGAAGTATGTTTGGTTCCAAGTTGGGGGGCCAGCAGAAGTTCTCTTTAAGCCCAAAGATGTCGATGACCTTTGTGATTTTTTCAAGCAAAAACCATCCCATGTGCCTGTCACCATCCTTGGTGTTGGATCCAACGTTTTGATCCGTGATGGCGGCATTCCAGGGGTCACTATCAAATTAGGATCTGGATTTTCTGATATTAAAATCACTGACCATACCCTTGAAGCAGGGGCTGGTGCCTTGGATCGTACTGTTGCCCTCACAGCTGCCGAAAATGGTCTTGGGGGATTTTCTTTTTTGGCAGGCATCCCCGGAACCATGGGGGGTGCCGTTAAAATGAATGCTGGAGCTTATGGTCATGAGATCAAAGATATATTCCAAAGCTGTCAAATCGTAACAACAAACGGGACAGTGCAAGAAATGAACGATGTGGCATTAACATACCGAAATAGTTCCCTTCCAGAAGGATCTATTGTGGTTAAGGCCACCTTCAAAGGAACCCCTCAAGAACCAGATTTGCTCTACAGGGAAATTGAAAAGATCATGGCAGAGCGTGAACTATCACAGCCCGTCAAATCCAGAACGGGCGGCAGTACCTTTAAAAACCCCCCATCAAAAAAAGCCTGGGAACTCATTGATCAGGCTGGATGCAGGGGGCATCGGATTGGGGACGCCATGGTCTCGGAAAAACATTGTAATTTTCTTATCAATACAGGACAAGCCACAGCGGCCGATTTAGAATTATTAGGCGATTATGTTCAAAAACAAGTTTTGCACACGAGCGGGATTCCGTTAGAATGGGAAATAAGACGTCTTGGTATTAGAAAAGGGGAAGATCATGCATAATCCAAAGGAAACCAGAGTCCTACTGCTTGAGGGCGGATGGAACGCAGAAAAGGAAGTATCGTTGAGCTCGGGACAAGCGTCCTACGAGTCCCTGGTCGCCCAAGGCTATCAAGTCACCCGGCATAACCCAACACGGGATATGAAAGCGCTTTGTACCTTGATTGAAACCCTCAAGCCTCATATTGTATTTAATGCCCTTCATGGTATTTATGTCGAAGATGGACGTCTTCAAGGCCTTTTGGATATTTTGGAGGTTCCCTATACCCACTCCAATGCCTTGGCCTCTGCCATTGCCATGCATAAACCAACGGCTAAAAATGTGATGGCCCGCAGTGGCATTCCGGTCCCTGAAGGAAAAACATACGAATGGCACGAGATCAAAGATACCCACCCCATACCTCCCCCTTATGTTATTAAACCTGTTGATGAAGGATCCAGCGTCGGTGTCTTCATTATTCAAAAAGGGGATGCACCCCTAGGCAGTGAACTGAAAGAATGGCCTTATAGCAAAAATATCCTGGTCGAACGATATATTCCAGGCCAAGAAATTTCTGTGGCTGTGATGGATAACAAAGGCATTGGCATTTTGGAACTCCGCCCCAAGGGGGGATTTTATGACTACAAATCCAAATATACCGATGGCATGACAACCCATATTATGCCAGCCGATATCCCACAAGATGCCTATGAGCAAGCACTGCTCTACGCTGAACAAGCCCATAAAGCCATTGGTTGCGATGGTATTACCCGTTCTGATTTCCGTTACGATACAGAAAAGAATGAGTTTTATTTGATGGAAGTGAATACACAACCTGGATTCACGCCTCTTTCAATCTTCCCTGAAATTTGTGCCTATGTTGGCATTAGCTTTAATGAAATTGTTCATTGGCTTATAGAAGACGGACTATGTCGCGGTTACAAAGGAAAAAGAGCCTCTTAACCAGGGGGCATCGTTATAAAAGATTAGGCCAACGGTTGTTTTTGACCCTTGGCCTAATCCTTCTTGTGCTGATTATCGGCGGGACGTATTGGTATCGTTCTACACTCCTACAAAAGTTCACCCATCTGATGGAGAACAACGGCCTGACCGTTGAAAAGATCTTTATCAGCGGACGCAACAAAGTCACCCATGACGAAATTCTAACCGCCTTAGGTATAAGGCTCCATACACCGATGGTTTTCTTCAGTCTACAAGATGCCCATGATCGCCTCAAAACACTTCCCTGGGTCCACAGTTTAACGGTGGAACGCCAGTGGCCAGATACACTTTTCATTCACCTTGAAGAACGCAAACCCCTTGCCCTGTGGCAACACGAAAAACAAATTTATTTGGTTGATAAAGAAGGGGCCGTCATTAAAGAAAAAGACCTAGAAAATTTCATGCATCTGCCCAGCATCACGGGTCCCCATGCAGCCCAGCACTTGCCAGAATTGCTCCACGCCCTTTCTGATTTCCCAGAGATTAAAAAAGCGGTCGTTTCTGCCACCTGGGTTGGCAATAGGCGATGGAACATTCATCTTGAAAACAAGGTCACCCTTATGTTACCAGAACATAATCTTATCAACGCTCTTGAACGTTTTAGGAAATACGAACAAACCCATAAACTGATTGAAGAGGCCCGCAAATCTATTGATTTGCGTATTCCTCAAAGGATAATTCTTGCATAATGACCCATCCCCGTTTTAGACAGCCTTCTCAAAAAATCGTCACCAGTATTGATATTGGCAGTTCCAAAGTCTCGTGCATGATCGCACGCGTCAACGGTTCTGATTCAAGGTCTATTATTCTTGGCATTGGGCACCATGGCATTCAAGGCGCAAAACAGGGATTTACGCCCCATATGGATGCTCTAGAAAACGCCATTTTGAATGCCGTTCACCAAGCAGAAAAAGAAGCGAACCTGACGGTCAAACAAGCTGTTGTGAATATTTCAGGAACACACCTGTTGTCAGAACAAGTCAAAGTCACAACCGATGTACAAGGGCATGCGGTCAATGACGCTGATGTGAAAAGACTCCTGGTCGAAGGGACTACCACTGATTCCAAATCATTTTCGGTCGTTCACGCTAACGCTATTAAGTTTTCCCTAGACCATGGCCAACCTGTCAAGAACCCCCGTGGGATGTATGGTAATACCTTGACGGGGTACCTTCATGTGGTCACAGGACAGTTGAACACAGCCCGTAATATCGTCAACTGTCTAAGACATTGTCATATTGATATCAAAGGCATTATGCCCTCTGCCATTGCCTCTGGCTTTGCAACACTTGTTGAAGATGAAATCGATTTGGGTGTGATTTTAATAGATTTTGGCAGTCACTATACCAATATCGCCATCTTCGCTGACGGTGATGTCGTCCATACAGAATCTATCCCCATCGGCAGTGCCAGTATTACCAACGATCTGTCCCATGGTCTTTCCACTTCATGGGTGGCCGCTGAACGTATTAAAATACTCCACGGAAGCACCATGGAAACAACCGATGATGCCCGTATTATGATTGATGTTCCCCAAATGGATGATCATCATCATGAAGGTCTGATCCAAGTCCGCCGCTCCCTTGTAACCGCTATTATTAAGCCCCGTGTGGAAGAGATTTTGGAACTGGTTAAAAAAAGACTTGAGAAAAGTGAAGTCCCCAAAGCTGCCAGTCGCCGCGTTGTGATTACAGGTGGAGGCAGTCAACTGCCAGGACTTCGAGAACTTGCAAACCAGATCCTCCAAAAACAATGTCGTTTGGGAAAACCTCTCCCCCTCTTTCATAGCAAGGAAAATTATCATTTACCGTCCTTTGCAACAGCGAGTGGCTTATTGACATTTGCGCTACGACAGAACTATGCTGAAGATGAGTCTAGACCTTCTCAAAAAGGTTGGATGCATCCTTTGATCCAATGGTTCAAAGACAATTTTTAGATATTTTAAGGACAGAAAAGAATGAGCGACATCCACACGAATCAAGACATTGGACCCAAGATTATCGTTATCGGCACAGGAGGTGCTGGTGGTAATGCTGTCAATAATATGATTGCATCGAATCTTGAAGGGGTTACCTTTGCTGCGGCCAACACGGATGCTCAGGCTTTAAAAAATTCTAAAGCCCCTTTAAAAATCCAGCTAGGCCTTGAAATGACCCAAGGCCTTGGCGCTGGATCAAAGGCGCAAGTCGGGAAAGCTGCTGCAGAAGAAACCGTTGGGGAACTGGAACAGATTTTACGTGGCAGTCATATGGTTTTCATCGCTGCTGGTATGGGAGGTGGTACTGGAACAGGTGCTGCACCTGTAATTGCCCGAACAGCTCGGGAAATGGGAATCTTGACGGTGGGTGTTGTGACAAAGCCTTTTCACTTTGAAGGCATGCAGCGGATGCGTGTTGCAGAACAAGGCATTCAAGAACTCCAGCACCACGTAGATACCCTCATCATTATCCCCAACCAAAATCTTTTCCGTTTGGCCAATGAACAAACAACTTTTGCTGATGCTTTTAATATGGCTGATGGCGTTTTATATTCAGGTGTCAGAGGCATTACAGACCTGATGGTTATGCCAGGACTTATTAACTTGGACTTTGCGGACGTTAAGACCGTTATGAGTGAAATGGGCAAAGCCATGATGGGAACAGGGGAAGCAAGCGGCGAAAATCGTGCGATTGCAGCAGCTGAAGCCGCTATCTCCAATCCTTTGTTGGATGAAGTATCTATGCGCGGGGCCCGGGGTGTTTTGATCAACATTACAGGCGGCCTTGATATGACCCTTTATGAGGTTGATGAAGCAGCCAACCGAATCCGTGAAGAAGTGGACGGCGATGCCAATATCATCTTTGGATCCACGTTTGATGACCGTATGAGTGGTACGATCCGTGTTTCAGTCGTTGCAACCGGGATCGATGCGAGTACCCATCCACGCACAGTCCAACTTCCTTTACCAAAATCTACCCCTGAGCCTGAATTGGCGTTTGAATTAAACGTCCAGGAAATCGAAAGAGACCCTGTTGAATCTTTCATGATTGAGTCTTCTGTTGATATCCAAAGTGAAGAAACGGAAAATCCGTCCCCAGAGGTAAAATACACCATTCAAGAAGAATCCCTTGTCGCAAGACAAGCTGTCCAAAAGCCTGAAGAAAAACAATCCCTCTGGCAACGCCTACGCTTTGGAACGTCAAAACCAGTGGAAACACCAAGGGCTCCTTTTGAACAACCCGTCACGGTAAGGGAAACATCCCTTCATGAGGAAAATGGGGAAGAAAATCCCCAAAGAGATGAAGATGACCTTGGAATCCCGGCGTTTTTAAGACGAAACAACAAGGGACAATAATATCAATTTACCCAATATCACCCTCTCTTAAACCACCCCTCAGGGTGGTTTTTGTTATGAGAATCCTTCCAAAAAACCTGTCTTATCCTAAATCATGATCTCCTGATAAAAAATAGGAAGATTAATGGGAGCTTCTATCATTTGTACTGAACTCATACACAGCCTAAAATACTTTACACCAATCAAAACCCTGAGTAGACTACGGATATGACTGGTATAGATGCAAATAGATCCCTTTTCTTTCTCTAGACAAGTCCCTCAAAAAGTGATTGGATAAAGATAATTAATAATAAAAAAGGGGCACTTCTTGTCATCAAACATCATCGCAACACAGGTAACTCGAGAAGCTTGGTACTTTACGCTCCGTCATTTTTCGACATTTTTTAAAATAGCCATCGGTCCCGTTGTGTTGTCGATTCTTTTGAATGGTGTTGCCGCTTTTTCTTCCATCAACCAAAGCCCCCTGCCCCATGCCCTGCTTGATGGCTTTGGGGCCATCATTGAAGCGTTTTGGGGCATCCGGTGGCTACGATTTATTATGCATACTGATAAAAGTCATACACCGGCCTTTACCTTTGGGAAAATCGAAGTCCTTTATGTGTTCTATTCATTTCTACTGCTGATCCCTTTTATGGTAGATGACTTTCTCTTCATCCAAGGGTTTCGCTATGACTACACATTTTTTTATGCCCTTGGTCTTGTGGGATGTTTAATTATTTTTTTGCGGTTTGAATTCATCTTTCCGGCCCTGGCCCATCAGGATAAAACAGGTTTCGGGATTTCTTGGGCTCAATCTAAAAAGTCATGGGGGAATATCCTTAAAAGTGATTCCCAAGGTCTTTTCATCATGATTCCCGTAGGATGCATTGTATTGCTTTGCCTGGGTCTTTTGATCCTTATCCTCTGGCCCCTTGGGTTTATGAACTTTGAAAACTGGATCCTGGACCGTGACGGATGGCATATTCTTTTAGACCGTAACCCCATCATTGTGTGGCTTTATATCATTGCAAAAGAAAGCCTTTGGTCATTGATGAAAGCCCTTAGTATGGTCATTGCCGCAACGTATTATATGCTGTTTAGGGAAAAATCCTCATAACCCCAACACGTCCTTCACAAAAGGAATCGTCACAGCGTGTCGGTGAGTGAGTGACGCTTTGTTTAAAACATCTGGGATCGTCCAAGCATTTTCAAAGGTTCTCTCCACGTGATGAACGATGAAGTCCAAAACCTTTGGCAAGACTTGCATTTGATAGTCAGAAAAGTTCTTTGCAAGAATGGCTGTAAACAGTACATCATCGGGCTCTTCAATAGTAAAGATGGGCAATGTTGCAAGCCGAGAGGCCAGGTCTTTCAGCGTCACCGGCCAATCTTTTGGGTGCGACACAGCTGTGATGAGCAGGAACCCTTTGTGGGATTGAATCTGGTTAAACAGGTGAAAAAGGATGACTTCATGTTGTGCCAAAATTGTTTCAATATTTTCCAAGATAAAACATTGTCCATCATGCACATGAAGATCTTTTTCCAGCATCAAAAGATCCTCTGCCGCCAGGAACTGGCCTTGGGTCTTTATCTGCCATAGATGAGTTAGATGGGTTTTTCCTGAATGCCGGGGGCCCAGAATAATGCACCCCCGTGCCGGCCACTGGGGCCAAGATGCAATATACCCATCAGCCAAGGCGTTACTAGGGGTCACAACAAAGTCACTCTCCCCATAAGAAGGACGACACCCTAACGATAAAAAAAGCTGTTCCAGGGGTGTCTACTCCCTTAAATACGAGGGATGTTCTTGATAAGCTTTTATGCCAAAGCGTCCCAAAATACCAATGATGGCAGCAATGGGAATTGCCAGAAAGGCCCCTGCAAAGCCGTGCAAACTACCGCCTACAAAAAGTGCAAAAAGCATCCAAAGAGAATGGAGATTCACACGTTTCCCAACAAAATGGGGCGTTAAGAAAAACATATCCCATACCTGCGCCAAAGCAAAAATACCAGGAACACACAGAAACATTTTCAATGATTCAAATTGATAGAACCCAACCAAAAGGCTAATCGTGAGTCCAACAAACGTCCCAACATAGGGAAGAAAAGACAAAATACCCGTACCAATACCAATCACAAGGGCAAAATCTAAACCGATCAAATATAACCCCAGGGAATAAAAGGCGCCCAAAATCAAAGCAATAATGGCTTGTCCTCGGATAAATCCTGAAATAGCGCCATCCATCAACAAAACTTGTTCTAAAACAATTCTTTGAAATCGCCTTGGAATAAGCTCTTTGATCACTTCAGCGCCTTTATGGCCATCCCGAATAAGAAAAAAGATAACCAAGGGGAGAATCACCAAAATGGCAAAAGTGTTGATCACAAAGCTTCCCCCACTGATCACTTTGCGCATGGCAAGATGGCTCCACTCACTGGCATTAAAAAAATGTTCTGAGAATTGTGCCGGTGTCTCGGAAAGGGTCCCATCAGGCCATAAAGCCTTTAATTGCTGCATGCTGACGACAAAACTATGATGGACCGCTTGCACATAAAATGGCATTCGTTGCAGAAGGTAAAGGATCTGTTGTTTAAAGAAAGGAAAAATCTCAACAACGCCTAATAGTAAAAGAAGAACAAGGGATGTGACAATAATACTGGCAGCAAGGGTCCGGGAATTAAACTTTTTGACTGTCCATTCCATTAAAGGACAAAGCACATAGGCAATAAAAAGTCCTACAATAAAAGGATAAAGCACAGCCCCCCAAAAAATCATGATGGCAAGGATAGTGACAAAAATACCTGTCATAAAAAGAAAGGCCCCCCACTGGTGGGAAGAAAAGACTATGTTTTTTTGAGGAACTTGCGCCATATCCTAATATACTCAATTGCTGAAAAAAGCGTCGTCCCCATAATGACATATCCTAAAAGAGATAAAAAGGTCTCATTAATGGAAAGACTGAAAGCATGTTTGCCCAGAACAATGGTTACAAAAACCATTTGAAGCAGGGTATGAACCTTACTGATGAAGATGGGAGACCCAAGATTATCGCCGATAGACCGCCGCAGTTGAAAGATAGCACAAAAAATCAACAGATCTCGCCCAATCAGACCAACGATAAGAAAAAGGGACGCCTCATGTAAATACCCCAACATAAGAAACACTGAAATAAGAAGGATTTTATCAGCAAAAGGATCAAGATAGACACCTAAGCGAGAACTGAAATTAAAGCGTCTTGCAAGGTAACCATCAACAGCATCAGAAAGACTAGCCACCACAAAAATCCAAAAAGCACCAACCATCATCCCCTTCAACATAAGGTAAATAACGATAGGGACAGAAAGAAGACGACCAAAACTAATGGCGTTAGGCAAGTGAATCATGAATATCCTTTTTTGAAGAAATTACCACAAGATCGTTTTCGTCGTCCAGACTAAACCCTTCAAGGACAAGTTTTTCTTTAAGACTCTGCAAATCCCCTTTAAATGAAAGCCAAAGAATGGTCTCTTCACGGGATAGAGAATGAAACGTAACCCCTTTGACGATTGAAAGATGTTGGATTTTTTCAAGGGACTTGTGCCAATGAGTAAAGTTATCCTCTACCAGTTTAACCTTGAAAACATGACGGGTTTGGTCTTTATCGTTATGCATCAACGCCCACTGTCCTTGGAGTTCCCCTATAATCTTGGTGCGCCATTCTCCTAAAACAGTATCACGCTCGGTTTGATGCAAAGAAAATGGTCCCATCCCATGGGCATTCTTAATGTCTTGCAAGGCAAAGGGAATATATCGGATAAACCCTCTATACGTCTCTTCCTCTGCTTGACCCTCCTTGTCCAAGGATAAAATCGTCAGTAAGACGTCATCGGCCTCATACCGCTCTTTTAGTTTAATCAACATGGACATGTCCAAATGGGCCAAATCCTGTAGGGGACATGCAATTTGATCCTCGAGATCCCCAAGGGGCGTAACAATATGGGTATCATCATGAGACTCACCCAGGGAAAGCCAAGTTCGATACCAAATGTTTTCTGTTTCATTCCAAAGAATCAATTGCCCATCCTTGATAACAATCGGCAACACAACCAGACGCAACAGACCGATTTCTACAAAAGGAATCTCGTGTGTTTCTAATGTCGTTTGAACTTTTTTGTCGTCAAATTCAAAGGTGATTGCCGCCACGTACTGTACATCGGAATGTTGTTCCCCTTTGACAGAAAAACTTTTGATATAGTCTTGAATTCTTTCTGGCGTAAACTCTGGAAGGTTTCTGGCATCATCCCCTAAAGAAAGACGTTTGAGCAGTTTTTGAAACGCTAGAGATTGACCCAGGGCCAAAGCCTCTTCCTTGGCTTTGGCAGCAGAAGGCCCCGTCACATCAACTTGAACAGTCACAGTATAGACAGGGCTTTCAGCAGCCGCAAAAGAGGTCCAGAGAAAAAATAAAAATAACGCAGGACAAAAGCGCAAAGCCTTACCCTACAATGTCAGTATCCTTAAAGAAAAATGCAATTTCATTCTTTGCATTTTCCAAGGAGTCGGACCCATGGACAGAGTTTTCATCAATGGACAAAGCAAACAAAGCCCGCACCGTCCCAGGGGTTGCATCCTTAGGGTTTGTAGCCCCCATCACATCTCGGTGTTTTTGAACAGCATTCTCGCCTTCCAATACCTGCACCACAACAGGTCCAGAGGACATGAAAGACACAAGGTCATTATAAAAAGGACGTTCTTTATGAACAGCATAAAACGCGCCAGCCTGATCAGGTGTCAAGTGAACACGCCGTTGCGCCACAACTCGAAGCCCAGCGTCTTCAAAACAGGTAATGATTTTTCCTGTGATGTTACGACGTGTCGCGTCTGGTTTCAAAATAGACAATGTTCTTTCGATAGCCATGAAATGTAATCTCCTAAAACTGTTAACGAATGTAGGGCCCATACTAAGCCAGATAGGGAGCGGAACTCAAGGAAAAAATGGGAGCTCGTCACTTCTGAGCATAAGGGTTCTTTGATTCCCGCATTAAAAAGCGCAATGGGACCCCCTCGAAATTAAAATTGGTCCTGAGGCTATTTCTTAAATACCGTAGGTAAGACTCCGGAAAATGCTTGGCACGGGTCACGAACAACGCAAAGGTGGGGGGGCGCGCTTTGATTTGGGTGACATAACGAATTTTAAGAGTCGTGCCATTGACTAAAGGCGGTGGATTGTGGCTAAGAACATCTTCAAGCCAACGGTTCAGCGCACCTGTTGCGACCCGTTTTTCCCATGAAGCATACATTTTCACAACGGCACGAAAAACACTGTCCAGATTCTTTTTCTTTAAAGAAGACGTCATAATGACAGGAATGCCTCTCACCTGGGACAAAATACTCTCCAGCTCATGATTCACATCCCGCATGAGGCCCTCTGGATCTTGAACCTGATCGCTTTTGTTCAGGACAATCACCATAGCGCGTCCCTCTTCCACCACTTGACGTGCGATGGTCATGTCTTGTTTTTCAAGGGGTTGGGTCGCGTCCATCATCAAAATCACACATTCAGCGTATTGGATGGCTTCCCGTGTTTGTTCCACAATCTGTTTTTCAAGCAAGGTTTCAACCCGGCTTTGACGTCTTAACCCTGCTGTATCCATCAATTGAAATTTCTGATTGCCAAAAGTAAAGTCCACAGAAACAGAGTCCCGGGTTGTGCCTGCTTCATCACTAGTGACAAGGCGTTCCTCCCCAAGCACTTGGTTGATAAAGGTTGATTTACCCACATTAGGCCGCCCGACAATGGCTAATTTGATGGATTTTTCTTTTGCCTCTTCAACGCCTTTTTCTGTCACAAAGGGCCGCAAAGCCTCAAACAAATCCACAAACCCTTCCTTGTGCTCTGCTGAAATGGCAATAGGATCGCCGAACCCCAACCGGTAAAAATCCCCAAAAGTATTTTTATTCTTCTGAGATTCACACTTATTAATAATAACCACAACGGGCTTGTCTTGTTTGTGAAGGGTCCGTGCAATTTCTTTATCTTCTGCCGTCACACCTTCTGTGCCATCCAAAATAAACCAAATAACATCAGCTTCATCAATAGCATGATACGTCTGCGCGTGGGCACGATGGGATAGATCTGCAACATCTACTTTATTCAAAGAAAAAAGACCTGCGGTGTCCACCAAACGAAAGTCCATATCACCAAGAGAAGCCTCTGTATATTGCCGGTCACGGGTAATCCCCGGCGCATCGTGAACAATGGCTTTTTTTTGAGTCGAAAGACGATTAAAGAGGGTGGATTTCCCAACATTGGGGCGGCCCACCAAAGCAACAGTACAAACCATTATACGACTGCAACAAGGCGCCCACGATCGGTTAAGACATAAAGAGTCTCTTCCGCAACGATGGCAGACAAGCTAATGGGGTCAGACAGGGAAAGGGTCTTTGTCGTTTCGCCCGTTTCAGGATTCAAGAACAACACCTGACCATTGGACCCTGTAATAACAAGGAATCCACCAGCAAGGATCGGTCCTGCCCAGCGATACGGGTCTTTCTTGTCTTGAGGCTTTGCATAACGTGGCAACTGTTGGACCCAGGCCACTTGACCTGTTTCACGCAACAAACACGTCACCCGACTTTCATTGGTAATGACAAAAATAAATTCATCCGTCACAGCAGGGGTTCGAACACCCCCAATTTCCTTATCCCACAGACGTCGGCCCGTCCTAAAGTCAATCGCCATCATCCGCTCCCCTTGGGATAGGGCAATAACCATAGACTTATAAATCACTGGCCGGGCGCGAATTTGAGATAAAACAGCCGTTGAACTAAGGGTCCTTAAAGGATTCAAAGCTTCCGCCCACAAAACATGTCCATTTTCTGCCCGAAGTGCCAAAAGTTCGCCTGTAGAATAGGGCACAACCACAACACGATTATGAACCGCAGGAGACGCTCCCCCTACAAAACTTGTGGTTTCAACCGTCCCTTCATGTTGCCACACCTGCACACCTGTCACGGCATCAACCGCCAGAAGACGGTTGTTGGTCGTTGCTATATACACACGTTCGCCGTCAACCGTCGGCGCTGAACGCGCGGGGTAAATCAGAGGACTTCGCCATATTTCAAAGCCTTTTGTTTTTTCAAGGGCCAACGTCTCCCCATAAGGTGTTGATGCATAAACTTTGTCACCATGAATCGCGATACCCCCGCCGGCATGATAGGCATTGTCTTGAACATTTTTAGGTTCCGTCACAAATGACCAGATCAAATCCCCTGTGTCTGTTTTTCTGGCTTGTACACGACCGTCTGCATCAATGGTATAAATGACCCCTTCTGCAACAATCGGTGTTGAAAGAAGAAACCGGTGCTTATCAGTCCCACTGCCAATACTGGTGGACCAACGAATTTTTCTCTCACCCTCTTTCAATGCTCCATGAGGCACCACGTGCTCAGGGTTTGCACCCATTTCAGACCACTGGGTATTACGCGTAGGGGTTGGTAAATAAATAGAAATATTATCCGCATCAGGGTCACGCGTTAATGTATCAGTTGCCTCCAAAAGGGTTACGCGTTCCCCTTCCAATGGCTTTTTATTATCCCCACACTGCACCAAGAATGCCAAGGGAAGAACTGCTAGGAGACTGCGCAAAAACGCACGTGAACACCGCATTATTTTGAGGCCTCACCCTGCTGATTTTCCAAAGAACGCAGCAAAGACTCTGCCCGGAAAACCACGAAAGCAGGGGCTTCCTTATAATCTTTGGCACTATCCAAAAGCTTGGTCAAGGCAGTCTTTGCCGCCGCATAATTCCCCAACTTCATTTCAAGAAGGGCTGTCAACTCAAGAGCTGAAAACCGCCAGGGACTGGAATCTTTTGTTAATTTTGAAAGGCTTTTCAAAAGGCCTTTGGGATCTTCTGAATCAAATCCTGCATAGGCCAACCGCAAAAGGGCAAGATTGCGATAATTATCGTCCCCTGCCGTATCATTCACAATACTTCGATAGACCTCGCGCGCCCCTTCGTCATCGGATTCATCTTGAAGCAAAGCTGCCACAAGAAATCGTGATAAATCTTTGTAAGCGCCTTTGTTTTGAAGAGGAATTTCTTCCAAAACCCCCAGCGCTGTCTTCATGTTTTTAGCGCCGATGCTATGAAGAGCACTCGTATATTTTTCAGAGGCCTCTAAATTTTTTGACGCCTGATGGCGTTTCCAAAAACTATCAAGAGCCGTCAAAGCAACGCAGATGGCCATAAAACCATACACATAATTCTGGTACTTTTTCCAAAGATCCAGCCACCGCTCTTCTTTGACCTCTTCTCTTATTTCATCAAAAATATCAACCACGGATGTTCTCCATTTTTATCATCTGATTTATACTAATACCGTGCTCTGGAAGGAAGATCAATCGTAAAGTTACCACATTACCCCCGGCATAACGTATTGGGGCCTTATACCTTCTGCTCCAAACCAATCATCAAGCCCCTCAAAGGACACATCATCGCTGTGAAGTCCCCCATGGATAAAGACACTATCAAGCCCTACGCCATTCGCCCCTTTAATATCCGTAAACAACCCATCTCCCACTGCAATGAGGCTTTTCAACTCAGGGTCGCCTAATTTACGAAAGATACTTTGATAAATAAACGGCTCTGGCTTACCGCAATAAATCACCGTTCCGCCCATTTTTTCATAAGATTCAGCAATACTCCCCGCACATAAAGTTTTTGTATTCCCTTCAATAGAAAACCGATCGGGATTAGAACAGACAAGAGGCAGATTCAACGACAACGCCTCTTGTAGGATGCGCTGAGACCCCTCCATAGGCCCGGTGCATAAGATATAGCGTGCTTCTTCAAGAAGGGGGACCCGTTCTCCTGGCAGACTTTCCCAAACAGGCTTATGCAACATTTCATCCCCCATAAAGAAAAAGGGATCGTTCAAAGTTGCATGGACAGAATTCTCAATGGCCGTAAAAAGCCCATCCCCTGATGTATAAATAAAATCATAAAGGTCCCGGGTGATGCCAAGGGCCGCAAAAAATCCTTCATGGTGACTGCCAGCGCGCGGAGAATTGGATAGAAGACAGACACGTGTTTTATGTTCTTTCAGC
>CAMBTM010000006.1 GCA_945870825.1 Rhizobium sp. Q54
TCAATTAGGATGATTCAAAAGGGTCAAATCATCGGAACAGAGAAGAACAACAATGTTTGGGATAACTTCACAGTTCTTATGGCATAGTTTGCCTAAAATCCATGACTCACGCCACTTTCAGAAATGTCGTTTCTAAACGCGACAGAACCTGAAAGGCTACTACGAGCTTTTTTAAGAATTTAAAGTATTATTACAGATTGCTTTTCAATAGTAGCCATGATAGAGCTTGTATATCACCTGTACCCATTTTTAAATGAGTGCTAGGCGAACGAACGGTGAGGCTGAGGAGCCTATTTATATAGGTGACCGAAAGCCAAATCCCCACGTTCAACGAAGCAGGAGTTCAAAAGGGGGAATAGGTGTAAGTTCACCCCTAGCATTGAATAGAGTTTATGGACACCCAACCTACACCTGAAAAACAATTTTCACCCCTGCGGTCCCTTCTATTTCCCGTTTATTTCCACGAATTTAAAAAAATTATCCCCATGGGCCTCATGATGATCTTGATCATCTTTAACTTTTGGGGGGTGCATAACGCCAAAGACATTATCATTATTTCAGCCCCTGAATCAGGCGCGGAAGTCATTCACTTCCTCAAAATTGGGGTTTTTCTCATCTCCATGATTTTTGTGATGCTTTATACCTGGGGATCCAACATCTTTACCCAACAATCTATTTTTTACACCATTATTAGTCTTTTTATTGTTTTTTTCTTGGCGTTTGCCTTCATTATTTATCCCTATCACGAAACACTTCATATGGCGCCTGCCAAAGTGGCTCACCTCAAAACAGTTTATCCTCATTTCAAATGGCTTATTCCAGCGATTGGTTACTGGGGATTTGCCCTTTTTTATATATTCTCTGAAATGTGGTCAGTCCTTGTGATTACCGTCTTATTTTGGCAGTTTGCCAATCAGATCACAACGGTTGAACAATCCAAGCGCTGCTATATGATTTTTGGCATGTTCAATGGGATTGGAACCATTATTGCAGGGTATTTTTCACTCATCTATGCAACGCCTAAAAAAGGATCTGCCCTTGATGCCGTTTCTTACGGTGAAACCGTCAAAGAAATGTTCCTCTTCTTCGTTGGGGCGTGCATTTTGATCATGGCGATTTATTACTGGATTAATAAATACGCGGTTACCGAGGATGAACAGTACCATGCAACAGGCGACCACGTTCCTGAAAAAAATAAGATCAAGTTGTCTTTTCTAGAAAGTTTCAAATACATCTTATCATCAAGGTATATTGGCCTGATTGCCATTCTCACCATTGCCTACAACATCAGTATTAATTTTGTTGAAGTAACATGGAAAAGCCAAATTAAACTCCTGCATCAAACCCACCACTGTATCCAAGGATATTTAGGGAATGTGACCATTTATATGGGCATCATCACATTTATTATGGGACTTGTTGGTCTTAATTTTGTCAGACGTGTCAGCTGGCGGAGAAGTGCCCTTGTCACCCCCATCATCGTTGGATTTACGGGGATCGCCTTTTTTGCCCTAACAGTCTTTGATCAAATTTTCACACCATTGATTGCTGTTTTGCACATCACTCCTCTTTTCCTTGCTGTGTGGGTGGGGCAGAGCAACAATATTTTAAGCAAAAGTTGCAAGTTTAGTTTCTTTAACGTCACCCAACAAATGGCCTATATTCCTTTGGACGCCGAGCTGAAAATCAAAGGAAAAGCAGCCGTTGATATCATGGGAGGGCGCGTTGGAAAACTGGGTGGATCCTTGATTCAAGGCGTTTTGTTGTCAGTCACAGCGCTTGGAACCCAAACATCTATTGCGCCCTATTTGATGATTTTCTTATTGATCGTTGTCGCTATTTGGGTTTATGCCATCTATGGCTTGAATAGAGAATTTCTTTATGTGGCCTACGGTAAAAAAATTAACGAGTGAGGGATGTTATCTTCCATAAGATTTATATAGGAGCAGATCACGCTGGGTTCGCACTCAAACAATGTCTCATAGATTTCCTTGAAGAAAATAAAATCATTGTTGAGGATTGTGGGGCCCTTGATACCACACCGTCCAACTATGCCGATCTTGGCCATCAGGTTGCCTTCAAAATCAAAAATGATCCTGGTAGTGGGGGTGTTTTGATGTGTGGCACAGGGATTGGTATTTCTATGGCAGCTAACCGTCATCAGGGTATTCGTGCTGCCCTTTGCCACAACGTCTATACAACACAATGTGCCCGTGCCCATAATGATGCGAACGTCCTAGCATTAGGGTCTCGCATTCTTGACGAATCTATGGCTAAAATATGCCTTGATATTTTTCTCAAAACCCCTTTTGAAGGGGGCCGCCACACCGTGCGGGTCAACCATATTGATGGAGGAATTTAAATGCCATTTCAAAAAGACCTTGATCTTTTAATCCAAAATGACAAAGAACTAGCCAGTGCAATTCAAGGCGAAATTAATCGTCAACGCAGCACGATCGAACTCATCGCCTCTGAGAATTTTACATCCCGTGCTGTTCTTGCCGCCCAAGGATCTGTCTTAACCAATAAGTACGCTGAAGGTTATCCAGGACGTCGATACTATGGGGGGTGTGAATATGTGGACATGGCAGAAACACTGGCTATTGAACGCGCAAAAAAGTTATTTAACTGTGCCTATGCCAATGTACAACCCCATTCAGGGGCCCAGGCGAATGAGGCTGTTTTTCTAGCCTTTTTAAAGCCAGGGGATACTTTCTTAGGCATGTCTTTAGATGCAGGTGGTCACTTGACCCATGGGTCTAAGGTGAGCATGTCAGGAAAATGGTTTAATGCCATTGGGTATGGTGTCTCCAAAGAAACAGGACGCATTGATTATGATCAGGTAGCAAGCCTTGCAAAACAATATAAGCCTAAGCTGATCATTGCAGGCGGGTCTTCTTACGCCCGAATCATTGATTTTCAAAAATTCCGGGATGTTGCAGATGCGGTAGGGGCCATCCTCATGGTAGATATGGCACATTTTGCGGGCCTTGTTGCAGGTGGTGCTTACCCTAGTCCCCTTCCCTTTGCAGATGTGGTCACAACAACAACCCATAAGACCTTACGGGGTCCACGAGGTGGCATGATTTTAGCCAATGATCTTGATATGGGTAAAAAAATTGACTCAGCTGTTTTCCCAGGCCTTCAAGGGGGGCCCTTAATGCATGTTATTGCTGCAAAGGCCGTGGCGTACAGTGAAGCCTTGGATCCATCCTTTAAGGATTACGCCCATCAAATTGTCAAAAATGCCAAGGCTATGTCTGAAAAGCTTATGTCTTTTGGTATTAATATGGTTTCAGGCGGCACCGATTCCCATCTATTCTTGGTGGATCTAACAAGTTTAGACATCACGGGAAAAGCGGCTCAAATTTCTTTGGAACACGCTGGGATTACATGCAATAAAAATGCCATTCCCTCTGATCCATTGGGGCCACAAATTTCGTCAGGCATTCGCATCGGCACCCCTGCTATTACAACCCGGGGATTTAAAGAAAAAGAATGCGAGAAAGTTGCAATGCTCATTTATACAGTCCTCGATGGTCTGAGAAAGAACGGTGAAGACGGCAACCAAAGCGTAGAACAAATGGTTTTAAAAGAAGTTCATCAATTATGTCAGGAGTTTCCACTATACTAACATGCGCTGTCCCTTTTGTAATTTTAACGATACTCAAGTAAAAAATTCCAGGCCAACGGAGGATAATGCTTCTATTCGCAGACGCCGGGAATGTCCCCAGTGTGATGGACGTTTTACAACATTTGAGCGCGTAAAGTTGGGGGACATTACGGTGATTAAACGTAGTGGCGACGCCATGCCGTTTGAACGCGAGAAAATTGCAAAGTCCATTTATACAGCTATGCGCAAACGTCCCTTTAGCCGAGAAGATATTGAAAAGTTCATCAGTAAAATCATCCAAAACCTTGAAAGTCAGGGAGACTCCAGTATCCCCTCTCGGGTGATTGGCGAGATGGTCTTAAACGAACTTGCGGGCCTTGACCCGGTGGCCTATGTACGTTTTGCCTCTGTCTATAAAGACTTTCAAGATTCTGAAGACTTCAACCACTTTATTGCACACCTTGCCCAGAAAGATAAAAGCAGAAAAGAATGACCCACATCACCCTCCATAAAAGAAGTATTGCCCGCATTGCAGCCGTTCAGTCCTTGTATCAAATGGCGTTGATACAATCATCCGATGTTCAAACGGTGGAAGATTTTCAAAAGCATTTTGAAAAAGACCTTTTAAAGGAGGTTGCCTCTAAAAAATATGACCGAGAATTCTTTGCGAAACTTTTGCAAGGGACAGCGCGATCGTTAAAAGACATTGATCCAATCATTGAAAAAGCTTTGCCAGACAACTGGGCTTTTAAGCGTATTGATCATGTGATTTTAGCGATCTTAAGGGCCGCAACCTTTGAACTCTGGCAATTTGCTGAAACCGATAGTCCCGTTATCATCAACGAATATGTCAATGTCACCCATGCCTTTTTCGATGACAAAGAACCTGGCTTTGTGAACGGCATTTTGCACAACATTGCTGGTCATCTGCGAGGTTAGTCCTCTCTTCGAAAGAAATTACTCATAAAAATTAATTAAAACTTGAAATCTAAAAAAAAGACACCATCTATCCGTTCTAATTTTATTTAAAGAGGGATTGATGCGGTTTTTATATTTGTTGTTATTGGGTAATTTTTTAGGGTTTAAAGTCTGGGGGATGGAAGAAGTTACCAGAATGAAACGTTCCGGGAAAGTACCAGCTGGAAGTCCTGGGACTCCTAGAACAGGAGAAGTATTCGGTGAAATAGGATCCATAAGAAGTACTGATGAATTCTTAAAAAGATTGGAAGTAAGTAAAAAATGCTGGGTTACTCTTGGCGGAAGCCCTTTGGATTTTGGCGGAACAGCATTCGGAGAAATAGAAGATGATGAAGAAGACGATAATAAGGTTTTGCCTGATCTCTATCGTTCATATGACTCAGACAGTCCAACACTTTCTACCATAGGTATAAACGAATCCCTACATATTTTAGGTGATGAAGTCTCTTTTGATATTTCTCAACGTATCCGCATTGAAAGATTTTCTTCTTTTTTTTCATCCGGACCTTCTGATGATGAGACTCCTGCTGCTGATTTTACGTCTGAGAGCGTTGATAATACTCATGATGCAACAGCAGCATCTACTGATCGTAGCCAATACTGCCCCATAATAACAAAGTTTAAAGACTGTGCAGATTCTACCAAAGTCTCAAAGGATTTGGGCAGAGGTAAGAAAAAATTTGCGGCACAGGAAGCAGGGAATCCTGAATGGTTTGTGTTACTAAGAACACCTGAGGATAAGTTTCAGCTTATGCCTACAGTTGAGGATCAAGCTTGTCCAGATCTCTCAGCATCAGAACCTCCTGCAACGGTTATTTTGTATCCTCGTTCTCTCACTCCCCTGTCTATTGGAGGAGATCAAAAAAAAATGGAAAGTCTTTTGGTAGCAAACCTTCATATAGACTACGACTTGACACAACTATCTTACAATAAAACACATATAGGTTCCTATTTAAGAAATATCCAGTCGCAAGTTTTAGGAGGAGTTCGTGCTGTTTCAAGAGGAATGTGTGGCACATCTGGCCCCAACGTTGCGGGGTTTAACGTTAAAATTCTTTCTTCTGATGGACAGATATCAGATCTACCTTTATCATTTGGTAGTTTCGCCTATTTCTTGAGCAATAAGGGTAACGTCACAGATACCCCTTTGCCTATCCCTGCTATCCCTGCAGTGGCCACATTAACACATATCGATTTAGGAACCCAACCGAGAAGCTATTTAAAAGAATTGGCACCATACTCTTTCCAAGGGTATGTTATGAAAGTTAAAGATGGCATGGCACCTGTTATACATTCAGATGCAGATAGAATAAGTGAAAAAGAAGCTGTTCTTTGGAGTCTTGGTAGAATATGGGAGTCTTTTCCAAAAACAACAGTGGCCCTTCTAAAAGATACATTTCTATACGATGTTACGGAGAAGTTGCGTTACGCAAAGCCAGATACAAAAGAAATATTAAAGAAAGAATTTGATATAAAAAATGAGCAATTTGTCCAAGCGGAATTGGTATTAAAGGCATCTAGCACTATCCAGCCCATTATTGACCTTCTTAGACCAGAGCAGATTAATAGAATTGCAGGGCATTCAGAACAGATTATGGCAAGATTCGCTGATGATTTTGTGATGAAGGCTGTTGAAAAAGAACATACCAGAAGGAGGACGTTAAGACTACCTGGTATTCATGAGACATTTACCCATGCAGCAAGTTCACAAGACTGCTGTTGGTGGTGTTCACGCCTATGGACAACCATGAGCGGTCCATACCGATTAAAGGATGGGACACTTATTAATAGACGGGTTTTCATGACGGGTGGGCTGACTTTTCCAATAAGACATTTTCCTACTGTTGATGGTCCTTTAGTACCTAAAAATTCCAGAGATAAATCTGTGTTAAGAGAGATCCAGGGCCCTCGGGATCTTTCAGAAGTTCCTTCTATCGTCTTTGATTATGCAGAGCCATTAGATATTGTTGCAGCAGAAGCAGCAGCAACTGGTGCTGCTTCTCGGAAAAAGTAATCCCACCCTAATTGGTGTTTTTTTGCAACAAAAAACGGGAAAAAGTAACATAAATGCACTAAAATATAAAAAATAATTTGGAACTATTAAACTTATAGTGGTACTGGCTTTGTCATATTGAAACAAATAAGGACAAGGCCATGACAAAAATATTTTGTATTATATTATCATTTCTCTGTACATCTCTCAAAACGCAACTCGGTTATGCATCAGATATTCCCGTTGATTGGAGCACAGAAGAAACTGTAAGGGCTGTTAACACCCTTGCATCTGTTGTCTGTGACAATGGATTAAGCTTCCAGGATATTTCTAATTGGGACGAACTGTCATTTCAAGGAGAAGGTGGAAAAGAAGCCGCTATGCGTTTATTAGACGCAGGGATGGTTATTGGTAATTTTGATAGCATTCATTCTTATGAGGGGAATCCTAGTATCTTTTCCCTCCTTGGTCTTGCCCTTGTTGAAGGATCTATTTTAGAAAAAAATATGAGTGATGCTGCAAAATTTCTTGTATGGGGACATAAAACGGAAACAAAGGTAGGTGCAGGGCCTGGCGTAGCTTTGGCTCATAGTTTTCTAGGAAGTCGTGGAATAGTGATAGATTCAGACACCCCCATCGATGTTGCCATAGAAACCCTCAAATCAAGATTGGCGGCAGACTCTGACCTAGGTTCTGCTTAAGTTAGGGGGTATCATCGAGAATCTGTGCAGCCACTGAAATTTTACAAACCATTGTAATGGGCGCATCAATCATAAGGCTATCAGGCTTATCGAAGCCTTCATCACACATAATGGAAAATGTATCTGGCTTTGTCCCATTGACCAGATAGCCAAGAAACATCTGTTCCTGTGAGGAAACTTTAAGCAATACAAGGTTTCCAAGTTTATCTTTCCATCCATGCGATGGAACAGAACTACAACCAAGATAACTATCTTTAGGGAAAGTACTTTTAAAATTATTGTCCTTAACGATATGGTGCAAAGAGGTTTCTGCCAGCACATTAAAAAGATGTGCTGAGCGACTAGCCTTAGAGATTATTGCTGACGACTCAAAGGGGGAAGGCCCCATGCCTAAAGAAATCCAGCTCTGTGTACAGTCCATGCCAAGCCTTTGGATAGCCTCGACAATCCGCGCCACTGAACTTTGTCGCACCTTTTTCCCCACTGTACTTTCCCAAGATTTCCAAGTTGCCTCAGAAATATCACAGCGCTTAGCGAATTCTTTCCTTGAAAGTCCTGTATACCCTCTAATGGCCTTGAGGCGTTCCCCGAGGGTCATGAGGGTCGAAAACTGTGGATTGAGTTTTTCTGCGATATCCATTTTATCTCCATAAAGACATTTTCATTTCGGACAAAATACCTTATTTGGATATCTTTTTAAATAAAATTTCTTTTTTGGATAAAATTTCGTTGACTATATCCAAAATGGATATTATAACCCGATTCAGAATATCTGTTTTGGATATTCTCTCCGGATGCCAAGTGCCTGCAAACTCCCTGCATTGTAGCCTTCCAAAGCACTTGGCATCCTTCTTTTAACGATGACATTTCAAGGATTGCTTTAAATGTTCTTATTTTTCTCCAAAAAAGACCCCAGGTTTTTGCCCAAAAAGTGACGCTTTTTGAAAAAAAAACTTTCTTTAAAACTTTAGGGCAAACTTTTTAGGCACTTTATTATCGATTTGCAAGATAACCTATTGATAATCATGAATATTTGGAAAAACTCCATAGAAAAACGATCAAGGGCTTAACCCTTGATTTTTTAATTTTTTATGATAAGTTATATTCAATGGTGTTTAAGAAAACACCTCCGAAATCCGAGCTCTTGTGTTCATAATGATATAATTTACACGGAGGCAGCACCAGAGCTCGCTTTTATTACCTAATCACTTCGAACCGCCGCTAGTCCCGGCGGTTTTTTTTTGCCTACCTGGCAAATGCATGTGTTATTTCACAACAGCTAAATTATTGTTATTCCTACACATACTTTTCTTTAAAACTTCAAATTCACTTTACCGTGCTTGAATATTGATATATCATCCAAACCATAAAAATCATGTGTTTACGTCTATATCATTTAAAGCACAAAAGCAATACGAAAAAATGAAAAAACTAAATTTTTCTATTAATGAAGCACGGGCTGTGACGACGCTTGAAAAAACACTTAATGTTGCTTCTGCTGCAAAAATTTTGGATCTTTCTCCCAATGCCTTGAATATAAGCATTGCCCGTATTGAGCAAAAAATTAATCGATCTCTTTTCGTAAGACGGCAGAAAACAGGGGAAGTCACTGTTGCTCCGGGCATAGAATTTGTGCTGAATTATATGAAAACTATTACGGACGCCGCAGACCTGATAGAAGATCAAAACAAAACTTGGTCATCGGATACAACGACTGGACAGTTAACGCTGGTTACATCTCACACGATTATGGAATATATTGTGGGACCTTATTTTGTTGAATTTATCAATAAAAATCCCCAGCTGAGCATTTCTTTTAAACAACAGGATGACCTAATATCGTCTTCATCCGCACTTAATGAAATCTCTATAGGCCTTTGCTATGAGGTTGAAGAAGAGTATGAATATTTTCCGTTCCATTCGTTTATCCAACGTTACTGGGCAAGCAAAAAATATCTCGAACGGTTTGGGTGTCCTGAAACGTTTGAAGATCTTTTTCACCACCGTGTCCTTTTAAGAAAAACCCTAAAAGATCCTCGAATGCTTTTTGCGTCCATGCCCATATCAAAAGTTTTCCCCAATAATACCATTAAAGGATATGAGATTTATGGCGCAAGAATTGTAGACTTTTTGTGCGAAAAGGGTCTTGGGATTATGGCTTCGGCGGAGGAAAGTATTAAGCTCTCAAAGTTACAGGTAGAAAGTATTTTTCCTAATGTTAGCGGCGAGAAGGTTGATCTTTTTGTAAAAGTTAATAAAGAATTTTTAAAGACTCCTGTTGCACGCTATTTTATTGATTGGCTTTTCGATTGTCGCGATAAGGCTTTTGAGGAAATAGACACAAAGCCTTCCTATGCTTATAAAAAGCAATACAAAGAACCGCCTGCTTCTCAATTAAGTTGATGGGGGAAGGGAATTAGTGTCTATTCCTTCATACGCCATCCCACAAAATTCTTGAAGCCTCATCCGTATAACGCCCATCCGCCTCATGAAGAACCAATCCTTTATGGAGAATGGTTGGGGACTTTACATCGCGTCGAACCGTTACAATAATACGCTTGGAAGTTAGTGCTTCAGCATTAGGCCACAAAGGATAAAGATTAAGCCCTCCAACCTGCGCCCCTAAACAATCCAAGAGAGTTTGAAGCCCATCCGTTGGAAAAATAAAATGAATAAACCCACGGGGCTTTGCCATTTTAATACAATAATCCACCCAGGCTTGTAATGTCGTGTCATCATAACTACGGCCTATGGCACGGTTAACATCAGGAGATGGGGTGGAATCTTTAAAATAAGGGGGATTAGAAACCACATGCTCAAAAGAGTTGGGTGCAAGCATCTTTGTAGGATTTAAAATATTGTCCACAATAAATGTCACGCGGTTTTCAAGGCCATTGGTTTTAGCATTTTCTTGGGCAAGATTAATGACCTCTTGTAAACAGTCTATCCCTATAACCTCCGTCAGAGGCAAACGATAGGCTGCACATAGCCCTACAACCCCTGTCCCACAGCCTACATCAAGGATGCGCCCTTTTGTGTCTTGGGGCAGACTGCCTGCCAACAATACTCCATCACTCCCCGAACGAAACCCGTCAGCACATTGTTTGAAGATGAGCTTTCCGCCCAAAAACTTGTCGTGGGTATAAGGTTTTATCATTTTAACGATTCTATTTCCCATTTATTCACTATATAAGAGACTTCAAAGATTAAAAGAGTTTCAATGAAAGCACTACATGATTTTTTAAAAGATGATCTCAAGGCTTTAAACAGCCTGATTGGAGAGACATTAAAAGCCACAAAAGTCCCCCTCATCACAGACGTTGCAGAACATTTGATGGCATCAGGAGGCAAGCGTCTGCGTCCTCTTTTGACATTCTTATGCGGGCATTTATGCGGAGATCCTAATCCCCAACGTCTGATTCGTTTAGGGGCGTGCATTGAATTTATTCATACAGCAACGCTTCTACATGATGATGTGATTGACCAAAGCAATCAAAGACGAGGACGACCGACAGCCCATACCCTTTGGGGAAATGAAGCAAGCGTACTCGTCGGTGACTTTCTCTTTAGTCGCGCTTTTGAAATGATGGTTGACGATAATTCCTCGGAAGTTTTTAAAATCCTGAGTCAAACAGCATCACGGATTTCTGAAGGGGAATTATTGCAGTTGATGCATAGGCGTACCCTTATGATCGATGAATCTATTTATATGGAAATTATTGGGGCAAAAACGGCCTCTCTTTTTTCTGCAGCGGCAGAAATAGGGGCCCTTGCTGCAAACGCACCATGTTCAGAGCGTCATTTGTTAAAATCCATTGGATATCAGATGGGTCTATTGTTTCAAATCAGTGACGATATGATGGATTTTGGACTTTCTCCCATAGATTCAGGAAAATCACAAGGCAATGATGTGATGGAGGGGAAGATGACACTCCCCGTCATTTTGGCCTATAAGAAAGCAAATACCGCTCAACAAAAATTCATTGAAGACATAATACTAGACCCAGAAAAATGTCGCAGCTCTTTTAGCAACATCCAATGCCTTCTTGAGGAAACTGGGGCTATGAGGGAAACCGTAACTTTTGCAGAAATTATTCAACAAACTGCCTTAGAAAATATTTTAAAGTTTAAAGAAACCCCTGAAAGACATTTGTTACAGAACGCTCTTTCTTTTTCTTTAAATCGTCACACAGGCTTTTAAAAATTTTCTTGTATCCCCTGTTCTTTCAAGGCATGATGATTATTAAATTTATCAATATGTTAAGAAGGAGTTCTAGAGATGATAAAGAAAATTTTTGTTGGGGCGGTTTTATCCTTATTGCTAATACAACCAGGGATTGCACTTTCTTCTAAGTCAAAATCAAACCCTGCTGTTTTGGTTTTCAAGAATAAGAAAGGCGAAAAGACAACGTACTACCGTAGTGATGTTTTGCAATACAAGCAAACTCTTCCTGACCAGATCCGTTCTGCACCTGATGAAGAAATTTTCGGTGATGTGCGCGATCAAATGCTTTTGGACCTTTTATTTGTTGATGCCATGGAAACTCATGCTTTAGAAAATGACCCTGAAGTTCTTTCAGAAATGAAGGCCGCAAAGGTAGAAATCATGAAAAAAGTATGGATGACACGTCAGATCAACAAGATGATTAAAGACGAAGATCTTGTAAAATCTTACAACAAAATCAAGGAATCTTTGGTTGGCAAAAAAGTCTATAACACGGCGATCATTGTCATGGATGATGAAGCAAAGGCCCAGGAAGTTTTACAAAAGGCTCAGGCTGGTGCGGATTTCGGTGAACTTGTAAAACAACATTCCATCGAAACATCCACAAAAGATCGCGGTGGTGAAATTGGCTTCCTTCCAGAAGAGCATCTTGCGCGTTTAATTGATTCGGATGCTGCAAAGAAAATCAAGGTTTTGAAGGACGGTGTCTGTAGTAATCGTGTTTTCAGCAAAGAAGGCAAAAGCATTATTATTAAACGCCTTGGCATGAAAGACGCTGAGTTGCCTGAGTACAAACAGGTTGTTAATCAGTTAAAAGCGATGGAAATGCAAAAAGCTGTTGGAACCCTTGCAAAAGATTTGGTGAAAAAGCGTTCCCAAGACATCGAAGTAAAAGATTACAACGGTAATCCCGATAGTCCTTTGAAGAAGGCGATGGAAGCTGTGGTTGAATCGGCTGAATCTGTAGTAAAATCTGTAGAAGACGCGATTTAAAAGATCTGAATCCTTAAAAAAAACCCTCTTCTAAAACTGGAAGGGGGTTTTTTATATGCAGAAAGGATGATTTTATACCATTAAGCCCCCGTCCTCCAGAGCTGATACAACGCCTACGAAATGCGTGAGAGAAATGTAGGCTTTTTTGTTTTAAAGCCCTTGAAAATACTGTGTTTTATCCCCCACGACGCCGTCATCCAGAGTCCTGCCGCAGGCAGGGCGTGGGACCCAGGAGGTTAGCCGAATGGCTAAAATGCCCCCTTTCAACTGTCTCAATGGTGCGGGAGTCAAATCGTGAGTAACCCTAACGGGCTATTTTTCTGGATCCCACGCCCACCTTCGGTGGGCTTTGGAGGACGGCACTGGTGGGGCTCTGGATGATGGCGTGGGTTTTGTTCTATATTGCCTAAATTATATTCAGGACTTGGTATAAGCTTTAAACCACGGCAAAGGATCGATAGGCTTTTGTTGGTCCCTTAGCTCCACATAAAGATGTGAGGGGTTTTCTGTACTTGTATACCCAATAGGCTCGCCGGCCAAAACCGTTTGTCCAAGGGAAACTTCAATTTTAGATAGGCCAATGATCAATGTATGGTAATGATCATGGTGGGCCAAAATAACAATATGCTTATAGTTTCTAAATGGACCTGCGTAAACAACCTCTGCCTTCAAGGGGGCATAAACAAGGGCATTGGGTTTTGCTTGAAAAATAAGACCCGTTCCATCGGTATCAAGGGTCGCATGTTTCTGCCCAAAAGTAGAGATAAGTGAGCCCACCACAGGCTTCACCTTATAGCGTCCTTTTGTATATATGGGCGCCTCTACTGGTATACCCCTTTTCTTGGGGGCACCCTCATCAGAGTCAAGTTTTTGCACAAGATCATGGAGGTTACGGGATTGATGAGCTAAACGCCCCACACGTTTTTCCAAAGCCTTTCGTCCTTGAATTTCACACTGAAGGATTAACCGTTTTTTGCTTAAAAGCCCCTCAACCTCTTTCAATTTTTCGTTATATTCTTCCGCTAACTTTTGTGCTGAAACTTTTCCTTCTTCAATAGATTCTTTAAGGGTATTCAACGCTTGAAGTTCAACACGCATATGTTGGGTTGATTGCAAAATATTACGAATAAAGGCATTCAACACAATCGCTGATTGGACCAATCGTTGGGGTGTCATGGATGAATTAAGAATAGCGGCAGGTGCAATAAGATGAATTTTTCTTAATGCGGAAAGGTACCCATTCATTTGCCCCAATTGTTTTTCCAATTCAAAGGTTTTTTGGGTTTTCTCCCATTCAAGGGATTTTAATTTTTCCTCAGATGTTAAACATATCTCTTGCTGAAGGCGATAGTCTGCAGCGGCTTTGGTTAGTTGTTGATTTAAATTTTGGAGACGTACATCCTCACCCTTCGCGATGAATGCGGTCATTATAAAAACCATACTTAAATAATAAGTGAACATCCCGTCATCTCCTTTGGCACTTTAAGATTCATCAAAGATAGAACGGTGGGTGCGATATCCCGTAGTTCGCCTTGGGGTTTTAAGGCGGTGGCAGGGTCAAATCCAACAAGCACTAGGGGTACCAAATTCGTTGTGTGGGCCGTATAGGGGACCCCCCCTTCTTCCATGTGCTCAGCATTCCCGTGATCTGCTGTTATCACCAACTTACCTTGAACCGTTTCAAGATACGCTGATAACTTTCCCAAACAAAAATCTACTGTTTCAAGGGCTTTGACCGTTGCCTCAAAATTTCCTGTATGCCCCACCATGTCAGGATTTGCAAAGTTCAAAACCACAAAATCATAAGATCCCGTGTCAAGTTTTTGAATAACCTGATCCGTTAAAGAAACTGCGCTCATGTCAGGCTTTAAGTCATAAGTTGAAATCTTAGGTGATGGCACCAGAAGACGATCTTCATGAGTGTAGGGTGTTTCTTTTCCACCGTTAAAAAAGAATGTCACATGGGCGTATTTTTCCGTTTCTGCCGCCCGAAGTTGCGTCATGCCATTGTCTTCAATTACAGCCCCCAAGGTATGTTCCGGTTGTTCTTGGGGAAACAAAAACGGAAGAACGCCATCCAATACAGTGGCATAGGATTTCATCCCAAGGGTTGCTGAAAAATGGGGGATAGCGGAACGTGTAAATCCTTTGAAATCCTCAAGCAATAAGGCTGATAACAACTGCTTGACCCGGTCGGCCCTAAAGTTCACCATCAATAACCCATCACCGTCTTTCATTCCTTGATAGTTACCAAGAATAGTGGGGTTTACAAATTCATCGTCTATCCCTTGGGCATAAGAATCTTTTAAAACTGTTTCTGGATCTGATCCCTTGTGTCCGATTCCCTGCACAATCGCCTTATAGGCCGCATCCGTCCTATCCCATCTGGAATCTCGGTCCATCCCATAAAAACGCCCCATCATGGTTGTAATAGACGATCCCCCAAAAGACCCAAGGGTCTTTTCTAATGCCTGCACATAAATCCCAGCACTTTGAGGCGGTGTATCACGCCCATCCAAAAAACAATGGACCCTAGACGTAATCCCATTTTCATGGAGAATTTTTAAAAATCCTGCCAAATGATCTTGATGGGAATGAATACCCCCAGGGGATACGAGACCTAAGACATGACACACACCAGAACCTTTTTTAAGGTTTTTTAAAAAGGTTTGCATGAGAGGTAACGATGCCACTTCATTGGATGCAAAGGCCTGGGTAATACGCGGCAAGTCCTGCAACATCACACGCCCTGCCCCAATGGTTGTGTGCCCCACCTCAGAATTGCCCATTTGACCCTTTGGAAGCCCAACACTTTCCCCAGACGCCTCTAGCTTAGTATGGGGGCACGTTGCAAGCCACGTGTTCCAATGGGGAAGATGGGCTTTAGAAACGGCATTATCCGTATTGTTTGGGGCAATGCCCCATCCATCCAAAACACATAAAACAAAAGGAGATTTCTTATTCAAAGGCATGGATATTAACCTTCAATGCATCAAGCGTTTTGACAAAGTTGATGAATGTTTTAAATGGAATAGTATCATCCTGATTTTTTTCTTTCGCTTCCAAAATAAGGGTGAGTAGAGATTTGGCAGAAGGATCTTGAATAGACGCGATTAAGGCCTCCGCTTGTCCCCATAATTTGGCCCGAATAAGACTGATGGCAAAACAAATCTGACTGGTGGTATCTTGAGGCATCACATCATAGAGTTCTCGCATCATATGGCAATGGGATAAAGGTGTGCGGTCTTTTGCAAAAAGGGTTGCATACGTCTGGGCAATGTCCCAATCTGGCCACAAAGACCATGCTTTGGTTAAAACTTTTTTTGCAAGGCGACTATTATTCTCTGCCTTTAAAAGTTGCCCGTAAGCCAAAACATTGGCCTTATTTTTAGGATCAGCTGCAAAAGCCCTTTCAAAGAGCCCCAACTTTTTAACAGGGTCTTTTTCTTCCAGCGCTTGGTGGTAAAAAATATGGGCCCATTCCAAGAAAGCATCCTGCTTTGAAAAGCAGTCATATTCTTCAGCATTTTTAAGGGCTTTTTTTGCTTCCTCCCAATTGCTCATTTCTTTTTGATACAAGAAACATGCCCGCCAAAACCATCCCTCTTTGAGCAAAGGCTGTGCCGGCGTCTGGAAAAATCTTTCCAGATTATCCCAATCTTTCTCTTCTTGAAATTTTTGCAACGTAAAGAAGGCCTTTAACACCCCATACTTTTTCAAACTTTGAAGATCGGGTGCCCCTGGTTTCTTTTCAAGATAATGCGCCAACAACTTTGGAAAGCTTGTTTTCTTTAAAAACCCCTGGGCCTTCTTCAGATGGTCCCCTGTTTTTTTAGGATTTTGCAAATAGGTTTCAATCAAGGCTTTTTCCAAATATTCCACCCCGATTTTCATGGATTTATAACGCGCTCTATCAGAAATCTTTAAAAGATCCCAGATCTTGCGTTTAATCCAGCGCAAAAACCACAAGGTGTAAAGGATGGATAAGAGACTCAAAAGAAAGACACTAACCGACGTACTGATATGCCATCCCTGCCAGTCCAAAGAAATCGTACCTGGATGACTGGCAAAATAAAGGCAGACAAGGGCCACCAATAAAAGTTTTAACAAGAAAGAAAGGATTTTAGCTTTCATATTTGTGCCCCCTTTGAGAGTTCTTTCAAAAGACGCTGTTCCAGATGATTCAAAATAGATCGACTTCTAATCAATGCTGTCAACGCCTGTTTCAAGGCTGTATGATTTTCTTTGGATACCTCTAAAACAGCCAGCGCCTTTGAGAAATCATTTTTAATGATGAGCCCCCTCACATCATCCGTCAAAGCCACTTGCTTTGATGAACGAATATGGAAAAGGGTATCCCAATCAATAAGACTTGCGAGATACTGTCGTGGGTTTTCAAAAAACTTTATCTCTGCTTTTTCTGGTTTTGGATCTGCTGTGTCAAGAAGCCCAAGCAAAACCTCGGTTGAAGGAGTCCCCTCCACCCCATACGTCAAAAGCCATCTGATATCGTCTGATTTTTCCAACTTTATAGGGGGTAGGCTTAAAAGTCTTTCGAGATAAGTTTTAAAAGGCTGATGCTGATAATATTCCGTCATGAGTCTTTCAAAAAGAAAGAAAGCCATTGCCGCCCCTGTGGACTGGCCCCCTGTCGGCACAGGCGGTTGATTTTTAAGGGTAACGATTTTTTCTTCGAGTCCCTGTACTTTTTCTTGAAGGTTTTGAATCTTGAATTGCAAAGGCCAAAGATCAATCTTTTCCTTCTTTTGCCATTCCCAAGGATCATTCACAACAAAGAAGATGCCCCCAACAACAGCAAGGCCGATCAGAATCTTTTTTCCTGAAAACCAGGACATTTTCCCTATCAATTTTTCACGTATGTTCACCATAGTAATCCTCAATTTTTTGCCATTCTACCTGATTTTCAAGAAGATGCCAAAATCTATTCAGGGGATCATTATTGAGAAATAAACTTCCTTTCATATCAATAAAATGGTAATATAAAGATAGTATATGTCTAGCAAAAGAGGATAACATGAAGAATATTTTCAAAATTATGTTGATGGGAACAAGTGTTTTAGTTGGGTCAGAGGCTTTGTCTTCTGGGGCCCCCGCGGCACGTGAATACTGGGAAGTATGTCCCACATTATCGACCAGCGATTTGTTAAAGGCAGCTCATGGCGAAACTGTTTTTACCCCAGATGACAGGGATAACTATGTAACGCCTGTGGATGCTGGTGCTGCAGAAAACATCAAGAAGGCTCTTGAAGGTGTTGCTGATAAAAAAATTTCACCAAAAGAATCCCATCCAAGAAATGTATCGCCATTTGGGAAAGTTTGCGTGTATCCCGTTGAATCCAATGGTATTGGAGAAGCATGGGTAACCCTAAAACATATTACTTTTCCAGGAACGCGGTATGACAATACCGATAATCTTTTGGAAAATTACAAGAGATTAATGGCTGGTGAAACTGTTTACCCAGGATTTAAGTTCCAAAGTATAAAGGCCCCTGCAAAAGATGATACTGAGCGTTTTGAAAAATTAACTGATCCAAAGGCTGATGGGTTTGGTATAAGTTCTCCAGGCGGCCGTCGTGCAACAAAAGGTACTGAGACCTATACCATTATTAGGAGATATATAGACGATGTCAGTGGTGGTTCAGCACGAGAAAAATTTTCAACATATGCAGAATTCTCCCTCACGTTTGATCCGAAAGCTGCTGAATAAAACACAGCTCGTTTAACTTAAGTCCACCCTGGGCAAGGAAATTCTGTTTCCTTGCCCTTTTTATATCCCCCATTTTTTTTACTAAAAAGAAGAAAATAGGGCAGGATTTCTTCTCAATACATCCTTCCCTAAATTCATATATCTTGATTAAGGGAAGGGAAGAATTGACATGCATCCCTTACCATGACATGAAAAAAAGATTAATCATTTTTATAAACCCAGAAGATATGGCACTGATATTGAAGAATTCTTAGTGGACAATGATAAGACCTGACCAGACAGATAGTTGCGATAGGTCCTCAATCCATATAGAATAAAACGATACTAATAAAAAATGGGATTAGGTTTGATGAAAAAAATTCTTGGGTTCCTGATCATGATCTGTGCTCTCCATGCTTTTGGAGCAGGGGAACAACAAGCCATTAAAAATATCCAGTTTGCTGAAAGGGACGGAAAAACACGTGTTACGTTTCTTCTCAATCACCCTTTTCACTTGGACCTTGAAGAATCTGGTCGCGATCAAATTACCATCAAGGCCCCGAAAGATGCCTCATGGGTTGTTGGAAATGATGAAAAGGTAACGGGTCTTGTCAAAAAATATCAGATTGAGGAATTGTCGTGTGTGTTAGAGGTTGTGCCCAATACCGAAATCAGTGATTACGGACTCGAGAAATCAGAATTTTTCGTAGATCTTCACAATAAAAACCCAGACAGTCCCATGGCAGAAAAACCTTCCGTGATATCCGTAGAAGATCCCCAGGCATTCAAAATTGAAGGAGATGTTGAATTGCTTCAAGAAGAGGAATTAAAGGAAGATTTAAAAAGACTACAAATGAGTTTGAATCTGCCAGACCAAATGGCCTATGTGGACCAAAAAGATCTTAAAAAAGGAAACTTAAAGGAAGAAAAACCAAGGGTTTTGAAAAAATTCAAGATCTCTCCTACAAACGATATAGCTACCATCGCAAACCAATCAAGACCACAACCCATGCCACTTTCTAGTGCAGGCACCATGTTTTCAAAGCTGCAATCTACCCAAGAACCTCAAGCATCCAACGAAGGTACGGCCCCCGCGTGGGTGATTGAGGCCAAGATGCATGAACAAAGAGATTAGGGTATAATCCGATAAAGTCATAAAAATGTTTCATGTGAAACATTTTTGATGATAGTCCTTAATGAGACAGATCCCCGCATGCCCGTGCGATCCGCGCCACCGCTTTCTTGAGGGTCTCTAAATCCGTTGCATAAGAAATTCTAAAGTACGGTGAAAGCCCAAACGCAACGCCGGGGATAACCGCAACCAGGGCATGCTCCAACAGATAGGTTGAAAAATCACTGTCTGTTTGAATGACGTTTCCTTGGGGCGTTTTATACCCTATAAAGTCCACACACGATGGATACACAAAGAAGGCCCCTTGGGGTGTTGCACACGTCAGTCCAGGAATATCATTCAAGGCTTTAACAATAAAATCCCGTCGTTCTTGGAAAATAGCGACATTGATTTTAAAGAGATTTCTATCCCCTTCCAAAGCCCCAAGTGCGGCATGCTGGCTAATGGAACAGGCATTAGACGTGCTTTGTGACTGGATATTTTTCATCGCACTGATCAAGGCCTTGGGGCCCGCTGCATAGCCCAAACGCCATCCCGTCATAGAAAAACTTTTTGAAACGCCATTGATAATCAATGTGCGCTCTTTTAAGTCAGGGGCCACCATAGGCAGTGTATAAAATTGATCAGGAGCGTAGATAATATGTTCATAAATATCATCTGACATGATGTGAACGTGAGCGTATTTTCTTAAAACCCCAGCCAAGCTTTCAAGATCTTCTTTGGAATACACCGCCCCTGTTGGATTGCTTGGGCTATTTAAAATCAACCATTTGGTTTGGGGAGTGATATATGCCTCTAGAAGTTCTGCTGTCAGCTTAAAATTTTCCCTCTCTCCACAGGGAATAATGATCGGCGCCCCCCCCATCATCTGGACAATGGCTTCATAAGAGACCCAGTAGGGGGCCGGAATAATAACCGCGTCACCTGGATTCAAGGTTGCACAAAGGGCATTAAAAATGCCTTGCTTCGCCCCAGAGGTTACGATGATTTCATTCAAATCATAGGATAGATTATTTTCCTCTTGGAATTTTTTCTGGATCACCTTTTTTAAAGGTCCGATACCATCTACCGCCGTGTATTTTGTAAAACCTTTTTGGATGGCCAGAATCCCAGCGTCCTTAATAAAATTAGGGGTATCAAAATCCGGCTCCCCCGCCCCAAGATCCAATACATCATGTCCTTGGCTTTTCAATTCTTTTGCTTTTTCCCCCATAGAAAGGGTTGGGGACGGGGCGATACCTTGAAGACGGTGTGCTAAAAACATAATTTCCCTTTAAGTTTTAAGATTGTTGCGCTATTTTACGAACCAGACTGGCAATTGCAAGGAAAATTACAAGCAAAATGATGGCCCTTAAACATTCAAATATACCCGTATTACCTTTGATCCTTCTGGCCCTTCTTTGTGGTGTTTTGGTTGGCGGACATTTGATCCCCCTTGAAGTCAAGCAACACTTGCTCAGTATCAGTCTCCTTCTCAAAAGCATTCTTCTTTTGGTCCTTCCCTTCATCATCTTTATTTATATCTTTTCATGTCTCACGTCCTTTGAAGGCAATGTGTTTCTTTTTATTGGCCTTCTTATGGCGGCTGTTTGTTTTTCCAATTTTCTAAGCACTATGATTGCCTACGGGCTTTCTCAAGGGGGTCTTCCAACCATCGCAGGGGATGTTTTTGCCATCAAAGGACACCTTGACCCCGCATGGTCTGTTTCTTTGCCCTCCCTCATTTCTAACGAGTGGGCCTTATGCTTAGGATTCGCCAGTGGTGTTATTTTCTCATTTTATCCCCGACCCTGGGTCATAAAGCTTAGTGAAAAAGGAAAAACTGCCGCAACTCTTTTTCTTGATAAATTCTTTATCCCCCTCATCCCCCTCTTTATCTTAGGATTCTTGTTGAAGATGGAATCTGAAGGGATTTTATGGCAACTGGTTAAAACCTATTTTCCCATTCTGGGCCTCTTGATCGGGTTTTATGCCTGTTACATCTTGTTTCTCTATTGGATCGCGGCGTGCTATAAGATTCAAACCATGTTTCTTTATATCCGGCGTATGTTGCCAGCCGGCTTTACAGGGTTTAGTGCCATGTCCAGTGCGGCAGCGATGCCCTTAACCATCAAGGGTGCTGAAGCAAATACGGGAAGACCAGAATTGGTCAAGGCCATTATCCCAGCCACCGTCAGCATTCACTTAATCGGTGACAGCATTGGCATTCCCATTCTTGGTATCGCGATTCTATTAACCTTTGGTTATCCTATTCCTGATTTTTCAACCTTTATCATTTTTGTTGGGTATTTTATCTTGGCCAAATTTGCGATTGCCGCCGTTCCAGGGGGTGGCATTATCGTCATGCTGCCCGTCCTTGAAAAACATTTGGGATTTACGCCTGATATGTTGGCCCTCATCACAGCACTCTATTTGCTTTTTGATCCGTTTTTCACATTCACCAATGTCATGGGGAATGGGGCCTTTGCGGTCATTGTCTCTCGGTTTTTTAAGAAAGGAAAATAATGGCAAAACTTTATTTTTATTATTCCGCGATGAATGCTGGAAAAACCACATCCCTTCTCCAATCTGAATACAATTACCGGGAACGGGGCATGGAAACCCTTTTGTTTATTCCTATTTTTGATGACCGCTTTGAAAAGGGATACATCGCGTCACGTATTGGTCTTAAAGCCCAGGCCGTTCCCTTTGATACAGACTTTAATTTCTACAGGTTTGTAGAAGAAAAACTGAAAGAACCTGGAAACCGTATCAAGTGCGTATTGGTGGATGAGGCCCACTTTTTAACAAAAGATCACGTGGGCCAGCTTAGCGACATTTCTGATTTTCTAAATCTACCTGTTTTGACCTACGGTCTTCGCACAGACTTTTTAGGCGAACCCTTTGAGGGGAGCAAATATCTTCTAGCCCACGCAGAAGAACTCTCTGAGATTAAAACCATTTGCCATTGTGGTAGGAAAGCCACCATGAACGCCAGAATAGACGAAAAAGGTGCTATGGTCGATGCAGGTGAACAGGTCGAAATTGGTGGCAATGACCGGTACGTTTCACTCTGTCACCGGCATTTTAAACAAAAAATTATAGCGTAGATGACCCTTGACCCTCAAAAAATAAAAACGATTGGGGTTTTTGTTGAAAAAGAATTAATGGGAGAAGGCCTATTAAAGCTGCCTTTCTTGAAGGCACTCCGGTATGAATTTCCACAAGCTCATATCACGTGGATTGTTGGCGTAGAAAAGAGTGTATACTCATCTTATCTGAAACCTCTCACCTTTGGTCTTATTGATAACATTATAGAAAATTTATTTTCCAACAACATGTCGTGGAAGTATCTCTTTTTTAAAAATGATCTTCCTAAAATCTCTTTTGATATGATCATTAATACTGAAAATAATCTAAAAAAAACGCTAATACTGAAAAAAATACCTCATAAGTATTTCATATGCAGTCTTCATGGCTTCCTATACTCAACAATTAAAAATAATAATATTTCTTATAAAAAATCTCCACACCTTACGACAAAGTTAATAGACCTTGTAGATATTATCGTTCAAGAAAGAAAAGAAAGAGATTCATTCGTAATAATTACACCAAAAAAATTTCTAGAGACAGTCAGCATTTTTTTTCCTGCCTCTAAAAAATATATTGGTCTTGCTCCAGGTGCAGGAGATATAAGAAAGTGCTGGTCTTTAGATAATTTTATGGATATCGCTTCTATATACCGTCAAAAAGGATATATTCCAGTTTGGATTCTTGGTCCAAAAGAAACATCTGTCTATCAAGACCTTCGAAAAACTTTTCCAGAAGATTTATTTCCGTTGCAAGAGAATGAACTCTTTCTTGAGTCTCCTTTCTACACAATCGCCATTGCAAAACATTTGAAAGTTGCTCTATCAAATGATTCGGGAACAGGCCATTTGTTAGGGGCAGCGAATATACCGATTATTTCACTATTCGGACACACGCGTGCAGAAAAAGTACATCCATTCTCTCCTCTCGTTCATTGCATCAAGTCCCAGGATCTAGGAAGCACCAATATCAATCATATCCCTAAAGATCTAGTGGCAAAAAAACTTGACCAAATTTTGTCGCATCTATAGCATGTGATTTTTAAAGGAAATTCTCAATTATGCATATCTTTTTCAAATTAACTTTGCGTCAAAAGTGTACATACTGTGTCCATCTTTTGAAAGCTATTTTCCTTAAACATCACCAAGTTCTTATACCTACTTTACAGAAGATTATTTCAAAAAATGGTATTGTTATTGATATTGGTGGACATGCAGGTCAATTTACAAAGATTTTCTCAAAACTTTCTGAAAATGGACATGTTTATACATTTGAGCCGGGTAACTATGCCTACTCTATTTTAAGAATAGTAAAACGACTTAAAAACCTTAATAATGTTTCTATCTTCAAAATGGGCATAAGTTCCCATGATGGGGATTCCACTTTATCGGTCCCCATTAAAAAATCTGGTTCGATTGGATATGGACGTAGTTGTATTGGAAATAATGTTTTTGAAAAATCTATCGATGAGAAAATTCAACTAGTAACCCTTGATACATTTGTTAAGCAACAAAAAATCCCTCATATCCAATTTATTAAAATAGATGTGGAGGGGCACGAAATATCTGTGTTAGAAGGTGCTCAAAAAACAATCAAAGCCTATAACCCAGCTGTTATGATAGAAATCAATAAAAATCATTTATCAAAATTTTCAAAAACCCCTGAAGATGTTGTGCTTTTTTTTGAAAAATTTGGTTATGCATACAAAAGGCTCGATGAGAAAACAGGTCATCTCGTAAAAGATCAATCTCTGTGTGACACAGATTATATTTTTTATAAGGAAGTAAAATGAAAATTTGTGTACTAGGTCTTGGCTATGTGGGTCTTCCCTTGGCCGTTGCTTTATCAAAAAAATATAGTGTCACGGGTTTTGATATCAATGACAGAAGAATTTCTGAACTGAGGGCTGGCAACGATGTGACAGCTGAGCTTACTGCAGAGGCTCTCGCTGCAACCTCTATGACCTATTCATCTGATCAGATCAGTCTTAAAGATCAAGATGTTTATATTGTCACTGTCCCCACCCCCGTTGATGACTTTAATAAACCAGATTTATCCCTGTTGATTAAAGCATCAGCCATGATTGGCCCTTGTTTAAAAAAAGATAGCATTGTTGTCTTTGAAAGCACCGTCTATCCAGGGGTGACTGAAGATGTCTGCGGACCAGAACTTGAAAAGCATTCAGGACTTAAATCGGGTATTGATTTCTTTTTAGGCTATTCACCAGAACGAATTAACCCAGGTGACAAAGTCCACACCGTTGACAAAATTACCAAGGTCGTTGCAGGACAAACACCTGAAACAACCGAAATCTTGAGACAGATTTACAGTACTGTCACAACGATTTTTGTAGCTAAAAACATCAAGACAGCAGAGGCTGCCAAAGTTATTGAAAACACCCAGCGCGATATTAATATCGCCTTCATGAATGAAATAACGGGGATTTTTAATAAACTGGATATTTCCGTCTATGACGTTTTGGAAGCTGCAAAAACCAAGTGGAACTTCCTCCCGTTTACGCCAGGGCTTGTGGGTGGTCACTGTATTGGTGTTGATCCCTTTTACCTTGCGGCCTGTGCAACCCAGTTGGGATATCACCCGGAAATTATCCTCGCTGGAAGACGTGTAAACGATAACATGGGCCAATTTATTAGTGACCAGATTCACCAAAAGTTACAGGCCATTTTCCCTCATCGTAATGATCTTAAAATCCTTGTCCTGGGTTTAACTTTTAAAGAAAATGTGCCAGACCTTAGAAACACGAAGGTTATCGATGTGATTGAAGGTCTTAAAAAATTTGGCCACAGGATCACTGTTGTGGACCCCTGGGCTGATAATCGAGAGGCCGAGAAATATTATGGGATCACCCTTGATGATCTTCAAAATGTTTCAGATTTTGACTGTCTAGTTGGGGCTGTATCTCACGAACCCTATCAATCTTTTGGGACCCAAGACTTTGAACGCCTCGTCAGACCCCATGGCCTTATCATGGATATTAAGAATATGTGGGATAAAAACAAAGCCCCTTCTAATCGATCGTTTTCCACGTTATAGTGAGAGTATAATTATAACAACGGGGAATTGCTTATGTCACAGATCAAAAGGGCGCTTGTTCTTTTTTTTCTCACAATTCTGCCCATCCATGTTTTTGGACAACATTTGAAAGTTGGCGTTATCCTTCAAGACAAACCATTTTCTTGGCAAGAATCCAATAAAATGTACACAGGTATTGCTGTTGATATTTTTTCTCATATTGCTGAAGAATTAAAATGGAAATATACATTTATTCCCATTAATCCGCCCCTTGAAAACGTTTTTGATCGCGTCCAAAAAGGAGAATTTGATATCATTGTTGGTCCCATTTCCATAACACATGAACGCTATCAAAAAGTAGATTTTTCTCTTCCTTTTTTCCTTAATAGTCTGGGGATTATTGTTAAAAGAGACGATAGCAAAAACATATTTTTTATTATGATGAATGATATCGGTGAAAAGATTGGCTATATCATGCCTTTCCTTTTGACCTATTTCTTTATTATCATGATCTGTTTTTACTTAATCGATAATATCAAGAATTTTTCATGGAAGCCCCGAAACATTTTATCAAAACTCGGTAACGCCTTTTGGCAAACATTGGTTATCTTAATCCATCCAGAATTTAAAGAATCTAAACGTATTATAAAACGTATTATCCTTTTGGCCTGGGTTTTGCCATCAACTATCTTTTTTTCCATGATCGTTGGAAGTATTGTCAGCACTATTTCTGTGCTAGAAAGCAAAAAATCTTACATATATTCTTTAAAAAAAGAAGATTTGGTTGGAAAGAAATTAGTAACCCTTAAAGGCAACGTTACTATTGCAGAGGGAGAAAAAATAGGGGCCATGATGATAGCCGTTTCTTCAAAAGAAGAGGGTCTAAAAATGGTTGCCGATGGCACAGTTTTTGGAATGACTGGTGATCATATCATCTTGGAAAATGCTGTACAAACCCATCCTGATCTTAACATTACCATGTCTAACATCAATTTGCGCAATGACCAATTAGCTTTTGTTTTTAAGAAAGGATTTCATGGACTGGATGACTTTAATGAACAACTGCTTTTCCTTCAAGACGAAGACTTCGCCATTGATATCTGTTCCCGCTACATAGGCAATCGGGGAAACTTGTGTATTCTCTAAGTACGGATCGTTAAAACAACCCCTGAAATAATGAGAAGAACGCCTAACCCAAAACGCATTGTCAACGGCTCATCAAAAACATAGTGTCCAAGGGTTGGAACAATCACAAAAGCCAAGGCCATGATCATATAAGCCCGACTCAGGGATACATGCTGCAAAGCCCAAACCCACATCAAGGTCGTTACGCCATAAACTGCCAAAGCACTGATAAAAGAGATCTCAAAAAGAATCTTCCACGGCGCATCCAAGGTTTTTAGAATGTTGGCACTTTTCTTAAAAAGAACCTGACCGATGGAAAGCCCAATCACACAAAGAAAAAGCAGAAAATAGTTCATCGAAACATCCTAAGTGTGTAATGGCTTACTAAAAGCTGCCAAGGCCGCTTCTTTGATGGCCTCACTCGTTGTTGGGTGTGCATGACAGGTCCGAGCCAGATCTTCGCTGGACGCCTTATATTCCATAGCCAACACCCCTTCCGCAATCAAGGTACCAGCATCTTCACTAACGATATGCATGCCTAGGACACGATCCGTTTCTTTGTGAGCCAAAATTTTTACAAAACCCACTGTGTGATCCGTTGCTTTGGCCCTGGAATTAGCAAGGAACGGAAACTTCCCAACCGTATAAGCAATACCATCCGTCTTAAGTTGTTCTTCTGTTTTACCAACGGATGCAACCTCAGGCGATGTATAGATCACAGATGGGATTGTTTCATAGTTCACATGTCCTTGTTGTCCAGCCAAAATTTCAGCAACGGCCACACCTTCTTCTTCTGCCTTATGGGCCAACATAGGGCCTCGAATGACATCTCCTATGGCATAAATGCCTGAAACGGTGGTTTGGAAATGATGGTCCACAGGAATGGTCCCATCCTTTGCGGTATTTATACCAAGCTGTTCAAGGCCAAGACCTGCTGTATGCGCCTGACGTCCAACAGACACCAAAACAACATCCGTGTTCAAGACGTCTCGCGCACCTGTTTTCACATCTTCAAGACCCAAAGAAAGCTTTGTATCACCCTTTGTAACCTCAAGAACTTTGGTCCCTAAACGAAATTCCATCCCTTGCTTTTGAAGGTTCTTCAAAAGTTCACGGCCCACTTCTTTATCTATTAATGGCACAATAGACTCTGAAAATTCAATAACCGTCACCTGACTGCCGAGGCGTTGCCAAACGGATCCCAACTCTAGCCCAATATAGCCACCCCCAATTACAACCATGCGCTTAGGCACTTTGGACAAGGACAAAGCCCCCGTAGATGATACGATCCGTTCTTCGTCGATGGTAATGCCGGGTAATGTTCTGTTATGGGATCCCGTTGCAATCACAATATTTTTTGTCCTGAGTTCTTGTGTTCCAACACAAACAACGCCAGGCCCCTTAATCACACCAATGCCCGTCACATGGGTCACTTTGTTTTTCTTAAAAAGCATGGCAATCCCTTGAGTCAGGTCATGGATAACCTGATCTTTTTTGGCCAACATCTTTTTAAGATTAACTTTTAAATCACCCGTTTGAATGCCCCATTCTGGCAGATGGTGTTGCGCATTCACATATTCTTTAGAGGCATGCAAAAGAGATTTAGAGGGGATACAACCCACATTAAGACATGTCCCCCCAAGTGTCGTCGCTTTTTCAACGCAAGCTACCTTCAGTCCTAACTGAGCCGCTTTAATGGCACAGACATAGCCTCCAGGCCCCCCACCAATGACAACTAGATCAAAATGGTCTGTCATGCGAAACGCTCCTAAATATTCAACAAAAGGGTTTCAGGAGATTCGATCATCTCTTTAATCCGGGTTAAAAAGGTGACAGCCCCTTTGCCGTCTACAATACGATGATCGTAGGTCAAAGCCAGATACATCATAGGACGAATTTGAATAGTATCATTAATCACCACCGCGCGTTTTTGAATCTTATGGAGCCCCAAAATCCCTGACTGGGGTGGGTTCACAATAGGGGTCGACATTAATGAGCCATAAACACCCCCATTAGAAATAGTAAAGGTCCCACCAGACAGATCCTCCACAGTTAATGTGCCGCTACGTGCTTTTCCTGCAAAAACGCCAATGGATTGTTCGATTTCAGCAAACCCCAGATTTTCTGCATTTCTCAAAACAGGGACAACTAACCCTTGATCTGTGCCAACAGCCATACCAATATTATAATAATTTTTATAAACAATATCCTGACCATCGATTTCGGCGTTGATTTCAGGAATCTCTTTCAAGGCCTCAATAGCAGCCTTCACAAAGAAAGACATAAAACCCAGCTTGACGCCATGCTTTTCAAAGAATCGATCTTTATAACGATCCCGTATGGCCATCACATGGGTCATATCCACTTCGTTAAAAGTTGTCAGTAAGGCCGCCGTGTTTTGAGAATATTTGAGGCGCTCTGCAATACGTTGGCGTAGACGGGTCATCTTCACCCGTTCTTCTTGATTATTAGAAACACGTGAAGACACCACAGGTACTTTCAATACATCTTCTTTGGTTATGCGACCGTCTTTGCCTGTTCCTTGAATGGTTGAAGAGTTAAGACCTTTTTCAGCAGAAATCTTTTGAGCGGCTGGTGAAAGAATGGTTTCTTTTGCAGCAACAGCCTCAACTTTTTTTGGCATTTCAGGCATTGATAGTGGTTTTGACCCCGTTGGATCAAGGCGTCCAATCACCCCGCCCACAACAATGGTATCGCCTTCATCGACAAGAATCTCCGCCAACGTTCCAGACGCTGATGCGTTAATTTCCATGGTGATTTTATCGGTTTCAATTTCAGCAATAGAGTCATCGACAGCAATAAAGTCACCAACCTTTTTAAGCCATCCAACCACTGTCCCTTCTGTGACAGATTCCCCTAACTGGGGAACTTTAATCTCGATCATCATGATTCCTTTTCTTTTAATCCTAAGGCGACTTGTACAAAAGCCGCTTGTTCTCTTTCATGAACCGTTGCAAATCCTGTTGCTGGAGATGCTGACGCCTTTCTACCCACATAAACAGGGCGCTTTTGGTTCATACCAACTTTTGCCATAGCATCTTCCAAACGTCGATCCACAAAATGCCAAGCCCCCATATTTTCAGGCTCTTCCTGGCACCAAATCACATCCGATGTTTTGTATTGTTTCAACTCTTTCATCAACAAGGCTTCGGGGAAAGGATAAAGCTCTTCAATCCTTACAATTGCAACATGATCCATTTTGTTCTCAATTCTTGCCTGGAGAAGGTCATAGTAAACTTTTCCACTGCAAAGGACAAGACGACGAGGAGAATCGATCTTATGAGACTCTCCAATAACAGGTTGAAAACTGCTACCAACCGATAAATCTTTAAAAGTCGACGTAGCCAAAGGATGCCGCAACAAAGATTTAGGCGTCATCAACACCAAAGGCTTTCTAAATTCTCCCAAAACTTGACGGCGCAAAATATGATAATAGTTAGCAGGGGTCGAACAATAGGCCACATGTATATTATTTTCTGCACAAAGCTGTAAATAACGCTCAAGACGCGCAGAGGAATGTTCTGGGCCTTGGCCCTCATACCCATGGGGCAAAAGCATCACAAGACCCGACAAACGGTGCCATTTACTTTCCCCTGACGAAATAAACTGATCTATTACCACCTGGGCACCATTAGAAAAATCCCCAAATTGGGCCTCCCACAACACAAGGCTCTTTGGGGCTGAAAGAGTGTAGCCATATTCATATCCAAGGACAGAAAATTCAGACAAGGGGCTATTGAGAATTTCAATGAACGCTTGGTTTCTTCCCAGATGATTAAGGGGGATATGGGTTTTTTCTGTTGTTTGGTCTGTCCAAATGGCATGGCGCTGGGAAAATGTCCCGCGGCCTGAGTCTTGACCACTGAGGCGAATAGGATGACCTTCGTTCAAAATGGTTGCAAAAGCCAAGGCTTCGGCTGTTCCCCAATCAATCCCCTCGCAAGTTTCAAACATGACCTGTTTTGCCTCCAAAAGACGTGTCATCCTTTTGTGAAGGTCAAACCCTTGCGGCCTCACCATCAATTGTTTAAGCAAACCCTTAAGGGTTTCAATTGATACATCGCTGTCAACGGACCCCAAAGGTCCAACCCTATAATCCGCCCAGCGCCCTGTCATCCAGTCAGGCATTAAAGGCCCGTGGGACTGGGCTTTTTCATAGGCCTTTTCCAACACAGTTTTTCTTGCGTCTTTTATTGTCTCAATAAAGCGGCCCTCTATCAGCCCCTTATCCAAAAGATGTTTTTCGTAAGTCACCCGCACACTGGGGTGATGGGTAATTTTTTCATACATAACAGGCTGCGTAAAAGAAGGATCGTCAGTTTCGTTATGGCCAAATCGGCGATACCCGATAAGATCAACCACCACATCTTTTTGAAAAGTATGGCGAAACTCAGCGGCAAGACGTGTCACAAATAAAACAGCCTCCGGATCGTCACCGTTCACATGAAAAATAGGCGCCCCAATGGCTTTTGCAAAGTCGGAACAATAAGCAGAAGACTTGGAATCATGAGGAGACGTTGTAAACCCAATTTGGTTATTGATCACAAGATGGAACGTTCCTCCTGTTTTATAACCCTGCAAATCAGAAAGACCAAAACATTCAGAAACAACCCCTTGCCCTGGGAATGCCGCATCTCCGTGCAAAAGAAGACTCATCGCCGTGACATGATTTTGATCGCTTGCAAGGTCCTGCTTGGCCCTGACGCGCCCCAACACCACGGGGCCCACAGCTTCTAGGTGAGAGGGGTTGGGTGTTAAGGACAAATCAACATCGCCGTGCGCCGTCTTCAACGTATTCGAATACCCCAAATGGTATTTCACGTCCCCTGATCCCTCGACAGAAGAACAATACTGGTAAGCCTTTGTAAACTCATAAAAAATCTTTTCTAAAGGCTTTTCCATGACGTTGGCCAACACATTGAGACGCCCCCGGTGGGCCATTCCTAAAACCACATCTTTCACGCCGCTTTTAGAAGAAACCTTTATTGCTTCAAGCAAACAGGGAATAATCGACTCACACCCCTCAAGACCAAAGCGCTTTGCCCCCTTGTGCTTGGTATTGAGAAACTCTTCAAAGGATTCAGCGTGGATCAGATGTTTCAACAGACCTTCCCGATCCTCTTTTGAAAAATCTTTGAGGGTCGATGGGTTTTCCAGGCGTTCTTGAATCCACTGTTTTTGATCAGGATCGATAATATGCATAAATTCCGCACCGAAAGACCCACAGTACGTTGCTTGAAGCTTAGACAAAATATCAACGAGGCTTGCCCGCTCAAACCCCAAAACACCATTCAAAAAAATAGGCCGGCCCCAGTCTTTTTCCCCAAAACCAAACATCTTTGGATGCAGTTCGGATATTTCTTTTTTTTCTATCAACCCCAAAGGGTCTAAACGTGCCCCAAGGTGACCCCGCACACGGTAAAGCCGAATCAGCATCAAGGCCCCCAAAGAATCCTTAATGGCTTGCTCATCCAAATTGGCTACATTTTTTTCTGCTGGCTTTTTGTGATGTTGTTTTTTCTTCCAAGACGGGCCAGACGCTTCAGAAAAAACATCCCCAAGCGAATCGCCAACACTTTCAAAATACGATTTCCACTGAACAGGAACAGTAGATGAATCTTCCAAATATTGCCGGTAAAGACCTGCAACGAAGTCAAAATTTTCACCGTATAAAAATTCTTTGTCTTTTGGATAAACCATGTCTCTTGAGTAAACCATTTTTATTCTATGTTGATTTTAAGTTAAGGGAAAACAACCCCTTGAATTCTCGTGCCCATATGCTACCATAACCCGATAACAATAATAAAGAGATTCATCATGACAATTTCTAAAACTTCTTTCAAAACAGTTCTTTTTATTTCAGCACTCCCCTTTGTGTCATTGGCTAAGGCGCCCTCCTTCACGGGTGTTTACGTAGGTGGTAGCGTTGCCTATAGAAGCTTTGAAACCATCATCAATAACAACAATCAAGTCACAAGCAGCAACTATAAGTTCAAAGGCAACAGCACACTCTTTGAGGGCTTGGTTGGAAAAGGAAAATCATGGAAGCGCCTTTATGTGGGGTACGAATTTTCCACCGGTTTTAACACAGGAAAGGCCACAAGCAACGCTGCCCCCTCTATGCGCGTAAACAATAATTGGCAGTTTGGTTTGGCCGCCAGAATTGGTGCTCCCATTCCAGAATCTTCTTTTATGCCGTACCTCGGTCTTGGAGTTGAATACCGCCAAATGAGTTTCAAAAGCACAACATCCACTAGTTCTTTTTATGACTTTTCTCTCGGACCACTTGTTGGTTTTGAGATGCTCCTTGACGATACCTGGCGCATGCGCCTTGAGGGCGCCTATCAGATTACGGTTCACAACACCAACCTCCCTGCGCAATATAAATTCAAAGAGTCCCCCTCAAGCTTTATCCTCAAGGGATCCTTAATTTATAAGATTCCTAGAACGGATTAATCTCACGTGTGTTCTAAGGTTCATAAACCCCTTATCAGAGGGGTTTTCTTTTACCTTCCTTTTAATATTATTTAATAAATATAATATTGTTGTTGTAGTATATGCCTGTGGATAGTGGGGATTATTTTTTATCCACAGGTTGTTCACAGGAAATGAGCGTGTTATTCTCCCATTCTTTCGCATCGCACGGCGTGGCCTTAGAAGGTTTTTTCTTTCCTTTTCCACACATCAGAGCGATATGTTATCCCCTTCTTGATAAAGACCTTTATTGTGGTCTGATGATTGTGGATTGTTTTTGATTTTTTCCCATTTGTAAGACTTATCCACATTTTGTGAAGGGGTTGTCCACACTTCTTTTGTCCATAATGTTTCACGTGAAACATTATCCTGATTTATGATGCTCCGTGTCCATCACGCAGAAGTTGAAAAGAAGAGCTATTGTTTTCTCCCGTTTTTGGAGGTTAAAATTCCTCTTTTTTAATATGTTTTAGAAATCGTGTCGAAGGCTTTCTGTTGAGCATCTAAAAGTTCATGGAACGCTTAAGCAGTCTAAGATTTAGGGGTTTTTCCAAAAAAATCCCATTAAAACGCCTTGAATGATCCCCTTCTTTTCCCCATAATCTTTGGATGACGAAAAAAACTGCGACCACCTTTGATTCCCTTGATTTTAATCCTTCTTTTCAAAGAGCGGTTGATCTTTTGGAACACTCCGACAAGAATATCTTTGTCATGGGAAAGGCGGGGACTGGTAAAAGTACCCTTCTGAATTATTTCAAAGAGACCACCAAAAAGAAGATCGCGGTTTTGGCGCCAACGGGGGTTGCGGCGGTGAATATTAAGGGTCAGACCATCCATTCGTTTTTTAAGTTTAAGCCTAACGTGACTCTTGAGTCTATTAAACGTCTTAAAAAAACGGATGATAAAAAACCCAATATCTATCAAAAATTAGACACCATCATCATTGATGAAATATCGATGGTACGGGCGGATGTCATGGATTGCGTGGATCGCTTTTTGCGCCTCAATGGCAAAAATCCTGTGCTTCCTTTTGGCGGTATCCAGATGGTTTTTATTGGCGATTTGTATCAACTGCCTCCTGTTGTTTCGGGCAAGGAAAAAGAGATTTTTAAAACCTATTATCCAACGCCTTATTTCTTTAGCGCCCATTTCTTTAATGATTTTGAGATGGACCTTGTGGAGCTAGATCACGTATACCGTCAAAAGGACCAGGACTTTATCGACATCTTGAATGCCATTCGCAACAATACAGTCACCGACGAACATTTGAAGATTCTGAACCAACGGGTGGATCAGGGCTTTACACCTCCACTTGACGATTTTTACATTCATCTTGTGCCAACCAATGACTATGCCGAATCTTTAAATGACGGCCGTTTGGACCAACTGGCTGGCAAAACCCATTACTTTCGGGGTCATACCACGGGGGAATTTGAAAACAGTCATTTGCCGACCCTAATGGACTTGAATCTAAAAGCAGGGTCCCAGGTGATGATGGTGAATAATGACGCCAAGGGCCGATGGATCAATGGTACTATCGGGAAAATTTTAAGGATTGAAGAGGGCAACAAAAAAGATCCAGCGGTTGTTGTTATCGAGCTTGAAACAGGATTTGATGTGGCGGTTGAGCCCCATACCTGGGAGCTGTATCGCTTTTCCTTGGAAGAAAATGCCATTAAGTCAGAAATCGTTGGAACCTTTACCCAATATCCCATGAAGCTGGCGTGGGCGATCACCATTCACAAAAGCCAGGGAAAGACGTTCCAAAAAGCCATCATCGATATTGGAAAAAGTGTTTTTACATCGGGGCAAACCTACGTGGCCCTCAGTCGTTGTACCTGTCTTGAAGGGATGGTTTTGAAAAAACCCATCGAGAAAAAACATATTTGGAGTGACTATAATATCGTTAAATTCATCACCCAGTATCAGTATGACAAATCAGAAAAAGAGTGTCCGCGGGCGGATAAGATTGTTTTATTGAAGGATGCGATTAAGAATAAAACCAAACTTCATATGGTGTACCTGAAGGGGACAGATGTAAAAAGCAAACGGGATATTGTTCCCCTTAAAATTGATCAGATGGTTTATATGGGAAAACCCTTTGAGGGGCTGTTGGCTCATTGTTTAGAACGCGATGCTGAACGTGTGTTTCGCATCGATCGGATTTTATCAATTGGAGACCTCCCATGAAAAAAATTATACAACCAGCCACATGGCTGATTTTGCTGATGGCGGGGCTTCCCCAGTTTTCTGAAACTGTTTACACACCCTCTTTACCCGATGTTGCCTATTCTTTTTTGGTATCGGAATCTGTGGCCGAATATACGTTAACCATTTACTTGTTAGGCATGGCGATCGGCACCCTATTTTGGGGAAATTTTTCCGATAAACACGGCAGAAAACCTTGTATTTTAGCGGGATTTTTCATCTTTATCCTGGGCTGTCTTGGCTGTTATTATGCACAGTCTATGACGGTTTTCATGATCAGTCGCCTGATTCAAGGTTTTGGCGGCAGTGTGGGCAGTGTTTTGACCCAAGCCGTAAGCCGGGATGCGTTTCATGGCCCTGCCCTTGGGAAAATATATTCTTCCGTCGGGAGTGCTTTGTCCATTTTTCCAGCGATTGGCCCTGTATTAGGGGGTCTTATTGCAGGTCAGTGGGGGTGGCCTTCTGTCTTTTTGTTCTTAATAGCGTGTGGTGTTGGATTGAATTTTTTAATTCATCAGCGATTACAAGAAACCCATCCCATTGCCAATAGAAAACCCATATCCTTGAAAAGCGTTGGTCTACGTCTTTTAAAAGATAAAAAAGTCCTGGGTCTTGGGCTTATCGTTGGGGCGGCCCAAGGAATTCCCTTTAGTTACTTTTCTGAAGCCCCTTTTTATCTGACCAAAGTTCTTGATCTTTCCCCCCAATATTATGGTCTGAGTTTCATTTTGATTGCCCTTAGCACCATGTGTGGTGGCATTGTTTCAAGAAAATTACTAGGGCGATATGCGTCCCAAAAAGTCTTGAATATAGGATTAATGGTGATTGTGGGAGCCACAACATTTTTTAGCCTTTGTGTTTTGTGCCATAGTGTATTTCACCTTATCCCTGACACAGGGATGATTGCGATCACCATCGCGGCCCAGATGATCACCATGTTTGGGATTTGCATGGCAACCAGCAATGCCCTTGCGTTGGCTCTTGTGGATTACAAAGATTGTATCGGTACAGCGTCCAGTTTCTTCGGGTGTTTTTACTACGGCGTTGTGTCTTTCTTCACCTTTGGCATGGGTTTTCTTCATAACGGAACGTTGCTTCCCATGCCGTTTTATTTTTTAGGGCTGAGCCTGTTTTGTTTGCTGGTCAGAGGGTGGATGAGCCGAGAGAACGTTTAAGAGAAAATGTTTCACGTGAAACATTTTGATGTCAGTTGCCTTTCAAATTACTGTGGCCTTTGTTGGAATATGATATGGGGTTTATCAATATTACGTCCTTCATCCACAGCACGTCGTCAATTCAAAAAACGCTTTGGCATGACGTTTGTTCAGTATACAAGGGCAAGGCCTATGGGAATCGCTTTTCAACAAATTCGTAACGGCCAATCGGTGATTGACGCTCAACTTGATACAGGATATGAATCGGGCAGTGGTTTTCGTGATGCTTTTTCTAAAATAATGGGGGCGCCGCCTATGAAACGTGAAAAACACCATGCCGTGCTTAAAGCATCTTGGATTGATACACCGCTGGGGCCCATGATTGCCATCAGCGATGATACGGGCCTTTATCTTTTGGAATTTTCTGAAAGAAGAGGGTTAGAGCGAGAAATAGAACAGCTGCGCTTAAAGAAAAAGGCTGCCATTATTCCAGGCAATACAGGACTTATCGAATCGATTAAACGTGAACTTGAGGCGTATTTTCAAGGAACATTGACGCATTTTAAAACACCCATCCACCTTTTGGGAACATCCTTTCAGGTACGTGTATGGGAAACGTTGATGACAATTCCTTATGGTGAAACGCGCAGTTACGCAGAAGAAGCTCAATTTATGGGAAAAGAAACGGCGTATCGCGCTGTTGCCAATGCTAACGGCGCCAATCAGCTGGCTATCATCGTTCCGTGTCATCGTATCATCAATAGTAATGGGAATCTTGGGGGGTATGGCGGGGGTGTTAAGCGCAAAGAATGGCTGATTCAGCATGAGAAAAAACATGTACACCATTAACCATATAAGATCTATTTTAAAAACCTCTATCACTGTTTCTCCTGAAAAAGCCGCGGCTTTTTTCAAGACACAGCCAGGTGCGTATGGGAATCATGATATTTTTATGGGGGTTAGCGTTCCAACCCTTCGGGTCATTGCAAAAAACGTTAACACTTTGTCTTTTCAGGATTTAACATGTCTTTTGACATCCAGGATCAATGAAGAAAGATTGTTGGCACTGATTATGTTGGTGCAAAAGTATAAACAGGGGGATGATGATGGAAAAGAGGCTGTGTACCAATTTTACCTGACTCACTTGGATCATATCAATAATTGGAATCTTGTGGATGCGTCGGCGCATCTCATTGTGGGGGCCCACCTTTGGGATAAAGATAGGGGTATGTTAGAGGGACTGACCCAATCAACAAACCTGTGGCATCGGCGAATTGGGATGGTTGCCACATGGTATTTTATTCGTAAAAATGATCTTACCTGGACATTTAAAATCGCCCACCTTCTCCTTCAAGATACCCATGACTTGATTCATAAAGCCGTTGGTTGGATGTTGCGCGAAGCAGGGAAAAAAAACGAGGCAGATCTTTTAGATTTCCTTACGCTGTATGCAGAAAAAATGCCAAGAACAATGGTGCGGTATGCCGTTGAAAGGCTTTCTGAAGAGAAAAAACAGGCCTATAAACGCGTCAGACTTCCTTCAACTCTCACATAAAAAAAAGGGGTTGGAAATCTATAAAATGTTTCACGTGAAACATTTTTTGTAATACTCCCTTTTAGACTAAGAGTTATCGTTCTTATTCCGGACCGGAACCTTCTTTGACAGCAATTTCTGATGGTGAAAAATTATCGAATTCATGTTTTTTAGGAAAAAAGGGCATATCTGTGTTTAAAAGTACCGGGGTCTTTGATGTATAAGCACAAGAAGATTTTGATACATCCCCTAGATTTTTATGATTAAGCCCTTTAGGGTTTTCACCTTGATGCCCAGGATGCACGGTCTGCCTATAATTGTTTAACCTTTGTTGTCTTGGGGTTTTGTACCCCTGCTTTTGAGCCATGACAGGGTTTTGTTCAATGATTGGTCCGGGACTAACTCCTGGTATAATTCCCAATGTTGAAAGAATTTCATCATTTCTTCCGTCGGCTTTTGTATGTACACAGACTATGATAAGAACTAAAAACATTTTAAAAAACCACATAAAAACCATCTTATAGACCACTATTTTTCATAAACCACTTGGACGCATCTGTATAAAATGAACAAAAAATGTTTCACGTGAAACATTTTTGACGTACCTATGAATCTTTCACTGCAATACCTCGACGTTATCTTCCGGTGCAGCAATTACTTTCTTTTCCTTTGATAGAATGTAGGTTTTCATAAAGGCCTCATGGGCCTCTTTTTCTTCGGTTGAGGGGAGAAAAGTCCTGGGTTCTCGTCTTGTTTTTTGCGACCCATGGGAAAACGAAGAAATATCTTGTAAAATAACGGTATTATCCGATTTTCCCATATCGAAAGCTTTTTGCCGTCCGCCTATGAGCTCCAGATAGACTTCTGCCAGAAGTTCGCAGTCGATGATGGCCCCATGTTTTGTTCTGGACGTCATGTCAATTTTAAATCGCCGACACAAAGCATCCAAGGATGCAGGGGACCCTGGGAATTTTTGACGTGCCATCTTGAGGGTATCAATAACTTTATTTTGAACCAAGGGATTTTTCTCGGCGCCAACTAGTTCAGCATTGAGAAATCCCATATCAAACGGGGCATTATGAATCACCAGAGGATCATCTTGGATAAAGTTCAAGAATTCTTCTGAGATATGTTCGAATGCCATAAAATCTTTGAGAAAATCCAAAGAAAGACCATGAACATTGTAGGCCTCCACAGGCACCGCACGGTTTGGATTGATATAGCGATGAAAAACATTCCCGGTAGGGATATGATTGATCAACTCGATACATCCAATTTCAACGATCCGATGACCATCGCGGGGACTTAAGCCTGTTGTTTCCGTATCTAAAATAATTTCTCGTATCATTTTTACACACAAAGTTATCCACAGCGGTTTCTGAGTCTCCCAAGGATGAAAAGCTCGCAAACCCTTGTCAAGCAATTCTTTTGAGAAAATTATCAAAAAAGTATCCCATTTTTCTTGACAAGGGAATTGTTTTATTCACAAGGCATTTTTCTGCTTTCCTCTCGGAACAGATCATGCTTTGTCTATCCTCTCTCATTCACCACAGGGGTGGCAAAATGTTTCACGTGAAATATTCTAGCAAAAACTTGATCGCGGGATTTTTTTTAATGTTCTTGTAAATATCCTAGCCATACGAAGCCAAAAGAGAGGGGGTGCTAAGGGTGTTTAGGTTAATTTTTCCAACAATCCATCCAATTGCTCCATAGAGTCAAAATAAATACTGAGGATATTCTTTTTAGACCCTAGGGTTAGTTTAGTCTTTAGTCCCAACGTATTTTCGATGGCTCTTTCTGCGGCCATTTTTTCTTCATCACTCGCTTGTAAGACAGCTTTTGCAGAAGAGCGGGGTTCATGTGTGACTGATTTTCTTTCTTTTTGACCGGCTTCTTGAGCTGGTTTCATTTTTTGAGCGAGTGTTTCAACATCACGGACACTCAATTTATTGTCCATAGCAAGTCGTGCTAATTCCATGGCGTTGGGGTGCCCTACCAAAGACCGTGCAACACCCGCATTGATCTTATTATCCCTTAATAAGTCCTTCACTTCTTCAGGCAGTTTATTAAGACGCAACACGTTCGTCACATAACTCCGGCTTTTTCCAATCAAACGCGCAATATCTTCTTGAGAATCGGTTTGACTCAGCTTTTGCAGGCCTTCCGCTTCTTCTAAAGGACTCAGGTTTTCGCGCTGAATATTTTCAATCAATGCGATAATCATCGCTTCTTCATCGGTCAATGGTTTGACGATGACAGGAATCGTTTTAAGACCAGCTTGTTTTCCAGCCCGCCAACGGCGTTCACCGGCAATAATTTCATAAAGATCTTCGGGCGTTTTTCGAACAATCAGAGGTTGCAACACACCATTTTTCTTAATGGACGATGAAAGTTCTGATAATTCTTCTTCATTAAATATAGTCCGTGGTTGAAAAGGGCTTGGAGAAAGTTTTTCAATATCTATCAGGTGATAGCCGTCAAGCGTATTATAGTCGATAACATGCGATGAAATCGCCGCGCGAGACTCCTGATCTTTAAAGATGGCTCCAAGACCTTGACCCAATCCTCTTACTTTTTTAGTCTTTTTTCTTTTACTCATTCGACACCTCTTTTTTGTTGTTTAATAAATTCCCGGGCCAATTTTAAATAGGCCAAGGATCCTAAGCAGTTAATATCATAGACCATCACAGGCAACCCGTGGGATGGGGCCTCAGAAATGCGGACATTTCGGGGAATGACTGTGGTATAAACCTTATCCCCATAATGTTCTCGAACATCATTTTCGACAGCATAGCTGAGGGCATTCCTTTTATCGAACATGGTCAAGACAATTCCTTCCACCGTTAAAGATGGATTGATATTTCTCTTGATAAGTTCAACGGTTTTTAAAAGCTGTGTAATCCCCTCGAGGGCATAATATTCTGCCTGTAGGGGAATCAATACACTGTCGGCAGCGGCTAAGGCATTCACCGTCAAAAGACTTAGAGACGGGGGACAATCGATGAAAATGTAATCATAAAAATCCCGTGTTAGTACATTTTTAAGCTTAAACTCTCGGTTGTCATCATAAACAAGCTCTATCTCAGCCCCTGCCAAATCTGGATCAGAGGGCAACAAAAATAAATTTGGTATTTTGGTTGCCTTGACACCTTCTTTTAAGGACGCTTCTTCTAAAAGAACCTCATAAGCACCAGGACGACGACTTCCTCTTGAAAGACCAAAGCCTGTGCTGGCATTTCCCTGGGGATCCAGGTCGATGACCAATACTTTCTTTTTGGTGGCCGCGAGGGCCGTTGCCAAATTAACCGTCGTTGTTGTTTTCCCGACTCCCCCTTTTTGATTAGAAACAGCAATAATTTTTGTTTTAACCGGGGTGGTGGTGGACGTTTTTATGGGCACATTAATTGACATAGCTGATGACATGGCTGATGACCAAGACCTTTCCTTCTGGGTGGGTAACACTTTGATGAACGTCTATTTTAAAATCAAAATAAGAACGGGCGTCATCAATTTCTTCTTGGTACTTTTTCCCTTTGGGGAAAATACATAATGTCTCAGGTGTTCGTATATTGTTTGTTAAGGTCAAAAGATCCTTCAAGGATGCCACCGCACGTGCTGTGATAACGCTGAAGGCTTTATGCATATTCTCTACACGGTCACAAAGGATCGTATTTTTTAAAAATGTTTCATGTGAAACATTTTCTAAGAACGCCACCTTTTTTCCAATAGATTCCACCAATGTCATCTGTGAAACCCCTAAAATTCCCAAAACAATTCCCGGAAAACCAGCGCCAGAACCAAAATCACACACTGAGGTTGCAGTGGTTGGAATATAAGGGAACAATTGCATGCTATCAAAAACATGCCGATGCCAGACATTCGGCATTTCCGAAGAACCTACCAAATTAAGATTCTGATTCTGTTCTTTGAGAAGGTCCATGTATCGTTCCAGTCGATGAAATGTTTCACGTGAAACATTCAGACATGGAAGTAACTTCTGCTGCTCTTGTATAAATTGATCGTAGGTCATGATATCTTTTATTGGTATGACACAAAAACCCAAAAAGCAAGACCTTTTTTAGGTGAAAAAATCAGAGTTTTTCAACCAAATGATGATCGCGCTTTCTGTTTATTTTTTACCATAAAATGTTTCACGTGAAACATTTTGAGAAAGAATCAGTACCGTTTACGCTCTTTTAATAGAGTGAGGGCCCATGATATTTCCACTGCTACCATAAAAAATATGAAATACAACACTTTTTTATAAGAAAAATCATTATTTTTTTAATTCTCGTAATTAATGGCAGTGCAGTGGTCGTTAATCACATTAGATCGGTATTAAAGGCTATATCTACCACGCCTTGAGGATCAAACTGAGAGATGAACTAATTATACCAGTCAATGCGATCTTCACCACCTTCTGTCGTTAAAAGCAATTGCTGGGCGTAGACGGCTATATCTTCTACAATGCGTTCATGACGATAATATGCCAAGCGTATTAAGTTGACGTCGACCTTCCCATAACCTTTATAAAACAATTCTTGTTCATGAGGGTTATTCCACACATTATTAACGCCTCCACCAATAAACATGAGATCCCGCTCTTTGGGCGCCATGATTGCTGATATTTATCCGCCTCAAAAAATGGCGTGGTTTCATGGATTGATGAATGCCATTTTGACCATCATTATGGCAGGCGCCCCTATGGTTGGAAGCCTCATCAATCTGGCTTTTGGATGGCGTTATCCGTTGATTACGATTGCTGTTCTCAGCCTCTTAACCCTTGTGATGATGGTTTTTTTTCTTGCCAGAAACGCGGAATGATCGCAGTCCCTGGCATAAAAATCTATCATCCGTGATTATCTTATCTTGTTGAAAAATCAGGAATTTATGTTTCTAACGTTAGGCCCCAGCGTACTTTGCGGCGTTTATTTTACATTTGTCAGCACAGCCTCTTTTTTCTATCAAGAGCAACTTCACCTGTCTATTACGGACTTTGCCCTTCATCAAGGGTGTGTCCTTGCAGGGTTTTCCGTTATTAGCGTGTTGACTGGGAAAATTAATAAAGCTTTGGGTATGGGACAATCCATACGGTACGGAAATTTTTTAACGATTATTGGGGCTGTGGTTTTGTTATTGTTAGGATTTTACCCTGTGGGGTATCCTTACACCATTACAGCCTTCATGACACTTCATGCCATGGGGATTGCCCTTTCTTTTGGTACAACAGTCGCTATCGCGTTTAACGTTAAGCCAGAAATGGCAGGGTCTTCATCATCCCTCATCATGGCTTCTCGCCTTTTCTTTTGTTCAGCCATGGTGGCCTATGCCAGCAAAGTCTATGATGGTACGTGGCTTTCTGTTAGTACCATTCTAGTGATCGGGGGTGCTGCTGGGTGTCTTTTAATCGCCCGCGGTCTTGCTATTTCGAAAAGTCCTTTGCTGAAGAAATCTTAATGAATTTTTTCCAAGCTACGGACGATATGATGTGCCAGCATTTCTGAAGCTTTTGATAGACCCCCTTGTTTTAAAAGGGCGATTTCTGCATCCTTAAGCTCGGGCAACGTATGCCCTATGGGATGAACGCCTGCTGGTATCATGTTGGCAGGTAAGACCGTTATCCCAAGACCTGCCTTAACAGCGGCAATGGTCCCTGCAAGACTTGGGCTTGTGTAAGAAATATGCCACTTTCTTTTAGCCTTATTAAGGGCAGCAAGCGCACGTGTTCGATAAATACAAGGTTCTGGTGATAAAACAAGAGACAGGGGGTTTTCCATTTTGTAGTGATCCGCTGCCGCCCATACTAAGGGTTCTCGCCAAACTTTTGTCCCCTCTTTTGCAATCTTTGGTGCAATTTTTGGATCACGTTTAATCAAGATAATATCGTAATGACCTTGTCGATATCCGTCCAATAAATTGAGGGTTAAATCACACGATACATTGAGTTGTACACGCGGATGGTGGTGGCGAAAAGTTGATAGAACATCGGGCAGATAATGGGTGGCAAAGTCTTCAGGTGTTCCAAGGCGAATTTCACCTTCAATATCGGGTTCTTTAAGAGTGCTATAAAGTTCCCATTGCAAGTGGCTCATTTGTTTTGCATAAGACAAAAAAATATGCCCCTCTGGGGTCAGTGTTACTTTTTTCCCATAACGATCAAAAAGTTTGCACCCAAGACCCTCTTCAAGTTTCTTGATTTGCAGGCTAAGGGCTGACTGGGTTCTTCCCACAATCTCGCCGCCGTGGGTGAATGTCCCTTTGTCAGCAATGGCCATAAAGCTTTTAAGAAGGAGGGTGTCAAAATGAAAGGGCATGGTTTTTCCTATGAGTTTATCTCATATAATGCATTAAAACTATTAATTTTCAATATACAAAATAGTTTTTTAAAATAAGTGTTGATGCATTCACAAAAGGAACGTTCATGAGTCTTCTGCATACTATTTTAGAAAATATGTTATCGCCAGCCATTCTTTTTTTTGTGCTTGGTATTATGGCAGGATGGCTTAAATCTGACTTGAAAGTGCCTCAAAGCATTAGTCAATATCTATCATTGTATTTAATGATGGCCATTGGTTTGAAGGGGGGTGTTGCCATTGCAAATACAGAGGTTTTTACAGCCCAAATATTTTTTGCCCTCGGAGCTGGATTTTTTGTCAGTCTTTTTATGCCTTTTTTGGCTTATGGTCTTTTACGCCTTACAACGAAACTGGACCGTCCGACAGCGGCGGCTGTTGCGGCCCATTATGGGTCTATCAGTATGGTAACGTTTGCAACGGCTGCCTCTTTTCTAAAAGGACATTCTATTGCTTATGCAGGCTATATTGTGGCGATTCTTGCCTTAATGGAAGCCCCTGCTATATTCTCCGGTCTGTTTATTGCCCAGGGTTCTTGTGACAAAAATTCTTCTCATAAAAAAGGGGGGGAAAAATTAAGGCATGAGATCTTAAGCAATGGGGCCATCTTATTGTTGTTCGGTGCTTTTTTTATAGGGTGGATAACAAGACAGCCTGGGATGAATAAGGTTTCTGGTTTTTTTGAAGAACCCTTTCAAGGGATGCTGTGCTTGTTTCTTTTGGATATGGGCTTGGTAGTTTCTCAAAATCTTACCCATCTTAGAAAGTTCACGTGGTCTTTGGGGCTCTTTGGTCTTTATATGCCACTTGTGGGGGCCTCTATTGGTCTTGCTATTAGTTACGGTATCGGCCTTGATGTTGGTACCGGAACCTTATTCACGGTTCTTTGTAGCAGTGCCTCTTATATTGCTGTTCCGGCCGCCATGCGTGTTGCTTTGCCTGAAGCATCCCCCACCATTTACCTGCCTTTAAGTCTTGCAATTACTTTTCCTTTTAATGTAGCGATTGGCATCCCTTTATATTTTGCCCTTGCATCAAGGATCCTTTAAGCCATGGATAGAATTTACGAAAGAGCCTCCATCATTATGCCGACCAAGCACGCAAAGTCATTAGCCGTTGCTCCTGCCTTTTTTAATATTTTAGGGTCAAATATTTTGGAATATGTTTTGGATACGGATACATTAGGGACTTTTTCTGGGGAAGTGGAACGCCTTGGAAGCTCCATAGATTGTGCCAGACGCAAGTGTACATGGGCTTTGGAAATTTTAGGGGATAAAGTAGATTATGTTCTTGCAAGCGAGGGGAGTTTTGGACCCCATCCAGCCATTCCCTTTATTGCGTGTAATGAAGAAATTTTGTATTTCATCGATCGCAAGAGAGGATTTCATTTGCATCTAAGGATTCTAAGTGAAAAGACAAATTATCACATGCAGGTGGCCGATACATGGGATGAGATTTTAGACTTTGCCCATAGTGCAACATTTCCGTCCCATGGATTGATTATGAGGCCAAATAATAGAAATGAACCAGGATTTTTATTTAAAGGAATTCTGAATAAACAATTACTTAAAGATGCATTTGCGAAATGTTCAAGCCAGTCTAAGGATGGAAAGGTTTGGGTTCAAACAGATATGCGGGCTCATATGAATCCTTCACGCATGACGGTGATTGGGGAATTAGCTGAGAAAATGGCAAGACGATTAAATACGTTATGTCCCTCTTGTAAAACACCAGGTTGGGGACAGGTAGGGGTTGAAAAAGGCTTGCCTTGTGAATATTGTCATCAGCCTACAGACATGGTTTCTCATGACGTATTTGGATGTGTCCTGTGTGACCATCAAGAGGTTTTTCTAAGGACTGATGAGGTTAAAGGTGGCATTAAGTTGGCCCCTCAAATGTATTGTATGATTTGTAACCCTTGATTATTCATGGGGTGATGGTGACCAGGTCTTGTTAACTCCAAGGCAGCCGTTTTATAGGGAGATTAGTTGGACCTTTGTGACAAGCGTTTCCCAAAAATGTCTAAAGTTCTCAAAACTCATATGGACCGGGGCGTAAGCAAATGTACCTTGGTATTCTATAAGTAAGTGGCAAATATACCTTAAGGGTTATGAGTTTAACCTATTGTTTTTTCATATTTTTAAAGCAATTTCTTTGACTCACGTGCCCGCCAGTCAGCATCTAAAAACTCTGGTGCCTTGGACACGAAAGGTTTTTGGTACAGGAACCGAGGAACCTCTCGTCCTTCATAGATAACTGTTTCTTTAAACATACCGATAGGACGGATCCAAAGGCCTGGGTCGCCATCCAGATGGTGGTAAACCACAAACACTTCAGTAGTTTCAGAATGTCGCCCAACGCCGATTACATGGTACAGCCCGCCGCGATAGTGTTTATAAAGGCCTGGTTCAATGGTATCGTTCATGATGTTCTCCTTTTATGTGGGTTTAGACGAAGAAAAATCTGATTTTTCAAGGGTTTTGAGTGTAATGGTCATCGTTAATACACGTTATGAGGTTTTGCGTTTTCTTATCTGCATACCGCGAATAAAGGCGCGCTCTGTGACCATATCGCCAAGGTCAGACAAGGTCTTGCAGTCTTTTTCTCCTTGCATCAAAAGGGTTAAAAGGGTCTCTAGGGCCTCAGGAGACCAGAGATCCAAGTACCCTTTAATCTTTTCTTTAGCCTGACTAAAAATTTGCGGGGTAACCATAAAGGCTGCTTGGTCAAAAGCTTTTCCCTCCGACATGAGGCATTTCAAGGCGTAGAGACGACGCACTTGAATCAAAAGACTGCGAATGAGACCAATCGAGGCACCCCCCTCGGCGACTTGTTGTTTGAAGAAATGAATCATCTCTCCAGGGGTTCCACTGAGGAAGGCATGGGTCAAACTGTCATAGTCTAGGACCTCTTCTATAGAAAGACAGTTTTCAACATCTTGCCTGTCGATAAAAGATTTACCGCCCACGTAATTAATGATTTTTTGAACTTCACTTTCCAAGACCATAGTGTTGGATACGAAGGCTTCGCTCAAAAGATGAAGGACATCAGGGTGAATATCTTTTTTGTAAACGTGAAAGAGATACACCAGCTTTTTTCTAATATCGTCAGGCGTTGGGGCAAAGCAGCCGACTGAGAGGGTGTTGGATTTCTCTTCATAGTACTGACGCATTTTAGATGCCGGTTTTAAGTATTTATCAGTGGTGATTAAAAGAAAACCTGTGGACGTGGAATCTTCTAAAAAACCCGTTAAAAGAGAAAGCAACTTGTCGCTGGCGTTTTTAACCCAAATCGCTTTTGAATCATCACCCCAAAGCATCCGGACACCTAAAAGGTCTTCTAAAAAAACTTCTTTTGAGAGGATCTTTTCTGCTTCAATAACTGTTATCTCTGAGCTTGAAATTTTTAAGATATCTTTAATAAAAGTGGTTATTTTCTCTTGAATAAAAGACTCTTCTTCGCCGTAAAAAAGGGCGGAGGAAAATTTTCCAACGCCTGAATGGGAAAGAGTTTTAAGCTGGGCTGCAGAAAATTTCATCTATTTTGTGTGGAATTGAGATAACTTGCTAAACTCAGTTTAATCAAATTTGACATAAATTCAACGACACCCTCTTGGGCATTATTCTTAGAGACAATGTTAGAATAATAGGATGATGTTAAAATATTATAGTCTGTGTTTTCTACTTCCTTACCGGTATAAAGAACTTTCCCTGTTGTATAATCTTTCAAGGTATAGTTGGCAGAAAGACTGACCTCACTTCTTGTGGCAGTGGCATCTTTTGCAACACCCAGATCACGGTCAGAGAAATTCAAGGTGACTTCTAGGATATATAAGGGGTTTCTAGGCTGTCCTTGAGGTGTAATCTTTTGCAAAAGACTGTTGCGCATGATTTGTCCAAGACGTCCTTCAATGTTGGCAATTTTAACATAGGCCAAATGCTCAGAAGATTCTGTTTTCTGGGTTGCGTATAAGGGCCTCAATGTACATTGGTTTAAGGATAGAAGGATCCCGCTTAATACGAAAAATCTTTTAAATAACGACATTGACGATCCTATTTTGGATAACAATAATTTTTTTAGGGGTTGCCCCTTCAAGGTATTTTTGCACCCCCTCTAACTCAATGACTAATGCTTCTATAGACACCTGTGGGGCATCTTTTGCAATTGTTAATTCCGCCCTTAATTTACCATTAACCTGCACACCCAGCACTACAGTGTCTTCTTGAAGCAACGCTGGATCAGCCTTGGGCCAACCAGCCTCTAAAATAGTTTTAGATGGATTTTGTACAATTTCTTGCCAAATTTCTTCCGCAACGTGGGGAACAATGGGGGCTAAGAGTTGGGTAAGGGTTTGCAGACCAAATCTTAAAACCCCAATCTCTTGAGGGTTTTCTGGGCTTAATGCAAAAAGCGCGTTGGATAATTCCCGTATACGGGCAATCGCTTTGTTAAAGTGATAGCGTTCAAAGTCATCGGTGACCCACTGAATGGTTTTATGAATAAGACGATGGGTTGATTCTGTTTTTCTTGAAGAGACATCCAGGGGCTGAGGGCCTGTAAAATGGGACACAGCGTTTTGAACACACTGATGAAAACGATTGAGATACCGCCAAACACCTTGAACACCTGCATCTGACCAGTCTAGATCCTTTTCAGGGGGCGAGTCTGACATCACGAAAAAGCGCGCCACATCAGCGCCGTATTCTTGAATGATATGTTCTGGATCCACCACGTTCTTTTTGGATTTACTCATTTTTTCTGAAGGTCCTGCGGTTACAGGATCTTTGGTGAGTGCGTGGATATAGTTTGACCCTTGCTTTTGGACATCTTCTGGAAACATCCACTTACCAGCAGCATCCTTATAGGTTTCATGACAAACCATGCCTTGGGTCATCAAGGCCTTAAAGGGTTCCTCAATGGTGGTATACCCACATTTTTTAAGGGCACGGGTAAAAAAACGCGCATAGAGAAGATGTAACACAGCATGCTCAACCCCCCCAATGTATTGGTCGACGGGACACCAACTGTCGGCAATTTTTGCATCAAAGGGGCCTTTTGCGTAGTGGGGGGTACAATACCGGAAAAAATACCAAGACGATTCAAAAAATGTGTCAAGGGTATCGGTTTCCCGGCGCGCCTTGGCCCCGCAAGAAGGACAATCAACCTTAGACCATGTGGAATGGTGGACCAAAGGGTTTCCTGGTTTGTCGAAAGAAATATCCTCTGGCAAGCGGATCGGAAGATCACCCAAAGGCACAGGGACTGTGCCACAGGCATCACAGTAAATAATAGGGACAGGGCATCCCCAATAGCGTTGACGGGAAACACCCCAGTCCCTAAGACGATAGGTGGTCACACGGTGACCTGCACTTAAGGATTCTATTTGATCGATGGCTTTCTTCTTTGCTTCCTCAATGGTAAGGCCATTTAAAAATTGGGAATGGATCATATGACCGTCACCCAAAAAGGCCTCTTTGGAAAGGTCCATGGATTCATGGGCTAAGGGTTCGATGACTTGATGAATGGGGAGATTATAGAGTGTTGCAAATTCAAAATCTCGGGCGTCATGGGCAGGACAGCCAAAAACAGCCCCTGTGCCATAGTCAGCAACCACATAGTTTGCAATATAGACGGGGATTTCGCGATCAGGTTCAAAGGGAGAAACAACGCGAATCCCTGTATCAATTCCTTTTTTCTCAACCGTTTCTAGGGCCTTTTCACTGGTGCCAAGGTGTGCACATTCTGCTATGAAGGCTGCAATTTCCGGTTTGTTTTTTAGGCTTTGGGAAACAGGATGTTCTGCGGCGATTACAAGGAAACTGGCACCAAAAAGGGTATGAGGGCAGGTGGTAAAAATGGGAATAGTCATGGACCCATCAGGGGTTTTAAAGTGAATATTAGCCCCAAAAGATTTTCCAATCCAATTGCGCTGCATGGTGACAACTTTTTCAGGCCATTCTTTCAACTGATCGAGACCATTCAAAAGGTCTTCGGCAAAGTCCGTAATTTTCAAAAACCACTGGGACAACTTTTTCTTTTCAATGGGAACGCCTGAACGCCACCCACAGCCGTCAACTACTTGTTCATTGGCAAGAACCGTTTGTTCTAGTGGATCCCAGTTCACGGTAGATTCTTTGCGGTACGCCAAGTCATGCTTTAAGAAATCCAAAAAGATCCGTTGTTCTTGAAGGTAATATTCTTCATCACAGGTGGAAACTTCCCGGTCCCAGTCGTAACTAAATCCTAAGGATTGGAGCTGAGAGCGCATGGCATGAATGTTTTCACGTGTCCAGTGAGCGGGGTGGGTATTGCGTTCAATGGCTGCATTTTCAGCAGGTAGCCCAAAAGCATCCCACCCAATGGGGTGTAGCACATTAAACCCTAAACTTTTCTTATACCGAGCGATCACATCCCCGATGGTATAGTTTCGCACATGCCCCATATGGAGGCGTCCTGATGGGTAGGGAAGCATCTCGAGGACGTAGTATTTTTTTTCTCGATTATCTTTTCCAGCGAAAAGCCCTTCTTTTTCCCAGAAAGCTTGCCATTTTTTCTCGATAATTCTGAAATTATATTTTTCCATGACTGAACGTTATTTTTCTTCTTGAAGGCGAATGTCGCGCGCCCGCTTGAGGATTGTTTCTTCAATTTGGTCAACAGTTTCTTTTGAAACGGAAACATCTTCCCAGGTTGTCCCATTGAGGTGTTGTCTGAAAATAGATACTCTCAAGGCATCAGAACGGAGTTGTCGACCAATAATCACAACTTCAACTTTCAAACGTTCGTTATTATCTTCTGGCAGGATTTGCCAGTCGGTAATAATCATGCCACCAAAAGGATCTGCTTTGACTTTGGGAAGCGAAGACAGAACGTCCAGGCTTGCACGCCATAGGTAACTATTCACACCAATATTGGTGTCTTCAGCCTTTTTTGAACCAATAGCAAAAAGAGGCTCACCAAAAATATAACCTTTGTTTTTTTCTTGAAGACGTTGGTGATCACTTTTTGCTTTGCGACGACCCCGTTCAGCAGCTTCTTCCAGATCCTTATCTTCTTTAGAGGAACAGGAAAGGAGAAGTGTACTGAACCCAAGCAGTAAAAAAAACTTAGAGAAAAGTTTTTGGTGCATAGAAAAATCCTTAAAATAGTTGCCAAGTTAATATAACTTCAGTGTGATAGTTTTTATAGAATATGCCTGCACCTCCGCTTTCTATCCACATTCCTCTTTTTGTCATCCCCGCGCAGGCGGGGATCCAGGGGAACCGTCAAGATTTCGATGTTATATGGCTTTTCAACCCGCAAGGCTTTGTTTGTTACCCTAGGCCCCTGCCTTCGCAGGGGTGACAAACGAGGGAATACACCGTATCTATTCCAAAAACTTATACACACGGGGTACTATACAGATTTTTGATTATTGGGCAATAAAAAAGGGAGCCTGAGGCTCCCTTCCTGTAAATTTGAAAACGTTAGAACGTTAGAAGTTAACCCGTGTACCAAGAATAAACGCAGTACCACTGTTATCTTTGTTAGAACTAGGTTGACGATCAAGATAGTCAACAGTTGGTGTTGTGTTAACAGCGTTGATGTGGGCAATAGGTGCTCTAAGTTTGAAGTAGTTCGCTTCAGCGTACACTGCCAAACCATCAGCAACCGAGTAGTCAACCGTGAAGGAAGAAATGTCAGCTTTTGCTTTGCCAGACGTTACGCCTCTTTCTGTTCCAGTATAACCCAATGCCAAGCTCATGGGGCCCATGCCGTAAGAAACAGCAAGGTTATATCCATGGGTATTGGTGAAGTTTGTGTTGCGACGCATGTAAGACTTGCCGTTGTTGAAGTAACCAGCGCCAAACTGCCAGTTTTCATAATCCACCAAGGAACCGAACTGCCAAGCTTTCACAGAATTTAGATCAAAATCGTTCGAAGCCGCCCTTGCTTTACCAAGAGCTCCGGTCAAATAAACACCTACAGTGTAAGCACCGATGTCATCCGTGAAGGATAAAGCACCTTCTGTGTGGTTTACAGCATATGGGGCAGATCCGGAAATAACATTTCCTCCAGAATTAAGAGCTTTTGTATTTGGAAGGCGTCCGTACTGTGCCGTACTGGGCGTGTAAGATACACCAACCTGGAAGCCGGAAACTTCTGGGGACATATAGGTTAATTTTGTTGATTTGCTGGTACCGGGAACGTGTCCAATGCCTTGGTCAAAGTTTACACCACGTGTAATATTCAACAGCTTCTCAAGGTTTCCGTCAAAACCACCTGTACCACCCATAACGTCTGAACCATCGTACATCATGAGAGTTGAAACGCCTTGAGCATCACCAAACTGGAAATTACCAATCGCGTCAGACCCAACAAATGTATAAGCCTCTGAGATGCGATCCTTTTCAGTCTTTGCACGATCTAATTCAAGAATAGCCATAGCACCGTACGTTAATCCGTTGTTAGCAGTCCCGCTAGCATTCAAGGACATGTTACCGTATGTCATAAATTGAACACCCTTGGAAGAACGAACACTTTGCGTCGTTCCCGCTGCCAAAGACCTGAAAACACCATTGATCTTAACGCTAGGACCAGATGATTCACCAGCTGCAGCATTCATCGCCACGGCGGATACGCCTGCAACCATTAGAACTGTTAATAATTTTTTATGCATAATTCTCTCCTAAATACATAAACTTCTTTTATTCCAATAAAGCCTTATCCAGACCTTCTAGGCAAGCCAAAGTTTGTGATACAGTTTATAATTCAATCGAATGTTGCCTGAATACAACATTCCTAAGCATCCCCAATACTTGGATAAGCCTGAGGAAACTTACTCTCTCCCTCGTATACCAAATCCCCCTTCTTTCCACAAGCGGAAATCAGAAAAAAACCCAGCAAGAGTATCGTCCCATAGAAATACTTCATTGAATGTTAACTCCCATCAAAAGCCCCAGAAAAACCAGAATCCCTATAACATACTGTTGTTGAAAGACATAAAGACATTTTTTTTTATCGCCTATGTCTACCTTAAAAACCTGGTAGACAAAAGTTAAAAGAACAATCCCTAGATACATATAATAAGACCAGTGGAGGGTTTTTGAAAGTCCCACAAAGCTTAAGAGTAAAATCATGCTGCAAAAACAGCTCAACACAAAGGCTTTGAGGTGATTTTGAAATAAAACAGCTGTTGATTTAAGGCCCAAGGCCTGATCGTCGTCTTTGTCTTGATACCCATAAATCGTGTCATAGCCCAATGTCCACAAAATAGCGGCCCCATAAAGCAAAAAGGCGTCCAGATCTAAATTGTTGTGGAGGCTTGTCCAGGCCATGAGGACCCCGCCATTAAAAGTAATTCCTAAAAAGAGCTGGGCCCAATAGGTCCATCGTTTCATGAGGGGGTATATAATAATGAGGGGTAAAAGGGCAACGCCAATCGCAATCGTTAGTCTATTGAACTGAATCAGGATAAAGAACCCTAGGATAAGATGGAGGACTAAAAAGCAAAGGGCGTGTTTATTGCTCAGGGTCCCTTTGGCGAGGGGACGGGTTATTGTGCGGCCCACTTTCCTATCAATGGTTTGATCCGTCATGTCATTAATAATGCACCCTGCACTACGCATCAAAAGGGATCCAAGAAAAAAGAGAATGAGGGTTTTAAGGGGAACGGTTGTAATGCCTGACAGGGCAAAAACCCAAAGACAAGGGGAAAACAAAATCCAGACGGCGGCAAGATGATCGTAGCGGCCGAGCTTTATATAAAGATTTAAAAAGGTTTTTCTGGTCATTTTTTTTTGAGACATTAAGTTGCAAGTTATTATGAATGAATTTATCAAAACGCCAAGACTTTTTGTGCCATCGCTTTGTGATGTAGGTTGTGACATGGTTCTATCAAAGCCCCAAAGTCATTATGTGCAAAACGTTTTACGCCTTGGGGTGGGGGATGTTGTCCGCCTTTTTGATGGTCTGAGTGGTGAATATGTGGCCAAGATTGAAAAGATTGGCAAAGAGACTGTGATACGTGTCCAACAATTGCTAAGACCTCAAGGAGAGTGGTGTGGACCCTGGCTCTTTTTTTCTCCCCTTAAAAAAAATGCTATGGATTTTCTTATTGAAAAATCGGTTGAAATTGGGGTTTCAGTTCTTTGTCCTGTTTTGACGAATCGGACCATTGTGAGAACAGTGAACTTAGAAAAGATAAAGGCCCACAGTATCGAGGCCGCAGAACAGTCTGAGCGGCTTGATGTGCCGACAATACATGCCCCCGTGGCTTTGAAAGATATTTTTAAGGTTCTTCCCGTAGACATGCCCCTTTATTTTTGCCAAGAACGGGCAACGGCTTCTCACATCTCGACAGTTTCGTCTTCGGGTGCTTTGTTGATAGGGCCAGAGGGAGGCTTTACGATAGAAGAAAATACCATGCTTTTAAAAAATCCAAAGACTTATCCAGTCTCTCTTGGGCTCAATATACTTAGGGCTGAAACAGCGGCGCTTTATGCGTTGAGTCACCTTTGTAATACCAGTGCCCCTTTTAAATGATTGTGGCGTTTAAACTTCCAGATCACCCTTTGGGCCCAAAGTGTGTCACCCATAAAGGATAGGCTCATCGGGCTCGCCACTCGTTTGCCTAACACTCAATTTAAAATGGGAACTGGTATACGCCATAGATTCATTTTTGACTTTGTGTCTTTTGTTTTTTTGTATTATGGTATTGTCCAGTGATTTACGACAAACATAGGCTAGAATAGATGAAATATTATTCCATATGGCGCCTTAGCTATTTTTCAGCATTGTTGCTGCTGTTGGGGGCTTGTGGGTCTTCCAAGGATGAAAAATTTGAAGAACGCACTGCTGATGAGCTTTATGAACGTGCTGAAAAACTTCTTGAAAAGGGCGAAAATAAAAAATCTGCAGCGGCTTTTGAAGAAGTGATTCGTCAACATCCTTATTCTAAGTGGGCGACCTCTGCCCAAATTATGGCTGCTTACGGTTATTATAAGGGACAAGCGTTTGAAGATGCCTTGGCTAACCTTGATACATTCTTACAAATGCAACCCAGCAGTAGCTATGTGCCCTATGCCTACTTTTTGAAGGGACTTTGTTATTACGTCCAGATTTCTGATGTGGAACGGGATCAAACAGCAACAGAAAAAGCATTATCCATTTTTTCTGAGCTTATAAAACGATTCCCCAATAGTCCGTATGCCAAGGATGCGAAGTTCAAGGTTGATTTATTAAGGGACTATATGGCGGGTAAGAATATGGAAGTGGGGCGTTTTTACCAATCCCAAAATCAATTTTTAGCAGCCCTCAATCGTTTCCAAACCGTTGTGAAGAAGTATGAGGGGACAACCCACGTGCCAGAAGCCCTTTATCGGCTTATCGAAAGTTATTTAACCCTTGGTATTTTAAGAGAAGCCCAAGCCACAGCCAAGGTTTTGGGGCACAATTACCCCGATAATTCTTGGTACCGCAGTGCGTATGCCTTGTTGGCCGAGAAAGGTGCGTTGCCTGATGAAAACGTATCAATGAAGATAACAAAACAATGGGAGCAGCAGCCAAATGCTGCAAAGCATAACCGTCTCTAATATCGCCGTTGTCAGCCGTCTTGAGGTTGATTTTTATGGTGGATTCACGACATTAACAGGGGAGACAGGGGCTGGAAAGTCTTTGTTGATTGATGCGCTGAATCTGGTTTTGGGGGGGCGTGGGCAAGTATCTCTCATTCGCCAAGGAATGCAAGACGCCTCTGTCACTGCTGTTTTTGATATTACGACATATCAGGATCTTCAAGCCCACCTTCATGCTATTGGATTTCAACAAGACGATCCTTCCCTTATGATTCGCCGTTCTATTACAAAGGATGGCCGCACAAAATGTTTCATCAATGACGTGCCTATTAGTGTGAATGGTCTGAAAGACGTTGGGGAATATCTAATTGAGATCCATGGGCAATTTGATCGTCTTCTCATGCCCACCCATCATCGCCTTGTTTTAGATGAGTTCGGGGCCTTAGACACATTTGTTGCCCTTACAAAAACAGCCTATGCCGATTGGCAAGACACCTTGAAAAAGATGAAAGATACAAAGGCCTCCATCCTAAAAAATCAGGAAAATAGGGATTATTTGATCTATTGTCTTGATGAACTTCAAAAGATAAATCCGGCTGTGCAAGAAGAAGAGCGGTTGTTAGAAAAGCGTTCTTTTTTGATGCACCATGAAAAAATTAAATCCAGTCTTCAAGGGGCTCTGGAGGAACTCCAGGACAAAGGTAGTGTGGTTCAGTCTTTCCATACGGCCTATCGTATTCTTAAAAACGGGAATGTTGATGGCATTTTGGATCATCTTTTGAAAAATATTGACGATAGTTTATCTTTGACACAAGAGACGATTGAGTCTTTAAAAAGTACTTACAGAGATTTTGGGGCGGGAGATGAAGAAACGTCTCTTGAAACAATTGAACAACGCCTCAGTGCGCTGAGGTTTCTTGCCAAAAAGCATCGCTGCACGGTAGACGATCTTGTTTCATTACTGGAGAAGTTTCGCCATGAGGCATCTTCTCTTGAAAACGCTGGGGGCATGATTCAAGGTCTTGAAGCGGACGAGCGTAAAACCAGGGCGTGTTATGAAAAAGCAGCGAGTGAACTAAGTCATCAAAGGGAAGTAGTTTCCCAACATTTAAAGATATCCGTTGAAAAAGAACTGGCGCCTCTTAAATTACCAGCAACTTTTTTTGTCAAACTGACGCCCCTTCCCGAAAATCAATGGTCAGAGCATGGGATGGAAACTGTAGAATTTTTTGTCACAACTAATCCGGGAGAAGCACCAGGGCCTTTATCCAAAATTGCCTCTGGGGGCGAGCTTTCTCGTTTTATGCTGGCGCTTAAAGTAGCATTGAATCAAAAAAGTCATGTCCCAACCATTATCTTTGATGAAATTGATACAGGTCTTGGGGGTGCTGTGGCTGATGCCATGGGAAAACGTCTTAAAGAACTTTCTCAAACAACCCAGGTTGTGGCCATTACCCATTCCCCCCAAATGGCGGCGTATGCTGACCATCATTATCTGGTTGCCAAACATTTGGAAGAAGGACGTATGCAAACACGTATTCAGCAACTGGCCGAAGATGATAAAAGGGAAGAAGAACTAGCGCGTATGTTGGCAGGGGAAACCATTACACCAGAGGCCAAGGCGGCTGCAGCGGTTCTTTTAAAGGACACACGGTCATGAGTCTTTTTAAGGATTTTCCCACATCAAAAGAAATGGAAGCCCGTCAACGGTTGAAAAAGCTTTATGAAGAGATCGTTTATCATAATGAGCGTTACCATGGGTTGGATGCCCCAGAAATTTCGGATGCGACCTACGATAAGCTTGTTCAAGAAGCCCGTGATCTAGAACGTCAATTTCCCCAGTTAAAACAAAACGATGCCCCAACCCAAAAAGTCGGGAGTGAAGTTGATAATAGATTTGAAAAAGTATCCCATACAATCCCCATGCTTTCCCTAGAAAACGCTTTCAGTGAGGGGGATGTAGAAAATTTCATCACTCGTTCCCGAAAGCTTTTGGGGCTTGGTCCTGACGCAGTACTTGATATGATGGCAGAGCCTAAAATTGATGGATTATCGGCATCCCTTCGTTATGAAAAAGGGGTCTTGACCCTTGGCAGTACCCGTGGGGACGGTCAAACAGGTGAGAACATCACCCATACCATTCGAACCATTCACAATATTCCAACCCATCTGAAAGGGTCGAATTATCCCGATGTTCTTGAAGTGCGAGGGGAAGTTTTTTTACCCAAAGAGGCCTTTGCACAGCTGAATGCCATGCGAGAAGCAGAAGGTTTGCCTTTGTTTGCTAACCCCAGAAATGCGGCAGCCGGAACCATGCGACAGTTAGATGCTTCTATTACCGCTAAACGGCCCTTACGATTTTTTGCTTACGGCCTTTTGTCACCCACCCATCCCCAGTCTCAACGAGAGGTTCTGGATTGTTTAAAAGCCTGGGGATTTTCTTTGGCCGACAATATCCAACGCTGCCATTCTGTATTGGATCTGATGGATTATTATCGGGACATGAATGAAAAGCGGGCCCGGCTTCCTTATGATATTGATGGCGTGGTCTATAAGATGAATCGTGTGCAGGATCAAGAAAAAATGGGATTTGTAGCACGCGCGCCGCGGTGGGCGCTGGCCCATAAATTTCTTGCAGAACAAGGCCAAACTATTTTGAAATCTATTCAAATTCAGGTGGGGCGTACGGGTGTCTTGACCCCTGTTGGTGAGCTGGAGCCTCTTAATATTGGAGGTGTGATGGTGTCACGGGTCAGCCTTCATAATGGTGATGAACTGAAACGCAAAGATATTCGTGTGGGGGATCGGGTTTTGATCCAACGGGCGGGGGATGTGATTCCCCAAGTGGTGGGTGTTTTGCCAGGTGATCACAAAAGATCAGACCCGTTCATTTTTCCAACCAGATGCCCTGTATGTGGCAGTCCTGTGATGAGGGAAGAAAACGAGGTCGCTATACGGTGTACGGGAGGTTTTTCCTGCGATGCACAAGCCAAAGAAAGGCTGAATCATTTTGTGTCTCGCCACGCCTTTGATATTGAAGGCCTTGGGGGGAAAAGTATCGATTTCTTTTGGGAGAAGGCATTAATCCATAGTCCTGTCGACATCTTTACGTTTCAAAACCGGGATCAACAAAGCCTCACGCCTTTAAAAAATTTTCCGGGCTGGGGGGAAAAATCAGCTGAAAATCTTTTTCAATCTATCGAAAAGAAACGCCATATAAGTTTTGATCGGTTTCTCTATGCCCTTGGAATTCACCATATAGGTCAAGTGACGGCAAAAGCTATTGCGCAACATTATCAAACAGTTGAGACCTGGCAAAATGCCATGGTATTGATAGTGAGTGAAGGGGAAGAAGGACCTGCATACCAAGATCTTTTGTCCATTGATTCTATTGGTCCAACGATTGCGGATTCTCTGCGAACATTTTTTCAAAAGCCGCCTAACGCGCTTCTTGTTAAAGAGCTTATGGCTGTTTTGGATATTAAGCCTATGGAGAAGATGGATAGGCACCATAGGCCATTCACAGGAAAAACCATCCTCTTTACAGGGACCCTTCAAAATATGACGCGGGAAGAGGCCAAACAACAGGCGGAGACTTTGGGGGCTAAGGTGACCAATACGGTTTCATCCCATACAAGTATCCTTGTTGTTGGGGAAAATCCCGGCAGCAAAGTAGAAAAAGCTCGGACATTGAATATTCAGATATTGTCTCAAGATGAGTGGATGGACTTTATCAAAAATTAACGTCATTTTTACCCCCCTTGCGTGTTATTTTTTTTTCGAGTAACCTTTATTTTATAATAATAACAAATGAGGCTTAACCATGAACTCTCTTGAAAAGAAACTATTTGCTGAATTCCTTGGTACATTCTTGCTGATCACCGTTGGTTGCGGGACAGCTTTGTTTGCCATGCCGTTTGTAGGTTACATTGGTGTTGCCTTTACCTTTGGGTTAACCATCTTGGCGCTCTATACCATTTTTGAAAAAACATCCGGATGCCATATTAACCCTGCGGTTAGTTTCGGGTTTTTTATCACAAAGAAGATCGATTTTAAAACTTTCCTCAGTTACACCCTTGCTCAGCTTATTGGCGGTCTTGTGGGGGCGAGTCTTCTGTTGATTGTCTTTAAGTCTTTAATGCACACCACAAGCGTCAATACCTTTGTGACTAATGGATACCGCTATCTATCTCCTGGACATTTTGGGTTTCACGGTGCTATGTTGGTTGAAATTATTGCAACATTCATTATCGTTCTTGTCTATCTTGAGAACACAGTGAATAAGAACATAACAGCCCTTGCTTTGGGTGCTGCTGTTGTTGCAGCTAACTTTTTTGCCCTTCCAGTCACAGGGGCCAGTTTGAATCCAGCTCGCAGTTTTGGGGTTGCCGTCATTGAAGGGGGGGCTGCCTTAAAGCAAGTGTGGTTCTTCTTTGTTATGCCAATGATTGGGGCTATTTTAGCTGCCATTACTCATAAAATACTGAACCGATAAAAAACGAGAGGGTGCATGCGTATAAAAACTCATAAACAATTAGATGATATTTTTATTAATAGGCATTCGCCCCGTTCTTTTTTGAAGGACCCTGTGTCGGAAGAAGATTTAAAAACAATCTTTGAAGCCGCGCATTGGAGTCCTTCTTGTTTTAATGAACAACCTTGGCTTTATGCCTATGCTCAAGGGACATCGATCGAAAAATTCAAAGATATACTGGTCCCATTTAATTGGCAATGGGCCTCAAAGGCCCCTGTCCTTATGATCCTTTTTGCCCAAAAGAATTTTAAAAGAACAGGCCAGCCTAATCGTTGGGCATCTTTTGATGCAGGGGCCTCTTGGATGGCCTTGGCATTGCAAGCTGAAAAGCTTGGATACGTAACCCGGGCTATGGGGGGCTTTGATGAGAAACAGGCTTGTACACTTGCTGACTTAGATCCAGACACCTACGAAGCTATGGCTGTGATCGCCTTGGGGAAAGAGGGGCATATGGACCATTTACCAAAGGATCTTCAAACCCAAGAAGTCATATCTTCCAGAAAAGATCTTCAAGACATTATGATTGAAATCTTCTGATTGGCGAAAATACCTTAAAAAAACAACAATCCGTTCATAGACTTGATTAAAATTTCTGATCATACTTTCGTTTGTAAAAAGGAGGAAAGTCATGTTGGATATATCGTATCAAAATCATATTTCAGGACCGACTAAATAGTCGACCCTGAAGAAAGGGCTTAGCCTCGAATAATGAGGGGGTCGAAGGTCCTTTTTGACGCATAGGGTGCAAAAAGGAATGTGTAAAAAAGGGCAAAAAGAGACCAGATTTTATTAAGGATAAGCCTCAAGTTATGTCCAATACC
>CAMBTM010000007.1 GCA_945870825.1 Rhizobium sp. Q54
CATAAACTTAATTAATCCTCGAAAGATTAAATTAAATAACATGAAAAAAAGAATTTCAAAAGCAAAAATACAGAGGATAAAAACCACATAAGAAAATGAAAACCTGTTTTTACAGTGTTAATATTGAGTTTTGATTAATAATCTCCAAAGCATCCCAGTCACCTATATATGTCTGCAACTTTTTCAACGCCCCATTTATTTTTCTTGTACACCCCCAGTTATATAGATGTAGTGTAGGGAGCGTGTTTAAAACACTTTCAGAATGGAAAAAATATCACTATTTCCCTTGCAGAATTTTAAATATTATCTATAATAGATACTATGAGTATATCAAAAAACACAAAATTAAAGAATCTCTTTAAGATATGGCCCATGCATACGGTGGCCCCCGTGATTTGGTTGAAGGGGTGTGGGTACTCTCCTTCTTTGATACAAAGGTATAAGAAATCTGGGTGGGTTCTCACCTTTAGAACTGGAGCCGTGGTACGTCCCGACGATGAAGTATCTTGGCAGGGCATGGTTTGGGGTGCCCAAAAGATTTTGGATATTCATGTTGGGGGCCAGACAGCTCTTGAACTACAGGGCAGAAGCCATTTTATTCGTTTTCAGGGAAAAAGAGTATTTTTATGGGGCCTCCGTGGCGTTAAATTACCATTTTTTCTTCAAGAGAAACAAGATATACAATTTTTTCTTACCGCAACTTCTTTATTCCCAGATGAAACCGGGCTAAAAGAAATTCCCGTAGAAGACTATCTGTTGCGTGTTGCGTGTCCGGCGCGGGCTTTTATGGAATTCCTTTATCTGACACCGAAAAGACATGGGGTTGAAGAAGCTTTCTTGCTCATGGAAAGCTTAAGGTCAGAACCTTACGAAGAGGTCCAGACCTGTTTGAGGGCCTGTACATCTGTGAAGATAAAGCGGTTATTTTTAGTACTTGCCAAGCGACATCAAATGCCTTGGTTTGACACATTGGACTTGAATAAGATTCATTTAGGCTTTGGACCAAGAGGGTCTGCAGACGGGTGTTATTATGATGCCCAATTTTTAATTTTCTATCCAAAAACATGGGATAAAAAGGACGATGAACACAGCCTATTTTGAAAAACAAGTTAGTTTGCTCTTAGATGTTTTGGAAATGCTTGGAAAATACCCGTCCTTTGCCTTAAAAGGGGGGACAGCCATCAACTTTTTCTACACGAATTTACCAAGACTCTCGGTAGATATTGATCTCTCCTATATCTCTATCGATAGTCGTTCAAATTTTCTTCGAGCAAACGAAAACTTTTTTCAAAGTATAATCGGAGACTTAAAGGAAATGGGGTATGTGGGCCAAATTCAAAGAACCCAGCAAGGACTCCCAAAGCAGCTCAATATAATGGGAAAAGAGGCTAATATCAAAATTGATGTAAATTTAATTTTAAGAGGTACTGTGTATGAACCAACCATGTTAATGACCTGTGAAAAAATTCGATCAAAATATGGGAAGCGCGTTTATTGCCAAGTGCTCTCGAAAGAAGAAGTTTTTGCTGGAAAGTTTTGCGCAGCACTAGACCGGCAACATCCAAGAGATCTATTTGATGTTAAGATTTTCCTTGAAACAAATCAGATCACAGAAATGCAAAAGAAAGCTTTCTTGGTGTATTTGCTGAGTAGCAATAGGCCCATTTCAGAAATGATCAACCCTAATAGATTGGACCAAAGATGCATTTTTGAAAAAGAGTTTGAGGGGATGACAGACGAACAGGTTCAGTATCTGGAGCTTGAAAAAGCGAGAGAAGATTTAATTGCAACCATAGATCAAAGCCTAACAGAGGCAGACAGAGAATTCTTACTTTCTTTCAAAAGAATGGAACCAACATGGGATCATTTAAATATGGCTCATGTTAAGGACATGCCTGCTATCAAATGGAAACTTTATAACCTTAAACAAATGGATTCTAAAAAACATAAATTGGCGTATGAGGAACTGAAGAGAAAACTTGATCTTTAATTTGTAACGAACAGACCATTGTGAGTTTCTTTCTAAGTTGAAACGAAAACAATAGAATTTCTTATTCTCATAGGTGAAAATACCATGAATCATGTCAATGCCAGACCTTGATATTCATACGAGTGGACCATATTTTATACATGGAAGACGGTGAAGGAAATTAAGATGAAAAATATATTGTTGATTGTTTTCAGTCCGTTCCTTTTTAGTTTATCAGTGGCCGCGCACTGTGGGTGTTTTAGAAATTCCCAACAATATCCATGAAAGCATATAGTCTTGTTCTATAATATGCCAAGGCGCCTGGGTTTTTTGCTGGTAAGCCTTTATGCGGGATCGCAAACTATCTAAGATCATTTGTTTTCAATAATCATCCATTTTTTGTTGTAAGAATCTTTTTTAGGGCGAGAAGGATCGAGCTTGTTATATCCTTTTGTAGAAATATTTAGAAGAGGTTTTAGATATTTTCCTTCAATCCCCCGGCGACTAACATGGCATCGGTTGCCCGGTTAACAGATTGTCGCACGGGGTCCAATTTTTGCTGTTTAATGTTATTGACTTAGAAGGTCTCCTTAGACAGCTCAAGTCCTATGTTTTCCACAAATGCGAACAAGGGAGAGCCCATAAATTATTGCCAAATGGGACGACATGTTCTCCTGTATATAGCACAATCCCAATAAAAGACTTACCCTTTGCCATATTCCTTTGGAACCATATAAGATGCTTAAAATCATGTTGACCTACATTAGATCCTGCTTTTACTTCTATGCCCATAAATGCGCCATCATCTCTTTCAATCAAAAAATCAATTTCCCTATTTTCTCGATCTCTATAATGATAGATAGCGTACTCCCCATCATTTGCATCAACTTGCGCAACTAATTCATTATAAACAAATGTTTCCATAATCTTACCAGAACGATCACTGTCTAAAAGTACCTCTTCAAACTGCCATCTCAATAAAGAACATATTAACCCGCAATCAGTGACAAATAATTTAGACTGTCTTCCAATCCGCTGATAATCTGTTTTAGTCCAAGGCGGCAACCTTTCAATTAAGTACAATATTTCTAAAGAATTTAGGTAACTTTCAAGTGTAGGACGTCTTATTGATAAATGGGCCCCTATAGCAGAGACATCCATAAATTTAGCAGACCAAGAACACACAATTTTGACCAAATCTTTCATGACATCTAATTTATAAATATTAGATATTTCGCGAAGATCGCGTTCCAAAATGGCATTAATATAATCTTCATGCCATCTTCTCCGCTGAGAGCCCTTTAATTCAATAGCTTCAGGAAATCCTCCCCTAAAACAGTATTTCAAAATTTGTTCTTTATCTTCCCCAACACATTTATGATTAAACTCTTGGGTGAAGGCTCTGTGCAAAAATGTAGGCCTTGATCCTTCAAGCTCTGCTTGTACGAGTGTTCGTAACCTTATTTTCTGCACACGCCCTGCTAAAGATTCTTGAACATTTGGAAGTGCATTAATATTTGCAGAACCTGTCAGTAAATATTGACCATTTCTGTTGTTCTCATCGACAGCTTTTTTAATAGCTTGCAACAAAAAAGGGGCTCTTTGTACCTCATCAATAATCATCATACCATTAGGATTTTTTATAAACCCGTGAGGATCCATCGTAGCAGATTCTAATAAAGTAATATCATCAAGGGTTCTATAAGTTACGTTTTGCTTTTGAATATGTTGGACAAGGGTTGTTTTTCCACATTGCCTAGGCCCATTTAATAATAACACTCTTCTTGTATTAATAGCCTCAAGGAGAACTTTCATTTGGAATCGTTCAACAAATTTTATCATTTTTATCCCCATGATTGATGCTACTTAACCTTAACATAAGTTCCGCTATTTTTAAAGTTTTTTATCCGCGATATTATAAATATTTAATCCGCTATTGTACTATTATCGTCTGACAGACCCCCTCATATAATTCAAGTCCTAACAAGAGGTTTAGACGGGCTATCCCACCAACGTTCTTAACAAGGAAAAAATATAACTAGCCCTTTCTGTGCCGAACTCAACTACAATGATTCCTTCAATCCCCCGGCGACTAACATGGCATCGGTTGCCCGGTTAACAGACTGTCGTACAGGATCGATACTCAACCTTGCATAAATAGCGGTTGCCTGAGCTGTTTTATGATTGAGAGATTTACCAATAATAAAACTATTGGCCCCCGTTGCAGCCTGCCAACTACCTAAGGTGCGCCTAAGATCGTGTAATCTTAAATCCTTAAGATCAGCTCTTTTTAAAATTCTTTTCCAGGCACTTTTTGGTTCTTCTAAGTGGCCTGATTGACTGGTACTGCTTGGAAATACCCATAAACTTTCTTTAGCATGTGAGCGCTCAGATAGGATAGCGATTACTTCTACTCCCAAGGGTACGATCTGAGATGTGCCGTTCTTTGTCTCGAGAATCGTCCAAATTGCGCTTTTCATATCAATATCTTGCCAGCGCATAGACAAAACATTAGCGCGGCGCGCACCCGTCAACAAACTCACCATAAAAAAATCAGCAAGACATCTGTTCGGTTCTTCTTCCAAAGATTTGAAAAAACAGGGCAATTCATCTCCCTGCAAAAATCGTTCTCTACTTTTTTCCTTAAACTTCTTAATGCCAACAACAGGGTTTATACCTTCCCAACCCCAGCTAATAGCCTTAGAAAACATAACACCTAATAGGGATAATACTCTATTGGCCGAATATATCCCGTTAGTATTGCCAATTTTTGTGTGCAGCAATTCAATATTGGATTTATGAATGCTGGAAATTTTACGTTTGCCCCATGGCGACAAATGTAATGTGTATTGACTCTGGTCACTTGACCATGATTTTTTATGTTTTTTCGCATGCTGCTCTAAATATTTATCAAAAAGCTCGTTCAGAGTGATCTCAGATCTAATTTTTGATTTTTCTTGGTTGGGATTTTTTCCTTGAGAAATTTGAGCATTGATTTCACAGGCGAGCCCTCTGGCATTCTCAATTGATAAATCTGGATAGCGACCAAGAGTCATTCTTTCAGGGCGGCCACCAACTTTGCGGTAGACAATAAAAGTAATCGTCCCTTTATCTGTCAGAGCCGCGCCAAGCCCTCTTGCTTTTTCATCGTAATAGCACGAACGTTTGCCACGCACAGGAATGGGGAGTGCCTCTAAGCTTCGCTTTGTAAAATTAAATTTGTTGTGCTTTGTTTTCATTTTGGTGCTACTCTGGTGCTACCTTTTTGATGAAATTTGGTTATATTTCATTCACATCCATTAATGGAATATACCTCAAATATCAATGAAAATCAAGGTTTATAGGAGATAGTTAAATTGAGGAAAACACAAGACCCTCTGATTCCTAATCTTGGGGTCGGAGGTTCGAGTCCTCTCGGGCGCGCCATTTTGCACAACGCATAGTGACCTTATGTGTGAACCTTATTGATATTTGCACTGGGGATATAATAATATCTATTATGCGCATAATCACTAAATAAGGGATAATATACTATCCACAATCATCATGTCCTCCCGTGAAATGGCAGAGAACTTGGCTGCGAAAGTAAAGGCCTAGAGGCTTTCCCTCAACCTCAGTCAACAAAGACTTTCTGATAAGTCTGTTGTAAGTTAGGGTGTTTTGAAAAAGTTTGAACGGACTGGTCAAATTTCTTAGGAGAAATCAAAAAGCAAAAGGCCATTGAAATTATTGATCAAACCCATGTCGCTGTTGAAAAATGCCAGGACTTTGCAGAAAATGCGGGAGTTTCAGCACTCAATATGAAAAGGATTCAAAATACTCTCAAGACGATAGTCAGTTCCATTTTAAAATAATTTCATGCGTACTAAACAAAACGTTTCACATGAAACATTTTAGGAAAGCATACACCCCACAAAAAGTTCTTTACAAAAAATTTTTACAAACTTATAACCTTCAATATAATTTAATGATGGAATTCTATGAAAATATTAAAATCTTTTTACTTTTTACTTTCTTTTACCATTCCTTTAAAAGCGATATCCAGTGAAGATGTTCCGAGAGAATGCAAACCTGCTTGTTCTGTTAAATCATTTTCTGGTTCTCTGGGTTCTGAAGAAAAAGCAGAAAAATTAGCGACGTATGAACGTTTAAAGGCAAAAGCATTAGAATTAGGACTTTCTACTGAAGGGGGCATAGGCGCTCTTAAGGCTCGTATCAAAGAATCAGAGGTAGCTGCTGCAAGCGGGGGAGCGGTTCCCTTTTCATCTAAACCACCCTTCGCCCCAGGAAAAGAAACCCCGTTACAGTATGAGGAGAGAAAAGCGCGGTTGGCATCGGAAAAGTTCAAACAAACCCAAAATCGTGCAACACGTCTTGGAATAAATGTATCCTTCTTCCGTAATCAAAAAGCTCTTGAACAAGAGATTAAACGCTGCCAAGGCATAAAGGATGAGTCCGAGGGATATACAAGAGGTGCAATGATGCGAGACGCAGCAATAGAAGCTGAAAGACGAGAAATGTCAAGAAAACCAAGGTCAGCAGATGTTAGTTATGGGGCGCCTGCTTCTGACCGATTACGTCCTTCTAAATATTCAGAGGGTAGCAGTCGTAGCGGATATCGTCCAGGTTCAGCTTCCGATCCCGAGGCTGCTGAACGTATATTGAAAGGCCTAGGGCCAAACCCAAGCTATGCAAAATCACTAGAAGCTCGTCACGCTTATGCCACGCTGCATCCAGAGTCTAGAAAAGCATATGACCCAGACTGGGATGGCTAATACCACGCCCCATTATGCCAAAGCCCACTAGGGCGAAGGTGAAGGGCGTTGTGTGGGAATCCAGGATGAGCTGTGGTGATACATCAGAACCTGCGTTAAGACCTTAACAAGGTATGCAGCAGAGATCCGTTATACCGCATAATGGAAAATCTGGTTTCTTCAATGGTAAACGTTTCATTCGGGCGGTGGTTATACCAATCCCCTTTTGAACGATTGCGTCGTTGAACATCGGGATCGGCTTTCTTGGGACCTAGGGTCACGTATATTTAATACGCTCCTCGCCATCACCGCTTGTTCCCCTGTGCCGTCAATTTAAAATGGGAATTGGTATCATAGGCACAGAAACGGTACGTTTATATTGGAATTGTCCCTGGAAAACAACCCGCAGCATCAAACCTTCAAAATCTCTTTGATCGCTTCCAAAAGATTGGCGTGAACCTTAAAAGCGGACACACTTTGAAGCTCTGGATCTTTGAGGGTTTTTTTACCTTTTCCTGTTAAGACCAAGTGTCTATGGACACCACACTGAAGGGCTGGAAGCAAATCGCGCATATCATCCCCAATCATGTGGGCCTCTTCGGGCCTTGTTTTGGTTTGATCGAGAGCCTCTTCAATCATCCCAGGGTTGGGTTTACGTCTATGGGAGGGGCTATCTGGATGATCAGCACAGATAAAAATCTGGTCTACGTGGGCACCGCCTACTTTAAGACCGTCTTTCATGTGTTGGTGAATATCCTCTAGGTCCTCATGGGTATAAAGGCCTTTCCCAATGCCCCCTTGATTAGTCACCACGATGACTTTCACTCTGGCCTTGTTCAGCAGTTTAATGGCCTCGATGCTTCCTGGAATAAATTCAAATTCCCCTTTGGATTTGACGTAGTCAGACCTGTCCACGTTAATAACCCCATCTCGGTCCAAGAGGACAAGTTTTGGAAGATGTCGTTTCAGGCGTAAACTTCGCATAACAAAGAAACCAAATCCCGCTGCACAAAGAAGGAAGACAATAAGACGTATCATGGTAACCCCTTTATTAATTTTAACGACGCTGTTTCAATACTCGTTTCCAAAGTCTTCATAAAAATATCTTCGGGAAGTCCTGGCTGAATGGGGGGAAGAATATTGACAACAATCGTACCAGGGTATTTTCTAAATCCTCGACGTTTCCAACAAAGGCCTGAGTTTAAGGCCACAGGGACCACAGGTTTGTTGAGGTGCTTATAAAGTGTATAAATTCCCCGTTTATAGGATACCTTTTCTCCAACAATGGTTCTCGTCCCTTCTGGAAAAATTACAAGACTACGCCCAATAGCCATAACATTTTTGGCCCTCGCAATCATATCTTTCAATGCCTGTTTCCCACCTCGTCTATCGAGGGGAATCATTTGGGTATGATGCATATAAAAGTTTAGGGGCACAAAGTACATCAACTCTTTCTTTAAGATAAAAGAGGTTTTTGGAAAAATATGATTAAAAGCGGCTGTTTCCCAAGCTGACTGGTGCTTGGATGCTATGATAAAAGGTCCTTTTGGGATGTTTTCTTTGCCGTCCACACGGTAGTCTATCCCCACAATGACTTTGAGCAACCAACTCACCATTTTCCCCCATAGAAATGGGGTAAAAACAATGGTTTTTGGAAGCAAAACAGAGGGAAGAAGGGAAAGCGTCAGAAAAATAGAGCCAGCCCAAACAAAAAAATTAAAAACAAGGGACCTGATGGTAATTAACATGCCTATTAAATAACATATTTCAACGCAAGGCGCACGGCAAATCGTGCAGCCAGCATCATAAAAATGGTAATAAAAAAAGGCACAATCAGGGCAATGGCCCAAAGGGTCATGGAAGAGCCCCCGTCCCTAAAAATGGTTGTATCGAGGTGACTTGCAAAAAACTGTAAGGCCAAAAATGTCATGGCCGATAACAGGAACCCGACAAATCCTCCTTTGATTCCGACTCTTAGGGCATGATTTTGAAACTGCCGTGCGATATAGGCATCGGTCGCCCCGACCAGGTAAAGGATTTCAATGATGTTTCTGTGAATGATCAAGCTTGTCTGAGATGTAAACGCGATGGTTCCAATAGCCGCTAGCATAATCATGCAGACAATAAGCAAACCGATCACTTGGGCCGAATAAGCCAAATCCAAAATACTCCTTTGCCATCCCAAATGATCTTCCACAATGATAGTTGGAAGAATGGTTTTTAGGGCTTTTTTCAAAAAATCACCATTGAGATGGTCTCTTTGTGATATTTCTACCTCCAATAGCGTTGGTAGCGGCAACTGACTCAGATCATTGCCTTCCCCAAGCCAAGGCTCCAGGGTTTTGAGAATCTCTTCACGGCTTAAGGTTCGAACACTACCGATGCCAGGGGTTTTAAGAAGGGTTTGAATAATGCGCCCCCTGATTTGTCCGTTGTCAACGTCTTCACTAACATCAGAGGGATTAATTGATGGAATTTCGACCGTCAAGCACGCGCTAAAACCAGCATCCCAGCGATGAATAATACTGTTCACAGAAAAGGCAACCATCAGAGAAATGGTTGCAAGATAAACCATCAGGGCCACAATCCAGGGAACAAAGCGTCCAGACGGATCAGCATTTAAGGGAACATCGGCATAGGTATTGAGGGCCATTGTTTATTTTCCTTCACGATTGCGAAAAACAGGAACGGAAGAGGGCGGAATTAAAATCCCCGTCCCTTGGTTTAAAAATATTTCTGGATGATGAAATGTATGGGGTAGCGACCTATTGTGGGTTGCTACAATAACGGTGGTACCAACCTTATGGAGTTCTTCAAAAAGGTGGAGAAGTTTTAAAGCAATCTCATCATCCACATTACCAGTTGGTTCATCGGCCAAAAGAATTTCAGGGCGCCCAATTACGGCCCGTGCGATGGCGACCCGTTGTTGTTGCCCCCCCGAAAGGGTCAAGGGGGATCGCTGCATAGCGTCTTCCAGCCCCACCCAATCCAAAAGCTCTGCTGCCTGGCTTCTGGCTTTGCGTGTTTCAACACCGCGCACCCTTAAAGGTAATGCCACGTTATCAAGGATATTCAAGGTTGGAATCAGCCTAAAATCTTGGAATACAACGCCGATCTTGCGTCGTATGTAGGGAATTTCGCTATGGTTGATATGCAAGGTATTGCGTGCAAACAAAAAAACGGACCCTGCTGTTTGATGTTGACTTAGGTAAACCATTTTTAAAAACGTCGATTTTCCAGCACCACTGGGACCTGTGAGGAAATGAAAAGACCCCTTAGGGATAATAATATCTAAATTGGAAAAGATCTTATTGTCCGGCCCAAAAGATAGACTCACGTTATCAAAGCTTATCACATCTTCTGTTTTTTTCTTCTGTAGCATAAAACACGTCCTTTAGGGCTTTACAAAAACTTGCACATTCATCATAAAGAAAAAGGTGAAGAAGTTGTACCATTTTTTAGCAGGTTATTTCCGTCAAATTAAACTATGAATTCTCAAGAAAAACGTATCGTACAATGTCCATTTTGCCAAACACAGTTTTATGTTTGGATATCCCTTTTGGTAGACAGAAGAAGGGTTAAGTGTTCAAGTTGTGGGAATATTTGGTTTGAAGACCCAACGTCTGAAAACCATGAGATGGAAGACCTGGCTCCTCCCGCCTTAAAACCCATGCGGTTTATCATCAATGATAAAGACCAGATGAAGCAGTTACCAAATTTTGAGAGGGATGCACGGTTTTTAGAAGAACCTGAAATGCCAAAACGGAAACTGAAGAAACGTTTTTCCATTATATTTATCTTCCTCTTTCTGATTTTTATTTTTGGCAGAGATTATTTGATCAGGCTTGATCCTTCTCTTGTGAATATCTACAATATATTGGGTCTTTCACTCAAAGACGTTCAAGAAGGATTTGAAATTCGCAATACCTCGTGGTCAGAGGTTATTGACAAAGGGATTCCTTCTATCGTTGTGAATGGGGAATTGGCTAATATGTCAGTTCAACTAAAATCGTCTCCCTCCGTTCGTATTACAACGCGGGGAAAAACAGGCTGTCACCCTATGGATCTGGCCGCTTATGTCTTTGGGGACGATAAAGCCGAAGCGCCTGATGGCCTTTGTATCCAAGACCAATGGTCCATTGATGTGAGCTACGATCGCTTGCTTCCAGGCCAAGTTGTCCCTTTTCAATCTATTCGTCCCTATGATGAACGGGCGAAAGTTGAAAAAATTCAAATTGATTTTGTCCCCTAACGAAAGGAAATCCCATGTCCACTCATTTTAACGTAGAGACTTTTTATAATAATGAATTTTCAGAACACCTCGCCGTGGTTAAAGAAACTGAACGCGTCATGCGGGACTCTTTTAAGGCCCTTTTGGAGCATTGTGTAAAAGCCATTCGGGACGGAAAAAAGATTTTATTTTTTGGCAATGGAGGAAGTGCTGGGGATTCTCAACATTTAGCAACCGAGCTTGTGGTGAGATACCGGAAGAACCGTATTCCCATTCCAGCAATTGCCCTTACAACTGATACGTCATGCTTGACGGCCATTGGAAATGACTTGGGGTTTGATCATCTTTTTTCCCGTCAAATAGAGGCGCTGGGTCAATCCGGTGACATTGCAATTGGGATTACGACGTCCGGCCAAAGCCCGAACGTTCACCTTGCTTTTGAAAAAGCACGGGAAAAAGGCCTTGTGACTGTTGCCTTGACGGGCAAGGGGGGGGGCAAACTCCATGGTGTTGTGGACCTGATGCTGATTGTTCCGTCCGATACCACAGCCCGTATCCAAGAAATGCATATTACATTGGGACAGATGCTGTGTGATGCTCTTGAACAATCCCTTGGGCTTGTATAATGCATCACCTTCTCAAACTTCTTTGGGAAAAGGGATCCAAGAAACATATCTTGTGTGTTGGGGACATCATGTTGGACGCTTTTTATTATGGAGATGCGGGGCGTATTTCCCCAGAAGCCCCTATTCCGGTCTTGCGTGTTGAAAAGAAAATACAGACTCTTGGTGGGGCCGCGAATGTGGTTAATAATCTTCGAAGCCTCTCGGTTCAAGCATCTTTGATCGGAATTGTCGGTGATGATGCTGAAGGAAAAATTATTGAAACTTTGTTAGCGGCGCAACAAGTATCTTCTGCATCGTTGATAAAAGATAAGGGCGTTCAAACCATTATGAAGAATCGCTACATCGCGCAAGATCAGCAATTGCTGCGTGTAGACTTTGAACGGGTTGGGGGATACGCGAAACAGTTGACGGACGAGGTCAGTCAAACGGTTAAAAAACTTTTACCAACAGCAGATATTTTGATTTTATCAGACTATGGAAAAGGGGTTTTACACCCTGAGATAATCCAAGAAATTTTGGATGAAGCAAACCGACAAAAGAAAATATCCATCGTTGATCCCAAAGGTCATGATTATAGCATCTACAAAGGCGCAACGTTTCTAACGCCTAATAAAAAAGAGCTCAAAGAAGCAACAAACCTTCCCACCAATAGCGATGAAGAAGTGGTGGTTGCAGCACGAAAACTTATCCATGACCACGGGGTCGATAATGTCCTTGCCACGCGGAGTGAAAAGGGCATGACCCTTGTGAAGAAAACAGGTGAAGTGCATCATTTTCCTGTTGTGGCCAAAGAAGTCTATGATGTGTCAGGTGCGGGCGATACGGTGGTTGCAACGTTGGCGGCGGGCCTCAGTGTTGGCGATACCATCGAAGAATCCGTCCACCTTGCCAATCTTGCAGCCAGTGTAGTCGTTGGAAAAATTGGAACTGCGACGGTTAATCTCGCTGAGCTTGAAGAAGCGATGATTTTAGAGGATCGTCACGAGACCAAAGGATCCAAGATCGTAACTCTATCGCAAGCAGAGAACCGGGTAAAAGATTGGAAAATCCATGATCTAAAAGTTGGGTTCACCAATGGATGCTTTGACTTGCTCCATTTGGGACATCTCAAGATTTTACAAGAATCAAAAGCCCAGTGTGATCGCCTTATTGTTGCAGTCAACACCGATGAGTCTGTCCGCCGTGCCAAGGGTCCAACCCGTCCAGTCCACAATGAGATGATTCGATCTACCATCCTGAGTGCTTTGACGTGTGTGGATCTTGTCATTCTGTTTGGTGAAGATACGCCCAAGAAATTGATCGAAACCCTTATCCCTGATGTGTTGGTCAAGGGGGCGGACTATACTATCGATAAGGTTGTTGGCGCTGATGTTGTCCAAAAGAATGGCGGCAGGGTCTATCTTGTCGATCTTATTGATGGTCAAAGCACAACAAGTACGGTTGCGAAGATAAAGGCGTAGAACTGTGCGCAAAGAAAATTTCTCAAATTGAAAGTACAACTTGCAATTTGAGAAATGTATTGGCGTTGCTATCCCATTGTGGGCATCATCCCAAGCCTATTCTTGCTTTTTTAGAAAAATCCTCGTATGGTTTTCTCTTTCATGGAAGGATTATAGACGATGTGTTTTGACGAGTGGTTTTTTCTCAAAGGTCTTTTTGTTGGGTTTTCTGTCGCTGCACCCATCGGGCCCATCGCCATCCTTTGCATCCGACAAAACCTAGCCTATGGCTTTTTGATGGGGATCATTTGTGGGCTAGCGGTATCTCTTGCAGATGGGTTCTATAGTCTTGTTGCAGCTCTTGGGGCAAACGTCATGAATACCCTTATCCATGATCACGGCAAATGGTTTTATTGCCTTGGCGGGGCGCTTCTTATTCTTATTGGCAGAAAAGTCTTCATCACAGAAATTTCTGAAGCCCAGGATCATATTAATAAAAAGAGGCATTATGTGAATGCGTTTTTCTATACGCTCTTTTTAACTCTTGCGAGCCCTATGACGACTCTTTTGTTTATTGCTATGTTCACAACAGCAGGGGTTTTTAAAAGCACCTTATCGAGTCTTAATATTACAGCCCTTGTGATCGGGGTGTGTGTGGGGGCCATGATTTGGTGGACGATTCTTTCAAGCATGGTTGTTGTCATTCGGAAAAAATTAAATTTTAAAGTATTCCTTATTATTAACAAAATCTCCGGACTAGCGATTGTTGGGTTTGGTGTATTTACACTCACCAAAATTTTCTCCTAGAAATTATCAGCTATTAATACTATTCTTCAATGGTAATGTTTAAATCGAGTAACTGAGATGAAATCGGAATTATTATTTTTATTAAAAGGGGCTTTTGTTGGGGCTTCAATAGCCGCCCCTGTTGGGCCTGTCGCCATTCTTTGTATTCGCCAAACATTGGCTTATGGATGGCTTGTTGGCATCATTGCAGGTCTTGGAACGGCCCTTGCGGACGGTTGTTTTGGGGCTGTTGCAGCTCTTGGCGCCAATCTTGTGAACCAAACACTGTCGACCTATGGTCATTGGTTCTATTTAATTGGTGGAAGCTTTCTGCTTTATATTGGTCAGCAAATTTTTAGAAGTGAAATCACCAAAGCTGGTGGTCCATTGAAGGAAAAAGATCCTTATGCCAAGGCTTTTACCTCAACCCTGCTTTTGACTTTTGCAAGTCCCATGACCACTATTCTTTTTGTAGGTATGTTTTCAACCGTTGGTGTTTTTGATGCTATGAATGGTCCAGAAAACGCATGGCCTTTAAGTATCGGTGTCGTTATTGGGGCATTTGCATGGTGGGTTATGTTAACGGGTGTCGTGGCTTTTTTGCGTAAAAAATTAAACTTCAAAATTTTTACAATCATCAATAAGCTCTCGGGCGCGGCGATTTTTATCTTTGGACTCTTCACCATTGGCCGTTTTTTTTAAATACGAATCCATATCCCCTTTTTAAATGATTAAAAAATAGTCTCAATGGCCTCGCCATGCGTTTGGCTATCGGCGATTAAATGGAAAGGGCTGCTCTTTTTATCCCTTAGGAACAGCGCCTCGTTTGATCAAATAACTTTCTATCTGCTGAGAAATGAGCTGAAGCTTTCCTGTGAAGAAATGATCCGCACCCTTTACAATATCTAGATCGATTTCAATACCCTTTTGTTCCCTTAGTTTCTTTGCCAATGTTTCAACGGAACTTAAGGGCACAACGTCGTCACTATCTCCTTGAATTAAAAGACCTGAAACAGGACAGGGTGCCAGAAAATTAAAATCATACATATTGGCAGGAGGGGAAGCCACAACAAATCCATCAAGCTCTGGACGTCGCATTAAGAGTTGCATGGCAATCCAAGCGCCAAAAGAAAATCCACTGACCCAGTATCCCCTAGCATTAGGGCTTTCGATTTGAAGCCAATCCAAAATGGCTGCTGCATCACTTAACTCGCCGTTACCATCATCGAACCCCCCTTCAGAACGACCAACGCCTCTGAAGTTAAAACGCATAACATTGAATCCAAGCTTTAAAAAAGTTTGGTATATCACGTAGGTTACTTTGTTGTTCATGGTTCCCCCTTGCATAGGATGAGGGTGTAGAACTAACGCCACAGGGGCTTCATGTAATGTGCTTTTGTGGTAACGTCCTTCAAGACGGCCTGCTGGTCCAGGAATGATTACTTCTGCCATGATACCTTCTTTTTATAATTTAAATGGATAAACCGCTAAAATTCTTGACAAAAATCCTTAATCCTGACTATAAAAGTCAGGATTAAATGTGTGTCCTCAAATGTACTGGAAGTATATAGGGGTTTTTAGAGGGTATCAAGTAAAATGAAGATGGGAACCAAAGGCCGATATGCTGTAATGGCTATGATTGATGTGGCAAAGTTTGGTGTTGAAGGAAAACCTGTCTCTTTATCAGATATTGCAGCCCGTCAAGAAATTTCCCTCAATTATCTTGAACAACTCTTTTGCAAATTGAGACGTGCCGATCTTGTGACGAGTGCCCGTGGCGCTTTTGGGGGGTATTCTCTCAGTCGTCCAGTCCAAGATATTGCGATTGCTGATATTGTAGAAGCCGCGGATGAGTCTTTGCACTTCACGCGGTGTCACTCTGACAAAACAAAAGGATGTATGGCCAATAGCACGCAATGTTTATCTCACCATCTTTGGGATTCTCTGGGTCAGCATATGATGATGTACCTTAAAAAGATTTCTTTGAAAGATGTATTGGATAAAAAGGTTGGTGAACAAACCATTCATTTTCTAAAAGAGGTGTGTTGATGATGGGTGACTTGCCTATCTATCTTGATTACAACGCTACAGCGCCCTTGCTGCCGGGTGTTTTAGAGGCTATGGCAGAAGCTATGGCTGTGCCAACGAATCCCTCCGCACTTCATTCTTTTGGGCAACAAGCAAAACGCTGGGTTAATCAATCCAGGCGCATTATTGCTGATACCATTGATGCCCATCCTGATCATATTATTTTTACAAGTGGTGGAACGGAAAGTAATAACTTTGTGCTCAAAGGCTTCCCGTGGCAAAATGTTTTAATTAGTGGAGTTTCTCACGATTCTATCTATAAGGTTCTTGCCTCTTTTGATGAAATTTCTTTGGATTCTCATGGTCTTTTGGACTTAAGTGTCCTTGAAATTTATCTAAAAGATCAAAAGGGACCAACACTTATATCGGTGATATTGGCTCACAATGAAAGTGGAGTCATTCAACCTTTAGATGATGTCGTGGCTTTGGCTAAAAAATATCAAGCTTACGTTCATGTGGATGCTGTGCAGGCGTTGGGTAAGATGCCGGTATCGTTTAAAAAAATGGGTGTCGATTTCATGACCCTTTCTGCCCACAAAATTGGGGGCCCCCATGGTGTGGGTGTCTTGGTTGCAAAAGAGATTTTTTCTCTCCATCCCCTTATAGAAGGGGGTGGGCAGGAAAGAGGGCACCGTTCGGGCACAGAAAATGTCCCAGGAATTATTGGATTGGGTGCGGCGCTTCGTGGACATTCTTTCGATCATATGCACACCTTAAAAAGATGGCATCAATCCATGGAAGAGGATTTAGAAAATTTTTGTAGCGATGTTCATATTTATGGCAAGGATGTGGACCGTCTTCCCAACACCACGGCTCTTGCTATGCCCTTTGTTGAAAGTGCTACCCAAGTGATGCATTTTGATCTTGCTGGGATTGCTGTCAGCATGGGGGCGGCGTGTTCTTCTGGACGCACACAAATTTCAAGATCACTTCAAAAAATGGGCTCTAACCCAAAGCTTGCCCAGTGTGCCATTCGGATAAGCAGCGGATGGAACACCAAAGAAGATGACCTTAAAAAGTTTACCCATGCTTGGAAAGAAGCTTGTACCACGTTAAAAAAAGGAAAATCTTCATGACACGTCCCATCTATTTAGATTACCAAGCAACAACACCATCGGATCCACGTGTTGTGGAAGCGATGATTCCCTATTTGACTGGAAATTTTGGCAATCCCCATTCCAGAAGTCACGCCTATGGATGGGACGCTGAAGAAGCTGTTGAAAAAAGTCGAGAGTCTATAGCACATCTTATCAATGCTCATCCTAAAGAAATTGTTTTTACCAGTGGGGCAACAGAATCTAATAACTTGGCCCTGAAGGGCGTTGTGGATTTTTATGGTCAGCAACGCAATCACATTATTACCTCTGTAACAGAACATAAGTGTGTCTTGGATGCCTGTCGTCACTTGGAACAAAAGGGATATCTTGTAACGTATCTTCCGGTTGAGAAAAATGGCCTCATTGATTTAGATGTATTAAAAGATGCTATGACAGAGAAGACGCTTTTGGTATCTATTATGGCGGTGAATAACGAAATTGGAGTTATCCAGCCTTTGGCTGAAATTGGGAAAATGTGTCGCGCACGGGGTATTTTGTTTCATACTGACGCAGCACAAGCCGTTGGGAAAATACCTCTAGACGTAGAAGCGATGAATATCGATCTTATGAGCATTTCAGCCCACAAACTTTATGGACCCAAAGGGATTGGCGCCCTTTACGTGAGGCGTAAACCCCGGGTGCGTATCATGGCTCAGATCAATGGTGGGGGCCAAGAACGAGGCATGCGTTCTGGCACGTTGTCACCAGCCCTTTGTGTGGGATTTGCTGAAGCTTGCCGCATTGCAGAAGCAGAAATGCTGATAGAATCCAAACGCCTTTTAGACCTTAGAAACACTTTCTATGCGCGCATTATGAAAACCATTCCCGATGTCTTTTTGAACGGGGACTTAGAAAACCGTATTCCTGGTAATTTGAACCTGAGTTTTGCTTATGTTGAGGGAGAAGGGATGATGATGGGCATTAAAAACTTGGCCGTTTCTTCAGGGTCTGCCTGCACCTCTGCTTCTTTAGAACCCTCTTATGTTTTACGCGCCCTTGGAGTGAGTGAAGCTTTAGCCCATACTTCCCTTCGCATTGGATTTGGTCGGTTTACTACGGCAGAAGAAATGCATATTGCAGCCTCCTCTATTATTGAGGCTGTGGAAAAACTACGGGCTATGAGTCCCTTGTGGGAAATGGCCCAAGAAGGCATTGATGTTAACACTGTCCGATGGGCAGGACACTAAAGGAGAAAATTGTGGCTTACAGTAAAGAAGTGATCGATCATTATGAAAACCCCAGAAATGTGGGGTCCTTTGGAAAGGATGAAAAAAATGTGGGGACAGGACTTGTTGGTGCCCCTTCTTGTGGGGACGTCATGAAGCTGCAAATTAAAGTGAATGAGCAGGGTATCATTGAAGATGCCAAGTTTAAAACTTTTGGTTGTGGATCTGCTATTGCGTCCAGTTCTTTGACCACCGAGATGTTGAAGGGCCGCAATATCCACGAGGCTCTTGATATTAAAAACACACAGATTGTAGAAACCTTGGCTCTACCCCCCGTTAAGATCCATTGTTCTGTTTTGGCGGAAGATGCCATTAAAGCGGCAATTCAGGACTATAAGGAAAAAAATCCTTCATGAAGAAAGAGATCTTGACCATTACGCCCAAAGCCATCACCCGTATTCTTGAACTTATTCAAGGGAGGGGGAAACCTTCTATGGGGATTCGCATTGGCGTTAGGACCCGGGGGTGCTCAGGCTATTCTTATACCATCGAATATGCTGACGATGTTCAGCCTTTGGAAGAGGTGATTGAGATTCCCAACTATAAAGTTTGCGTTGATCCTAAGGCTGTACTTTTTTTGATGGGGACCCAAATGGATTATGTGGATGAAAAACTCCAGTCCGGTTTTACCTTTAAAAATCCCAATGAAAAGGGCCGATGTGGATGCGGTGAATCCTTCCATGTCTAAGGAAAATCCATTTGAGGTTTTAGGGGTTGCCCCCCATATTTCTTTGGATGACAGCGTGTTGATTAAGGCCTATCTGACGCTTCAAAAAAAATACCATCCTGATTGTTTTGTGGGATCTTCTGACAAAAATATTCTACAACAAAAATCTGAGGCCATTAATGGGGCTTTTCAAACATTGAAACATCCCATCACACGTCTTCAAGCGTTGCTAGAAGGACAAGGAATCAAAGACTTTGAGAACCCTTTGCCATCTTTGCTCATGGAGATTATGGAATGGCGGCAAAGCCTTGAAGAGGGCACACTTAATCTTTCTTTTATTAAAGAAGAAATTCAAAAAAGTTACAAAAAATCTGAACAGTATTTTTTGGATAAAGATTGGGAACAACTCAAAAAAATTTATATGAGACTTCAATACTTGGAAAAAATTATCGATGACACACCTTCTGCAAATTTATGAACCAGGCCAAACGCCGGGACCTCACGAGGATGAAGACACTATTGCGATTGGTATTGACCTTGGCACCACCCATTGTGTGGTGGCGTATGCTGAAAAAGGGGTGCTGACTGTTTTACCTCTTGGTAATCAAGGCCCTTTAGTGCCGTCTATCGTTAATGGATTTAGTTCTTTTAAACGGTTTATGGGAACCAGTGACACTGCTCCAACACAAGCATCGGCAGAGATTCTAAGCCGTCTCAAAAAAGGAACGGAAGATCTTCTTCAAAAAACCGTGGCAAAAGCTGTCATTACAGTCCCTGCATATTTTTCAGAAAGAGCACGGGCTGCGACGCGTGATGCTGCTCGTATGGCAGGTCTTGATGTTTTAAGACTCATTAATGAACCTACAGCGGCTGCCTTGGCTTATGGATTAGATCGCCATAAAGAAGGACTTTATTTGGTGTATGATTTTGGAGGCGGCACATTCGATGTAACGATTTTGAAACTCCATGAAGGGGTGTTTCAGGTTTTATCCACAGCAGGGGACGTGTGCCTTGGGGGAGATGACATTGATCGCGCGATGGGTGAAAATATCAACAGTCGTATGATTAAAGAATTCTTATCCAACAACCCCGACCAAGATTGGCATAACGGAAATATTACTTTTTCTCAAAAAGATTTTGAAATGTGTCTTCGTCCTTTCGTAGATAGAACACTAGAAATTTGCAAACAAGCCCTTAAAGATGCTGTCATTGATGACCTTACTCTTTTTGAAGAAATTATTTTGGTTGGGGGATCTAGTCGTCTGCCCTTAGTTTGGACGACGCTAGAAAGATTTTTCGGGAAAAAACCTCTGTGTTCCATAAATCCAGATGAAGTTGTTGCCATGGGTGCCGCCCTTCAGGCCGATGCCCTTACAAAAGGCGCCTCCCACTTATTATTGGATGTGACACCCCTCTCTTTGGGTCTTGAAACTATGGGAGGATTCGTTGAAAAAATCATTCCTCGCAATAGTCCTATTCCATGTTCTGTCTCTCAAGATTTTACAACGCATATAGATGGACAAACGTCTCTTTCTATTCATATCGTGCAAGGGGAGCTTGAGGAAGTGGAAAACTGCCGGTCTTTGGGACATTTTATATTAAAAGGCATCCCATCCCTTCCCAAGGGGCAGGCTCGTATTCGGGTTACTTTTTCCCTAGACGCCGATGGATTGCTTTTTGTTAAAGCCCAAGAACAAACGACAGGTCACCAGCAAATCATGGAAGTCAACCAATCCCTTGATGAAGAGAAAGTGTTATCTATGTTGAAAGAAGCATGGTGCGAGGTGATAAAAAGTAACGGGTAGTGTGGAGATTTTTACAATGTTTTGATTTTATCCATCCTTTGCGCTAGAATAGATCTAAATTAAAAAATTAAATGGGCAGGTCTCGTGATCCTTAGAACTATTTTTCTTCTTTCTATTGCATCCTTTTGCTTTGCAAAAGACGTGACCGAAATTCTTCAAATCGTTCGTTGCGGGACTATGGAGAATTTGAAGAAAGCCTTTGAAGATCCAACGGATGTCAATGCAAGGAATTCTGAAGGCATAACGCCCATTCTTTATGCGGCGCGTGAAAACAGAGGTGACATGCTGCTTTACTTTGCTTTGACACAACGTGCCAATATTCTCACTGTCGATCAAGACAAACGCAATATCCTGCACTGGGCTGTGATAAAGGGAAATGTGGCCATAATTCAAATTATTGAAGGCAATTTAAGAAAACAAAAACCCAAGCTTTGGAGGGCCCTTGTCCAAGCCAAAGATGGCACAGGACTGACCCCCTTCCATTGGGCAGCCCAACGGGGCAACAAAGAAATCGTCACCCTTCTTTTGCAATCAGGGGTTGATCCCAACATAGGCGACGCTGATGGAAAAACAGCCCTTTATTGGGCATCCAAAAAAGGACACAGAGACATCGTACAGATTTTAATTGGATCAAGGCTGGTGGATGTTAATCATAAAAGTCCCTGGGGGATGACGGCCCTTCATGAATCAGTACGGGGCGGGCATGTGGATGCTGTGGAAGAACTTTTAAAAGCAGGGGCCGATATTAATGCCTTAGATGTTGACGAACGGACCCCTTTGTACTGGGCTTCAGAGCGCGGATATGCGAAGGTTGTTGATATGCTTTTAGATAAAGGGGCCAATCCTTCTTTGTCCGATCAAGATAAGCGCAGCCCCCTTCATCGGGCGGCCCGTTACGGTCATACAGATGTTGTGAGCATTTTAGTTCAAAAAGGAAAAATCCCCGTCGATATTCAAGACACACTCCAAGAAACCCCTCTTTGTTGGGCGGTCTTGAATGGCCATATTGAAACAACAAAAATGCTGGTGTCTTTGGGGGCAAAGCTTGAATATCTTAAAAGGGGGGACCATTCCATTTTCCACGAACTTGCTGCAAAAGGCCAAAATGAGATGATTCAATTCTTGGCGAGCAAAGGCTATAACGTTAATCAATTGGACGCTGAAGGAAAAACAGCGCTTGATTATGCAGCCTCTAGCGGAAAGGCCTCTACCGTTAATCTTTTAATGCACGATGGGGCAGCGTCTGAACAAGGGGTACACAGTGAAAAAGCGCTAGACTACGCTTTTGGGCAAGGTCGTGACAATACAGAAGCAGCGGAAGTCCTTTTAAATGGGAAACGTGATGATATAGAAGCACTCAAAAAACTGATCGCCTCAAAGAAAAAAGAGATTTATAAGGTGGATTCCAAAGATAAGTCGATCTTCGAATATGCATTGATTAAAGGGCATATCAAATTGCTGACGATTTTAGTTTTGGAAACAGAAATAGATAAAACATTAGCGTTGTTAAAAAATAAAAGGCTTAACCTCAATATTCTTGATATCAAAGACCATTTAAGCATGCTGCACTACGCGGCTCTTATGCATAAGGAGGCTTTAGCAGAAAGTCTTTTGAAAGCGGGTGCTGACCCTAATGTTAAGGAGTCAAAGACCAATTTCACCCCCCTTCATTACGCCATTTTGGAAAAATACACTCCTGTGCTAGACGTATTACTGAAAGCTCATGCATCCATTAGCCCTCAAGATAAATTTGAGGCCATCAAAAGTGGATTTAGAGACGCTGTTAAAGCATTTTTGGAAAACGGTATGACAAGTGGCGATTATCTGGGGGGTAAGACTATTCTTGATATATTGACCGAACAAAAAAACACCCAAGTTATTGAACTTTTCTTAGATTATTTTAAAGGGGATCCCAAATCCCTGGATAAATTTGACAGGGATGATTTTTTGAAAAACATGCAAGATGATGCTGGCATGACGGTCGCCCACTGGGTTGCAAAATCAGGGGGCTCTGGGTTGCTGGATGTTCTCTTGGATCATTCAAAAATGGCAACACCTCTTTTCATTGCAGGGATCGATAAAACTGGACGCACGCCCCTTCACTACGCAGCTGCTGGGGGTTATCCTGATATTGTGGAAAAGCTTTTGGCAGAAGAGGGAGGTGGACTCGACATTGATACCCTTAGTGATGATGGCACATCGGCCCTTCATGAAGCAGCCATCCATAAACAAATCCCAACGGTTAAAAAACTTTTGGCGTTAAAAGCTAACAAAGATCTTTTGGATAAGCATAAAAAGACAGCCTTTGATTATCTAAAATATTTGGATGATAAAACCAAAATAGAGCTCGGCATGATGTCACCTCCACCTCCAGCAACTTCTGGAAAACCAGCTAAAAAATCCACCAAATAAAAATTTTAGCACTTGGGCTTGAAGAGTGCTAAAATTTGTATATATTATGATGTTAAGAGGTCCATCAATTAAAGGTGATCATGATGAGTAAAGTAATTGGTATCGATTTAGGAACAACAAATTCTTGCGTTGCGGTTATGGAGGGCAAAACAGCCCGCGTGATTGAAAACGCAGAAGGACTGAGGACAACACCATCCATTGTTGCCTTTGCCTCTGATGGCGAACGGCTTGTGGGTCAACCTGCTAAACGTCAGGCCGTGACCAATCCTCACAATACATTATTTGCAATCAAGCGTCTTATTGGACGTCGTTTTGAAGATCCTCTTACAAAAAAGGACCAGGGTCTCGTTCCCTATTCTATTGTAAAGGGTGGAAACGGCGATGCGTGGGTTGAGGCCCACGGGGAAAAATATAGCCCCAGCCAAGTTAGTGCTTTCATTTTGCAAAAAATGAAAGAAACGGCAGAAAAGCATCTTGGAACAACTGTAACCCAAGCGGTTATAACAGTTCCTGCTTATTTTAATGATGCACAACGCCAAGCTACAAAAGATGCAGGTAAAATCGCGGGTCTTGAAGTGCTTCGCATCATCAACGAACCAACAGCGGCAGCCCTTGCTTACGGACTTGATAAAAAAGAATCAGGCCTTGTTGTGGTCTATGACCTTGGGGGTGGAACCTTTGATGTTTCTGTTCTTGAAATTGGAGACGGTGTCTTTGAAGTTAAATCAACTAACGGTGATACATTCTTGGGCGGTGAAGATTTTGACCATCGCATCATCGAATTTCTAGCTGATGAATTCAAAAAAGAAAACGGCATTGATTTGCGCCAAGATAAAATGGCTTTGCAACGTCTCAAGGAAGCGGCTGAAAAAGCTAAGATTGAACTGTCGAGTACAGCGCAAACTGATGTGAATTTGCCCTTCATCACGGCAGATGCCACAGGACCAAAGCATCTTAACGTTAAGCTCAGCCGGTCTAAATTGGAATCCCTTGTGGAAGATCTGATTGAACGGACTATTAGGCCTTGTGAAGCAGCGCTTAAAGATGCTGGCATCAAGACCTCTGAGATTTCAGAAGTGATCCTTGTGGGTGGTATGACCCGTATGCCAAAGATTATTGAACGCGTTACACAATTCTTTGGAAAAGACCCACATCGTGGGGTGAACCCTGATGAAGTGGTTGCCATGGGTGCCGCTATTCAAGGCGGTGTTCTCCAAGGGGACGTGAAGGATGTTCTGTTGCTTGATGTGACCCCTCTTTCTTTGGGCATTGAAACTTTGGGCGGTGTCTTTACAAAATTGATCGAACGGAACACCACTATTCCGACAAAGAAAAGCCAGGTCTTTTCAACGGCAGAAGACAACCAAAATGCTGTAACTATCCGGGTCTTCCAAGGTGAGAGAGAGATGGCTGCTGATAACAAACTTTTGGGACAGTTTGATTTGACAGATATTCCACCTGCACCTCGGGGTATGCCTCAAATTGAGGTTGCTTTTGATATCGATGCCAATGGCATTGTCAATGTATCTGCCAAAGATAAAGCAACTGGCAAGGAGCAGCAGATCAGTCTTAAGGCTTCTGGTGGGTTGAGTGATGAGGAAGTATCACGGATGGTTAAAGACGCTGAAGCCAACGCTGAAGCCGATAAAAAGCGGCGTGCCCTTGTGGAAGCCCAAAACCATGCTGATGGGATGATTGCAACAACAGAAAAGCAACTCAAGGAACATGGGGACAAAATCGAAGAGGCTGATAAAAAAGCTATCGAAGATGCCATCACTGCCTTGAAGGAAGTGAAAGAAAGTGACAATGTGGATGATATCACAGCAAAGACCCAGGCGTTGATGGAATCAGCTATGAAGTTGGGTGAAGCGATATACAAATCCAGTCAAGCGGCAGAAGGATCGGCAGGTTCTGAGGGATCCGAAAAGCAGGACACAGTCTTGGATGCGGACTTTGAAGAAGTGATGAATAAAGACGAAAAGGGTGATGAATAATCTTACCTTCGATTAAAAAACGGCCACCTCTAGAAAGGGGTGGCCCCTTATTTTGAGAGAATGCAATGGCAAAAAAAGATTATTACGATATCCTTGGTGTCAAGCGTGATGCGTCGGCTGCTGAACTCAAAAGTGCTTATCGCAAACTTGCCATGCAATACCATCCCGATCGTAATGCAGGGGATAAAGCAGCAGAAGATAAATTCAAAGAATTAAACGAAGCTTATGAAGTCTTAAGCGATGCCCAAAAGAGAGCCGCCTATGATCAATATGGCCACAATGCCTTTAACCAAGGTGGTGGCGCAGGACATGGGGGCGGCAGCAGTTTTTCGGACATTTTTGAAAGTGTTTTTGGTGATTTTAACTTCCATGGAGGTGGCGGAAACGGTGGACATCCAGAGCCATCTCCCCGTGGGGAAGACATGCGGATGGATGAAAAGATCTCTCTGGAAGAAGCCTTTTCTGGTGTGACAAAAACTATCAAAATCCATAGACAGGAACCCTGTGAGCCTTGTAAGGGTTCTGGCAGTAAAGATCAAAAACAACAGACGTGTTCTCATTGTCACGGTACAGGACGTGTGCGGATGCAGCAGGGGTTTTTCCTCATGGAAAGAACATGTCACACCTGTCAGGGTCTTGGAAAAATCGTGGCGAATCCCTGTTCTAAATGCCATGGCCAAGGACGATCCCCTCAAACGAAAACCCTTGAAGTTAAAATCCCAGCTGGTGTTGAAGATGGCACACGTATTCGTCTTTCAGATCAAGGGCATACGGGTGTACGGGGAGGAGAACCGGGCGATCTTTATGTCTTTATCCATCTTAAGCCTCACGATCTTTTTGAACGGCAAGGTAATGATATTTTCTGCCAAGTGCCTGTTTCCATGATCACGGCGACTCTTGGGGGATCTATTGAGCTTCCGACTATTGGAGGGGATAGAATCGATCTTAAAATCCCAAGCGGCACGCAACCCCATACACGGTTCCGCCTTAAAGATAAGGGAATGCCTATTTTTAGACGCCATAGTCATGGTGATATGTATGTGGAAGTGATTGTTGAAATTCCCCGTCATTTGACGAAAGAGCAAAAGGATATTTTGGAAAAATTTGATGAGGGTGTCCACAAGAAAAACCAACCGGATTCCTTCAACTTTCTTGAGAAGGTCAAACGCTTTTTTAAAGATTCTTGATCCATGGAAAAGGCTGATATTGGGGAGTTTTTTCTGAACCTACAACAGGAAAATCCATCTCCCCAAAGTGAACTTTATTATGTGAACACGTTCACCCTTTTGGTGGCAGTTGTCCTTTCTGCCCAAGCAACCGATAAAGGCGTCAACAAGGCAACAGATGTTCTTTTTACCCATGCCACAGCACCAGAAGAGATTGTCGCAATCGGTGAAGAGAAACTCCGTGATTTTATTAAAACCATTGGTCTTTATAAAACAAAAGCGTCCCATATTATCAGGCTTTCAGAAATTCTGATCAACCGTCATGATTCAAAAGTCCCACGGACTAGAGAATTATTAGAATCCCTTCCAGGTGTTGGCCGAAAGACCGCTAATGTTGTCTTAAGTGTAGCCTTTGGAGAGCCTACCATCGCCGTTGATACCCATATTTTTAGGGTCTCAAACCGTACAGGGCTGGCGCCGGGAAAAACCCCTTTAGAGGTGGAGCATGGTCTTGAAAAAGTTATTCCAGATTCCTTTAAGGCGCATGCCCATCATTGGCTTATTCTTTTAGGACGCTATACCTGCAAAGCTAGAAAACCAGAATGTTGGCGTTGTGTGGTACGGCAACAATGTGGATTTAAGGATAAAACGAGTCACCCATGAAACATCATTTTTTTGTGACACAAATTTTAATCAGCCTTTTTTGGATGGTGTTTTTGTTTGAACTTTTCTTATCCCAAAGCTTAACTCCCAGCATCCCAGTCCTTATTGATATGGGGGCTATGGTTACCGATCGGGCTCAAGATTTCCAAGAATCGTATCGGTTTTTAGCCCATATTTTTCTCCATGGATCATTTCTTCACGTCATTATGAATAGTATTGCCCTCTACTTTTCGGGACGTTTTTTAGAAACCCTCATCGGGCGTGCTTGGTTTTTTATTATTTTTCTTCTTTCTGGATATGGTGGGGCCGAGGTTGCCTTGAACTTTTCAGATCCCCATACCGTTTTGATTGGAGCCTCAGGGGCTGTGATGGGTGTCCTTGGGGGATTGATCTATTGTGCCTTTCTCCTGCCACAAAGTCCTTTGCGCAAAGAATTGATCCAAAGCAGTTATCAAATCATTATCCCCTCTCTTATTCCTTTTTTCTCAGGGGTGTCCTATGAAGCGCATTTAGGGGGTCTTTTGGTTGGATTGTTGCTTGGGTTTGTGGTGACGATGCTTTTGAAAATATCAAGCAAATTTACCCATTTTTTGGGTATACTTGGTGCCGTGGTAGGCATGGTTGCTTTGGTTGGGGTTGGGTATAAGATGATGGGGTTTTAACGATAAACATCTTTCCTATAGCCTACGGTTAAAAGAAGAATCTTAATAGCATCATCATCTATGCTGCTAATAAGTCGATAAGAACCAACCTGATATTTCCAAAGTCCTTCTAGCCTAGAACCTTTAAGTGCTTCTCCAATACTTCTGGGATCATCTAGATGAGTCACACGATCGACCAAAAAACGCAAGATTCTTTTCGCATCTTGTTGATCAATGTTACTGAGTTCTTTCTCAGCGTGTGGATCAAACTCAACTATCCATGTCATAGTGTTTCATAAGTTGCTGAAGAGGGATGATCTTGAACACGATATTTCCATGTCAGATAAAAAATACACACAGGGGGATTTTCGATCGTAGAATACTTTGCCATAATAGACCTATTAAAAAAATCAATGAGGTATTGCTGTGCAGAAAAAATCGTTGTTGTTTATAGCCTTTTTACTGGTTGGTGGCGTTGGCTTTTACTATTTCGCGACCCATGGCAGGACTCTTAAAACACCAGCGGTGCCAAAAAAACTTTCTGTTGAAGAAGCAAAAGAAACGCTTGATAAAATTTATGCGGGCATTTCAGGCTTTGGTATTCCTGAGCAAGAAGTTAAGTTTATTAAAAAGGCTGGGGGTGCACCGACCTACGGCGAAATTAAATTTGAATCAGCGCAAAAGCTCTTGGATTACTTTAAACCCACAGACAAGGATGTTTTTTATGATCTAGGATCTGGCGTTGGCAAGTTTGTCATGCATGCCTATTTTACAACGGATGTCAAAAAGAGTGCAGGTATTGAATTATCTGGAACGCGCTTTGAAAAATCTACACAGGCTCTGTACGAAGCCAAGAAATTCAACCTCTTTCATCCTCAAAGAGAACTTATTTTCCATAACGAAGATATTATAAATGCGGATTTGAGTGATGCGACTATTATCTTTATGTGCGCGACCTGCTATTGTGATGAATTGATGGATAAAATTATTGCAAAGCTTATGACGATTGGTCATGAGGTCAAGATCGCAACGTTGCGTGAGTTCAAGAGCCATCCTGGTCTTAAGAAGGTTGAAACCTTGAAGTTGCCGATGACATGGTCCGAAGCCTCTCCTGTTTATATTTATACGGTAAACGCTAAAAAATAACACGAAGACGCATCTTGACTTTTTCAAAGGGTGCTCTATATTAGCCCCATATTAAGTCAATCAATCTCTCATTTTCATGGCAATGTTCTTAATCGTGATAAGACCTATGGATAACACACTACATAGAGATATAATATTTCTGATGGATTTTCCCCTTTAATGATGAACAAAACAAAGGATTAATCAATGAATTTGCAAGAACTGAAGGCAAAATCAGCTCAAGATATTCTAAAGCTGGCTGAAGAACTTAATGTTGAAAATGCCAGTACCCTTAAGAAACAAGACCTTATTTTTGGAATTCTTAAAAACTCTGTTGCTAACAAAGTAGACATCTTTGGGGGAGGTGTTGTTGAGATTTTACAAGACGGCTATGCATTTCTTCGTTCTCCTCAATCCAACTATCTTCCAGGTCCTGATGATATTTATATTTCTCCCAGTCAGGTGAGAAAATTTGGTATTCGGACGGGCGATACTGTTGAGGGCCAGATTCGAGCACCCCGTGAAGGAGAGCGTTACTTTGCCCTTCTGAAGGTCAATGCTATCAACTTTGAAAGTCCTGAGAAAGTTAAGCAGCGCATCAACTTTGATAACTTGACACCCCTTTATCCCGATAGACCACTGAAAATGGAATGTGAGGGGTTGAATAAAAGAGATTATACCACCCGAATCATTGATCTTGTGGCGCCTCTTGGAATGGGACAACGTGCTTTAATTGTTGCGCCTCCGCGTACAGGTAAGACGGTTATGTTACAAAACTTGGCCCATGCTATTACCCATAATAACCCTGGTGTGTACATCATTGTTCTTTTGATTGATGAGCGCCCTGAAGAAGTGACCGATATGGCCCGGTCTGTTAAAGGAGAGGTTGTCAGTTCAACATTTGATGAGCCCGCAACACGTCACATTCAAGTGGCGGAAATGGTTATCGAAAAAGCAAAGCGTCTTGTGGAGCATAAGCGTGATGTTGTGATCCTTTTGGATAACATTACGCGGTTGGCGCGTGCTTATAATACGGTTGTTCCCTCCTCTGGTAAGGTTTTGACCGGTGGTGTGGACGCTAATGCCCTTCAACGGCCGAAACGTTTTTTTGGTGCTGCGCGTAATATTGAAGAAGGTGGGTCGTTGACCATCATTTCAACAGCCTTGATCGATACAGGATCCAGGATGGATGAAGTCATCTTTGAAGAATTCAAAGGAACAGGTAACTCTGAAATTGTTTTGGATCGTCGTCTTTCTGATAAACGGGTATTCCCAGCTATCGACATTACGCGATCTGGTACGCGCAAAGAGGAACTATTGGTTGATAAAGAAACATTGCAGAAAATGTGGATTTTGCGCCGTGTCATTAATCCGATGGGGCCTGTGGAAGCCATGGAATTCTTGAACGACAAGCTGAGTCAAACAAAGACCAATGATGATTTCTTCCATATGATGAATTCATAAACGAGAAAATTCTGTTGAGATCACAACGATTTTCACGTAGTTTTATCTTAACTTATATAAAAACAGAGGAATATAACATGTCAAACAAAGTACTTACGATTCTTGTTTTCATCAGCCTTGCTCTTGGCGGATTTGCAACGTGGAAACATCTTTATAAAGATGCTGAAGAAATGGCCAAACTTACGGTTGATGGGATGCAAAAGATTCAAGCCCGTGAAGCTCAGGAAGAAAAAGCAAAGCAGCTTGAGTTGATTAAGGCGAGAGCGGATGAAATCAATGCGGATAAAGAGTCACCTTTTGCTGGAAATCCTGATGCGGATTTGACTATTGTTTATTTCTTTGATTATCGTTGTGGGTATTGTCGTAAGGGTGATCACGTTGTTGACGCTTTGGTTGAGGCTGATCCGAAACTAAAAGTAATCTACAAAGAATACCCCATTTTCCAAGATGCTATGATTGCAAGTGCTGCACTGGCTGCCCATAAGCAAGGGCAGTATGTCCCAATGCACAGGGCTTTGATGGCGCACAATGGATCTTATGGAAAAGAAACACTATTCAACATCGCTAAAGAATTAAAGCTTGATATGGATGCTTTTGAAAAAGATATGAAAGATCCATCCATCAAAGCCATGATCGAGAAAAATCATCAAATGGCAGAATCTTTAGGCATTCAAGCAACACCTATGTTTATCGTTGGCGCATCCATGGTGCTTCCAGGATCCGTTGGTATTGACGAGTTTGAGGCCGCCGTTCGGAAGGTGCGGGAAGAGTTAGCAGGGGAATCCAAAAAACATACGGAGATTCCTCATGAGACCAAAGACAAAAAAGAATCTTAATTTCGTTTTTCTTCATACACACAGACAAGAGGGGGAGATATTCCCCTCTTGTCTCGTGCTATTAATACCAAATCCCCTTTTGAATGATTGCGTCGTTGAACATCGGGATCGGCCTCGGTCATGTATATTTATACGCGCCTCGGCCTCACCGCTTGTTCGCCTGTGCCGTCATTTAAAAATGGGAATTGGTATAATTTATCCAATCAGTTGTTTTTTTGGGATTTTTGTCCTTTTCTTTATTTTTGTCACCCCAAACCGTGCTTGGTATGTGTTTTGGTTGAAATTTTTAAATTATTCAACTTGTTTTAAGAGATGTGCAGGGGTTAATTGTTCGCACGTAATATAAAAAAAGAGGTCCTATACATGAAACAAAATATAATCGATCCGTATGTTGGCCGTCGCATTCGGGATTACAGAAAAAAATTAGGGTGGACACTGTCTGAGCTTGGAGAAAAACTTGAAACGTCTCCCCAACAAATGCAAAAATACGAACAGGGACGTAGCCGTATTTCCGTGGATATTCTTTATAAGCTTTCTCTTATTATGGCCATAAAGTACGAGTATTTTTTTGAAGGGTTTGAAAAAAATGGGGAGTTTCTAGCAAAGTTTGATGTGAATGGGAAAATGCCAGAAGAACGCAAACGCCCCATTGATGTCCTTTTGATTGAAAATAATCCCGAAGAAGCATTGACGACAAGGCAGGCTATTGAAAAATCACCAGTGGCTGTTAATTTTCATGTGCTCCATACAGGCAAACAGGCCATTCATTTCTTGAAAAATGGTCAACACGTTTCAACATTTCCCCGCCCAGAAATCATTATTTTAGAACTCAATATCCCCAAAGAAGATGGACATCTTACCTTGCGGGAGATCAAAAGAGATCGGCGCTTTTCTGATATTCCTGTGATTATATTAGCGAATTGTGTGGAACGGGACACCATGGTGAAGGCGTATCAGAACAATGCCGCGGGGTTTATCCGAAAGCCTTTAAATTTTGATGAATACTGCGATCATATCAACCTGACGCTTCAGTATTGGTCAAGGGTTGTAACGCTTCCTCAAATGGATTCGGCAGAGCCTATTCCTCTTGATCCAGGCCCTACAGGGGAATGAGGGAAAAGTCAGCAATACAATCCATCAAGGTGCGCGCTGAATACAAAAGATTAAGACGATTCGTGCGCACTTTCATATCCTCAGCCTGGACCGTTACCTTATCGAAGAAGGCGTCTGCATAGGGGCGAAGGGTTGCAAGACGTGACATAACCCCCTCATAATGGGGGAGCTGTTGTTTGAGAAACCCCTCAACATCAAGTCTGAATGTCTTGATCACATCGAATAGAATTTTTTCCTCTTCTCCTTCAAACAGCTCTGGGTCTACTAATCCGTTGAGGACTATGCCCGACCGGATCGCTTGATCAACGCTATTGGAAATCCTTTTATAGGTCGTCATCAGATCTTGTCCCAGGTCTGTCTTTAAAAAGTCCCCCAAGGCCTTTAATACCTGATGAGCTTGTTGAATGTGGCCATCCCATTTTTTAGAAAGAACTGCCTCTATAGGACCAGATTCAAATCCAAGTCCTTTAAAAAAGACTTTTAATCTGTTTACCATGAAGGTTTCCAATGATTGCAGTACTTTATCTTTGTCACTTTTTTGAAGAGAGGTGGGCAAAAGATCGTAGGCTTTTGAGAACAAATCTCTAAGAGAGAGTGCCATATTATTTTCAATGATAAAGCGTATAACACCCAAGGCACTCCGCCTTAAAGCGTAGGGATCTTTTGATCCTGTTGGTTCTATGCCTGCAGCCCAAAAACTAACCAATACATCAATTTTATCGGCAAGAGCAAGGGCCACGCTGACAGGTGCTGTTGGCACAGTATCTGATGGGCCTAACGGCGAATAATGCTCACGAATCGCTTGTGCAACGGCTGGATTTTCTCCAGCACGCGCCGCATAGTATCCCCCCATAATTCCTTGAAGCTCTGGAAATTCCCCAACCATTCCTGTGAGCAAATCAGCCTTGGCAAGACAAGCCGCCCTTTGGGCCTGAGTCACCTGATCGTTATTGCCAACAACACAAGAAGGCGCCAATGCTGTAACGCGCTTTATCCTATCTCCAACAGATCCAATCTTTTCATGAAAAATAAGCGTATCAAGACCCTTTGCCCATATATCCAAAGATTTTTTTTGGTCTTGTGTCCAAAAGAATTCAGCATCTGCCAAGCGGGCTCTTAACACCCGTTCATTTCCCTCAACGATTTGGGCCCCTTGATCAATGGTGGTCATATTGGAAATGACCCCAAAATAGGGGGCAGGTGTTCCATTTTGATTTAAAAGAGAAAAGTACTTTTGATGGGTTTTCATGGTTGTCTCTAGAACTTCAGGAGGCAACGTCATAAAGCGATCGTCAATTTTTCCAAGTAATGCCACGGGCCATTCCACCAATCCTCTCACCTCTTGAAGGAGCGCTGCATCTTCCTTTAACGTCAAATCTTTTCCATCGGCTAAGTGATGAAGTTGATCCATAATGGTTTTGGCTCGTTCTTCTGCGTCAACCATTACGTAATGTTTGTTAAGTTGATTTTTGTAGTCGTTAAAATCCTTAATCATGAATATCTCAGGGGATAGAAACCGATGACCATGGGTGTTTTTTCCAACAATCACGTTTGGATCTTCCACCATCACAGGCAAAACTTTATCATCTAGTAGGGACAAAATAGATCGTAAAGGCCGGACCCACGTCATGTTATAAGAGGCCCAGTGCATGGATTTTGGCCACAGAAATTCTTGAATAATGCTAGAAACAATTGCCGTTAAAATACCTTCTATGGACTTGGCCTGTATTTTTTGTTGGAAGAAATAAAACGTCCCTTTTCCGGGAATTTCTTTTTCTTTAATGGTTTCAAGAGTTGCCCCAGTAGACATTAAAAATCCTTCAAGGGCCTTTGGGTCGGATCCAACCCGTGGTCCTTTTTTTTCTTCTGTACGATCATTTTGATGACGTGGAAGACCCTGGATTGCAATGCCCAACCGACGAGGTGTCACGAAAGTTTCGAGTAATTCAAATGTAAGACCCTCTGCACCAAGTTTTTCTTCAAACCGTTCTTTGAGTTGCTGCGCGGCATTTGCCTGCATACGTGCTGGAATTTCTTCTGTGAAAAGTTCTAAAAGATACTGTGCCATTTACTTTTTTTCCCCTTCTAATTCCAGCCATTTGGTGCAGGTTGCTTTTGCAAGATCTCGTACCCTTGCAATATAAGCGGCCCGTTCTGTCACACTAATGACCCCCCGTGTATCAAGGATGTTAAAGGTGTGACTAGCTTTAATACAATGGTCATAGGCCGGCAGGGGAAGGTTAACCTCCAAAAGTTTGCGACATTCAAACTCCGCATCTTTAAAGTGTTGGAATAAAATATCCGTCGTTGCGTGTTCAAAGTGATATGCCGAAAATTGTTTTTCATTTTCGTGAAACACATCCCGGTAGAGAATCTTGTCATCACCCTGTAAACCGTTCCAGTTCAAGTCATAAACGTTTTCAACTTTTTGAATCACCATAGCGAGGCGTTCCAATCCATAGGTCAATTCTAAGGAAACAGGATTGCATGCAATGCCTCCCACCTGTTGGAAGTAGGTGTATTGGCTGACTTCTGCCCCATTGCACCAGATTTCCCATCCTAATCCTGCAGCCCCGATGGTTGGATTTTCCCAGTCATCTTCCACAAAACGGATGTCATTGGTTTGGGTGTCAATGCCGATTGCCTTCAAACTTTCAAGATAGAGTTCTTGGGAATTAGGGGGAGATGGCTTAATAATCACCTGAAATTGATAATAATGCCCTAGGCGATTGGGGTTATCTCCGTAACGCCCGTCTTTAGGCCGTCTTGAGGGTTGAACATAAGCAGCCCGCCAGGGCTTTGGACCCAAGGATCGAAGCGTTGTTGCAGGATGCAATGTCCCCGCCCCAACTTCCGTATCATAGGGTTGCAAAATGGCACACCCTTGTTTTGCCCAAAAAGCCTGAAGCTTTAAAATGATTTCTTGAAAACTCGTTGACATCGTCCGCACTTCTGATATTGATTGAAGATTAAAAATAGACGTTCATCTGGGCTAGGTCAACATGTTAGGTCAATAACATTTGTTATTTTTGTCATAGGTTGGATGAGCTTTGTAATAAGGAGAAAGTATGTCTAATCACTCTCTTATGGTCGGTAAACGCGGTCTTGTTATGGGCGTTGCCAATGAGAAATCTCTTGCTTGGGCTATTGCAAGTCTTGCCCACCAAAGTGGCGCTGAACTTGCTTTTACCTACCAAGGTGAAATCCTTGAAAAGCGCGTTCGTCCTTTGGCGGAGTCTGTGAATTCTCCCCTCGTTCTTCCGTGTGATGTTACCAATGATGATCAATTGGATGCCGTTTTTGAGGCTGTCAAAAAACAATGGGGCAAACTGGATTTCTTGATCCATGCTATTGCTTATGCCGACAAGGAAGAATTAACGGGTCAGTATTGTGATACATCTCGGGGTAATTTTTCTAAAAGCTTAGATATTTCTTGTTATTCCTTCACGGCCCTTTGTCAGCGGGCCCGTCATTTGATGACGGATGGGGGTAGCTGCGTTACTCTTAGTTATTACGGCGCTGAAAAAGTGATGCCTCACTACAACGTCATGGGGGTTGCAAAAGCTGCCTTGGAAGCAAGTGTCAAATATCTTGCCGTCGACTTAGGCCCTAAGAACATTCGGGTCAATGCCATTTCTGCCGGGCCCATTAAAACGTTGGCCGCTTCTGGTATTGGGGACTTCCGGTATATCCTCAAATGGAACCAATACAATTCACCTTTAAAGAGAAATGTGACCCAAGAAGAAGTGGGGGGTGCTGGACTTTATCTCATTAGTCCTTTATCATCAGGGGTCACGGGTGAAATTCACCACGTAGACTGTGGGTATAACGTTGTTGGCATGAAGTCGATTGACGCCCCTGATATTGCACTTGTCTAAAGAAAGGAAGCCATCATGGATATTGTCCTTATTCCCCTTTTGACCGTCCTGATGTTGTTGATGAAGGCTTTGCGCTGGGGTCTTATCGTGTATGCCATCCTCAGTTGGCTTTTGGCTTTTAATATGCTTAATACGCGTAACCCGCTGATCTACCGTATCAATGATATTTTATTTCGGTTGATTGAGCCTCTTCTATCTCCTTTGCGGTCCATTTTGCCAAGCTTAGGGGGCATTGATCTATCCTTTTTTGTTCTGTTCCTCATCGTTACGTTTGTTGAAAACGTCCTTGTGCGCATTGCTGTTCATGCCTCGATGGGTTTTTAATGATACAGATTCTTGATGGCCTTAAAGAACAAGAAAAAATACGACATACCCTTCTAGAAAAAGTTCGCACTCTTGACGTTAAACCAACCCTTGCCATTATTTTGATTGGGAACCATGCCCCAAGTCTTATTTATGTGGCGCGTAAAAAAGAATTTGCGGCATCCGTTGGCATAGAAACCAAACTTTTTCATTTAGACACAACCGTGTCCCTAGACTATTGCCTAACCCTCATTCAACAGCTGAACCAAGACCCTGCCATCCATGGGATTTTGTTGCAACTCCCAGTGCCTCAGACTTTAGATTCCCATCAACTTATTCAAGCTGTTGACCCGATCAAAGATGTGGATGGGCTTCATCCTTTGAATGCTGGAAAATTGATGCAACAGCAAGCGGGGCTTTACCCTTGTACCCCTCAAGGATGTTTGCACCTTATTCATTGTTGGAAACAAAATCTCTCTGGGCTTGTGGCTGTTGTTGTCGGTAGATCCAATCTGGTCGGCAGACCCATAGCGACCCTTTTAACCCATGAGAACGTGACAGTCATCCAAGCCCATAGTCACACCAAAAATCTAAAAGAGATCACGCGTCTTGGGGATGTTTTGGTGGTGGCAGTGGGTAAACCCAAGTTTATCACAAAAGATTTCGTTAAGGACGGTGCCTGCGTTATTGATGTGGGAATATCCAAAGATACTGAGGAAAGAACCGTTGGCGATGTGGATTTTGAATCCGTGAAAAATGTTGCTAGTGCCATCAGCCCAGTCCCTGGAGGCGTTGGTCCCATGACCATTAGTTATCTGATGATGAATTTGATGAAGGCGTGTTGTTTGCAATTAAACCTCGTGCTAACTTTATCCAAATAAAAAAGGTTAGATCGTTATGTCGAAAATTATTGTCTATGAGTTGAACGAGGTTCCTTGGCGGGTGGTGGACACATTCGTGTCGCAATTTCCTAAGTCTGCCTTTGCGGAAATTCTCAAAGAGTCTCTTCAATACACAACCCATACCAAAGATTCAGGGGAACTGCATCCCTGGACGACGTGGCCAACTTTTCACCGTGGTGTTTATAATGACACCCACCAGATTACTTTTTTGAATCAAGAAATTCATACATCCTATAAACCCATTTGGGAATTGCTTGCGGAAAATAATATCCCGGTGGGTGTTTTTGGCAGTCTCCAGTCTTGGCCCGTGCCAGGAAGGGGACGTTATGATTTTTATGTTCCTGATACGTTTGCAAAAGATCCGCAGACGTTGCCTGCCGCCTTGGAAGCTTTCCAACGATTTAATCTTGCCCAAACGAGACGGGATGGGGGTGTTGTGGCAAAAGGGGTTTCTTTAAGTTTTCAATCTATTAAAGACATCATTGAGATGTTTAAGAATGGACTGACGCGCAGAACTTTTTTTGTCCTTGTGCGTCAATTGATCCGAGAGCTTCTCAACAAAAACTTTAGAAACATCCGATCCATTTACCAATCTCCCGTGGCATTTGATCTTTTTTTCCATCTGCTTCAAAGTACAAAGCCTCCCTACGTCAGTTTTTTTACAAACCATGTGGCCGGCATGATGCACCGCTATTGGAAATACCTTTATCCGGAAGACTTTCATTATACCTTAAAAGGAAATGATGATTATTTCAGGCATAATACGATTCTGCGGGCTATGGAAATGGCTGATGAACAATTGAAAAAATTGAAATCCTTTGCGGACCAAGAAGGGTACGCGATTTTAATTGCAGCCAGCATGGGACAAGAAGCAATCGATCGTGGGGAGTACCTGGGCCAACTTCATATTACCAATATGGACAAATTCTATGAGGCCATTGAGTACACAGGGATAGTGAAAAACAACCTTGCCATGAGTCCTGACTTCTCGTTTGAATTTGAAGATAAAAAGGACTTAAAAGTCTTTCAAAATGGTGTTTTGAATCTGACAGATGGCAATGGGACACCTGTATTTGGGTTTAAAGAATCCGGGTTAACCCTTAATATCAATTTACAAACAACCGTAAAGCTTGTGAAATCTGGTGGGTTCTATCGCAATCAAAAGGGGGAAAAATTATCCTTTGAAGATTTGGGTATTTCCATTGAGCCACGAGATCTTGGGACAGGATACCATCAACCCGAAGGTATTGCGATTTTCTATAAAAAAGGAATTGTTGCTTCAAATGAGCGGGTCACCATTGAATCTATTGAAGTGGCGCCAACGCTTCTTTCGTTGTTTGATGTACCATTGCCGGATTACATGAAAAAACCAGTAAAAGGGATCTTAAGTCCGTTGAATGGCGTTGTTTAGGATGAGCTATGAAGATCTTTTATTAAAGAAAATGCAGCCACAGGGCGTGGTATTTCTTTCTATTTTGGTTCTTGAGGGCCCGGATATTGTGAAATTTATTGCACCTCAAAATTTCATCGATAGTTATTTGAAAGATCGACTCTACAATGATGATCCAACGCTGATTTTGCACCAGGATGCTATCGGGTTCTATAAGTGGTCGCGGTTTATTGGTGGCGAAGCGATTACAACGTTCATTAAAGAAAATTTTAAGGCCCTAGAATGTGAGTCCCTTGTGGCGTGTATCGACAAAAAACGCCTTGTTCTAACGGTTGGGTATAAAGGAGAATTTTCTTTAGCAAGTTGGTTTTTTAAAGAAAAGCCGATGCTGGATCAATTATTTGACTCAAAAATGGAGATTTAAGTCGTGACAAAATTTCGTCAAGAAAAAGATGCTTTTGGGGTCATCAATGTGGCTGATGATAAATATTGGGGGGCCCAAACCCAGCGATCTTTAGAGAATTTCAAAATAGGGCATGAAACCTTTTCACCGGCCTTCATTCGCGCTTTTGCCATTCAAAAACGTGCCGCAGCCCTTGCTAATAAAACCCTTGGTCGTCTTGATGAAAATATTGCAGCGGCGATTGTGGCAGCAAGTGAAGAAATCATCGAGGGACAGCATCTAGATCAGTTTCCTTTGGTTGTTTGGCAAACGGGATCAGGCACCCAAACCAATATGAACTTTAATGAAGTGATTGCAAGGCGGGCCGAAGAATTGCTGGGTGGGGTAGGATCTATTCACCCAAATGATCACGTCAATCAGGGGCAATCTACCAATGATTCTTTCCCGACAGCTATGCATATTGCGGTGGTCCAAGAGATTCACCAACATCTGTTGCCGGCCCTTACCCATATGAAAATGGTTTTGTCAGGCCTTGTGCGTCAGTTTAATGGGATCATTAAAATTGGTCGGACCCATTTACAAGATGCAACCCCCTTAACCGTTGGGCAGGAATTTTCAGCCTATGTGACTCAGATCTCTATGGGGATTAAGCGCATTCAATATACGTTCCCCCATCTTTTTATGGTCGCTCAGGGGGGTACAGCTGTTGGGACAGGCCTTAATGCTCATCCCCGTTTTGCTGAAGAATTTGTCAAAGAACTTTCGGCGTTTACAGGATATCCCTTCACCAGTGCAGACAATAAATTTGAAGCATTAGCCACCAACGATACCATGGTCGAAGTTTCAGGGGCCCTTAATGTTTTGGCTGTATCGCTTATGAAAATCGCCAACGATATTCGCTTGCTAGCCTCTGGGCCCCGGTGCGGCATTGGTGAATTGCATCTTCCTGAAAATGAGCCCGGATCTTCCATCATGCCAGGCAAGGTGAACCCCACCCAAGCCGAATCCTTAACGATGATTGCAGCCCACGTTATGGGTAATCACATGGCAGTTACCATTGGAGGGAGCCAAGGCCATTTTCAACTCAATGTTTTTAAGCCCATGATTATCCATAATGTGCTTCAGTCCATTACTCTGCTCTCTCAAGGTATTTTAAGTTTTACAGATAAGTGCCTCAAAGATATCACTCTTAACTATGAAAAAATTCAAAGTCATGTGGATAATTCCCTCATGCTTGCAACGGCTTTGAACGGAAAGATTGGTTATGACAAGGCCTCCAAAGTGTCAAAAATGGCCTACGAAAATAATATCTCCTTGAAAGAAGCATCCATGCAGCTGGGGTACATGACAGATACAGAATTTGATCGTTGGGTCAGACCTGAAGATATGCTTGAGCCTAAAGAATAAATCCATGTTGAAAAAGCATTCCGTTAAATTATGGGGTCATTCTACCTCGATTACTATTGAAGATATTTTTTGGCACACCCTTAAAGATATTGCAGAAAAACGGGATATCCCGCTCAAAAATCTTATTGAGGAAATTGACGAGGCTCGGACAGGAAATCTGTCGAGTGCACTGAGGGTGTATGTGTGTCACTATTATCAAGCTTTGGTTAAGTCATGTCCTTAGATCCTCAAATTATCCAAGCGGTTGCGCTGCTTGCACAAGGTGATGTTGTCGCTATCCCGACAGAAACAGTCTATGGGCTAGGCGCTGACGCTACCAATGAGCTGGCTGTACAGAAAATATTTAAGGCCAAAGGTCGTCCTTCTTTTAATCCCCTGATCGTTCATGTTTTAAATAGGCAATGGGCTGAGAAAATTGGTTCTATCCCCCCTCAGGCTTATCCTTTGTTGGATCAGTATTGGCCAGGTCCTTTAACCATTGTGGTGCCTCTTTTGCCACAGACCACCGTTGCCCCTTCTGTGGCCGCAGGGTTGCAAACAATTGGGATCAGAGTGCCGAAGCATCCGCTCTTTAGAAAACTTCTTGAGCAATATGGGAAACCCATTGCGGCGCCCAGTGCCAATGCGTCCAACACCTTAAGCTGTACGACAGCAGAGGATGTGGCAAAATCTTTGGGTTCTAAAGTATCACTCATCCTTGACGATACATTCCCTTGTGAATATGGATTAGAGTCAACCATTGTGGATTTTTCGTCCCCGATTCCCAGGATTTTGCGCCATGGTGCCATTTCTCAAGAGGCATTGCAGCTGCTAAAGGCTCCAGAAGGCCCTCTCAAAGCCCCTGGTCAGATGAAACGGCATTATGCACCCCATCTGCCACTGCGTTTAAACGTGACTGTCCCGCACCCCGGAGAAGCGTTTTTAAACTTTGGGTCAGCATGTCCCCAAGAAACCTTAAATTTAAGTCCAGAGGGTAACCCTGAAGAAGCGGGACGTAATTTATTCCACATGCTCCATACCCTCGATAATCCAGTGCGATTTTCGGGCATTGCGGTCGCCCCTATTCCCAATAAGGAATTGGGTGTTGCAATTAATGACCGCCTCCAGCGCGCAGCCACCACTGAGGACACCCCATGAAACCAGCTATTATTCTAATCGATCCGCAACTGGGTGAAAATATTGGCATGGTGGCGCGGGCTATGTGGAATTGCAGTTTGACGGATCTACGTCTTGTGAGGCCTCGAGATCATTGGTTGAATGAACACACACTAAAAGCTGCGGCAGGGGCGAGTGATCGCTTGAACGAAACAAAAGTTTTTGCAACGACCCAAGAAGCGATCGCCGACCTTCATTGGGTTTTTGCAACAACCGCCAGGCCCCGTTGTATGGAGAAAATCATCAATACTCCTAAGGAAGCGGCGGACTATATGGTCCAGAATCCGACGCTTAAAACAGGGATTCTTTTTGGGCGTGAACGGTCTGGACTTCATAATGATGATATCGCGATGGCTAATGTTGTTATCGAAATCCCCATGAATCCGGATTACTCTTCACTGAATCTTGCCCAAGCAGCCCTTATTTGTGCCTACGAGTATCATCAAGCGTGGCTGGAGGATTCACAGAGCCTTAAAGAAAGAATCCTTAAAAAAGATCCGGCCTTAAAAGAAAATATTATCCTCTTTTTTGAGCATTTAGAGAGGGAGTTAGATAAAACAGATTTTCTTCTACCCCTTGAAAAAAGGGCCAAAATGGTGAGGAACCTTCGCAATATATTCCAACATATCCCTATGTCGGAACAAGATGTCAGAACTCTTCGTGGTATAATTTCAGCCTTGACTTTTAAACCAGGCTCCCCATATAAAGGATTTGACAATAAGGGCTGAATTCGTTTAAACAACGAGTAGCAGCGAGAAGATAACATTTTTTAGAGTTTTATACATATGAGTAAAAGACTAAGTTCCAAATACAAGATTAACCGGCGCCTTGGTGAAAACCTTTGGGGACGTCCTAAAAGCCCTGTGAATGCCCGTGCCTATGTGCCAGGACAACATGGCCCGACACGGCGTAAGAAACCAACGGATTATGGATTGCAGCTGAACGCTAAGCAAAAGCTTAAGGGTTACTACGGTAACATCGGCGAAAGACAATTCCGTAATCTCTTTAAAGAAGCTGTCCGTCAACGCGGTGATACCAGCGAAACGTTGATTGGTCTTCTTGAGCGTCGTTTGGATACGGTTATTTACCGGATGCGGTTTGTGCCCACTGTCTTTGCTGCACGTCAATTCGTAAACCATGGCCACGTTCTTGTGAACGGAACCCGTGTGAATATACCTTCCTACCAAGTACAAGAAGGTGATGTGATTGAGGTAAGAGAGCGGTCTCGTCAGATTAATATGGTTTTCGAAGCCACCCAGTCTGGGGAAAGAGACGTTCCTGATTATATGGAAGTTGATTACAAAAGCATGAAAGGAAAATTCCTTCGTGCCCCAGGATTTGAGGATGTTCCTTACCCTGTGAAGATGGAACCCCATCTTGTGGTTGAATACTATTCCAGATAATATTTTGACTAGTTTTTAGCAAGAAGCCTTACTCACCCAGTAGGGCTTTTTTCTTTTGATAAGAGGAAAAAATGAGTACCCCTCAAAAACACATAGAACACATTCTTCAAAATATCTTCCAAATGCACCACCTTGATTCAAGTTTTGGGGCACTTAAAATATCTGACCGGCCGGATCTTTGTGATTATCAGTGCAACGGGGCGCTGGGTGCTGGAAAAGCCCTCAAGAAAAATCCCATTCAGGTTGCAGAAGCCGTGATGACAGATTTAAAGGATCAATGTCCTGAATTGACCATTACTCTTGCAGGACCAGGATTCATCAATATCAAGCTTCCTAATGGATCTTTGTGCCAATATCTGAATGATGTGGTGCCTTTATCTTTTGACACACAAAAGCGGAAAATCATTATCGATTATTGTGGTCCTAATGTTGCAAAGCCTATGCATGTGGGCCATCTTCGAGCCACCATCATTGGGGAAAGTCTGAAACGCCTTTGTCGTTTTGTCGGTAATGAGGTTATTGGGGATATCCATATGGGAGATTGGGGCACCCAAATGGGGATGATGATCTATGAGATAAGCCTTCGGTATCCAGATCTGCCCTATTTTGATCCCCATTTTCAAGGGGAATACCCAAAGCAATCTCCCGTCACCTTGGATAATCTTCAAGAGATGTATCCGATCATTTCTGCAAAATGCAAAGAAGATCCAGAGATTCTAGAGGCTGCCAAAACGGCAACCGTTGAATTGCAACAAGGCCGTCGTGGATACCGAGCGCTCTGGCAACATTTTGTGGATGTGTCTGTGGATGATATGAAGGAACACCTTCAAAAACTGGATGTGGATTTTGACCAATGGTTTGGGGAAAGCCGGTATCAAGAAAAAATTCCCCCCATGCTTGAGGTGTTGGTTGCACAAGGCATTGCAAAAGAAGACCAAGGGGCCTTGATTCTAGAGGTGGCGGAAGATCATGACAAAGCGCCGGTTCCCCCCTTGCTCCTTCGAAAACAAGATGGTGGGTTTCTTTATGCAACGACCGATCTTGCAACCATTGAAGAACGTGTCAAGGCCTTTGGGGCAGAGCGGATTATTTATGTGGTGGATGGTCGCCAAGGATTGCATTTTGAACAAGTCTTTCGGGCAGCTCGGAAATTTGGTCTTCAGGCTCACTATGACTTTATTGGTTTTGGGACCATGAATGGATCTGACGGGAAGCCTTTTAAAACAAGGGCTGGGGGCGTAATGCGCCTTGGCGATTTGATTGATATGTTGATTGATGAGGCCCAAACGCGCATTGAAGAGGCAGGCCTTGGAAAGGATCTCAGTCCACAAGAACTGCGTGGTATTGCGGAAAAAATTGGTATTGCGGCCTTAAAGTTTGCAGACCTTCAACACGATCCTATCCAAAATTATCAGTTTGATTTACAAAAGTTCATGCGTTTTGAGGGAAAGACGGGGCCTTATATTTTGTATGCTGCCGTTCGCATCCAGTCTGTGATTAAAAAAGCCATCGAAGCAGGCATTGAAAAAGGACCAATCCAAGACGTCTTGTTGGATGAAGAGCGCGATCTGGTTTTAGCTTTAACCCGTTTTGAGGATTATATTTTGCGGGCCTATGATAAGCTTTCGCCCAATATTTTGTGTGACTATGCCTTTGAGTTGGCCCAAAAGTTCAGCCGTTTTTACCAAAGTGCCCATATCTTGAATGAACCGGACAAAGCCATTCAATCATCCAGATTGTCGATCGCTGAAAAAACATTGGGAACCCTTCAAACGCTTACAGACCTTCTAAGCATCAGTATCCCAGAGAAGATGTAGAGATGCGGATTATTGGAGGCACTTATCGGGGTAAAAAACTGCTTTCTCCCCAAGATGATCAAACACGCCCTACCAGTGACCGTGTCCGGGAAAATATCTTTAATATTCTATCCCATCGATTTTCTTTTACCAACAAACGGGTTCTGGACCTTTTTTCAGGGACCGGGGCCTTGGGAATAGAGTCTCTTTCAAGGGGGGCGTCACATGTAACCTTTGTGGAAAATCATAAACCCATGGTGAAAATATTAAAGGAAAATTTGGCGGCTTTTTCAACCCAAACATCTTTGATCCAGGAAGACGTCCTGTCTACCCTAAACCAAAAATCCGCCACCCCCTTTGACGTGATCTTTATGGACCCTCCCTATGGAACCGTATCTTTTGGAGATCTTCTAGAAAAAATCATGAAGAACAACTGGCTCAGCCCTTTAGGCATCGTCGTAATAGAGGCCGAAAAAAAGACAATCCTTCCAGAGGTTTCTGGATTTGAGATCAAAGAAACAAGGACGTACGGCGGGACGACGGTGGGGTTTTTAGTACAATGTTAAGCACCTGAAAATTTTACTCAGGAGCTCCACCGGCTGCTCTTTCTGCAGCTGCTTTATCCTGGTGCGTTTTTATATGATTACCCTCAGGAGAATAATCTGTACCCCCTGGTGTTAATGGTTTGTAGAGAACTGTTGTAAAAGGAAGAGGAGATGGTGCACTCAAGTCAAATGAAATTGGACTATGAAAACCTTCTAGAGGAGTGTCGATCACATGTTTGAAACTTGTTGTATCTTTAACTTTTATCTGTTTGGCAGGTCTATCATAAATATTGGAAGTTGTATTGATGAGTCGGATGCGCTTTGTATTGGATAATAGGTTGAATATACCACCCTCTTCACATTCACGGGCAAGAGATGTAGCACATGTCCCACAAGGACAGGCTGTTGTATGACAATGAATAAGAAGGCCCACTACCTCATCCTCCCCTATTCGAAGCCTTGATTGAAGCGCTTCAAAAATTCGGCTATCTGCGATAAAATCTAGCCCTACTTGTTCTGCACATGTATAAGAATTCGTTGCATCAGAATTCCCAAGACCTCGTCTTTTAAGTTCTAATTCTTTAAGAGGGTTCAGTAAGGTTGTTATTTCTGTTGATGAAACCAACCCCCTCGCTTTTTCCAACGCTTTATCAATATCTTCATTTCTTTTGCTTATTTCACCTAAAGTAGGTGTATGAATCGCTTCTATTGGCCCTTGTGGTCTAGTTTCACCATACCTAAATCCTACATTGCCCATCAATATTGCCGGATCTATATAATTACGTACTAGAAAACTATACGGCAAATTACTTCTGGTTACAGGGTATCCTACAAAAAAAATATCCTTCTTAACAGAATCAGGAATACGCATATGATTAGCACTATAAGCAGAGACAAAAGCTGATGTTTTAGATCCTGTATCCAGATCCCCGTACCCAGAAACAAATACATATTCATACCCTGTTCCCATAATTTGTAATTTCTCATCTGCCATGTCACTAGTAATGGCAATCGTTTTTCCTAACTGAATACATCCCCTATTGATAACCGGTGTAAAACGAAAACAACAATAGAATCTTTTAAGTTCTTGACCCTCAGATTCCGGTGGCATTACTGCACCACCTGCACTTTTTTTATTTTTAATATCTTTATTTTTAGTATCTTTTATTGTCTGTTGAGCCTCATCCACCATGTAGGCCATGGGACGGTGAATATGTTCAATATCAAAAGGTTCATCAACTCCAGGTACTTGTACCTTTAGACTCGCACCATATCTCCAGCCTTCCTCTATTAAATCGGAGGAAGCAGCCTCCATGCCAAAAGAAACAGAACAAAAAATAGATAGAAAAATAAAAGAAACTATTTTGAACATAAGATTACGAGACATTTTTTACCTTTTAGTAAGGGGTAATACGAAGGCGAGAACGAGCAGAAACAGATGTCGGGTCTTTAAATGCTTCTACAAAATCAGCGTAATCAAAAGAATTGATCGCAGCATTTATTTTTAAAGACGGATATGCCCCCAAAAGATCCTTCAGGCTTCCGAGTCCTGCCTTTGTAAAGCGATTATTACTGATATCAATTTCTGTTAGCTTATCTTTGATAACACTAAAAAGACCCGGTGACGTTAAGAATGCTACAAGGACACCTACACCATCATCCTGAATGTAATTTGCCCTTAAATTAATTATAATACTGCTTGATTTGTATATTGCTTCACGACCTAATTTCCCAAACTCTTCTTCAATGCGAGACCTAATAACATCTTTGTCAAATAACCTTTCTCCAGAAAGATTAATACAAACAGGACTGCTTGCCACAGGTGCTGTAAAGGACCTAATCCAGTCCAAATCCGTACTAGAAAATGCAGCTCTTGATACAAGGACAACCATGGCACATACAATAAAAATGGTCATTTTTTTCATTTTATTTTCTCCATAAGTTTCACGTGAAACACCCCCACCTTATAAGGCCGTCATTATAAAATTCAACCTCTTTCTATCAACGTCTTCCAAACAACCGCTCTAGATCCTGCAACTTTAGTTCCACATAAGTGGGGCGGCCGTGGTTACATTGGCCTGAGCTGTTGACTTGCTCCATTTGGCGTAACAGGTCATTCATCTCCGCAATGGTTAACGTCCGACCAGAACGAATGCTGCCGTGGCAGGCCATGGTGGAACAAACCTCCTCCACTTTTTCTTTGAGTGAAAGGGCTGTTCCCCATTCTTCAACTTCCTGGGCCAGATCATTGATTAATTTCTGTATGTCGATATTTTTCAAGAGTGCTGGGACTTCGCGCACGAGAATGGCTTTATCCCCAAACGACTCGATGACCAATCCAAACTGTTCAAATTCAGGGGCCCGCATTAAAAGGGCGTCCCGGTCCTTTTCATTTACATTCACTACTTCGGGGATCAACAAGCCCTGGCGCTTGACACCTGTTTTTAGGTCTTCTTTCATTTTTTCATAGACAAGCCGTTCGTGGGCGGCATGCTGATCAACCACCACCAAACCATTGTCCGTTTGGGCGATAATAAACGTCCCATGAACTTGGGCACAAGCAGCCCCAAGGGGGTACGCAACTGGGATATCTGCCTGGATGGTTTCTTCAAACTTTACAGAAGGACGGAGCGATAATGTTGGTAACGTCTGGGAATAGGATTTTGGGGAAGGTCTTGAAAAATGCTGCGTACTTTTTTCTAGATCCAATAATGACCGTGAAAGGGACGGGAAACTTTCTGGTTTAAAGGATTGCAGTGTTTCTGTTGCAAGGGTTGACGAGGATCGATGTCCCATGGATGACAACGCCTGATGCAACGCATGGATCAAAAGGCCTCGGACCAATGCACTGTCTTGAAACCGCACTTCTGTTTTTGCAGGATGCACGTTCATGTCAACAAAGGACGTTGGCATTGTAAGAAATAAACACAGCAACGGATGACGATCCCGGGCGAGGTAATCTTGGTAGGCAGCCCGCACAGCCCCTGCAAGGACCTTGTCTTTGATGGGGCGTCCATTTACAAACAGAAATTGAAGCTGGGCATTGGCGCGGTTTAATGTAGGAAGACCTGTAAATCCACAAATCGTGATGCCTCCTTTTTCAGCGTGGATTGCTAAAGCATTGCTCGCAAAATCCTCCCCAAGAATTTCTCCTAAACGACTGAGCTGGCCTTCTTCACTCGCATCAGAAGGAGCCACTTGAAAGACTATGCGATTTTCAGTTTTCAACGAAAATCCAATTTGAGGATAAGCCATGGCTAAACGATGCAAAACATCTGTGACGTATTGGACTTCAGTTGCGGGCATTTTAAGGAATTTAAGACGCGCCGGAATGGCGTAAAACAAATCGCGAATCTCGACTTGGGTTCCTTGTCTATAAGCTGCAGGTTCAATAGCCCCAACGATGCCACCCTCAACACTTAAACTCCAAGAATCCTTACATCCCTTCAATCCGCTTAGGATCGATAAACGACTAATCGCCCCGATAGAAGGCAAGGCTTCACCCCGAAATCCCAACGTGTGAATATTAAAAAGGTCGTCATCCATCAGTTTGGAGGTGGCGTGACGTTCAATGGCAAGCGCCATGTCATCGGGGGACATCCCATATCCATTATCTTTCACGCAGATGAAACTTTTTCCACCATCTCGCACCATGACGTCAATCTGGGTGGCCCCTGCATCAATGGCATTTTCAACCAGTTCTTTTACAACAGATGCTGGACGTTCAACCACCTCACCTGCTGCAATTTGATTGATCAAATTTGAGGGAAGGCGGCGGATTTTATGGGTCATAGTGAGTCCTTCAAATACTTCTTTGCAAGAATTTTTCCTTCTTCTACGGCAGGCTGATCGAAGGGGTTGACCCATAATAGTTGGGAGGCAAACAATGTTTCAAAGACAAAATGCATCGTTAACGCACCCAAAGAATAGGGGGTAATTTCTGGTATATGAATGATGCGTGTGGGACATCCATTTTTCAATAATGTTTCAATTGTGGCATTTTGTTCAGCCATCATAAGATCACCCAAACGCTTGCCATCGAGATAGTCTAAATCTACGTCTTGAATAAAATCTTTAGACAAGGGCCGGGGACCTTTTTTCCCATAATCCGTTGTAAGGACTGTAAAGAATTTATCTCGGGGCCCATCCAAATAAAGTTGAAGTTGGCTATGTTGATCGACAGCCCCCAAGGCATCCACAGGCGTTGTGCCCTTGCCATCCTTTCCCAGACTTTCGGCCCATAATTGACGGTACCACTTGGAGAAAAATTGCAAACGGTCAACATAGGGCATGAGCACGGCCATATTCATTTTCTTTTCTTTAGAAAAAGCGTGATTGAGTGCAGCGCCTACAGCTGGTTTAAAGTCCAAAGCATCTTGAGATTGGGCAAGTTCAGTAATGAGAGAAGCGGCCCCTTCTCGAAATTCGATGGGGTCAATGCCAAGCAACATAGGGGGGAAAAGTCCAACGAGAGAAAAGATAGAAAACCGTCCTCCAAGGTCTGGATCATGTTCCAAAAAAGAAAGATTGAACCGTTCTTTCAAACGAAAAAGAGGGGAACTCTTTTTTTCTGTAATGACCAGAAAATGATGGGCCCAAGAATGCTCAGAAAGATGAACCCGCCAATGTTCAAGGCACGATAGACACTGCAACATGGTTTCTGCGGTGGATCCGGACTTTGAAATAACAACAACCCCCGTTTTGGCGGGATTGATGGAGGTTAAAAGACGATCAAACGTATGAGGATCGATATTATCCATAAAGTGAAGGCGTGGGAGTTTTTGACTGGCAAGGCTTGCAATCGTTTGGCCCCCAAGACTTGATCCCCCAGTTCCTAGAATAATTACATCGGAAAATTCATCTTTAAACTTCGTCACCAGCGGTGCTGCCTCCACTAAATCTTTTCTTAAAAAGGGAAGCTTAAAATGGGGAAGGGACCCTTGTTCGTAAATCTCTTGAAATTTTAACTGCGCATTTTGCAGAAAGGGGCGATAGTCATTTAAAACATCAAGGTCAAGGCCTGTTGCCCCTGATGATGATGAAAAACACCCATGAATATTATGCTGATAAGTCATTCTTCTCGAGACGTTTCTTTTCATCGACAGCATGAATAACTTTGCCGGCTTTTTTCTTATCTTTTTTCCAGAACATGATGATGCTTTTTGCTTTTTGTTGAAGCTCTTGCGTTGTTGATAGGGGGGTATCGACCTCTTGATCCACAAGCAATCGGATGTCTTTATAAGGTTGTGCTCCCAAAAGATCTAAAAGTTCTTTCTCTCCAATGCTGGGCATTAAGGCATTCGTGGAGGGTTTTCCAAGAATAATTTGACCTAATGAGACAGGTTTTAATGTCTGTTTTTTGCCGCCAGGGGCGTAAATTTTGGCATCTTGTGGAACCTTTAGTGTTTCATAAGAGGTTACTTCAAATTCATCAGGTACATCTCTGGTCAGGCCTAAGCTTTCTTTAACCCCTGAACATTGAGAAAGAAATGCCATAATAAGAAAGGATGATATCCTAAGAAACAGGGTGGTTTTTTTCATCACGATAATTATCCAACATTAGTAAAAAAACACCCACAACAATACTACTATCTGCCACATTAAAGGCAGGCCAGTGATAGTTGTAGAGGTGAAAATCCAAGAAGTCAACCACAGCGCCATGGAAGAGTCGATCCATGATATTTCCAAAAGCACCACCCATGATCATGGCAAGATAAATGGTCTTCTTTTGGCTTTTTTGAGACAAAGCATAAAGAAAAATCCCTGCTACAATAATGACGGCAATAGTGGTTAGAATCCAAAAAACCCAGGCGTTATGATAATTAAAAAGACCAAAGCTAATGCCTCGATTCCAGGCTAAGACCACATTAAAAAAAGGAAGAACCTTGATGGGCAAGAGGCGTAGGTTGTCTAGAATCAAAAATTTCGTCAGTTGATCAAGAACAATAACAGCAGCTGATACGATAAAAATCCAACGTTTCAAAGCACTTCCTCCACCGCATGGGCACACCGACCACAAAGAGAAGGATGGCTGTTATGTTTGCCAACATCAGGCAATATCTGCCAGCATCGCTCACACTTTATTCCTGTTGCCTTTTCAACCACTACAAAAACTCCCGGCACATCTTCTAGAGAAAAAGCGTTTTCGGACCCCTTAAGATTTGAAAAAGATGCAGACGATGTAATGAAGATCTCTGCCAAATCCATACCATTTAAAAAGGCATAAATATCTGGATCTCCCACGTACACGTGGGGAGATCCTTCAAGGCTGGACCCAATCAGACCCTTTGCGCGTTCATGTTCCAATGCCCCTGTTACAACCCGGCGCACATTTCGGATCGTGTCCCATTTTGTATGAAGCGGTTCATTGTACCAAGCGCTTGGAGGAACGGGCAGGTCTTCCAAATGCACGCTTCCCTTGAATCGATATTGCCAAGCTTCTTCTACCGTAAAAGACAAAACAGGTGACAACCAAATGGTGACATACCTGAAAACGTGATCTAAGACGACCTGGGTGGACCGATACTTAAGACTATCACGTGCGTCACAGTAAAGAACATCTTTTCTCATATCAAAATAAAAGGAAGAAAGATCCACACTGCAAAAATGGTAGAGTTCCTTAAACAATCCATGCAGATCATAAGAGGCAATCTTTTCGCGGATCACGCCATCTAGGGCGGACAAACGATGTAATACCCAGCGTTCTAGTTCTGGCAGATCTTCATAAGGAACAGGGGTAACAGGACCGTCTTGAAGATTGCCCAAAAGGTACCTTAAGGTATTGCGTAACCGTCTATAAAGATCTTGGTATCGTTTAAAGTGATCCCGGCTTAATCGCAGATCATCGCAGTAATCTGACCCAATCACCCAAAGTTTCAAGATATCAGCGCCGTAATCTTTAATGATCTCATCCAACGTTAAAGCATTGCCAGTGGATTTGGACATTTTTTTGCCCTCTCCATCCACAATAAACCCATGGGTTAAGACAGCTTTATAAGGAGCCCTACCGCGTGTTGCACAGGACTCAAGTAACGATGATTGGAACCATCCTCGGTGTTGATCAGATCCTTCAAGATAAAGGTCTGCAGGCCAAGAAAGATGAGGGTTTTTTTCAAGCACAAACGCGTGGGTTGTCCCACTTTCAAACCACACATCCACCACATCTTTGACTTGCTCAAAATCATCCGTATTGTAAGTTGATCCCAAGAAATCAGACATGGGACGTGCGAACCAAGCATCAGATCCTTCTTTGGAAAAAATCTCAAAAATCCGTTGATTGACTTCAGGGTCCTTTAAGGGTTCTCCTGTTTTTTTAGAAATGAAAAGCGGCATGGGCACCCCCCACGGGCGTTGGCGTGATAAACACCAGTCAGGGCGATTTTCTACCATAGCTTTCAAACGATTTTTGCTTTGAGGGGGAAACCATTTGACATCTTCAATGGCTGCCAAGGCTTTTTTCCGCAACCCATTTTTTTCCATGGATACAAACCACTGGGCGGTTGCCCGAAAGATAAGGGGGGCTTTCGATCGCCAAGAGTGGGGATAACTGTGGGTCAATTCACTTTTTGAAACTAAGGCCCCAATCTCTATCAAGGCGTTGATCACAGCGTCATTCGCCTTAAAGACATGGATGCCCTTAAACAAAGGCACGTGGTCATAATAATGTCCATCTTCTGCAATCATATTGGGCACTTCAAGGTTATGAAGTTTTCCAAGTTCAAAGTCTTCTACACCATGACTGGGGGCTGTGTGGACAAACCCGGTTCCTTGGTCTGTCGTGACGTGGTCTCCTGGCAATAGTGGTACCGTAAAATCGTATCCTTTACCGGATAAGGGATGATGACATCGAAGGCCTTCTAAAGAAGTGCCAAGCAATGTATCGATAATTTTATGTTCACTCATTCCTGTCCGTTTCAGGAATTCTGGCAAAAGGTCTTCGCCAACAACCAATCGATCCCCGGCAATATCCAATACCACATAAGAAATATCTTTATGATACGCTACAGCACGGTTTGCTGGAATGGTCCAAGGTGTCGTTGTCCAGATGACAATGCTGGCACCTTTCAAAGAAGACCTAGATGGTTCAACGATGGGAAATTTTACAAAAATAGACGGTGAAACTTTGTCTTTATATTCAACCTCAGCCTCAGCCAAGGCCGTCTTTTCAACCACAGACCATTGCACTGGCCGTAGTCCCCGGTAAAGGTCCCCTGATATTAGAAATTTATGAATCTCTTTTGCAATGGTCGCTTCTGCTTCATGACTCATGGTTAAATAAGGCTGATCCCAATTTCCAAGAACCCCAAGACGTTTAAGGCTTTTGATTTGAACACCCACCCAATGGGCAGCATAGTCGCGACATTCTTGGCGAAATTCCAAGACAGGCACATCGTCTTTATTTTTATTTTTGGCACGGTACTGTTCTTCGATTTTCCATTCAATAGGCAACCCATGACAGTCCCACCCCGGCACAAAGGGAACATATTTTCCTGAAAGACGCTGATACTTCATGAGCATGTCTTTGAGGCATCGGTTAAAAGCATGACCCATATGGGTTTCACCGTTGGCATAAGGGGGGCCATCGTGAATAATAAAGGATGGTCTGTTTTTTGGATTTTCAAAAACCTGTTGATTGAGTTGAATTTTATCCCAGAATTCTAGGATTTCCGGTTCTTTTTGCGACAAGTTTGCCTTCATAGAAAAATCTGTCTTGGGAAGAAAAACCGTCTCTTTATAGTCCATCATGCGTCTCTTAATTGTGTGCGATTGCTTGCTTTTTATAAAGCATATCTGTACGGTTGCAAAGAATAAAAGGAGTTTGACGTGGAAAAATGGTCACTAGGTCTCATGAGTGGGACATCCATGGATGGTATCGATGCCGCACTGATTCAAACGGACGGCAGGGAAAAAATCACCTTAGGGGAAACGCTTTTTGTCCCCTACGATACTCAGGTTCAAGAAAATCTCCGATCTATTTTGGGATCCACAGAAAAAACTGAGATCATTGATAACCTGGAAAAAGAGCTAACGTACCGTCATGCAGCAGTCATCGAAGCCCTCTTAAAAAAAAGCGGCCTTTCAAAAAATGTTATCGATGTGGTCGGGTTTCACGGCCATACCGTTTTACACCAGTCCCCTAAAAAATATCCAAAGGGACGCACCTGGCAAATCGGCAATAGAGAGATGCTAGCCAATTTGACAGGGCTTAACGTTGTTGGCAATCTTCGAGAAAATGATATGGCGCATGGTGGAGAAGGGGCCCCCCTTGTCCCTGTTTTTCAGCAAGCTTTATGCGCGTCCCTAGAGAAACCTCTGGTGATTTTGAATATTGGTGGGATCGCCAATATGGCATGGATTGATGACAATGATCTTATCGCTTTTGACGCAGGTCCGGGCAATGCCTTGATTGATAACTGGATCTTTGAAAAAACAGGAGCGCGCTATGATGCGAACGGGGCGATTGCGTCACGTGGAACTGTAAACATGGATCTCTTGGAACAATGGGTGGATCATCCCTATCTTTCTATTGTTCCCCCTAAATCCCTGGATCGCCTTGATTTTAATTATTCTCCCCAAAATCTTTCCCTTGAAGATGGGGCTGCCACCCTTGTTGCGTTCACGGTTGAAACCATTCTTAAGGGGTTGGATTATCTTCCCAAAAAACCAAAAACTATCTTCGTGGCGGGGGGTGGGCGTCATAACAAAGCGCTTATGACAGCCTTGACGAATAAATGCCAGCCTATCCCTGTTCAAGCGATTGATGCCCTTGGATGGTCCAGTGATTTTTTGGAGGCCCAAGCTTGGGCGTACCTTGCAAAGCGATCTTTGTTAACCCTTCCCATTACATTTCCAAAAACGACCGGGGCCCCCTATCCCCTAACCGGCGGTGTTCTTTATGAGCCTTTGTGAAAGATTTCATCTTCAATATTTGATATCTCTCTCTTATCCATTCTCTGTAATGATCTCAAATGAATAGGTATATCCATTTTTTCGTGGAAAATACCAGCAATGATAATGCTTTGGTCATTGCAAATCTTGAATACAACATAGTGATGTTCAACAAGATGAATCTCAAAATCTGTACCTTCTGCTAATTGAGCACGATGAGGATTTTTGAAGGACTTATAACGATCAGCAATTTCCTGAAAGCCAATCCGCAGAAGGTTATGGTATTTGAAGGCTTGTTCATAGCCCCATCTAAAGGCAGTTCTTTCTACGATCTCTTCCAAATGGACAATCGCCGTATTGGTCATGCGCCATTTGTTTGTCATTCCCCAACTTTCATCCGTAGTTTTTCCATAAAACCATCCATGTGCTTTTCTGCTTTTTCAGATGAAAGGACCCGACCAGCCTTGATATCCGCAGTCGATTTTAGAAGTTCCTTATAAATATGCCTTGCTTCCACATCATTCTCCATATCTTCGCGAATCAATGCACGAACATATTCACTCGGGGTAGTATAATGTTTTTTACCATTGGTACGCTGATCAACGAATTGGCGCATCGCATCAGGCAGGCTGACATGCAAACTACTGGCCATGGGACTTGTCTCCTTTTAGGGTAAGTTCATGTTTTTGATGATGCTCTTTTTTGATAAAAATGTCAATAGATGACATCTTAATGCTTTGCTATCCCCCTGTATAAGTTTAGATAGAAATGAGACAGGAAGAGTGTGATAGATTAAGCGAAGCGCACCCATGTGTAGTGCCGTAGAGAGCTTAATCTAGCCCTTTAAATTTTGTTGTAAAAACTAGAAAAGGTCTCGAGAATGAGGTTAGTGATAACAACTCACAAAGGAGACCTTTCATGCAACACAAAGGATTGCACAAGAACGTTTATAAACTATATCAGTACGCCACGTCACAAGAAAAATTAGAAATTCATCGCAAAAAAATAGAAACGCCCGTGAGGAAATGGGAAAATCTTAAGAAAGAAGGGGTTTCAGACAAGCTTTGCGAGTCCACGCTCCATATATCAAGAGCAACGTATTACCGGCATAAAAAGACCCTTTTAATGTTGGAAAAAGGGATCTTCCCACCCACAAAAAGACCTAAGAATCTTAGAAAACCGTTATGGGGAGAATCAGAAAAACAAAAAGTATTAAGCTTGCGCAGAACCCATCCGACCTATGGGAAAGCGAAGATTGCCATCATATTAAAAAGGGACCATGGACTCAATTTAAGTGAAAGTACTGTGGGCAGGATCCTCAAGGCACTCAAAGAAAAAGGTTTTGTGACAAAGTCTATCTCAGCTTCAAGACAAAGAAAAAAAAGGAATTTTGCTAAATCACACGCAAAGCCTTGGACCTATAAGGATTATAAAGATATGAAGGTTGGAGAAAGGGTACAGATCGACCATATGACTGTGTCAAAAAATGGTCTCGCTTTTAAGCATTTCCAAGCCTGGGATAGAAAATCCAAGTTTATCCATGCCAATATCTATTCCAACGCTAAAAGTACTACGGCAAAGAAATTTCTCATGGAATTTGTTGAAAAAGCTCCTTTTAAAATCATATCCATTCAAGTCGATGGAGGCTGTGAATTTATGGCTGATTTTGATCAGGCGTGTCGAGACTTGAATATTCCCCTTATTGTTCTACCTCCAGCCAAACCCACATATAATGGGGGCGTTGAGAGAGGTAATCGTATTTTTAGGGAGGAGTTTTATGCAAACCCTCGTCTTCTTGCTGATTCAATCCAGGATATGCGTTTCCATCTTAAACACGCTCTTGGCAT